>DASXYY010000037.1:0-28568 GCA_036502225.1 Opitutaceae bacterium
CAACTCTTCGCCTGCTCCTGCCAGCCTTCCGGCAGAAACCGCGACAACACCTGCCACGCCTCCATTCCTTCGCTGGATTGCATCGCCTATCGATGCCAGCCTGCAATAGGCAGCGCAAGCTTAGGTTAATGCCTATGGGTCGGCGCCCCCGGCTACAGCTACACCGAAGCGCGTGGGGACCACGCGCTCCACCCGCTATGGTTTCGCGGCGGTGGGCACCGAGCGCAGCCCCGAGGCCCCCTGATTCGAAGTGCCGGCGTCTTCGTGGTATTCGGCGTCTTCGTTGACTTTCCAAAGATCGAAGCGCTCGTCGCCGTGGGCGATGTTTTCCACGCAGAGGCAGGCGGTCATCATCGAATGGTCCTGGTTGTTGTACTGGTGCATGCCGTTGCGGCCGATCGCGTGCAGGCCGGGGAAACGGGTCTTGAGCTCCTGCTTGATGATTTGGACGTTGGCCTTGTAGCGATCGTCGTAGACGGGGTACGCCTTGCGCTGCCGCACCACGCAGCCGTCCAGGACGTCGACCCGGTCGGCCAGGCCCAGCTTCACCAGTTCGTCGACCGCGAGGGCCTTGAGCTGCTCGTCCGGCGAAGTCCAGAGGTTGTCGCCCTCGAAACAGAAGTACTCCAGCCCATAGCAGGCCGTTTCGGGGTGGGGCACCATTTCGGGCGACCACGACTTGAAGTTTTGTATCCGTCCCACGCGTACACCGGGATCGTGGATGTAGATCCAGTTGTCGTGCATCCGGCCGCGATCGCGCAGGATCACGGCGACCGTGAGGAAGTCGCGGTACTTGAGCGCGGAGGCCGCGGCCCGCGCCGCCGGCGATGCGGCGGGGTCCAGCCCGAGCACCAGGTCGCGCAGGGGAGCGCTCGAAATCACGTGGCGGGCCGGCAGGCTGCGGCGACGGCCGTCGGCTCCCACGACGTCGACCGTCCAGGTCCGGCTGGCCGCGTCGAAACGGCAGCGCTCCATCGTCACACCCATTTCCAGGCGGCCGCCCATCGCCTGCATCTTTTCCGCCGCGGCGTTCCAGAGCATGCCCGGCCCGAGGCGGGGATACCGAAACGAATGAATGAGGGTTTTGATGGAGCCTTCCTGGCCCACCCAGCGCTTGAGCCCGCACGCGTCGAGGATCGCCTTGGACAGGGAAAGGCCCTTGATCCGCTGCGCCGCCCAGTCCGCGGAGATCTCGGTGCATTTCATGCCCCAGACCTTTTCCGTGTAGGTCTGGAAGAAGATTTCGTAGAGGCGCCGGCCGAACTGGTTGCTGACCCACTCCTCGAGGTTCTTCGGCCGCCGGATGGGGAACAGCCGGCGCTTCAGGTAGGATAGCAGGCACCGCCCGGCCTGGATCGCTCCGAGGTTGCGGAGCGCTTCGCCCGCCTTTAGCGGATACGAATAGAATTTGCCCTGGTAGTAGATGCGGGAGGAGCGGGGCCGTTCGAGCAGGTCAGCGGGAAGGATCTCGCTCCACAGGTTTTCGATCTGGGCCGACTTGGAGAAGAACCGATGCCCTCCGATGTCGAAATGGTAGCCTTTGTAGGTCGCGGTGCGCGAAATGCCGCCGACATAGTCCGGATCGCTCTCCAGGACGACGACGGGCAGCCCGCGCTGGGCGAGCAGGTAGCCGGCGGTGAGTCCGGCCGGACCGGCGCCAATGACGACGATGGGAGAGTCGGTGGGTGGGGCCATCGTCTATCGGGCGGTTGGGCGGGAAATTCCTGGGTGCCTCATCGAGGGGAAAGGGTACATCCAACTTGCCCGGCAAACGTGTGCCAAGCCCGATCAATGCTGCGGGTGGAGCCCATGGTCCTGGCTTCCCAGTGGGAAGCCAGCCCGCCGTAGCCACCGGCGAAGGAGGGCCGAAAACTTGCGATGTCGCCAGGGGAACGGCCGGGGTCAGTGCCCCCGGCTACAGCAAGCGCCGTTGGACGCGTGTCCCATTCTATTGCATCCTCGGGCTACAGCTTTCTCGCAAGTCAAATGGTGACGTCCCAGTTTTGGGACCGTCGATTCCCATTTGTGGTGCGGGCCTATCGCTTTGAAAACGAGTCACTATTGGTAGGCCTTCAACCGCAAGTTCTTACAAATAACACTGCGATGGCACGTCCCTTGCAAAGATAGACCCCCGCCGATGCTCCCCGATTTCCGATTCGCCGCTCGTTCGCTGATCAAGTCGCCCGGTTTTGCGCTGATCACGGTGCTGATCCTTGCGCTCGGGATTGCATCCGTGACCACCGTATTCACGGCGGTCGATGCCGTGCTCCTGCGCCCGTATCCTTACACCCAGGCGGATCGCCTGGTGATGATCGACTCGGCGGTGCCGAACCAGGCGGGCCTATTTTCGGTGGCGGAGTACTGCGTGTGCCGGGATCAGGTCCGCTCGATCCAGGGGCTGGCGGCGATCTCCAACTTCAACAGCAACTTCGTCGACAATGGACAGGCGCAGCTCGCGCAAGGCATCAAGATTTCCGCGGGCGCTTTCGAAATGCTCGGCGTGCGCCCGCAGCTCGGCCGCCTGTTGGTGCCGAGCGACGATCGGCCGGGCGCGCCCAAAGTGATTGTCATCGGATCCTCGCTTTGGCAGCGCGCTTATGGCGGCCGGACGGATATTCTGGGGCGGACCGTTTCGGTCGACGGCGACTCCTTTCAAATCGTCGGGGTGCTGCCTTCCGGGTTTGTCCTGCCGCTGAACAGTTTTCACGGCGATATCTGTCTGCCGATGCAGGCCGATTCCGATCCGACGCGCTTCCAGCACGGGGCGCTGCACTATCTGCGGGTGATCGGCCGGCTGGCGCCGGGCCTGACGCCCGCGCAGGCGGCCGAAGATATGCAATCGGTGCTGGCACCGCTGCGCCGCCAATATCCGCAGGAATATGGCGGAAGCGGCCACTACGTGGTTACGGCGTTTGCAGAGGGGGTCGTGCGCCGGTCGCGGCCCATGCTGCTGACGTTGTTCGGCTCGGTTGCCGCGCTGCTTCTGCTCGCGAGCACGAATCTCGCGGGCCTGCATCTGGTTCGCGCGGTCGGACGCGAGCGGGAATTTGGCGTGCGCGCCGCTCTCGGCGCCAGTCGAACTCAGTTGGCGCGCCTGATTTTGACCGAATGCCTCGTGCTCGCAGTGGCGGGCGGGGCCGCCGGCCTGCTGCTATCCGCCTGGGCGGTCCGATCGCTGATGGCGTTCGTGCCGGCCGATCTGCCGCGCGGTCACGACATTCAATTCGACGGCAGCGTGTTCGCCTTCATCGCCTTGGCCACTGCGGCGTTTGGCCTGCTGCCGGCCCTGGGCCCGCTCTGGCTCATTTCGCGGCACGGAGTTTCGCAATCGCTGGCGACGGGCGGCCGGGGAGCCATTGGCGGCCAGCGGAAGATGGGCGCGCGCCTGGCCTCCGTGCAGGTCGCGCTCACCGTTGCCCTGCTGGTCGGCACGGCGCTTTTCCTGCGCAGTTTCTGGGCGGTGGGCAAGGAGCAGCTCGGGTTCGATTCGCATTCGTCGCGGATCGTGACCGCGCGCCTGACCTTGCCGGAGGCGACCTATCCCGACCGCCGGTCGCTCACGACGCTCTACCAGCATATCCATGCGCGGCTCGCCGCGGCGCCAGGCATCGATCGCGCCGGCGAAGCTTCGCTTCTGCCGCTCGCCGAAGGGCTGGCGTCGATCAATTTTCAACTCGCGGGCCAGCCGACCGACCGGCCCGACGACCTGCCGACCGCGAACTACCGTCTGATTTCGCCGGAGTATTTCGACGCGATGGGCATTCACCTGCGGGAAGGGCGGTTCTTCACCGAGCGCGATGACGCCAGCCGCCCGCTGCTCGTGATTGTGGGCGCGTCGCTGGCGGACAAGTTCTTCCCCCGCCATGACGCGGTCGGACATCAGCTCGAATTGCAGGACACGCTGGTCGGCTACCGCACGGCGACGATCGCCGGCGTGGTGAACGATGTGAAGCAGGGCAAGCTGGAGGACGCTCCCACGTTCGACGTGTGGGTGCCGTTGCCGCAAATGGACCCGGTGGCGGTCAGGTGGGTGCGCTATCGTTCGTACTGGGTGGTCCGCGGGAGCGCGACGGCGGCGGAGCTCGAGCGCTCGCTCCAAGATGAGGTGAACGCGGAGGACCGCTCCATCGCCGTCGCTTCGGTCCGAACTTTGGAGGATGTCACCGACCATGCGAAGTCCGGCCGCAGGTTCACCCTGATTCTCATCGGCTTTTTCGCCGGCGTTGCGCTGCTGCTCACCATTTCCGGAATCTATTCGGTCATCGCCTTTGGCGTGGTGCAGCGCCGCCGGGAAATTGGCGTTCGTCTTGCCCTGGGCGCGCGCGCCGAGCAAATCCTTGGCTTGATCCTCGGAGAAGGGTTGATCATCGCCCTCTGGGGCGCGGCCGCCGGTGCCATCGTTTCTCTGCTGCTCGGCCAGCTGATCGCCGTCCAGCTTTATGACGTGGGTCCGAAGGACCCGAGCGCGCTCTCCTCCGCCATCTTCATGGTCGTCGCGGTGGCGATGCTGGCGTCGTGGCTGCCCGCCCGCCGCGCCGCGCGGATCGATCCGATGGTCGCGCTGCGCTCGGAGTAGCCCTTCGGCTACGGCCGCCCGCGCGCTTCCCGCTGAAGCAGCAGCGCGTATTCCCAGTCGAACCAGAATCCCTGGACGGGAGTGCCGCGCACGAGCGGCCCCCGGCACTTCTCCTGAATGAGCGTATCCGCCGCCTCGAATTCCCGCTGGGCGTCCGCGGTTTTCCCCCGGCGGTTCTCGGCCAGCGCCAGGATGAGCTGGGCGGTCGCCGTGCGCGGCGCGTTGGGCTCGGCGCAACTCAGGCAGCGCTGGCTCCATTCGATGGCCGCCGCATAGTGCTGGGCCCGGTAGTGCCAGACGGCGAGCGACATGGCGCGCCACGCGGCCTGAAAGGCGTCGCCCGCCGCGTCCGCCTGGTGAAAGTAAACCTCGGTGGCTTCCGCCAGCGCCGGCAGCGAGTCGATCACGTCGCGCTCGGCGGGCAGAAGCAAACTGGCCTTGAGAATGCGATCGCTGAACTGCACGGACCGGCCGGCGAAACGCGTGATGGCGTCATGCCGGAACCGCTCGTAGGCGGTGCGATCGTTGAGTTCGACCAGGACCGGAGCCTCCTCGAGGTAGTCGAGTGTCGCCTGGTCGATCGTGTCCAGTTGGTTGACTTGGATCAGCTCCTGGAAACGGTCGGCCGCCGGCCGCCAGCGGCGCTGCAGGGCGTGCCACTCGCCGAGGGTGCGAAGGACGGCGGCGGCCTCGACCGACGGCTGCGTGAGCTGTATTTTCTCCACAATCCGGTCGGCTTCGTCGTACCGCTCCTGGTTGGTGAGAAGCTGGGCCTGGGTGACCTGTTCGCGTTCCTCCGCCTGCTGGCGCAGCGTCGTCGCGCGCTGTTCGGCCGCGACCGCCCGCTGGCGCGCCTCGCGTTCCCGCCAGAGCAGCCAGGTGGAGGTCGTGAGCCCCGCGACCAGGGCCAGGGTGACGGCCGCGCCCGCCGCGAAGACAAACCGGTTGCGCCGAACCAGCTTGCGCAAGCGGTAGAGCCGGTGCGCGGGGTGGGCGAGCACGCGCTCGTCGTGCTGATGGCAAACCACGTCCATGCCGAGGGCGTTGGCCGTTTCGTAGCGCCGCTGGGGCTCCTTTTCGAGGCACTTCAGCGCGATCGCGTCCAGATCGCCCCGCAGCGCGGCGACCAGCGCCCGCGGCGTCGAACGGCGGAGGCCCGCAAGTTCGGCGAGCCGCGCGGGCGGCGCGCCCGCCATGCGATGGGAGGGGGATTGCGGCGTCTGCTCGCGCAGCAGAAAACGCATCTCCTCCAGCCCGCCCGCGAGCAGCTCTTCGGTCGTGAACGGCGTCGCCCCCGTCAGTAGTTCGTAGAGCAATACACCCAGGCTGTAGATGTCGCTGCGGGTATCGAGCGTCAGGCTGCCGGCCTGCGCCTGCTCGGGGCTCATGTAGGCGGGGGTGCCGATGAGCGGCCCGATGCTGTCCTCGAAGGCGTCCTGCTGCAGCTGCCGTTCGGTGGTGCGGGACACGCCGAAATCGATAACCTTGGGCACCGGCAGGCCGTCCTGCAGGGTGATGAGAATATTGCCCGGCTTGATGTCGCCGTGCACGATGCCCTTCTGATGGGCGTGCTGGATCGCGTGGCACACCTGCACGAATAGATCCAGCCGCTCCGCGACCGTCAGCCGATGCCGGTCGCAGTAGTCGGTGATCCGCGTGCCCTGCACCAATTCGAGCACGAAGTAAGGCGTGCCGCGCGGCGTCGCCCCGGCGTCGTAGACGCGCGCGATGTTCGGATGATCCATCATCGCGAGCGCCTGGCGTTCCGCCTCGAAGCGGGCGCGCGCGGTTTGGCTGTCCAGATCGAGATGGACGATCTTCAGGGCGACGCGGCGGCGGAACGGCTCCTCCTGTTCCACCAGGTAGACGGTGCCCCAGCCGCCTTCGCCCAGCTTCTCCCGGATCACGTAGCGCCCGAGCCGCGAGCCGAGCGCGATTTCCTCGATGTCCAGTCCGTGCTTGAATTCCGAGGGGATGGCGAGATCGCCCAGCGCCGTGCGGCCGGACGAGAAGAAATCGGCCGCATCGGCGTCGGTGCGCAGCAGGCCCTCGATGCGGGCGCGCAGCTCGGGATCCCCGCCGCAGGCGCGGGCGAGGAAGGCATCGCGCTTCCCCCCGGCCGTCAACTGGCGCGCGGCCGCAAACAGGTCGGCTTCGCGTTGCGAGGAGGCCTTCACGAAGCCGCGGGCGTTCCGCGAATCTCCCGAATGCACTCGAAGAGCCAGGCCCGGGCGTAGGCCCAGTTGCGCTCCACGGTGCGCTCGGTGATTCCCAGGCACGCGGCCACCTCGTGATTGCACAAGCCCCCGAAGAATTTGAGCGCGACGATGTTGGCCTTGTCCGGGTCCTCGATTTCCAGCCGCTGCAGCGCTTCGTGGATCAGCAGCAGCTTTTCATCCGGCGAACGGTCCGGCAGATCCATCGTGTCCACGTCCACTTGGATGAGATGCCCGCCGCGCTTCCACGCCGACTTGCGCCGCGCGTTCTCGATGAGTATGCGGCGCATGGCCTGGGCGGCGGCCCCGAAAAAGTGCGCTCGATTTTCCCACGCGACGCCGGCCGTGCCGCGCAGCCGCAGAAACGCCTCGTGCACGAGCGCGGTCGCCTGCAGCGTCGCGCCGGCGCCGGGACGGCCGATGCGGCGCGCCGCCAGGCGGCGCAGCTCGTCGTAGACCAGCGCGAAAAGATCTTCCGAGGAATGCGGCTCCGGCGCGGCCGCCGTGAGCAGTGGAGTGGGGTGAGCCATGACTCGGGGCCGGAAACGTGCGACTTCCGGCGCGGCGAGGCCAGAAAAAAGTTACACGCGCGTGTCGGGTTTGCGCCGCGGATTGCGCATGTTCAATTAACCCGGCTATTGTTTTTCCTTGGCCGGTGGAATCCACAACACCCCAACTATGAACCTCTCCGTATCGCTGCCGGTCCCGGCCGCGCTTCGCGGCGCAGCATTGGCGCTGGCCCTTCCGCTCGGCGCTTTCGCACAAACCACGGCTCCCGCAGACACTTCGGCGAGCCCGAACTCGGCCAGCACCGATCAACCGATCGTGCTGCCGACCTACAATGTGAGCACCCTTCGATCCAGCCTGAGCACGGCGGAGCAGCTGAAGGAAGACTCGAACAACCTGATCGACTCGATCGTCGCCCAGGACGTCGGCAAGTTTCCCGACAACACCGTGGTCGACGCGCTCTCCCGCATTCCCGGCGTCCAGGTGTCCTACTCGGACGGTGAGTTCAGCGGGGTGGTCATTCGCGGCCTGCCCAACATCGAGACGACGGTCAATGGCTATGAAGTCTTCACCGGCGTGGGCCGGGGCGTCGCGCTGCAGGACATTCCGGCGGAATTGATCTCCGGGGTGGATGTCTACAAATCGGTGAGCCCGGACATGATCGAGGGCGGCGTGGCCGGCCTGATCGATGTGCGTCTGCACCGTCCCTTCGACTTTGCCGGCGACGCGTTCGCCGTGACCGCCCGCGGCTATTACAGCAGCCAGGCGCAAAAGGATAGTTCGATCGTCAGCGGCCTGGCCAGCGACCGCTGGAAGGTCGGCAACAGCGAGTTCGGCGTCCTGATCGACGTGTCGGCTTCGCATCAGCAATACGAGGATCAGATCGCCGACAATTACGTCCATTTCGGCGCCAACGGCGAACAATTCGACCTGGCCGCCGACTCGGGCGGCAACCAAGGGTATTATGCG
Source organism: Opitutaceae bacterium (assembly GCA_036502225.1). Lineage (GTDB taxonomy): Bacteria > Verrucomicrobiota > Verrucomicrobiia > Opitutales > Opitutaceae > Palsa-1447. Next base: position 8,269 of record DASXYY010000037.1, read on the forward strand.
GACAACTACGGTTTTCAGATCATCCCCGGCACCCGCGACCGCCAGGGCGTGACCGCGAATCTGCAGTGGCGCAATGACAAGGGGCTCAATCTTTATTGGGACAACCTGGTCACCCGCTACGCGAACCGCAACGACGTCAATTTCTTCATCCCGATTCCGAGCTTCGGCGGCACCCGCCAGGACGTGACGCTCTTCCCCGCGGGTTTTGAAGGCTACAACGTGCCGGAAAAATTCGACAACCTGGGATCGCCCGCCCGCTTCGTGGAGAGCCTGCAGGCGCTTAACACGAACACCATCGCCAGCAAACAGGGGTTCCAGGACAGCACGGACGGCTACCAGGGCGCGTTCGGCGGCTACTACGATCTCGGTTCGGTCACCGTCGACGGCGAATTCAGCTACGACCTGAGCACCGTCCACACCCGCGGCGCGATCATGGACTCCATCATCATCACGCCGCTCATGACGGTCACCTACAACCTGAATTCGCCGACCGACGTGCAGCTGAGCGGCATCGATTACACCAATGCGAGCAACTATCACCTGAGCCAGTATTTCGACCAATGGGACCGCGATCATAGCGTCGAGTACGCGGCGAAAAGCGATGTGATCGTCCGGCTGGCCAGCCCGTTCCTCGATTCGCTCAAGTTCGGCGTCCGCTATGCCGACCGCTTCGTCGATTCCCACTCGGCCAATCCGGGCAGCTATCCGCTGCCGTTTGCGACCCTCACCTCCTCGATCCCCGGGCTGATGCAGCTGTCGCAATCCAACCTGTTTGTCTCCGACCAGCAGCTCAACGTGCGCCAGTGGCTCTCGGCGAACTCCAACTTCCTGCTGAACAACTCCGACTTGAACGTCCTGCGCCAGCTCGCCGGCCAGCCGCTGAATCTGCCCGCGGCGGATCCCGCCCAGACCTTCATCGACGAGGAGCAGAACTTCGCCACCTTTGGCATGGCCAACTACAAGTTGAGCTTGGGCGACATGCCCCTCGACGGCGATTTCGGCGTGCGCTTCACCGATCTCCATTCGAGCCTGGGCGGCTTTGAGCAGCAGGCGGTCAATGGTTCGACCATCGGCGCCTATCAGAAAACGACGGTCGCCAAGGCCCGCTGGGATGCGCTGCCGAGCGCGAACGGCCGGCTCAAGATCCGGCCGGACCTGTTCCTGCGCGCCTCCTTTGGCAAGACGGTCACCCGGCCGGACTATGCTTCCCTCAATCCCGCGGTGTCCCTGACTTCGCCGGGACCGACGATCCAGGGCTCGGGCTCGGGCGGCAATCCGAACCTGGATCCGATCACCTCGACCAACTACGACGTCGCCCTGGAGTACTATCCGTCCAAGTCGGACCAGTTCACGGTCGCGGGCTTCTACCGCACGATCGACGGGTACATCCAGAACTACGCCGACGAGGAGATCATCAACGGGAATTCCTACAGCGTGACCCGTCCGCAGAGCACGCACAACGGCGAGCTGAGCGGCGCCGAGGCGACGTTCACCAAGTTCTTCGACTTCCTGCCGGGCGCGCTCAAGGGCATCGGCATCCAGGCCAACTACACCTACATCACCGGCCACACGCAGGATCCCCTGACCGGGGTCAACACGCCGCTGGCGCAGGTCTCGCGCAGCAATTACAACCTGGTCGGCATCTATGAGTACGGACCGGTTTCGCTGCGCCTGGCCTACAATTGGCGCGACCGCTACATCGACAGCTTCAACCAGCCCGGCATTCAGCCGACCACCGTCTGGGTGCAGCCGCTCGACCGCCTCGACTTCTCGGCCAGCTACCAGGTGACGAAGAATCTCGCATTCACCATCGACGCCACGAACCTCCTCGGCCACTGGTATCACGATAATTTCGGCGATCTCCCGATGTTCACCCGCGACACCCGCAGCTACGACAAGACCTACGGCGTCGGCATCCGGTATCGTTATTTCTAAGGCGGCAATGCGTCTATTCCGTCACCGCCGATGGCTGGCCCTTGCGGGCTGCGCCATCGGCGTTCTCTCCGCCCGCGGGGCTGGGCTGCTGGTGCACGATGCGGCGCCCGGCCGCGCCATCAGTCCGACCATGTGGGGGGCCTTTTTCGAGGACATCAACTTCGGCGGCGACGGCGGGCTTTACGCCGAGCTGATCAAGAACCGCGGTTTCGAATTCCCCGATCCCCTGATGGGGTGGAACCAGCTCCATCCGTCGCTGGCGCAAGGCGACGTGACGGTGCGCACGGACGAGCCGTTTGACGCGGCCAATCCGCATTATGCGGAAATCGTGTCGACGGCCAAGGCGCCGCTCGGTCTCGCGAACGGCGGTTTTCGCGGGATCGGACTGCGCGCGACGGAAACCTACGACCTATCCTCGTATGTCCGGGTGCGTTCCGGGCATCCCGACCTGATCGTCCGTCTCTACAGTCACGACGGCAGCGTGCTGGCCGAAACGCATTTGTCGGACGCGACGGCGAACTGGAGCAAGCTGGGCGCGCGGCTCGCGCCCAGCGAGGACGACGAGCACGCGTGGCTGGCCTTCCTGGTGGTGGGGCCGGGCGTGGTCGACGTCGACTTTGTCTCGCTCTTTCCGACCCACACCTGGAAGGGACGGCCCGGAGGATTGCGCGCCGACCTCGTGCAGGCGCTTGACGATCTGCATCCCGGATTCCTGCGCTTTCCGGGCGGCTGCATCGTCGAGGGCAGCGTGCTTCCGCGCCGCTACCAATGGAAGAACACGATCGGGCCCGTGGAGCGCCGCAAGGTCCTGGTCGACCGTTGGAACTACGAGTTCCTCCATCGGCCGACCCCGGACTACTTTCAGTCCTTCGGCCTCGGCTTTTACGAATACTTCCAGCTTTGCGAAGACCTGGGCGCGCAGCCGCTGCCCGTGGTCAACTGCGGCATGGCCTGCCAGTTCAATTCCGGCGAGCTCTGCCCGCCGGATCAGATCAGCCATTACGTTCAGGACGCGCTCGATTTGGTCGAGTTCGCGAATGGCGCCCCCGATACCCCCTGGGGCCGCCGGCGCGCGGAGTTGGGCCATCCCGCGCCCTTCGGCATGCGCTTTCTCGGCGTGGGCAACGAACAGTGGGGCCAGGACTATTTCATCCGCTTCGAGCAATTTTCCCGGGTCTTCAAGCAGCGCCATCCGGAGATCACCCTGGTGGCCGCCGCGGGCCCGCAGCCGGACGGTCCGCTCTTTCGAGCGGCGTGGGCCAATCTGCCCGGCCTCGGCGCCGGCCTGATGGACGAGCATTGCTATGCCGCCGCGGATTGGTTCTTCGATCAGACGCACCGCTACGATCACTACTCGCGGTCGGGGCCGGGTGTATTCATGGGCGAATACGCCGCGCAAAGCGTGGCCATCGCGAGCCCCCTCAATCGCAACACGCTGCAAGGCGCCCTGGCGGAGGCGGCCTACATGACCGGCTTGGAGCACAATTCCGATGTCGTTCGCATGGCCTCCTATGCTCCGCTCATGGCGCAGAAGGACGCCTGGCAATGGACACCCGACCTGATCTGGTTCGACAATCTGAGCGTCGTGCGAACGCCGGACTATTACGTGCAGGAGTTGTTCGCGCGCAATCGGGGCGACGAGGAACTGGCCTGCGATCTTTCGGATCTGACGGCCTCCCAGGCGCGCCGCTTCTACGTGGCGGCGGCCCGCGACACCGGGCACCACCAGCTCATCCTCAAGATCGTGAACGCGACCGACCAGGTCATTCCCGCGATGATCCGGAGCGATCGCCATCCGGATTTGCAGCTGCTTTCGTCGATCGGGCTGCGGGGCGACGGTCCGAACGCGGAAAATAACTTTGTCCATCCCCACGACGTCGAACCGCGGCCCCTGGCCGAGCCGGTGGGGAATGGCGGAGCGGTGCCGGTGCCGGCCCATTCGCTCGTGGTGCTTCGCCTGGCATTGGAGGGGTCGTGAAATGGGTGGCCTGCTGGTTGGGCCTGGCGATGGCCGTTCCGGCATTCGGAACGCAAATCCCCATCCACGACCCGTCGCTGATCGTTAGCGAAGGGCGCTTTTACCTGTTTGGAACGGGGCGGGGGATTGTCGTGTGGTCTTCCCCCGATCACGAGCACTGGACTCGGGAGGCGCCGGTGTTTTCCGCCAGCCCCGAGTGGACCCACGCCGTGGTGCCGAAATTCGACGGCCACTATTGGGCGCCGGATATCAACCACGTCGGAGATCGGTTTTATCTCTATTACGCCGTGTCGGCGTTTGGCCGGAACACCTCGGCGATCGGACTCGCGACCAACGAGACGCTCGACCCTCATTCGCCGCGGTTCAAATGGGTGGACGAAGGCAAGGTCGTGCAGTCGATCCCCGGTCGGACGAATTGGAACGCGATCGATCCCAATTTGGCCTTCGACGGTCAAACGCCGTATCTAGCCTTCGGCTCATTTTGGAGCGGTTTGAAACTGACGCGTTTGCAATCCGATCTGCGGACGCCGGCCAGCCCCTTGACGCAGTTCGTGGATCTGGCCAGCCGCCTGGCAGTGGGCCCCGTCAATCCGCCCGCTCCCGCGGGCGAACCGGTTGATGCCGGCGGCAATGCCATCGAAGCGCCGTTCATTTTTCGGCGTGCGGGGCGCTTCTATCTTTTCGCCTCCATCGACTACTGCTGCCGCGGCCCACGCAGCACCTACAAGATTATCGTCGGGCGGGCGGAACAGATCGCGGGGCCCTATGTCGGTCGGTCGGGCATCGATTTGCGGAGCGGCGGCGGCACGGTGCTGCAAGGCCGAAGTTCACGGTGGTATGGAGTCGGACACAACTGCGTCGTCAGTTGGGGTGGGGCGGACTATGTCGTGGCGCACGGATACGATGTGCGCGATGGCGGACGTTCCAAGCTCCTGATCGAAGCCATCCATTGGACGGCGGACGGATGGCCGGAGATTCGGCCGGAGGAATAAGTCTCATGAAATCACTTCTGCTGAAAGGCGCGCTCGGTCTGATCGGGGCGGCCGGCCTGCACGCGGCCGTCTGGACGCTGTCGGGCGATCTCAACAGCCACGACCCGAGCCTCTGGCGGGAAAATGGCACGTGGTGGATCGGCCGCACCTGGGGCGCCGGCATCGGCACCGCCTATTCATCGGATGGCCATGCCTGGACCGGCGGAACTCCGATTTGGGGAAACGGCCTTTCCTGGTGGCAGGCCTACAATGGCGATACCGCGTGGACCTGGGCTCCGAGCCTCGTCGACTACCAGGGCCGCGCGATCTGCTTTTACGCCCTTTCCACCTTTGGCTCGCAGACGTCCGCCATCGGGCTGGCGACGGCGACGACGATCGCCCAGGGCGACTGGACGGATCAGGGCGCCATCATCACGTCGCAACCGGGCGGGAATTTCAATGCGATCGATCCGTGCTTCGTGACCGACGCGTCCGACGCGCCCTGGCTTTCGTACGGGTCGTTCTGGGGCGGCATTTTTTTGACCGCGCTGGATCCCGCCACGCTTCACCCGGTGGGAACGGTGACCAACCTGGCGTCGAATTCCGCCGGGATCGAGGGCTCCCAGATCGTGTATCACGCAGGGTACTACTATCTTTTCGCTTCCGTGGGCAGCTGCTGTGACGGCGCCGCCAGCACCTATCACATCGTTTACGGGCGGGCGTCCGCCATCACCGGACCGTACTATGACCAAAATAGCGTCGCCTTGACCGCGGGGGGCGGAACCACCCTCGATTCGGGTGGCGGCCGGTACATCGCACCCGGCGGCGAGAGCATCTACAATAACGCCGGCGCGTGGGTCCTGGCCCGGCACGAACTGGACAGCCAGAACGCGTATTCCACCGTCCTTTTCATCGACGACCTTTACTGGGACGCCAATGGCTGGCCGACGTATGCGCTGCCCGCGCCGCAAATCACGGGCCAGCCCCTGGCCGTCACCGCGGCGGCGGGTGCCAGCGCGGCCTTTTCCTGTCCGGCGGCTTACGGCGCGACTGATCAATGGTCCAAAAATGACACGGCCATTTCGGGCGCGACGGGTCCAACCTTGGAACTGTCGTCCGTCGGGACCGCGGACGCCGGCACCTACGTGTGCACCGTGAGCAACGCCACGGGCAGCGCGACGAGCTCGGGCGCCGCACTGTCCGTGACGACGACCGCGGCGCCGGCCTTGCTCGTCAATCTGTCGTGCCGCGGCCAGGTGGGCACCGGCGCCGACGTTCTGATCGGGGGCTTTTATCTGGGCGGGCCGGGCGCCAGCGGCGATGAGTCGATTCTGATCCGCGCCTCGGGGCCGGCGCTCAACGCATTTGGCGTCGCCGGCACCTTGCCGGATCCCGATTTAAATCTGGTGGAAGTGCCTTCGCAGACCGCGGTGGGCGCCAATGGGGGATGGGGCGGTTCCGCCGCCATTGCCCAAGCGGCCGCGTCGGTGGGGGCATTTGGGTGGCCCAATGCCTCCAGCGCGGACTCCGCCTTGCTGGAAAACCTTCCCTCCGGCGGCTACAGCGCGGTGGTTACGGGGGCGAGCGGGGACACCGGTGTGGCGCTCCTCGAAATGTACGACGCGGTTCCCGCTGCGTCTCGAACGGCCACCACGCCCCAGCCGGTCAACCTATCGGCGCGCGTGGCGGTGGGCGCGGGCGCCACCGCGGCGGTCGGACTGAGTCTGTCCGGAAGCGCGGCGCGCACGGTGTTGATCCGCGCCTCGGGCCCCGCTTTGACGGGCTTCAATGTGAGCGGAGCCATTCCCGACACGCAGCTTCAGCTCTGGAATCTCACGGGCGGTCAGCGCGTCCTGCTCTTGAGCACGGCCGGTTGGAGCGGCGATGCCACCGTGGCGGCGGCGGCCAATTCCGTGGGCGCGTTTGGCTGGCCGTCGGGCGGAAGCGCCGATACGGCGGTGCTGGTCAGCCTGCCGCCCGGCCAATACAGCGCCGAAGTCGGCGGTTTGTCCAACGAACCCGGCATCGCCTTGCTCGAAGTCTATGCGGTGCCTTGAACTGCTGTTCGGTTTCGCGCTCGCTGCAGCCGGGGGCGCTGACCCCGGCGGTCTCGTCTGGAGCCGCACGCAAACCGATCTGACCGGTTCGGCGCACGACGAAATCATCGAGGCGGATTTCGCCTTCCGCAACGGCGGCCTCAAGCCGGTGCGTATCACCGGACTGGATTCGTCCTGCCGCTGCACGACGGCCGCCCCGGGTCGCTGGAGCTACGCGCCCGGCGACAACGGCAAAATCCATGTGGTCTTTCGAGTGGCGGGTCGAACCGGCCATTTCGACGAGCTGGTCGAGGTCCAAACCGACACCGCCGGCAACCAGGAATTGCGGCTGGGCGTGACGACACGCTGATCCACTAGGGCGCAGCTAATCAAGTGCCGGGGTCAGCGCCCCCGGCTGCAGCAATTTTCGCGCTACCGCCGCCTAACCGTATACCGCAGCCACAGCACGTCCCCCGGCCGGCGACGAACGGCCGTCAACCGTAGGGCCGTTCCTTTGGTCTTGAGTTCGCCCGCGGGCACGTCGAAGTGGGTGGGTTCGGCGCGCGAACCGTCGGCAAAGGGGCAGACCAACAGGCTGATTTCGTCGACCAGCCCGGCCGCCAGGAAAGCGCCGTTTATTCCGCCGCCGCCTTCGAGCATCAGTTTGCGGATGCCGAAATGTCGGCGGAGCAACGGCAGCACCTTCGCGAAATCGATCTGCATTGTTTTCCCCAGCAGGTAGGAAATGTTTTTGGCCCGCAGGTCAGCCAAATAGCCGGCCGGTGCCCGGGCGCTCGTTAGAACGACCAAGCGATCGCCGCGCATTAGATTCGAGTCCCATTTGATTTTGCCGCTGGCGTCGACGGCGATGGCTTACACCGGCCGACCCGGGGCGGGCGGGTACGCGCCGATGAAATCGCCCGAGGGAACGCGTGCCTTTCCGCCCCAGCGCGCGTTTCCTTTCTGCTCCATGAAGTCGCCTTGGAAAGTCTCGCGGCCGCAAAGCCAGGCACCGGCCCGGTGGAGCGCGTGAACGGCTTCGTATTGTTTTTCCGCCGCCGGCGTCAGATTCCAGCGGTCCGTTTGAATGCGGCCATCGACGGTGGCCATCATGTGGCAGACGATTCGCGGGCGGTTGTTCACAAGTGAGCGAGCACTGGAATTATCCTCATCGAGCCCTCATTTACAGCCGCGGTTCCGGTTCCCAGCAGAGCGGGAATACGGATTCCAGGGGTCTTGGCAAAGTACGGAAAATCATAGAGATGTGTCGATTTGCCTTACACTCCCCGCAAAAAGCACGATCGCTGCAAAGGGGCGGGAAAGAGATATATCGTTGACCGATAGAACCTAATGCAAGCCACTCCTTGGCGGGCATGGTTCGTGCTAAAAGCCCGTACCCATCCACCTAATGAAGTCCTTCATCCTTTCCTCACTCGCCGCGGGCGCCCTCTTGGCGGTCTCAGTGGCTCATGCGAATACCGTCGTCGTCGGCACTGCTGACTCCGGCAGTGGCAACGAATTCCCTTTCGGTAACACGTTCGGAAATTCGTCGGCTCTCTACGAGCAGATCTACAATGCCGCGGACTTTTCGGGCCCGCTGACGATCGACTCGCTGAATTTTTACAATACCCAATTTCACTTCGGCACCGAAGCTCTCAACACCGCTGATTACTCGATCTTTTTGGCCACGACCAACACGGCGATCGGCGCGCTGACCGGGAATGCCGCCACCGACGATGGCGGCAGTGACACGCTGTTTGGCAACTATTCGTTGGGCGGAACCTTTACCACCGGCTCGGCGCTGACCTTGGCTGGCGCCAACTACAATTACGACCCGGCGAACGGAAACCTACTGGTGATCATGGAAGTCACCAACTCGCAGAACAACGGGAACTTGTACCTTGACGCCTTGAACGGCGATGGCGGCACGATCACGAGCCGCTGGTACACGAATGCCGTTCCTCAGGGCGATTCCTTCGGCCTGGTGACGGGTTTCGGCACCGCCTCCTCTGCCGCTCCGGACATCGCGTCCACCTGCTCCATGCTCGGCCTCGGTCTTGCCGCTCTCGGCCTGTCCGTCCGCCGTCGCCGGACGGCCTGATTCGGACTCGCGCAATTCAATCCTTTGCCAAAAGGGCTGCCCAAACGGGCAGCCCTTTTTTCGTGCGCCGGAAACGCTCACGCCTCGGTCGTTTTTTGCGTTGATCAAAGCGCAAAGTCAGTATTCCTGCCTCTTTTGAATACCCCGGTTTCCTTATCCCTCCGGTTAGCTGCCGTCTGCGGACTGGCGGGTTGCAGTCGGCATCGCCTCCTGCCGTTCCGAAGCATCCGTGATTGACGCCCAGCTATTCAGTTCGTTTGCCCGGGAAACCCGAGGCCTGTCGCTGCCCGGGGTGCTCGTTGAATCATTTCCGCATTTCCTACGGCAAACTCCGGTCCGGGAAAATGCGGATGGCACGGTCACATTCGCCGATCTCCCGCCCGGGCGGGAGGACAAAATGATCGAGGAACAGGTCGCGCATTTCTCACGGCTGGGGCGGAATTTCAAGTGGAAAGTGTACGCGCTGGACCGGCCCGCGGATTTGCGCGATCGTCGACGCGGCGCCGATGAGCCGGCCAATTCTCGAAAAGAAAGGGTTTGTCCCGATTTGCGAGACTTGGCCGATGCGGTACGACGCTCCACCTTCCGACGGCGACCTGGGTCAACCGGAATTTCCGGCGAGAAGCCCGATCTTCAAGGTTTCGAGCTCCGAGATGCGGGGATCGATCTGCCGGCGAACGGCGCGCCGGTTTAGTTTCCAGATGAAGTAAAAAAGAGCCACGCCTCCGGCGGCGTATCCGCTCATTTGGAGGGGTGTCCGAAGAATGCCGCCTAGGCCATGAAAGTGAGTGCTCGCCAAGACGACGAGCCAGCTCAGGAAGATCGGCCCCAAATACCACTTTCCCACGTTTTGCAGGAGGCTGCGCTGACGGCGCAATTCCGCGAGGTCCGCTTCGACCTTTTCCAAAACGGAGGCGTTCGGCGCCGTCTTTCGGTAGTGGGCGCGAATCCGCTCTTTGACGAAAAACCCCGCTACGGGAACCAGCAGCGCGATTCCGAGCCAAATCGGCCAGCCGGCTGACCCTCGGTGAAGAGCGTCTTTCACGAATAGGAACATCAGCAGCGCGGCTGCGAGCAATTCACGAATGTCGCGCCAAAAGAGCGCACGAGCCAGCTTGCGGCTTTTTTTCGCAAAGTTCATTTTGAGCCGATCGAATTGCGCATCAGCCAGGCGTGATTGCGGCTGCTTGCGCCAAAGCGTTGTCAGGTCATCCCAATTCATTGGTCACTCCTTTCATGATCTCCATGAGTCGCTTTCGCGCGCGTGTCAGCCCGACGCCGACTTGGTTCTCGGTCAGACCGGTCACCTCGGCGATCTCTCGGTAGGAGAGATCGTCGAGCATCATGAGCACCAGCGTGCGGTCGGACTTCGACATCGTCCGGATGGAATCATAAAGCTGCGCGAGCCGTTCGCCTTGCGCGACCCCCTCCGCGGGGTCCATCCCGCCCGACTGGATTTGCGAAAGGTCGCACTCCGAGTCGATCCGTCGGTTGCGCCGGCTCGCCCCGCGGTGCCACATCAGCGCTGTGTTGAAGGAGATCCGATAGATCCAGGTGGAGGCTTTGGACTGCTGGGAGAACTTCGGGGCCGTCACCCAAAGCTGAAGCAGCATCTCCTGTCGCAGATCTTCCGCATCGGCCGCGTTTTTCGCGAACGAACGGGCGATGCGCTGGATGATGCCGCCATGCTCCTCGATCCACGACTTGAACAGGGGTTCAACGTCGGGATGGGAATGCATTCAATACGATTAGATGCCGCAGCGGGCCGTTTCTTACAGGTCTTTTGGCGGACTTCGGACCGGCGCCCAGCATCTCGGCGTCGGTGAGCTCGGATGCCAGGTGTGACGGATCGGCTAGTTCCCGTCGGGACGGTTGTCCGTGAGACAGGCGCCCCGTTCGATTTGACCGAAAACCAACAGGTCGCGGGCGAGCTTCTTCAGGTTTTTCGCTGCGTGGTTAATTTCCGGACTTTCGGCCGCGTGCGCAGCGGCCAAGCGGCGTGCGACCAAGTCCAGCGGTTCGACGCGAAGGGATGTGGCGTCAGCCGGCGTCTGATTTTCCGCCACGCTCAGCCCAAAGTCGCGGATTTTCTGCAGGCCCTCACCCAGGGCGGTGTGCTGAATTACAGCGTCGCTGGCCGCCAGTTCCGCGCAGCCTCCGTTGTAGCCAAGAAACTCTCCGGAGGGGCCAAAATGAGGTGCGCCCCGGTCCAGGATCCATCGGTGTTCGCCGGTGTGATGCCTCAGGCGGTAGGTCATGGCAAACGGCACACGCTTTTGAAAGCAGGCAATGTAGTGGTTCACGCACCGCTCGAGGTCGGCGGAATGAACGCCCTCCGCCCAGCCATTCCCGGACTCCTGCTCGAGGGTCCGGCCCACGAAATCCAGCCACGCCCGGTTGAAATAAAAGCATCCCATGTCCTGGCCGGACATCCAGATCATGATGGGCGCCCCGTCGGCCAACTTCTGAAAGTACGCGATGCCCGTTTGATGATTGGCTGCGGGCTTTTCGTCCATTGGCCCGAACCTACCTGGACGCGGGCAAGTTGGCAATATGCGGGCTCGATGTCCCCTGCTAGGTCGGGGGGAGTGCCAGCCAGCCACCCGCGACCTGCAGGATTTTACCATCGGGAGCGCTGATCCACCCCACGACAGCGGAAGGAACATCGTTGGTCGTGGGTTTGAGAGTGATGGCGCCGCTTTCATAGCTTTCCTTTTTCGTCAGGCGCTTCGAACGAAACCCTAGGACGACGAAATCGTGCGACAGCCGGTGGCCTGCGTTTTCTCCTCTTCTAACATCCGAGTGAATATTCGACCCCAAAAGCGCCACTTCGGCGGTGTAGTTTCGCGCGAGAGCGGCCGTGGACGGAAAATACTTCACCGATACGGAGTTGCCTCCGTCCTGAAGCTGAAGCGACAATTCGCCACCCGCCACAGCGGGAGTGACGGCCGAGCTGCGTCGGCCCTGATACCAGTCCCGCCATTCCCGGGCGTTGGCGATGACTTCCGGAGTGTAAACGCTTTCCTGGCCGAGTCGCGCCGCATAGGTCCGCTGGCGGTCCGTGTAGGTGGGCTGAGCGAAGCGGTCGGACCACCCCAGGCCGTCCCAATAGTCGACGTGAAAAACGACGGGAAAGACCGTCCGCCACAGCCCTGGTGAGTCCTTGAGACGGCTGATCCACGCTTCAGCCGGCGGACAAGAGCTGCAGCCCTCCGAGGAATAGAGTTCGAGCAAAATGGCGTTCGCGCCGCTGTTTTTAAAAACGACTTCGGCGTCGGTGGGCGGAGTTGATTGTGCGGCTGCCCCCAAGGACGCGCAGGCGGAAAAAAGCGATGCTGCGAGGAAGATTGCGGATTTCATTGGGCGAGCGGGAAAAGCAAATGTACGCCCGGATTGCGCGAGCGAGCAAACCAGGAAGGCTTCGATTCGGGCATCTCTCGATTGGTTGTTGTCGACACGTAAGTAGCTGCTTGGCAGCGTGCGAGCGAATGACCGCCGCGTCCTGCCACTCATGAACCCAGTCGAACCGGCCGGCGGGCCTTTGGACGGACGCACGATCCTCCGCTTTGCGCATGCCTACACCTCGGGCGGCGGCGTCGAACGGCTGCTGGACGATCTCGACGGAATCCTGCTGGCCCGCAGCGCGGCCACCGTGGTGCGGCTTTATATTGGCCAGCCGGGCGTCGACGTGCCCCGCGAAATTTCCGTGGGCCGCGGGCGCCTCTGCCTGGTGCCGCTGTTCCTGCGGGACGGCGGCGCGCGTTCCCTGGCCTCGGATCACGAAGCCGCGCCGGGCCTCAAGCAGCGCCTGCGCAATGCGATTCTCTATCAGCCGATGATTTGGCGGACGATGGGGCGGCGCTACACGCTGCGGAGAAAATTGCCTCCGCGGTCGGGCGAAGTGAAAGGAGCGGGCGAATGCCTTGTGCAGCTGGCTCAACAACGCCACCTCGACCTTTGCGTCCTGCATTTCTTCGGCGGCGCCGACGCCGAGGAGGTCCTGCTCCAGGCACACCGATATGGAATCCCGGTCGCGCTGCAGAATCATTTCGCCAACGACCGCTTCGACAACCTTTCGATCCGCAAGCATGCCCTGCTCGCCGACGGCGTGGCGGGTGTGAGCGGGATCGACGTTCCGGCCTATGTTTCCAGCCGTTTCGTCAATCTGTCCGACGGGATCGATCTGGCGTGCTTCGATCGCGGACAGGCGTCGCCCGTGGACGCGCCCGCCGACACCGCGGTGATTCTTATGCCGGCCCGCATCGTGCGGCCGAAAGGCCAGATGGATTTGGTGAATGCGGCCGCGGAACTCCAGCGGCGCGGCTTGAATTTCCAGATCGCGTTCGCCGGCCGCGTGGATTCAGCGCCCTTCGAAAAGGAATTGCGCGACCGCGCCGCGGAGCTCGGAGTCACCGACCGGGTGCGATTCCTCGGCCAGCTGCCGGCGGCCAATTTGCGCGATTGGCTGGCCGCCAGCGCGGCGGTGGCTTTCCCCACTTACCATCACGAAGGCCTCAGCCGCATCCTCATTGAGTCGCAGGCCATGGGCGTTCCCGTGGTCGCATACAACACCGGGGGCAACCGCGAAGCCTTTGTCGATGGGCAGACCGGCTTTCTGGTCCGCACCGGCGACGTCGACCGGCTGGCCGATTGTCTGGCGAAGTTGCTCGTCGACCCGGCCCTGCGGAAACGCATGGCTGAGGCCGGCCCTGGCTTCGCGCGCCAGCGCTACGGCCTGGAAGCCGTTGCCCAGCGCCACGAGGAGTTTTATTTGAAGCTGATTGCCCGGGGGCCGGTCGCCCGGGCGCGCTGAAACTACCTCTATTTAAACAGCGCTTCCAGGTCACGCGCGCCATGATAGACGTGAAACCCATGGATGCCTGTTGGCGTGGGCGGATAGAAAATCAGGTATTTCTTGAAGCCCTTAATGCGAAAGGAGCGGAGCCCGCGAAGGCGCGTTTTGCTGAAATTTCGCGCGTGGCCCGTTCGCGGCTGTGCGGCAAGCTTCGTTGCTTCGGCCGGTTGGGTGGCGCTGCGGCACTTCGTAATTTTTGTGTAACATCAGCAGGGGTGGATCGGTTCCGTCATCAGGACCGCCTTCCCTTTGCATGACACGAAATTGGCCCTGGCTGCTTGCCCTCGCTTTGACACTGCCCACCGCTCTGTCGCACGCCGACGACACCGCCCCCACCTTCATCCGGTACGTCACTGGGGCGGCCGCCTGCGGCCAAATCAATGGGAGCGTGCTGGTCGGGGAGAATGGACGGACCCTTTGGCGAAAGAATTTTGGATACGCCGATATTGGGCAAAAGCGGCCGGTGACCGACGACACCGTCTTTCCGGTGGCCTCCATCTCCAAAACCTTCACCGCTGTCGCAGTCCTGCAGCTCATGGAGCAGGGCAAATTGCGACTCGACGATCCTCTGGCCAAATACCTGAAGAGCTTTCCGTATTCCCAGATCACCCTCCGACAATTGTTGTCCCACACCTCAGGGCTTCCCGACGCGGATGCGGTTTTCGATTCCCTGACCGCCGCCGATCCTAACCGGATTTTCGGATTGGATGACGTTCTGCCGGCCGTCATCGCCCGTCAAAAGGTCCACCCAATGAACCCGAGACCGGGCGAAAAATGGAGCTATTCGAGTCTCGGCTATTCGCTCTTGGCCGTACTGGTGCAGCAATTGAGCGGCCTGCCGTTCTCCGAATACGTCAGGAAGAACATCCTCATGCCGGCCGGCATGACCGAGTCATACGTCCAGACCGATCTCGCCCAGGAGGCGGAAGGCAATCGGACGGTTAACTATCTTTACAACAATCACTACGAGATGAAGCTGCAGGAGGCGGACAAGCTGCCGGAAAAAAGGGAGTGGACTTACAATACCTCCGGTCTCTTGGGTGGCGGCGGAGTAATCTGTTCCGCGGGCGATCTGCTCAAATACGATCAGGCCCTCTACTCCAGCGTGCTGCTCAAACCGGAAACGCTGGAGGAGGCCTTCACTCCTGTAAAACTGGCCAACGGCCAAGACAACCGGGCCGCCCAGGGGAGCGCATACGGATTGGGATGGTTCATCCAGCACGACGCCTCCGGTGGCAAAATCCTTTGGCATTCCGGCTCGGCTCCGGGCGTCGTGACGCTCTTTGCCCGCGACCTCGCCACGCGACAATGCTTTGTCGTTTTGCTCAACGTTGCCTGTTCGATGGGCGTCTACTTCGACCTGACGAACATCATCAAAGGCCAGTCGCTGGAGTACCGGCCGTCGCTCGGGTTTCTTTACGGGCACGATCTGTTCTTTAGCGGGCCGGATTATGCCGCCTGCCATCTCAGCGAACTTCGGAACGACACGGCCCATTACTCCCTGAAAGAATCCGAAATCGCCCGCATGGGGCTGGAGTTCAGCCGTGTCCCCAAGCTCGGCGCGCTATCGCGCGAAGCGTATAAAATGAATGTTCTGCTTTTTCCCGATAGTTCGCAGGCCTATGAGGACTACGCGGACAGTTTGAAGCGGGCCGGGGACAGCAACGCGGCGATCCTTGCCTACCGCGAGTCGCTTTTGCTGAACCCGGCGGATGAAAGCGCTCGGAAAGAGCTAGACGCGCTTTCTGGTCAATCCCGCTGAACCAACCAGCTCATTCATAGCGATTGGAAGAAGCCCGTGCCAAAACGTCTGCCAGCCCCAGCCGACAACAAATCGATGTCTGCCTCGATGGGGGCCGAGGGTAGTGGTTCACCAGAGCCTCGGGCCGGTCGATGGCGGGATGGACGGTACTACGACGCCTCTTGCCAGCGTAGTTCTTGGCCTGCGCCAGGCCGGCGGTCGTCGGCTCGTCCCACGCCTTGGCCTCCTCCATCGCGAGCTTGGTGTTCCGATATTCGAGCACGTAATCCGCCGTCAGGGCCTTGCCGCGTCGACCCGCGCCCTCAAGCCGGCCAAGCGTGATGGGAAACTTCCGGCGGACGCGGATGCCTTCGACGACGCCCCGTCCGGACGCGCGCAAGGCAGGGTCGATGTTCTCGGCGCGCGTCTCGGCTTCGTTCATGGTCAACCCCGAGTCGCCTTGCGGCCGATTGGCGGAGGCTTCGGCCCTTTGACCGGCGCCGGATAAGGCGCCGTGTCGTTCCGGTCCCGAGTCAGCATTTGCATGAGCTTGGGGTGGATGAAGAGTTTTTCCCGGCCCGATACCCGCTCCTCCAGTACGCCTAACTCCACCAGCTTCTTGAGATAGACCGAGGCGGTCTGACGTTCGGCGATCCCGCGCTCCGTGACATTCTGAATCCGGCAATAAGGCTGTTCGAAGAGGAGTTCGACCAGCTCCCGGCTATAAATCTTGGGAGCCGCCCGTCGCACGTAGTCGACGGTTTCATCCTCCAGCAGGCGCATCGCCTCGATCTTGCCGCAGGTCCACCGCGCCGTGTCCTCCACGCCTTCGAGGATAAACAGCAGCCACGGCTCCCACCGCTCGGTGCGGGTGACGTCGAGCAGCAGGCGGTAATAGTCGGGCTTGTGCGCGATGATGTAACGGCTGAGGTACAGGATCGGCAGGGTAAGCACGTTTTCCTGGATCAGGAACAAGGTGTTCAGCACCCGTCCGGTGCGACCGTTGCCGTCGGTAAAAGGATGAATGGCCTCGAACTGATAGTGCGCCGCCGCCATCCGGATCAAGGGGTCGAACTCGGTCGACTCGTGCAGGAAGCGCTCCCAGTTCGCCAGCATCGCCCGCAGGCGGTCTTCCCCTTCCGGCGGCGTGTAGACAACCTTGCCCGTCTGGGCGCTGGTCAGCGCCGTCCGGGTCCGTTTCGGACGGACATCGGCGTGCCCTTGATCTCGCTGCACACAAACTTGGCGGTGCGGGTGTTGAGCGGATGCGCGGCGAGATCGTAAAACCCCTCGAGCAGGGAATGGCTGTACCGGAGCGCTTCCTTGGTGGCGGGATCCGCCTGCAAACCCGTCTCGCGGAACTGAAAGAGTCGGTCCGTGGTGGTGACGATGTTTTCGATCGCCGAACTGGCCTGCGCCTCGAGCAGCGGCAGCGTGTTGATCAGCACGCCCTGGTTGGGGATCAGTTCGGCCGCCCGCTTCAGTTCGGCCAGCGCGGCCCGGGCCGTGATGCACCGCTTCAGTACTGCCTTGGTCTCAAGCTCGCCGGCGGGCGGCAGCTCCGACAGCGTGTTAAACGGCTGATCCGCCTTCCATAAGCCCCTCTTGCGCGGAGGCTTCGGCTTGGCTGGCATCGCCGAAGACTGATGTCGATGGCATCGACACGTCAATCAAACGTGTCGATTAAACGTCATTTCGACATGTTGTTTTTGGTCGCCGTCCCAACGACTCAAAGCTGGCCGGAGAAGGCTTGGTGGAGGAGGGAGGTTTTCAGTTCGCTGAATCGATCGCGTGGACGCATTCACCCTCGACGGCTGGGATAATTTCTTCGTCGCCAGCGCGGGCGCGGCGGCGGCACTGATGGACCTGCTTTTCGTGGCCTTGTCGATCAACCGTAAGCGTTCAATTCCGGCGTGACGACCGGCGGGACGGGAATGGGTAGAGTGCGTGGATGGACGAAACGAATGAGGGGAAAGCGAAGCAGCGGCGGCGCAGCCGGGCGGAGATTGCGGCGGTGCAGTTGCGGCCGGAACCGGCGGCAGATAGCTCCGGGATCAAAATCCGCTGGCCGGAAGGAATGGAGGTAGAGTTGCCGCGCAGTCTGGGCGAAGCCACTCTGCGGCGCTGCTTGCGGGAGGTCCTGCAGTCGCGTTCGCGGTAGGACCGGCGACGGGAGTGCGCCTAGCGACCGGGGCGACTGATCTTAAAGGCTTCAACGGCTTGTATGCCATTATTAAATACAGCTTGAACCGAGATCCGATGACGGGCGGCGAAGCGTTTGTATTTTGCAACCGGCGGAAGGACACGGTGAAAATCTTCTTCGCGGACCGGGACGGAATGTGGGTCTGTGCCAAGCGGCTGGCGAGCGGGCGCTATCGGTGGCCGGTGGTCGGGGAGGCGGTGGTGACGATGACGCCGACCGAACTGGCGATGCTCCTGAGCGGGATCGATTTACGCGGCGCTCGGCGCCGGCGGCAGTGGCACGATCGGAGCATAAATCCTTGATTTTTAACCAATTAGTATTGCATAAACCATTAACGGTCAACAGGCGGCATCGGTTCCATGTGGCCGACCACTCCCAGCCCGAAAACCGAAGAACTGCAGGCCAAAGTGGCCGAGCAGCAAGGGCAAATCCGCTGGTTGGAGCTGAAGGTGCAGGATCTGGAGCGGCAGTTGTACGGCCAAAAGTCGGAGAAAAACCGCGGCGAGGGGGCGGATAACAACCTGCGCTGGGAGGAACTGCTCGGGCAGGTTCGCGCGCTGGTGCCGGAGGCCGCGGCGGAGCCGACCGGCGGCGAACCGAAAAACCGGAACGCTCCCAGCGAAAAGACCGGAGAAAAGAAAGGCCCCAAGCCGCTGGATCCCGCGCTGCCGCGTGAAGTGGTGCAACTGCCTGCGCCGGACCTCGGAGGGCTCATGTGCCCGGTCACCCAGCGGCCCATGCAGCCCGGATTCGTAGAGGTGCTGGAAGTGTTGGCGCGCCGGCCGGCGGTTTACTACGTGAAGCGCTACGAGCGGACGGTCTTTACCAGCCCGGCGAAGACCGCGCCGGTCTATACGGCGTGGCCGGCGGACGTGCTGACGGGCTCCCGCGTGCATGCCAGCGACGTCGCGCACATCGCGGCGATGCATTTTTGCGAGCACGCTCCGTATTACCGGCTCGAAAAGCAGCTGGGCCGCTTGGGGGTGGACTTGCCCCGGGTCTGCCAAGTCTCGCTGATGGCACAGCTCGACCAGATCGTGGCGCCCTTGGTGACGGCGGCGCAGGCCCAGGTCTGGGCCCATGGTTACTTGCACTTGGACGCCACGCCGATCGACCTGGTCGATCCCGCGCGCCCCGGCGCGGTCCGGGAATCCACGCTGTGGGCGTACCGCGCGACCGATGGCCCCATCTGGTTCGACTTCCAGTTGCACAAGTCGCCGACCAGTCCGGCCAAACTCTTGGAAAATTACCGCGGTCTGCTTCAGACCGACGGGGCGAGCGGCTTGGATGCCATCGGGCAGGAAGGCGGCCGCATTACCCACCTGGGCTGCTTTAGTCATGCGCGACGCTACCTGGTGAAAGCGGTCGACGCCAAAGAAGCGATTGCGGCACCGTACCTGCGGGCCATCGATCAGCTCTTCCGGGTCGAGCGGCTCGCCCGTCACTTTAAACTCAGCACCGAGCGCCGCCAACAGCTGCGGAACGCCCATAGCCGGCCTTTGGCCGAGCGGCTCTTCGCTGACGCAGAGACCGCGTTGAAAACGGCCGAACCCAAAACCCGCTTCCACCAAGCCTTGGTTTATCTGCAAGGCCAGCGCGCCTCGCTGCTGCGCTGCCTCAGCGAGCCGCGCGCGCGGATCGACAATAACTTGGCGGAGCAAAGCATCAGGCCGCTGAAGATCGGCGCCAAGAACTGGGGCCAGATCGGCCATCCCAACGCGGGCCCCCGCCTGGCCCGCCTCTTTACTCTCATTGAAAACTGCCGCCAAGAGGGCATCGATCCTGAGGCTTACCTGCTCGACATCATCGCCCGACTGCCCGATCACCCCATGAAACGGATCGCCGAACTGTTGCCCCGGGCCTGGAAGGCTGCTCGCGCCACCCCCACTGTTCCCGCCGTCGTCATTGCCTGACCGCATCCAGCGAGATTACACCCTCTCGCTTCCGCTGTCACCCTGTCGGAACTGAACGCTTACGATCAACCTGGCCAAGATCATCTCCATTCCGGGCTTGGCAGCCCGGGCAGGGGAGACATTTCTCCCTGTGCCCGTGGTCCTGATCGTTTCTCTCCACGCGCTGATTCCGGGCCAGGGGATTCGCCATTACGCGGGCGAAATTATGGCGATCGGAGGCGGAGTGTGGCTGGTCGTCACCTGGTTCGAAATTCGCGCCGTCCGAGCTTTCGATCCTCGTTGGGTTTCCGGGTGGGCTCTATTGGATCGTTCCGGCGGTCTGTCTTTCGTTTGCCGGGGTCATGATCAATTCATGGATACTGCTGGTTGAAATTCTTCGTTGAGCGATGTCTGGGCCGTTGCGACGTCGCTCAGCGCATGGGGACCATGCGCTCCAGTGCGTCATCAAATACATGAACTCAGGATGTGAAAGTCAGACCCCGGTATCGGCATGGATATCGGCAGCGGAAGGAAACTGCGCCGCCGCGAGGCGGGGTGGGAAGCAACCGGAAGCGGACCTGTCGGCCT
>DASXYY010000038.1:0-18690 GCA_036502225.1 Opitutaceae bacterium
GGGACAGCACCCCGCCTGATCCCGCCAAACGCGCCCCCGCGGCTAAATTCATGAAAGCACCGGGACAGAAATCAGCCGCCCGATCCCACCTCTCCAACCACTTACGCCGCCGTATCAGCCGCTATGGGACGGCAGTGAAAATATTACCTGAACAAAAATCCTGAGACTTACCCGAATCTTCGGGCCTTCATTTTTGATTCCCCAAATCGTGGTTCGACGTTGGATTTCGATGTTCTGATTGCCGACCTCGTTGGACTATGGACCTCAGCGCGAAAGAAACCGATTGATACGGAACGGGTTCGTCTTCTCATCGGCAGTTATTTTCCGGTCGCAAGTAAGATCAAACGCCATGATCGAATGGAAAAGGTCTTTGATGCAGCCCGTAAGCACCTTGAGACGGAAATCATCTGATCGGCGGGTGAGTTCTGGCCGGGATAGGCCGCGCACCAGTTGTCGCTGAAAGGATCAAAATCGGCCGGTCATGTTGGGATCGACCAATTCACCCTTCGAGGCGAGTGGGAAATCAGTGAAAAGCGGTGGCCTGCTTATCTGCACATGCTGCTTTCCCTTGCTGATGAGGGGAACGCGCAATTCGATCCACTGAGCGAGCGATTGCGTTGTAACGATCCCGTCGGAGCTGGCGGCCATTTTTGCGAAACCATTCACTATGACGTAGCCCATGAGTCGCGTTGCTTCTTCGTCATCGTCACAGGCACAAATCACCATGGTCTTTCGAAACGGCAGTTCACCCTTGGGCGTTTCCAGTACTCCACTCGCGTGGCAGGTCTGAAGTAATAGAACCTTACGGCCGGGTATGCCATTAAAAGCCTGACGGAATTCGATTCCTTTGATTGGCCCACCGACCGGATGATAGGTGTAGAGGTGATGCCGCTCGTCGTATGTGCCATGGCCTGCGATAAATACTAGCGCCACGTCCTGATCCTTCATATTCGTCTTGAGCCAGGTGAATCCCCCCAAGATATTTTCACGGCTGGCCTGTTCTGCGAATAGCACTCGGGTTCGGATCTTCCCGTAAAAACCTCCTGAGCGATCGGTGGCCAGCTTTGCCAATAATCTCGCTTCCCGTGAATTTGGAGTCTCGCCCCGGGCCAGCACCTTGGTGTCGATTTGTGCGGTCAAGACGTACAAATCCGGCTTCGACAGGGAATCGTCCCGTTGAGAGGCTCGCGCGTTCATCGAAAACACCGAGCCAACGACGAGTAAAGCGATGAACCAAGCCATTATCGAATGGCTCGCTAAAACCAAGGTCGGAGCGCGTTTGGTACGGGCCATATCTACATCGTCTTGCGACGTTTGAAAGCGGCGAGTTCAGCACGGTCGAGGTCGAACCATTCGCCATTCTTCCGCTTTTCCGCAAAGCGCCGGTGCCAATACTCCTCAATCCCCCTCGGATCATCCGTCTTAATCACGTGGACGATGCCAGCCTTGTCCGGGAGTTGGAGAGCAATTTCCCGTTCCCGTCGTCCCGAGGCATTGCTATGGCCGATCTTGAAATAACGTCCTGATTTGATGAGATAAACGTCACCCAGGACCGTCGCACTATCCCCATTGCGTCTTGGCTCGGTGGTGTCTCCATTTTGGGGTTCCGCTACGGCTTCACAAATACGAATAACATCGCCAAAGCCGTCGTGGCGCTGGCAGTAGTCCACAACTTTCGCGCGCAATTGGGATTTGTCCCCGCGACGACGGAATGCCCCAGTCGAGGGAAATGATTGGTCGCTGCGGGACTTCATCACCAGTTCGCCCTTGACCGGATAGCGTCCGAGTTCGCGAATAAAGCCGACTAACTTTGCGATCACTCCTTCATCCTCGTACCGAGCGGTCCGTTGATTGGGTTCAAACCCGGCTTCAATGAGCGCGTCGCCCCAACGGACCCAATACTTCCCATGCCAATCTGTGGTTTTGATGCCGGTCTCGGTCAGAAATCGATTGGAGCCGGGTGGCTTGCCTCCATCGAGCTTTGCGACCCGGGCGATTTCGTCGAGAATGTACTGCTTTTCCATGAAGCTGTAGGGAAGACTCCCTCTGGGACCTATTGCCACGGATCATGGGTTAGCCGGCTACATCGTCAACGCTGTGCGAGTTCCGGTGACCGCATCGCAGGCCCAACCCGGCGGATGGCCACAATAGAATGGGCTCCACGGTTGTCCAAAGTCGTCCGCTTCGGAGAGCAAACCTACCGTTGTCTGGGCGCATAGGCACACTTACAAACACTCAGGACAAAGATGATCGCGTTGCCACTGCCGTTGCCACTAACCCGCTTCCCGGAAACAGAAAACCCGCTTCTCGTTTATGAGATGCGGGTTGTCAAATTGGCGGGATGGACGGGACTCGAACCCGCGACCTTCTGCGTGACAGGCAGACGCTCTAACCAGCTGAGCTACCACCCCTGGGAAAGGTCGACGCTAGGTTTGGGGAGAGGGGAGTCAAGATCGGTTTTGGATGGAATCTAGGCGGATTTCGATCTCGCGGTTTTTCTGCGACAGCAAGCGGAAATTGGAGCCAATCTCGCTCGGGAAGCGTATATTCCCGACAGCATGCTTCGCCCCTTTTCCCCCTTGCGCGCGCCGATTTTGGCCTTGGCGTTTCTGTTTGCTGCGCTCGCCGCGCATGCAACCCCCGCGGCGACAACGACGCACATCAACTTCGACCAAATTGGGTATCTGCCGACGGCGACGAAGATCGCGGTGATCTCCAATCCGCTGGTGGGCTTCAATGCGGGGCAGTCGTATGTGCCGGGCGCGACGCTGCAGGTGCGGGATTGGAACACGGATGCGGTGGTTTTTTCGGCTGCGCCGGCCGCGTGGAACGGAGGTTCCACCGATCCGATTTCCGGCGATCAATGCTGGTGGTTTGATTTTTCGAGCGTCACGGCGCCGGGTCGGTATTACATCTGGGACGACGCCAACGCCAAGGGCAGCGGACAAATCCAGATTGGTCCCGACGTGTATCGCGCGGCGGCGATTCAGGTGCTGCGCTCTTATTTCTATCAGCGCTGCGGGCAGGCCAAGCTGCCGCCCTTCGCACCCGTGCAATGGAGCGACCAGGCCTCGTTCATCGGAGCGAATCAGGACTCCCAGTGCCGGTTCGTCTCGGATCTTAACAACCCGGCGACAACCCAAGATCTTCACGGCGGCTGGGCGGACGCCGGCAACTACGAAAAGTACACCACCAACGCCCGCGGGACGCTCCAGAGCATTCTGCTCGCTTACGAAGATCACCCCGCGGTCTGGGGGGAGGACCACGGCATTCCGGAAAGCGGCAACGGGATTCCCGACATTCTCAACGAAGCCAAATGGGAAATCGACTGGCTCCTGCGGATGCAGCAGCCGGATGGGTCGGTGCTCAGCAAGGTGGACGCGATCGGCTACGACTCGGGCTGCCCGCCCAGCACGGACGTGGCTGCCCGTTACTATGGAGCGGCGAGCACGTCGGCCACCCTTGCGGGCGCCGATGTGTTTGCGCACGCGGCGATCGTCTTCGGCTCGCTGAATCAGCCGGCGGCCGCGGCCTACGCCTCGACTCTCCGGACGGCGGCGGTCCGGGCGTGGATTTGGGCCCAGGCCAATCCGGGCGTGATCTACAACGATTCCGCGTTCAATAACGGCGATTCGGAAACGGAATCGACGCCCGCCGCGCATGCGGTGAGCGTCGCGCGCGCCGCGTGCCTGCTGTTCGCGTTGACCGGCGATACGACCTATCGGGACGCCTTCGATGCCAATTATACGTCGGCGAGCATCTTTCAGAATCCGCATTATCTTTCTCCTTACGACGCGGACGTGCACAACGCCCTGCTTTACTATTTGCGGATTCCCGGCGGCACCGCGGAGGTGAAAGCCGCCATCTCCAGCGCTTACCGGACGGCGGTCGGCTCCTTCTCGGATTTTCTGCCCGCGGCTGCCAACGCCACCGACGCCTACCGGGCGTACCTGGCGTCCGGCGACTATACTTGGGGCTCGAACGGAACGAAGATGCGAAAAGGCACGCTCTTCACCTGGATCGTGCAGGCGGACTTGGACCCCGCGAATGCGAACGCGTATCGGGAGGCGGCGGCCGGATTCCTTCATTACCTGCATGGGACGAACCCGCTCGGCGTGGTTTACATGTCCAACATGGGCGCCTTTGGAGTCACGAATTCTATCAGCCAGTATTACGGCGGCTGGTGGGGCTCGGGGCCGTACTCAAGCCTCGAGGCCAATCCCGCTCCCACCGCGCCGGGTTACATACCGGGCGGCCCGGACCTCACCTATGCGCCGGACGCGTCGTATTCCGGCCCGCCCATCGCGCCGCCGATGAATCAACCGGCGATGAAGTCCTACCTGAACTGGAACATCGGATACCCCCAGGATTCATGGGAGGTCACGGAAAACGACATCAACTACTCATCGGCTTATGTCCAGCTGGTGGCGGCATTCCTGGCGGCCGACACCGTCGTGACGCCGACGATCGCCCAGCAACCGGCCTCGCTGACGACGGTTCCCAGTGGGACCGCGGTGTTCTCGGTCGCAGCCACCGGGTCCGGCAATTTGACCTACCAATGGTGCTTCGATGGCCAGCCGATTTCCGGCGCCACCGGAAGCTCGCTGGTTCTGAATTCGGTCGGTGCGGCTCAAGAGGGTAGCTACACCGTCGTGGTCGGCAATGGCGGCTCGTTGATCACCTCGCAGCCCGCGGCGTTGACGTTGTCGGGCGCGGCTTACCTGGCCAATCTGTCGGCGCGGGCGGCCGTGGCGCCATCGGCATCCGGTCCGCTGAACCTTTACGCGGGTTTCTTCGTCGCCGGTACTGATACCAAGAACATCCTGGTCCGCGGGATTGGCCCAGCGCTTGCGAACTACGGCGTATCGGGTTCGCTCGCGTTGCCGCGGCTGACGCTGTATGATGGCGGCAACTCGATCATCGCGGCCAATTCCGGATGGTCCACGTCGAGTGTGCTGGGAGATTCAACGGTGGGAGCTTCGGTGCGCGCTGCGACGGCGAACCTGTTCAATCAGCTGTATGCCTTTGCGCTGCCCAACGGCTCTCCCGATGCGGCGCTGCTGAGCACCCTGCCATTCGGACAGTACACGGCTCAGGTCGACAGCGTGAACGGCGCCAGCGGCGTCGCGCTCGTCGAGCTGTACGATGCCGACGGCGCGAACGCCGTGTCCCGGCTCATCAATATTTCAGCGCGCGGCTATACCGCAGCCGGCTCGCAGGTGCTGACCGCCGGATTTGTCGTGGGAGGGTCGGGATACGAAACCGTCCTTATTCGCGGCGTGGGACCGGCTCTCGCGCCGTATGGCGTTGCGGGCGTGGTTGCCGAACCGAGTTTGCTGTTGTTTGACAGCTCGAGCCAGCTCATCGCCACGAATACCGGCTGGGGAAATCCCTCGGGTCGGGGGCCGTCCCCGCTCGCAGTCAGTGACTCGTTGCAGGCGGCCACGGGTGGAATCTTCAACGAGGTGGGAGCCTTTGGGTTCCCGGCCGGTTCGGCCGATTGCGCGCTGGTCGCTACGTTGCCTCCAGGCAGTTACACGGCCGAAGTTCAGGCACCGATGGATGGCCCGGGGGTAGCGCTGGTGGAGGTTTATCGGTTGCCGTAAGGTGGCTGATTCGCTTGCCGAATCGCAGGTGCCGGGGTCAGCGCCCCCGGCTACAGCATTGGCCGCTGGACGCGTTAGGTTGGAATTTCGATCAGGTCCAGATTCGCCGGTTGCAGTTTGGGCATCAATCGTTGCGCGAAGCCCAGTACGACCAGGTAAACCGATCCGGCTACGATGAACGGGCCGAGGTAGCTGTTCGGGTTTTCCTTGTGGATCACGTGCCCGAGGGTGAAGAACGCGACGATCGTACCGATCGAACCGATCATTCCGCCGATGCCGACCACCGAACCGAGCGCCTTGCGCGGAAACACGTCCGAGAGAATCGTAAAGATGTTGGTCGACCACGCCTGATGCGCCGCCGCGGCCAGGGCGAGCAGCACCACGGCCTGCCAGCTTTGCTGTACGCGGGTGACAAAGACCACGGGCATCACCAGGATCGCACAGCCCAGGAGCGTGGATTTTCGGGCTCGGTTCACGGACCATCCCGCGCCGATCAGACGGCCGGAAATCCATCCGCCCAAAATGCTGCCGAGGTCCGCGGTCGCGAAGATGGCCACGAGGGGCAGGCCGAGGGTGGCAATGCTCAGGTGGAACTTGTCGGTCAGGAAGATGCCCGTCCAAAAGAGGTAGAACCACCACACGGCGTCGGGAAGTTTGAGGAGCGCGAAGGCCCAGGTTTCGCGGCAGCGCGCCACGCCGGCCCAGGAGAGGGGGCGTTCGGTCTGCGCGAGCGTATCGCGCTGGATGAGCGCCAGCTCGTCCGCCGTGACCTTCGGGTGCTCGGCGGGGCTGCGGTAGTATTTCCACCAGCAGACCGCCCACACCGCGCTGAATACCGGCGTGATCAGAAAAGCCGACTGCCAGTGCTTGCCGTTGACGCTCACCAGGAGCGGCACGATCAGCGGCGCGAGCACGGCGCCGATGTTGGTGCTCGCGTTGACCACGCCCGTGGCGAGACCGCGCTGCCGCTGCGGGAACCACTCCGCGATCACCTTGGTGGTGCACGGAAAATTGCCGGACTCGCCGAGTCCGAGGCCGAAGCGCGCCACAATAAACCCGATCAGGCCAAACGCTGGACGGATGAGCGCGTGCAGCGCTCCAAAGACGCTCCAGACCGAGATCGTGATGGTGAAGCCTTTCCGCACGCCGATCCGGTCGATCAGCGTTCCGACGCTCAACAGGCCGATCGCGTACGAAAGCTGGAAAGCGATCGTGATGTAACTGTAGTCGAGCGAGCTCCAGCCAAACACCTTGTCCCGCAGCGTCGGGGCCAGCACGCCGATGATCGAGCGATCGAGGTAGTTGATGGTCGTCGCGGCAAACAGCAGGGCGAGTATGCGGTAGCGTTGGGGGTGGCGCATGGAATGGGGTAGGGCGGACAACCGGCGCGATTCACTCGAGGCTGACGGTCACGCCGAGTTCGCTGGATCGGCAGGTGGCATCGCACAGCGACATGACGCTCAAGTTCGACGCGCCGGATATTCCGACGGATTCGCCTCGCACGCAATGGCGGTAGAAGTCCTCCAGGACGCCGGCTTCGCCGGCCGACGGTTCCGCTGTGACCGGGACAATCGGCGCGTTTTGGAGTTGAGTGTCGGCGCGGGGACAAAACGAAACGTTTTGCCCGTCGACCAGAATCGTGCCGCGTTCTGCCTGCACCCGCACGTGAACCTCGTTGAAGGCCGCATTGTGGGTATGCAGGTAGTGAACGAAGCAGCCGGAAGCGTGAACAATCTGCAGGCTGGTGTTGTTGGGGTAGGTATAGCGCGCCCAGGCGGGGCCAAACGCGCGCGCGGTCACTTCGATGAAACCGGGGCCCAACCAGGAAAGCAGGGTGTCGAAGTGGTGGCAGCTCATGTCCCAGACCGAAGCAAAGGGATAGTCCAGCGTGCGCGGATGCGGCCGCTGGCGATTCTGCGTGTATTCGATCAGGAAGGGCGGACCGGCATACTGGGGGTGCTGGGCATCCACGAGCATGCGCCCGACGGTGCGTTCCATGGATTGATACCGGTAATTTTGTGCGACGCACAGGCCGCGTCCGGCCAGCTGGGCGCCCGTCACCAGGCGCTTGGCGTCGGCCAGCGTGGGCGCCATCCCTTTCTCGACCAGCACATGAAGTCCCGCGGCCAGGCATTGGCTGCCTTGCTCGACGTGGAAGCGCGTCGGCGAGCAGATGATCGCGACGTCCGCGGCGGTTTTTGCCAGCGCTTCCGTCAGATCGGTGTAGGTGGGGACGGCGGCGCTGGCCGCAGCCGCGGCCAGCATCTTCGGGTCCGAATCGACGAGCGCCACGGCTTGAAATCCGGCGGCCGTCGTGGCGAGTTTGAGCGGCCACTGGCCGCGATTGCCGACGCCGACATGAATCGCGCGCAAAAGCGGGGTCATCGGAGATGCCCTTTCAAGAACTCCGCGATATGCCGGTTCGCCGATTGCGACTCCGGCAGATTGGGATCCAGCCAGAACGCGTGCGGCAGCGCCTCATAGACGATCAAGTGCGCATCGACCCCGGCTTCGAGGAAAGCCCGGTGCAGGATCACCGTCCCGCTCAGCAGCATATCGCGCGTGCTGGTGAGAAACAGCGTGGGCGGCATTCCCTTCAAATCGGAATAAAGCGGCGAGCGGATCGGATCTTTGAGATCGGGGGCGCTGGGCCCCGTCGAGCGCGGCAGGAGCGTGCCGCTGAGTCCCTGCATTCCGAACAAGGCCATTGAATCTCCCGCCTGGCTGGAATCGCCCGTGCCGGAGAGGATGCCGAGCACGGCGGGCAGGGGCAATCCGAGCTGCTTGATTTTCGCGGCCGATTGAGCCGTGAGGATCGCGCCCGCCGAGGTGCCGTAAAGCGCGATTTTATCCGGGGCATACGTCTTCAGCAGTTCGCGGTAAACCGCGATGGTTTGATCGACCGGAACCGGAAACGGATGCTCCGGCGCCAAGCCATAGAGCACGGCGACGACTTTGATGCGGGTGAGGTTCGCGATCGGAATCGATTCGAGCAGGGAACCCGTGTCCGTGCGGAAGCCGCCGCCGTGCAGGTTGATCAGAACCCGATCGGCATTGGCGGGGTCCGGAGTTACCGGGGTGACGATGCGGACCGGCACGCCCGCCAGGTTGGAATCCGACACTTGGGCCGGATAGATTTTCAGACACTGGGCCGCATCGCGCGCCTGCCGGGCGTCGATCAAGCGGCGCTGCTCTTCCAGGCTCGAAACGGACGACAAGATCGACACCGGAGGCTTCACGAGCTTGGCGCGGGCCTGTTCGCTGATGGTGGTCGGCGGGGGCACCACCCGGGTGAGATGAATCGCGCCCTCGGCGTCAATGTAGGCTGAGTTTGGGGAAGGGGGTTGTGCGTTTGCGGCGAGGGCGGTTCCGCCGAGGGCCAGCAAGGCCAGGCAGGCGCCGCGAAGTGGATTGCTGTAGCCGGGGGCGCTGACCCCGGCACCTGCGACATCGAAAGCGGGACGGCCGGGGTCGGCGCCCCCGGCTACAGAAGGTGAAGCGCATGATCCCCACGCGCCTTGGCGCCGAACGCGGGCGGACGTTGGAGCGCAGGGGGACCATGCGCTCCACCTGATGGATGGCGATCGTTTGAGTAAGAACATTGCTTAGGCTGGCAGATAGTTTTTCGCGACGGCCGAAAATTCCTCCAACTGGCGAAGGGTCCAGGCGGCATCGCGGCCGAGCTCCCGTCGCATCAATTCCGCCACCGTCGGCGCCGCTTCGAGCGCGGCCGCCGCATCCAGCTGAAGGGCCCGGGTGCGGCGCGACAGGAAGTCCTCCACCGTTCGCGCCATCTCGTGGCGCACGGCCTGGATCACGTCCGCGCGGCCGGCCGCCAGCCGGGGATGAATCGGATCCGAGAGGAACGGGTCCGGGGCAATCATCGGCGGCGCGGCGGCCGAGGGGAGTTTCGCTCCGTGAAGGGGCAATTCCGCCGTCACCGACGCACGCGGCGACAGTCCTCCCACCTCGGCCGCGCGGGTCACGGCGTCTTCGGCCATCTTGCGATAGCTGGTCCACTTTCCGCCGGTGATCGTGAGCAGGCCCGAGGGCGAGACCGCGACCACATGGTCGCGCGAGAGCGACTTGGTCGCCGTCCCGCGGCCGTGCTGCACCAGAGGGCGCAGGCCGGTGAACACGCTGCGCACGTCGCTGCGCTGGACTGGCGTCACCAGATATTTCGAGGCGTGCTTGAGCAGGAACGCGATTTCCTGTTCCAGCGGCGCGGGCTCCAGTTCCGCGGCCGCGCGCGGTTCGTCGGTCGTGCCCAGGATCACGGAGCCCTGCCACGGTACGGCAAAGAGAACCCGTCCGTCGCTGGTCTTCGGGATCATCAGGGCGTGATCGCCCGGCAGGAAACTGCGATCGACGGTCAGATGCACGCCGGAGCTGACCGTGACCATCGGCGCGATCGCCGGGTCGTCGAGCCGCCGGATTTCGTCGGTGAATATTCCCGTGGCGTTCACTACGACCCGCGCGCGGACCGAATGGCTTTGGCCGGTTTCGACATCGATCACTTCCGCCCCGGCGATCCGGCCCGCTTCCTTGAGGAGGCGAAGGACCCGCACATAGTTGGCGACCGCCGCGCCCTGGTCGTCCGCCGTGCGCGCCAGCGCCAGGGCGAGCCGCGCGTCGTCGAACTGCCCGTCGAAATAGAGCACGCCGCCGCGCAGGCCGGCCCGTTTCACGGTCGGCAGGCGCCGGACGGTTTCGGCGACGGACAGGATATGCGAGGCGCCGAAGCTCAAGCGGCCGGACAACCACTCGTAGGCCTTCAGGCCGAGACCGTAGAGCGGCAAATCGATCCCGCGATAGATCGGGATCACGAAGGCGCGGCGGTGCACGAGGTGCGGGGCGTTCCGTTCGAGGAGGCCCCGTTCGCGCAACGCTCCCCGGACCAGGCCGATTTCGCCGCTGCGCAAATATCTCACGCCGCCATGCGCGAGCTTCGTGCTGCGGCTCGAGGTGCCTTTCGCAAAATCATGCTGTTCGACGAGCGCCGTCGCGTATCCGCGCGACGCCGCGTCCACGGCCACGCCGAGGCCGGTAGCGCCGCCGCCGATGACCAGCACATCCCAGACGCGGGTCGCGTCGGAAAGCCGCGCGAGGGAGGAATCGCGTTTCATCGCGCTTTCCGAGTCGAGGCGGCGATCTTGCGCTTCAGCCAGCGGGCGTAGAGGGCGGAGTCGAACGGCAGATCGACCTGGCGGCCGGTCCAGCTCGAAAGGAGAATCGCGTTGGCGAGCTCAACGGAGCGGATGCCCTCGGCCGCCGGCGCCAGCAGGGGAGCGTCCTTCAGGATCGCCTCGGTGAAGTTCCGGAGCACGGCGAGGTGCTGGCCGCCGGAGTCCCGAAAATGAAAGACGCGCTCCTGCGTCGGGGGCGCCGAAAAGGGTTCCCGAGTCGTGCGGCTGAATTTCGCCGTCGGCACGCGATTGCGCGTGAAGCGGAGCGTTCCGTTCTCGGCCACGACGCGGCCGTTTTCCGCCATCACTTCGAGCCGGTTGGTGCCCGGCGCCTCGCCGGTCGAGGCGATGAAGGTCGCCGTCGCCCCGTTGGGCAGGTCGAAATAGGCCGTCACGTCGTCTTCCACCTCGATGTCGTGATAGCGGCCGAACGAGCAGAAACCGCGGACGGATTTCGGCTGCCCGAAAATCCACGAGAACAAATCGAGATTGTGCGGGCACTGATTGAGGAGCACGCCGCCGCCCTCGCCCGCCCACGTGGCCCGCCAGGCGCTCAGCCCGTAATAGCAGTGGGGCCGAAACCAATTGGTGACGGTCCATTGCACCCGGCGAATTTCGCCCAGTTCGCCCTCGCGCACGAGACGGCGCAGCTTCGCGTACAGCGGGTCGCCCCGCTGGTTGAACATCGCGGCGAAAACCTGGCGGCGATCCGTGTGGGCGGCGATGAGACGCTCGCAATCGATGCGTTGCACCGAGATGGGTTTTTCGACCAGCACGTGAAGACCCGCGCGGAGCGCGGCGATTCCCGTTTCCGTGTGGAAATAATGCGGGGTGGCGATCAGGACGGCGTCCACCAAACCGGAGTGGATCAGTTCGAGGTCGGTCGCAAAGGCCGGCAGTCCCGGAAATTGGGCGCGGCGCGCGGGATCATTGTCGGCGACCGCGGCGAGCCGCAGACGGGGAATTTTGCGGGCGAGCAGATGGCGCGCATGGTTTTGGCCCATGACGCCCAAGCCGATCAGGCCGAGCCGGACGTGTTTCAGGGGACGGTTCATTGCAGGCGCAGAGCCTTGATTTGAGCGCGGAGGCAAACTTCCGCCGCCTTGAATGCATGGGCTTGGGTCATCGCATTCTCGGTGCGGTTCAGGCAGTCGAGCACGAGCCGGCCGAAATAGGGGAATCCGACCGTGCCGGCGACGTTGAGATGGCGCGCCCCCTGGCCGTCGACGATATAGACGTGATCGCCCCGGTCGTCGCGGGCGAGGTCGATGTATTTTCTCAGTTCGATGCTGCCCTGGGTGCCGAGGATGAACGTGCGGCCGTCGCCCCAGGTCTTGAGCCCGTCGGGCGTGAACCAATCGACGCGCAGGTAACCGCTGGCACCGCTCGAGCCGACGAGCGAAGCTTCGCCGAAATCCTCCAGTTCGGGCTTATCGGGGTTGGCGTAGTTGGCGACGGCCGCGGAGAGAATGCGCGCGTCCGTCGAGTTCGTGTAATGCAGGAACTGCTCGATCTGGTGGCTGCCGATGTCGCAGAGGATGCCGCCATAGCGCTCTCTCTCGAAGAACCAGGCGGGGCGGGTGGCTTTGCTCAGGCGGTGCGGCGCGATGCACATCACTTGGATGACGCGGCCGATCGCCCCGCCGGCGATGAGGTCGCCGGCGAAGACCGCGCTTTCCACGTGCAGGCGTTCGCTGAAATACACCATGAATTTCCGGCCGGTCGCCGCGACGACGGACTGCGCCTCGGCGAGCTGCTCCAGCGTCGTCAAGGGGGCCTTGTCGGTAAAATAGTCCTTGCCGGCCCGCATCACCCGGCAGCCGAGCGGGCCGCGTTCGTTCGTGATGGCGGCGGCGGCCACCAGCTTCACTTCCGGGTCCGACAGGATCTCATCCAGGGAGCGGGCGGCGCGAACGCCGGGGTACTTGGATTGAAACGTCGCGATCCGCTGGGGATCGGGATCGAACACCCATTTGAGCTGGGCGCCGGCCTCGACGAGGCCGTTGCACTGGCCGTAGATGTGGCCGTGGTCGAGGTGGGCGGCGGCGAAGACAAACTCGCCCGGCTTCACCGCGGGGCTGGGCTTGCCTTGCGGGGCATAGGTCATGCCGTCGTAGCGGGCGTTCATGATTCCCTTGTGGAGGAAACGGGGTTGCAGGCCAGTCCGCTTGCGACTTAACAGTTAAGTCACTTTCTCGATGAAAACTCATCCGACCTTGCGCAGCCTCGCCGCGGAGGCGGGGGTCAGCGTCACGACCGTTTCCTTTGCCTTGCGGGGCAGCCCGGAGGTTTCGGCGGCGACGCGCGACCGCCTGCGGCAGCTCGCCCGGGCTCGCGGCTACCGGCCGAATCCGCTGGTGGCGGCGGTCTACTCGCAGGTTCGAACGCGCAAGGCGCAGGGCGATCATGCCGTCATCGGCTATCTCAATACCTGGTGGCCCAAGCGGACCTGGGAAACTTGCAGCACCAAGACCGGCCAATTCCATGGGGCGGCAGAGCGGGCGCGCGAATTGGGCTTTCAGTTGGAGAACTTCTGGCTGCGGGAACCCGGAATGACGCCGCGGCGATTCAGCCAGATTCTCAAGGCCCGCGGCATTCGGGGACTGCTGATCGGCCCGCTGCAAAATCAAACCGAGCCGCTTTCGCTGCCGTGGCAGGATTTCGCCCTGGCCACCATCGGCTACAGCCTGCATTCGCCGGCCGTTTCCCTGGCCTGTCACGCTCATTTCCGCGGGATGGCTCGCGCGATGGACGAGCTGATCGCCCGCGGCTACCGCCGGATCGGCTATGTGACGTCGAGGGATTTTGAGGAGCGGGTGAATTCGCTGTGGGGCGCCGCCTACCGGCTGAAGCAGCACGAACATTCCACCGGACGATCCATCGAGCCGCTCGTGTTCGAGGGCGACTCCGAATGCGATTCGTTTCGACGCTGGCTGCGGCAAAGCCGGCCGGATGCAATCGTCAATTCACTGCCCGGAGTCTATGAACTGCTCGGCGAAGTGGGGCTGCGCGCGCCGCAGGATCTCGGCTTCGCCCATTTGGATTTGCCAAATCATTTGCGCGCCCAAGGCGTCAGCGGAATCGACCAGCTGTGGGATATCTCCGGCGCCGCCGCCCTCGACCTGATCGCCAATCAGCTGCTCACCCATCAAAGGGGATTGCCGCGCCATCCTCTGATCCAATTGATGGAAGGGGCGTGGATCGCAGGTCGAACGCTGCGTCCGCTTCCGGTTCGTTCCTCGCCTTAGCGCAGGACCCGCGAAATGCGCTCCACGAGCTCTTCCATCTGAGTCACGCTGGCGGTCAATTCGCTGCTGGCTTGGCTGAGGCCCTCGGCGTTGGTCGCGAGCGAGGCGATCTCCTTCTCGATGGCCGCCGTGGCGGCGTTGGCCTGTTCCAGGCCCCGCAATTGTTCCCGGTCGCTTTCACGGATCTCCGCGACCATTCCCGCGGACTGGCGCGCCCCTTTTTCCATTGCTTGAAGGG
Source organism: Opitutaceae bacterium (assembly GCA_036502225.1). Lineage (GTDB taxonomy): Bacteria > Verrucomicrobiota > Verrucomicrobiia > Opitutales > Opitutaceae > Palsa-1447. Next base: position 14,279 of record DASXYY010000038.1, read on the forward strand.
AAGCGGTGGTCTCGAGCGCCAACTGCTCGCCGGTCTTGGCGGCGGTCTTGGAACGTTGAATGAACACTTCGTTGCTCGAGGCGGCTTCCGATGACATCCGCGCCAGGCCGGTGACTTCGCCGGCGACCACGGCAAAGCCGGCGCCGGCTTCACCCGCCCGGGCGGCTTCGATGGCCGCATTGAGCGCGAGCAGGTTCGTCTGCATCGCCACGGTCTTGATCGTGCCGATCGCTTTTTCGGTCTCGTTGGTGGAAGCGGCGATCTCGCCGATGGCGGCGTTCATCTTGCGCATGCCCTCGACGGACTTCCCCACCTGCACTTCGTTTTCCTTCTCCTTTTCGAGAATGTCCGAAAGGAATTCGCGGCGGGATTTGGCCGCGCTCGTGATTTCCTCGAGCGTCGAAGACATGGACTCGACGTTGGACGCCTGTTCGGCCGCCAGGCGCGACAGGCTGGAGCTGGTTTCGTTCATGCGCTCGGCGGCGGAGTGAATCGCCTGCACGCTTTCATCGAGCGTGTGGGCGCTCGAACGCAGCATCTGGGTCAGATTGCGGTAGATGAATATTCCCAGCGCGATGAACAGGAGGATGGCGCCGCCGATCATGGCAGAGGCCCAGCCGAGCGCGCGACGCCGTTCCGCGATGTGCGCGGCGGTGGCCTGCATGAAGCGCTGGCGAAGAGACTGGATCAGATCCGCCTCGGCTGAATTGCGGCCTTTGTCGGTGTCGTCGAAGAGCGCCGGCGTGTAAAGCCCGTGGACGTCCTGGCTGCGGCCGCTTTGCATCAGCCAGGCGCGGGCGGCCACGATGCGGGGAAAATTGGCGATTTCGAGCTGACGCTTGAGCAAATCGAGTTCGGAAGGGTCGGCGAGGGCCCGCAGGGTGCTCTCCAGCATGGCTTCGCGGTCCCAGAGCGATTGCAGCCAGGCCAGGTCGTCCACTTGCAGGCCGCTCGGCCGCGAGCCTTCCTTGATGAAGTAGTTGGTGAGGGCGTTTTCGCGCTCGGCGACAATCTGGTGATTGAGGAGCTCCGACTGGAAGAAGATCTCGCGGCGGATCTCGCCGTCGTTGCTGGCGCGCATCGTGACGAGCAGCACGTCGTTGAGCTGAGCGCAAATATCCGCGTAACTGTGGTCCTTGACGAACTCCCAGATGGTTTGCGCCCGGGCCCGGTCGCCCATGCCGGCCCCGTTGTGCTGCAGGCGGTCGCTGAACCAGGCGTCGTTTTGGATGCTGGGATCAAGCGCGTCGCCCTTGGCGGTCACGGCCGACCGGAGCACCGGCACGCGGTCGAGGGCGGCAAAGACGGAATCGATGCGGCCGACCAGCACGGGATCGAGCTTGGCATGGTTCAGGCCGCCCCACACCGCGCGGGCGTCGGCCACCTGACCGTCCGTCTTCCGGACGGATGTGGCGAACGTGCGGACATTGTCGTCGAATTGGGCCGCCGCGTGATTCAGCTGGGTAAAGATCAGCGGCCACATTTGAGCGTTGGTCTCATCCGTCAGGCTGCCGCTGATGGCGGAGAAGCGGTTTGCCAGGCCCACCAGATCGCGCACTCGAGATAGTTCCCGATAGTCGTTGTTGTAGCGGATCAGGCAGACCGAGGCCAAAGCCGCGACCAGCAGGACCGGCGGGATGGCGAATAGCGCCAGCTGCACGTCCACCCGCAGGCCTTCGAATCGGCGCAGCCAGGAGGATGGCCGGCGGGAAGGACGGATCGAGGGTGGCGGCGGAGCGGGGCCCCGCCGAGGGGTAGGCTCTAAAGTCGCGATGCTCATTGGCTCGCAACCCCTGTTTTCGTCACAAACCTCCACGAATTGAATACGGACGGTGAAGGAGCGTTGCGCTCGGTGGCGAAAGGCGGCACAAACGCCGTTCCGATTCACGATGAAGCTGTTAATTTCGGGGGTATGTGGGTTTGCCGGGTCGACCCTGGTTCGGGCGCTGATTGAGAGCGCGCCGGATTTGTCGATCTGGGGAATCGATAATTTTATCCGGCCGGGCAGCCAGACCAACGTGGCGGCACTCAAGCAGCTGGGGGTGCGGGTGCGTCACGGGGACGTGCGGGCGTCGAGCGATTTTGAGGGTTTGCCGGATGTGGACTGGGTCATCGATTGCGCCGCCAATCCCAGCGTGCTGGCCGGAGTCGATGGGCAGACCAGCTCCCGGCAGGTCGTGGAGCATAATTTGGGAGGGACGATCAACCTGCTCGAGTACTGCAAACGCAGCCGCGCGGGTTTCGTCCTGTTGAGCACCAGCCGGGTTTACTCGATCGAGGCGTTCGCGGGGATTCCGCTGAAAGTGGAAGATCGAGCGTTTGCGCCCGACCTGACGGCCGTGCTGCCCGCCGGTCTGACCGCCAAGGGAGCGTCGGAGGCTTTTTCGTCGGCGGCTCCCATTTCATTGTACGGGGCAACCAAGCTGGCCTCCGAAGCGATGGCGTTGGAATACGGCTCGGCCTTCAACCTGCCGGTATTCGTAAATCGCTGCGGCGTCCTCGCGGGGGCGGGCCAATTTGGCCGCGCGGATCAGGGAATCTATGCCTATTGGATCCACATGTGGGCGCGGCGCCGTCCGCTGAAGTACCTGGGATTCGGCGGGCACGGGCATCAGGTGCGCGATTGCCTGCATCCGGCGGATTTGGCTCCCCTTTTGCTTGCGCAGATGAAAGCCGGGCAGGGCGAGCGCCGGCGATTGGTCAACCTGAGCGGCGGCGTCGCGTCACGGCGATCGTTGCGGCAACTCAGCGAGTGGTGCGCCCAGCGCTTCGGTGCCCACGAGGTGGCGGCGGACGGGACGGTGCGGCCCTTTGATTTGCCGTGGGTCGTGCTGGATTCGTCGCTGGCCGAGCAGGTCTGGGGATGGCGGCCCCGCCGGACGACGGAGGATATTCTGGAAGAGATCGCGCGGCAGGCGGAGAGCGAGCCGGGGTGGTTGGAACTGTCGGCGCCGCTCTAACTGGAGCTAGAGAAATCGAAAAGCGGGTGGAGCGCATGGTCCCCATGCGCTTCGTCGCCAAACGCGGGCGGAGATTAAAGCGCGTGGGGACCACGCGCTCCACCCACTGAATCAGGCCTTCGCCTTGGCCGAGTTGCGTGCCATAAGGGCCGCGCCGATCGCCTGAGAGAGTTCGCCCAGGGCGGCGGCGACGAACTTGATCCGGGTGCGTTGCGTCGGCCACAGGTAGTGGAACGCGGTATCGCGGACGACCTTGAGGTACCGTTCGCGGAATTCTTCGGAGGTGGCGCCGGGATCCATGAGACCGCCGCCGACGACGACAAAGCTGGGGTCCAGGGCCATCGATAAAGAGGCGATGTGGAGGCCGAGCGCTTTGGCTTGGAAATCGAAGACGTCCTTGGCGAGCGCGTCGCCCTGTTGGGCGCGGGTGCGCAGCGACAACACCTTTTCGCGGGTGTCGATCTTCTGGGTGTTGAGCTCGTGGTCGGGGAAACGGACCAGATGGTCCTCCAGGATGAAGCGAAGACCGGAAAGCGTGGTGTACACCTCGGCGCAGCCCCACGTGCGGCCGCAGCCGCAGGGCAGGGGGCGGGCCCCCAGCAGATGGAGCGGAAGGGGCATGTGGGCGCATTCCATGCCGGCCAGCGTGTCGCCTTCGAGGGCCAGACCGTTTGCGTCGATGAAGGCGCAGCCCAGGCCGGAGCCGGGCGCCACCATCAGGACGGCGGCGCGGGCGTCGCCGCGAGCGAGTTGTGCCTCGGCGATGCCGCCGCAGCGGCCGTCATTGCCGACGACGAGCGGAATGTGGCGGCCGGCCGCGGCGTCCAGGGCCGTGCCGTAGTCCTTGTGGAAATTCCAGCCCTCGAATTCAGGCGGCAGGTTGGCGGAGCGGCCCAGGACCCCGTAGCCCTCGTAGGGGCCGGGAATGGCCAAACCCGCGCCGGAGACCTGATCCCAGGAGATCTTGTTCTCCATGAGGAAGCCCCGAACCCCTTGCACCCAGCCCGCCACGACGGCGTCGGTGCCGGAGGTCGCCTTGGTCGAGCTCTGCAGCAGCTTGCGGGAAATGACCCCGCCGTCCGCCCAGACCCCGCCGGTCTTCGATGTGGTTGCCCCGCAGTCCGTGCCGAGGAAAACGGCTCGATGTGAGTCCATGTGCCTCGGTTTTCAACTGTCCGCGGACAAAGCGCAATACCGCCTTACGATATTGATGCTTTTATGACCTCCAAGGGCCGGTAGCAGGTGGAGCGCGTGGTCCCCACGCGCTTGGGCGTCGCCCACGTTTTGGCGCCAAACGCGGATGGAGGTTTGAGCGCGTGGGGACCACGCGCTCCAGTGCGTCATCAAATACATGAACTCAGGATGTGAAAGTCAGACCCCGGTATCGGCATGGATATCGGCAGCGGAAGGAAACTGCGCCGCCGCGAGGCGGGGTGGGAAGCAACCGGAAGC
>DASXYY010000039.1:0-97133 GCA_036502225.1 Opitutaceae bacterium
CTCTCCGCCCGGCCGAGGCCAGGATCGCTATGCGATCCGAGGCAAGGCCCAGCGCCGGCCTTTCGCTCACGCATTATCCATTGGCCGTTCCTTCATAGCAATCTTCCCTCCGGGACCCACTGAAATCCGCGAATAACCTAATTTGGACCCGTCGCATTCGGTAGGGCGACTCCGCCCTGATACCATTGGTACGTGGGACTCGGCGTGCCGCTTGCTCCAGCACTCAATTCAATTTCATCACTTAAGTTCAGGGCCGCCCCGACCGGTTGAAGCAAAAATGTGGGCGCCACTGTGGAAAGCACCACGACATTGGCCGCCGCGCTCGTGACATCACCGCCCGGACTAGTGCAAACACAGGTGTATACGCCAGCGTCGGCGGCGCTGGCATTGGGTACGGAATAGACGTTTTGCGTGCCGTTCGCGATAGCGGTGCCATTCAGCATCCATTGGTAGGTGAGACTCGAGTCGGCATAGCTTGAGAAGGCGTGAGAAACCATGGAAAGTGGCGCTCCGGCCACCACGGTTTGTCCAGCTGGCTGCTGAAAGAACGCCGGGACCGCGGCGGGGGCTGAGCTGGTCACTTCGACTGCCGGATCGCTGGTAACGGATAATCCCTGCGCATTTGTCACGGTTACAGTGTAGGTGCCGGCGTCGGCATCAGAATAGGGTGCGAAAGCGAGTGATGTGGATGTGGCGTTGGGCACGGCGACACCGTTCAAATACCATTGGTAGGTGAAAGCCCCCGAACCGGTCGCACTCACGAATAGTGTGGTCTCGTCGGCATCAATCGGGCAGCTGCCACCCGCCGGCTGGGTCGTGATGGCGGGAGCGACTGAGGGCAATACGGTGACGACGGCCGTTGCACATGTCACCGAGCCAGCGCCGTTCGCTATCGTAACCGTATAGTTTCCGGCGTCGCCCGACGAGGCGGCATAGACCGTATAGCCGGGAACATCCGATTCGGGAAGGGCTGTCCCATTCAAGTACCACTGATAGGTCAATGGCCCGCTCCCATATACCCCAACCCGCAGGTAAAGAGCGGCGCCGTCGTTCACCGTTTGCGACGCCGGCTGAACGTAAATGGTTGGAGCAACGGAACCGCCCACGGTCACCGTGGCGGGGATGCTGGTAACCGTGCCGGCGGCATTGGTCACCTCAACCGTATAGGTTCCCGCCGCCGCCGAGGTCGCATTGAATATGCGATAAAGCGCATCGTTTCCATCCGGAAGCGCGGTGCCGTTCAAATACCATTGGTACGTCGGCGTCACGGGAGAGTAGGCCGTGGTAATTTGCAGGTCGCGCTGCGCCCCCGGCTCCAGCTGGTAGGAAAGCGGCTGTTCGACGATTACGGGCAGCGCCACGGGATTGACCGTAAGTACCGCCGGAGCGCTGGTTGTGGAACCGGAACCGTCAGTCACGACAACTGTGTAGGTTCCCGCCGATTGCGGAGTGACGTCTTCGTATCCCTCTACCTGAAAGGTGGTGGCGCCCGGAATCGCCGTGCCGTTGAGGTACCATTGGTAGCTCACCTGATACCCGTTGGCCACCCCGACCCAAAACGAGTAGGAGCCTCCGGCGGCCGAGGTCTGACCCGCTGGCTGCGTGGTGATCACAGGCGGGCCAACGATGTCGTGGGCGTTGTATTGCGCCCTCAACCCGGGAGCCATTACCGCAAGTAGCGAGACCCATCGAATGGTTGCACGCAAAGCCCTTGGTGTCTTGCTGGAAAGCACCCCATTCCAGTGTCGAATGGGTCGGCCAAGCTCAATTCCTTTTGCCAGTTAATTGAGGTGCTGCACTGCCTGTAGGCAGGGGCGATTATCCCGGCAGTCCCGCTTTCGGCATCGCAGGTGCCGGGGTCACCGCCCCCGGCTACAACAAGCGGCCGTTGGAGCCACCAGCAATTCGGCCGACCTACTTCCGCCGGCCTAGGATCTTCGCCAAATCCCCCTGACTCAACCCCGCCGCCGAGAAATCCGACGTATCCCGTGCCTCCGCGCCGGCATCTCCCGCCGCCGCGGAGATCGTCCGCACCTGATCCAAAAACCGTCCCACCAGCCGCTCCACGGTGGCCGTATCGTGATGAGCCCGGCTGTAGGTCCAAGTGGTCTCCAACGTATCACCGCGGAGCGCGGCGCTCACCTCGATGAGAAACCTCCGGCTGTTCGCCGGACCGTGATCGCTTCCGCGCGATTCGCCGGCGACGCCAAAGCCGGCCGCCGAGGTCTGGCCGCCGTCCAACTGTCCCAGATAATTGAAACAAAGTTCCGGCCAGGGTTGATTCCGCAGCGCGGCTTGGGCCTCGGCGCTTCCCAGATAGCGAAGCAGGCCATAGCCGAATCCTCGCCGCGGCGTTTCGCGAAGCGCCGATTTCACCGCCAGGACCGCCGCCCCCGGGGACGGGGCATGCTCGGGCAATTCCAACCGCAAGGGAAACAAAGCCGTAAACCAACCGATCGCTTCGGAAACGGCCGGCAACCCGGGCAGCGCTTCGCGCCCATGGCCCTCGAGGGCTACCGTGTGGCCCAACGCTCCCGTCCATTCCGCGAGCACCATCGCCAGCGCGCCCAGGAGAATCTCGTTCACCTGGGCCTGATAATCCGACAATGCCGCCAGCAGCCGGCCCGTCTCGGACGCGGAAAGCGACGCCATGATCGCGGCCTCGTCTCCCGCCAAGCCGAATCCGCCATCGGCATTTCCCGATGCGTCTCGCGGCAATGCCGGTCCGGACGGCACTCCGCGCCACCAGGGCAGATCCAGGTTTGCCTCGGTTGATCGCGCCACGGCCGAGCCCGCTTCCGCCCATTCTCGCCATGTCCCCGAAGCGCTGCTCCCGCGCGCCCCGTCGGAATCGTTCAAATAAGCCGACGTCAGCTCAGCCAGGAGAAATCGCCACGAAACCACATCGATCGCCAAGTGATGAACGACCAGGAAAAGTCGGCCTTTCTCGCCCCCGGCTCCCGCCACGTGAACCGCCCGCAGCAACGGACCTTCCGCCAGATTCAGTCCCGCCTGCGCACGATTCACGGCATGCGATAGTTCCGCATCCCGTACGGTCTCAAAGATAGCGCTGGTCGCCGGATCGCCGGTCTCCGCCCTCCATCCGTCGCCGGTCTCGCTGGGGCGATAACGCACCTGCAGCGAGTCGTGACGGCGGACCACGCGTTGAAGCGCCGCGGCAAAACGATCGCCGTTGAATTCGGGCGGCGCCACAAACAGGGCCGATTGATTCCAATGTTCGGGCTGAAACAGATCGGCCTCGAAAAACCACTGTTGGATGGGAGTGAGCGGAACGGGACGGCCCGGCTCGGCCGAAAGGCGGGCGTCTTCACTCGGCTGGGCCGACGCGGACTCGGCGACGCGTTCCGCCGCTCCAGCGAGCTCAGCCAGCGTCTGCCGCTCAAACACAGCCTGCGGCGCGACCTTGAATCCGTTCGCGGCGACCCGCGCGGCCACTTGCAGCGCGACAATCGAATCGCCGCCCAAGGCGAAAAAGTTGTCGAAGCGGCCGACTTGGGGAATGCGTAGAAGCTCCACCCAAAGGGCGGCAATCGCCTTTTCCGCTTCGGTTTCCGGCGCGGCGAAGGTCGAAGGTGGAAGCGGCGGCCCGCCGCTCTTCTCAGCCGATTGAAGCGGCGGGCCGCCGCTTCCACCGGCCAATTTCACTTTGGATTCCGACGGCCCCACCTCCGCGAGTCGCGTCCCCGGCTTCGCGCTCAACTGCCGCACCAAATCCGCCAACTCCGCGAGGAAGCCCTTGATCGCCGCTTCCGTAAACCGATCCCGGCTGAATTCCAGGCTCAGTCCGATGGTCCCGTTGCGCCGCTCGTCCGCCGCCAGGGTGAGCTCAAATTTTGCGCCAATCGTCTCGACCGGCACCGGTTCGAGCCGAACGGCTCCCAGCTCCAGTTGCGCCGGGGGCACGTTCTGCAGGACAAAGAACATCTGAAACAGCGGCGAGCGTCCGATGTCGCGCCGCGGCTGCGCCGCCTCGACCACCTGGGCAAACGGCGCTTCCTGATGATCGAACGCATGGAGCGTGCGTTCGCGCACCTTGCCGAGCAGTCCGCTGAAATCCAAATCGCCCGCGACATCCGCGCGAATCACGACCGTGTTCACGAACAGGCCGATCAGCGGCTCAAGATCGCGCCGCGGCCGGCCGGCCACCGGCACGCCCACGCCGAAATTTGACTGCCCGCTGCGGCGCCACAGCCACACCTCCCAGACCGAAAGGAGCAGCATGAACAGGGTGACGCCGGCCGCGTGAGCGGCCGCCCGCACGCGTTCGGAGTCGACTTCGCCAAGTTCGATATCGATTCGCCCGCCGCGCCCGGTCCGCTCGTCGGCATCGCCCGGCAAATCGATGGATTCGATTCCCGCAAGTTCGCCCTTCCACCAGGCCAGCTCCGACTCAAACTGCCCTTGCTCGAGGCGACGCCGCTGCCAGTTCGCATAGTCGCCATAGGCCACGGCCAGGGGCTCCAACTCCTTCCCCGCATACAGTTCGCCCAGTTCGCGCACCAACACCCATTCCGACCAGCCATCGGTCGCGATGTGGTGCACCGTCAGGAGCAGCCGATGGCGGATAGCGCCCAACTTCACCAGACGCGCGCGCACGAGCGGCCCGGCGGCAAGATCGAAGAGTGTCCACGCCTCTTCCTCCACGATGCGCCGGACCTCACGCTCGCGTTCGGTCTCGGGCCAGGCGCTCAAATCGTCGATTTGGAATCCAAATACCGCGTCCGGTCGCACGGCGACCGACGCGAGACCTTCGCGATCCGGAAAGCTCATGCGCAACGCTTCGTGCCGTTGAACCACGCCCGCCAGCGCGCGACGCAACGCCGGCGCGTCCAGCTCGCCCTCGGCGTCCAGCACCGCCGGCACGTGGTACGTGGACCCGCGGGTGCCCAATCGTTCCAGCGCCCACATGCGCTCCTGCGCAAACGAAAGCGCCGGGGCGGTTCCCGGGAGCCGGACGGGAATCGCGATTTCCGCCGGCGCGTCCAGGCCGAGCCGGCAGGCGCGCACCGCCGCGGCGAATCCGCCCAGCGTCGGGTGTTCGAACAGGGTCCGCAGGGGCACGTCCGCCCGGAGGGCCGCACGGACGCGGGCAATCGTCCGGGTCGCCAGCAGGGAATGTCCGCCCAGCGAGAAGAAATTATCGTCGGCGCCCACCCGGCCCACGCCGAGCACTTCCGCCCAGATTCCCGTCAGAATCTCATCGACCGGATCCGACGGACGCGGCGCCGCGGCCGCGGCGGTCACCGTCTGGACAATATTCGAGACCGGCAGCCGCGCGCGATCCAACTTGCCGTTGGGCGTCCGCGGCAGTCGCGGCAGCACGTGCCAATCGGACGGCATCATGTGCACGGGCAGGCTCCCGCGCAGCCATGCCGCCAAACGCTCGACGCTGATCTCCGCCTCCGCCTTGGGGACGACAAACGCCACGAGGTACTTGCCCCGGGACGGGTGATCGCGCGCCAGCACGGCGGCCTCGGCCACGTCCGCCTGCGCTTCGAGCCGCGCCTGGACTTCTCCCATCTCGATCCGGAAGCCGCGGATCTTCACCTGATGGTCCCGCCGGCCCAGGAACTCCAATTGCCCGTCCTCCAGGAACCGCGCCATGTCGCCCGTGCGATACAGCCGTCCGCCCGGTTCCGCGGAGAACGGATCGGGGATGAAGCGTTCCGCCGTGAGGTCGGGCCGCCCGAGATAGCCGCGCGCCAGCCCCTCGCCCGCCAAATGAATCTCGCCGATCGCGCCGGTGGGAGCCGGCTGCAGATCGTCGTCGAGCAAATAGAGCTGCGAGTGCTCGATCACCCGGCCAATCGTGGCGGGGCCGCCGGGCTGCCGCTGCGCGTAGGTCGAAAAGGTCGTGTCCTCGGACGGACCGTACAGGTCGCACACGCGGCGAATGGTCGAAAAGGAATAGAGCCGATCGGACAGCACCGCGGTCAGCGCCTCGCCGGCCAGGCAGATGGTCGCCAGCGGCGGATAAAAGCCCTCCTGGCGGGCCAATTCGGCCGCGGCCGACGGCACGGTATTCAGCAGCGTCACCTCGTCGCGGGCCGGGTGCTCGGGGTACGCGAGCGCATTCTCCGCCACGATAATCGTGCCGCCCGCCGCCAGGGTCACAAAGACCTCAAAGACGGAAAGATCGAAACAAATGGACGTCGAGAACAGCACGCCGCTCAGTTCGGCCGCCGAATACCGGGTCAGCGCCCAATCGATGAGGGCTGTCGCCTGGCGATGCTCGATGGCGGCCGCTTTGGGCTTCCCCGTCGAACCCGACGTGTAAATCAGATAAGCGAGATTGCCCGCCAGAGCGGCCGGCGGCTTTTCTTCCACCCGCATCGCCGGATCGAGATCCTCGACGTAAATCGCCGGCGCGGCGCGGGCGGGCACGCGATCCTCCAGCCCCCGGCGTGTCACGAGCGCCAACAGCTTGGCATCGGTCGCCATGAACTCCAGACGTTCGGCCGGATAAACCGGATCGAGCGGGACATACGCGGCGCCCGACTCGAGCACGCCGAGCATCGCCACGACCAGGTCGACGGATCGTTCCAGACAGATGCCGACGCATCGCTCCGGACCCGCTCCGGCGGCGCGCAGCCTGGCGCCGAGCGCCCAGGCGCGCCGGCGCAGCGTTTCGTAGCTCAACGTTTGCCGCGTGTCGCGCACGGCGATCGCGTCCGGCGTGCGGCCCGCCTGGGCGGCGAACCATGAGATCAGCGTGGCCGAACGATCACGGGGAAGGAGGGGCGGATTGCCCGAGGGTCCGTCGCCGCGTTCGCCCGTGACCACCCCGATGCTGCCGACGGGCCGATCCGGGCTGGCGGCCATGGCCGCCAGCGCCTGCCTCACGGCATTGAGCCACGCCGCCGCGGCCCGTTCATCCAAACGAGCCCGATCGTGAAGCAGCCGCAGGGCCACCCGCTGACCCGGCGTCGCAATGAGCGTCGCGGCATAGTGCGTGCGTTCGTGGCTGCGCGCCTCTTCCACGCGAATTTCGCCGAGCGCGGCCAGCGCCTGCGCGGCGGGATAGTTCTCCACGACCACGAGCGATTCAAACAGCGGCCGGTCCCGCGGCACTCCGCTCCACCCATGCAGCCGAATCAAGGGAGTGTGCCCAAATTCGCGCACGGCGGCCGCCCGATCCTGGCCGGACCTCAGCCATTCGCCCACGGCGGCGCCCGACGGCACGCGCCAGCGCGCCGGCACCGTGTTGATGAAGAGTCCCGCCATCGCTTCGGCGCCCGGCAAGTCCGCCGGACGCCCGGCCACGGTGGTTCCGAACACCACGTCGCGTTCGCCGGAAAGCCGCGCCATCACGAGCGCCCAGGCCCCGCCGAAAACCGCCGCCGGGGTGACTCGTTCCGCCCGGGCCAGTCCGGCCAAGGCCGACGATTCGGCCTCGCTCAAGGCCAGCTCGATTTCACCATGCCGCTCCAGTCTTACCGGGGCGCCCAGTTCGAGCGGCCGCGATAGCCCGAGCGCTGTCGGCCCCTCCAGGTCGCCCAGTTCCGAACGCCAAAACGCCTCCGCCTGCGCATCGTCCTGGCGGCGCAGCCAATCGACGTAGGCGCGAAACGGCGGCGGAGCGATCAATCCAGGCGGCTCGCCCCGCGCCAGGCGCCCATAGGCCGTCAGCCACTCCCGCAAAACCAGGGTGACGCTCCAGCCATCGAGCAGCAGATGGTGTCGGCTCCACACCAGCCACCACGCCTCGTCCTCCAGACGGATGAGGGCGGCGCGGGTCAGGGGAGGCTTGCCGAGATCGAATCCCCGTTTGGCGTCGTCCGCCAAATAGGCCACCCGACGCGAGGAACGCTCGGCGGCGGGCAGGGACCTCCAATCCTCGAAATGGAGCGGACCGTCCACTTTCCTCAGCACCACCTGCAGAGGCGTTCCGCCGGACTTCCAGGCGAACGCGGTGCGCAGGGCGGGGGTGGCGGCCACCACCGCATTCCAGGCTTCCGCCAGCACCGCCGGCTGGAGCGGGCCGCGCAGCACCGCGGAAAATTGATCGTGGTATTCCCCGCCGCCCGGCGCGTAAACGGAATGAAACAGGAGGCCCTCCTGCAGCGGCGTAAGGGGAAATGCTTCTTCGATTGCGTCGGATTTGCTCATACCAGCTCAATCTCCGCGGCCGCCCGGGCCAGTTCGTCCTCGCGCGGCTCCGCCCCCGCGGAAATCAGCGCCCGCAGGTGGGTGAGCTGCCGTTCGGCGATCCGCCGAACCGTCTCTTCCCGAAACATCGACGGAGGGTAGTGCCATTCGAAGCGAAGCGTCCCCTCGGCAATCAGGCCGTTGACGTCGATCGCGTGCGGCCGCCGGTTGCGCGCTCCCATTTGCGGTCCCGGCGACTCCGGCGCCGGCGCAAAGTCAGACCCCTCGCCCACCACCGCATCGAATTGTCCCAGATAGTTGAAGCAAAGCTCCGCCGGGATCTCGGGCCACAGCGGCGGCTGCTCCAGCCAGCGGCCGGCTCCATAGCCGGAGCCCCGCGCGGGCACGGCGGCCAGCTGACGGCGAATCGCCCCCAGAGCCCGGCCGGCTCCGACCGCGCCCTCCAGGTCCAAGCGCACCGGATACAAGGTCGTGAACCAGCCGACCGCCCGGGAAAGATCGAGGCCCGACGCGCCCGCGTCCCGCCCGTGCCCTTCCCGCCAAATCCGATGGGACTCGCGGGCGGTCCAGTCGCGCAGCGCGAGCGCGAGCGCCGTCAGGAGCGCGTCGTCGATGCGGCAGCCGAGAGCGGGCAGAGTCCGGCGGAGCAAGGCGTCCGTTTCCTCGCGGTCCAATGCGACGGGCACGGTACGGACCGAGGCCGCCGCATTCTCCCGACCCGAAAAATCCCGCGGGAGCGGCCTCTCCGAGGTCGCCGCCAAGTCTTGCCAAAAGGGCGCCTCGGCCTGCCGTTCGTTCGCTTCACCGCTTTTCAGCCAGGTGGCCCAGGCCGCCGGATCCACGGCGGGAGACGCCCACGACGGCTCCCGCCCCTGCTCCGCGGCGCGGTGGGCCGAGGCGAGATCGTCCAGGAGGATGCGCCACGAGACTCCGTCGACCGCCAAATGGTGAACGGAAAGAAGCAGACGGCCGGGATCGGCCGGGCCGCCCGCAAACCAAACGGCGCGGGCAATCGGACCATTTTCCCAATCGAGCGTCCTCTGCACGGCGGCACATTGAGCGGTCAGGGCCGCCGCGTCCGCTGGCAAATCCCGCGTTTCAAACGCCAGTCCCAGACCCGAACCGGGCCGGCCCTGCCAAAGCGATTCGGCCGAACGCCCGTAAACCCGCCCGAACGCCGGGTGGCGCCGCTCGAGCGCCGCGAACGCGCTCCGGAGCGCCGAAGCCTCGACCGGCCGTTTGGCCCGGAGCAACACCGTTTGATTCCAGTGCTTCGCCTCGGCGAAATCCTGGGCGAAAAACCAGTGCTGAATCGGCGTCAGCGCCCCTTCGTCGAACGCGGCGGATCGGGCGCCCGCCGCCGCCGCCGCCGCCACCGCCGCCAGCGTGCGGATCGTCTGCGCTTCGAATAGACGGCGCGCCGTCACGCCCAATCCGGCCGCTTGCGCCCGACTGGCCACCTGCAACGCCAGGATCGAATCGCCGCCCAGGTCGAAAAAGTTGTCGTCCGCGCCCACCTCGGGCACACCCAGGACTTCGCTCCAGATGCGGGCCAGAAGCCGTTCGGCCGGGGTCGAAGGCGCGGTCTTTTCGCGGCCGGACGCGGCCTCGCCCGCCTCCGGAGCCGGCAGGGCCGCACGATCCAGTTTTCCGTTCGGCGTGCGGGGCAGCCGGGGCAGCGCGACAAAGGCCGAGGGAACGAGCGCTTCCGGCAGCCGGGCTCCCAACCACGTCCGCCATTCGTCCGCCAGCGGCAGCGAGGGGCCCGCCACGTAAGCCACCAGCCGGGGCCGGCCGCCCGGACCGTCCTTGAGCATGACCGCGGCTTCGCTCACGCCCTCCCGGCGCTCCAGCGCGGCCTGGATTTCTCCCAGCTCGATCCGGAAGCCCCGCAGTTTGACCTGATGATCCGTGCGGCCCAGAAAGGCCAGGCGGCCATCGGACAGCCGGCGGGCCCGGTCGCCCGTGCGATAAAGCCGTCCGCCGGGCGGACCGAAGGGATCCGGCCCGAACCGCTCGGCCGTCAGGTCCGGCCGCCCCCAATACCCGCGGGCGATGCCCGCTCCGCCGAGGAAAATCTCGCCCGCGACGCCGGGGGGCACCGGCTGTCCGTATTCATCCAAAAGATACAACGACGAGCCGGGCAGCACCCGACCGATCGTTTCCGGCGCGCCCGGTTCGCGCCGCGTCCCGGTGGAATAGGTCGTGTCTTCGGACGGGCCATAAAGGTCGCGGATCGTTTCGAGCGTCCCCAGTCCGTGCAGCCGCTCGGCCAGCGCGGCCGAAAACGGTTCGCCGGCCAGATTGACCGCCCGGACTCCGCGGGGGATCGCTCCCTGCCGCGCCAGCTCGGCCGCCGCCGAAGGAACCGTGTTGATCAGGGTCACCTGGCCCCGCGCCGGCAACGCCGGCAACGCCAGGGCATTCTCCGCCAGGATCACCGTGCCGCCCGCCGCCAGGGGAACGAAAAGCTCGAAAACGGAAAGATCAAAACAGACGGACGTCGAAGCGAGCGTCCCCGCCAGCTCCGCGGCGGAGTGCTCTTCCAGCGCCCACGCCACGAGCGCGCTCGCATTCCGATGCGCGATGGCGGCGGCCTTGGGCCGCCCGGTCGACCCCGAAGTATAAATCAGATAGGCGAGATTGTCCGGCCCGGCAGTCCACGCCTGCGCTGTAGCCGGGGGCGCCGACCCCGGCAGTCCCGCTTTGGACCCCGCCAATTCCTCGACATCAACCAACCGCGCCCCCGTCGCCGGCAACTTCGCCGCCAAAGCCGGCCGGCTGATGAGCAAGTCGGCCCGCGCATCCTCACACAGGAATGCCAGCCGCTCAGCCGGATAAGCCGGATCGAGCGGCACATACGCCGCCCCCGCCTCCAGCACGGCCAGGAGCGCCGTCAGCAGGTCCGCCCCGCGCTCCAGGCAGACCGCCACGAGCCTCTCCGGACCCGCGCCCAAATCGCGAAGCCGCGCCGCCCAGGCCTGCACCCTCCCGGAAAGCTCCCCATAGGAAATCCGGCGGTCCCCGTCGATCACGGCGATCGCCGCGGGATTCCGGATTGCCTGGGCGCGAAACCCGCTGTGCAGCAGCCCGCCGGGTCCCGCCGGCAGCTCCCGCTCATTGTCGCGCCGCAATTCGCGGTCTCGCGTCGCGGGAGCCAGCAGCGCGGCCGCCGCGTGCGGCGAATCGGGCGCGGCCAGCATCGACGCGAGCGCCGCCGCGTGCGAGGAGGCGTACTCCTCCGCGGTTTCGGCCGCGATCTCCTCCGTCGAGTAGCGAAGGTCGAGCTCCAATTCGTCCCGCAAGGTATCCAGGCTGAACTGGGCGAAGGAGGAAAAACTATTCTCGTCGTGAAAGGCGGCGCCCAGGAGCGCCACGTCCGCGCGCGAACGCACCGCATCGAGACCGCGGTAGTGCACGTAATTGAACGTCGTGTCGAATACCGCTGCGCGCGACCGGCCCTTCTGCATTTCCGCCAGGGGAAAGCGGCGGTGCGGCCAGGCCGCCTGCTCGGCCGCCACCACCGCCCGGATCAGGTCGATCCACGATTCGCGGCCAAGGCGATGCCGCATCGGAATCGTATTGAGAAACAATCCCAGCGTGGCCTCGGCGTCGGCTTCCTCCGGACGGCCGCCGCTGATCACACCGGTGACGACGTCGGTCTGGCCCGTGTGCACCTGGGCGGCCTTGAGGTGCGCGGCAAGCAGCACGTGCTTCAGGCCCGCACCGGCCCGGGCCGCCAAATCGCGCAATCCGGCGAGCTCCGCTCCCTGCCAGCGGCGCCGAGCGCTCGCCTGGTCCCGGCCTTCCGGGCCGGGATGTCCGCTGCGCCGCGGCAAACGGCCGGCCGTGGAGTCCGCCAGCAGGTCCGCCCAAAAATGGCGGCTTTCGGTATTGGCGGCCGCCTCGCGTTCCAGCTCCACATAGCGTCGGAAGGCGGGAGGACGCACCGCTTCCCCAGCCGGCCGGCCCTCCCGACGGTTCAGATAAACGGAAAGCACCTCGGCCAGCAGCGCCGCCGCGCTCCAGCCATCGAGGATCGCATGGTGCGCCGCGAGCGTGAATTGCCAGGTGGTGTCGCTTCGCCGATCAGCCCGCGCGCGCCACAGCGGCGGCTGGGCCCAGTCGAATCCCCGCTCCAAATCGCGCCGCATGGCCTCGGCCAGAGCCCGCTCCTGCGCCGGCCGATCCAGCGTGCGCAGATCCTCCGCCGCCAATGGGAGCGACACGTCCCGATGGACCCGCTGCAGCGGTTCGGCGCCGGCCCGCAAATCAAACGAAGTCCGCAGAATTGCATGCCGGCCCATCACGGCCGCGAGCGCATCCCGCAGCGCCTCCTCGGCCCACGGCGCCCGCAATTCGAAGGTGAACACCTCCCGGTACACCAGCGACCGGGGATGCAGTTCCGCGTGCAGCACCATGCCCGCCTGAAGCGCCGTGAGCGGATACGCGTCCTCGATCCCCTCCGAAAAACGGCCGCGATCCTCGGGCGCCAGCAGGGCGAAGGGTTCGTCGCGCCTGGACTCCGCGCGGGCCCCCGTCGGCGCCAGCACCTCGGCCATCGCGGCCAGACTCTGGTGCTGAAACAGGTCGGCCAATTTGAGCTCCCAGCCCCGCGAACGCAGCCGCGCCTGCAGTTGCAGGCTGAGGATCGAATCGCCGCCGAGATCGAAATACCCGTCGCGCCGCCCCACCCGTTCCACCCGCAGGACCTCGCGCCAGCACGCGGCGAGCGTCTCTTCGCGCGCTCCCTGCGGCGCGACAAATTCGGCCGATTGCGCCGCCGGCGCGGGCAGCGCTTTGCGGTCGGTCTTTCCCGCCGGATTCAAGGGCAGCGCCGCCGGCTCCACCCAGGTGGGCGGGACCATGTACTCCGGCAGGCGTCCGCCGAGCCATTTCTGGACTTCCGCGACGGGGATGCTCCCGGTCCGCGGCACCGCGTAAGCCACCAACCGCCCGTCCCGCACCACGACGGCCGCATCGCGAATGCTGGGATGATCGCGCAGGACGGCTTCGATTTCGCCCAGTTCGATGCGCTGGCCCCGCAGCTTGACCTGAAAATCCGTCCGGCCCAAAAACTCGATCGCTCCATCGGCGCGCCAGCGCCCGAGATCGCCGGTCCGGTACAACCGCGCTCCGTCCCCCGCGGGATGAGGCACCCAGCATTCGGCCGTCAGGTCGGGACGGCCGTGATAGCCCCGGGCCAGGTTGACGCCTCCCAGCAGCAGCTCTCCCACCACGCCGCGCGGCACCGGCCGCATCGCGGAATCGAGAATCCAAACTTCGAGATTCGACATCGGCCGTCCAATCGGCACCGGACCTTCGCCCGGCCCGCAGGTCTGATGAGTGAATTCCACCGCTGCTTCGGTGGGGCCGTAAAGATTGAGCAATTCGGCTCCGATGCGGTCGCGGCAGCGGTTGACCAGATCGCGAGGCAATTCCTCGCCGGTGCAATAGATCCGCCGCAAGGTCGGGCAGCGCGACGAGCCCGGATCGTCCAAAAACGCGCGAAACACCGAGGGGACAAAGTTGAGATCGGTGATCGCATGCCGCGCCACGATCTCGGCGATTCGCGCCGGATCGCGATGGGCGCCCGGCTCCGCGACCACGAGTTCGGCGCCGCACGCCAGAGGCCAGAAAAACTCCCGGACCGACACGTCGAAGCTGCAGGGCGTCTTTTGCAGGAAACGATCGCCCGGACCCAGCGGATAGGCGGAACGAACCCACTCCACGAGGTTGCGGATGCCTTCGTGGGTGTTGATCGCCCCCTTGGGCCGTCCGGTCGAACCGGACGTGTAGATCAGGTAGGCGGCCGATCCGCCTCTCGGCCGTTCCGAGGACGCCGGACCCTCCGGCCAGGGTTCATCGAGGAAAAGCCGGCGCGCCGGCAATTCGGGCAGCCGGCCCTGCAGCGCCCGCGTCGTGACGATGATCGGCGCGCCGGCGTTTTCCGCGATCCAGCCCAGCCGATCCGGCGGATAAGCCGGATCGAGGGGCACGAAGGCCGCCCCGGCCCGCAAAACCGCATGCAGCGCGAGCACCAGTTCGATGGAGCGATCCAGGCACACGGCGACCAGCATTTCGGGTCCAGCGCCCAGGCCGCGCAGACTGCGGGCCAGCCGTTCCGCCTCGAGGGTGAATTGCGCGTAGGTCAGGCGGCGGCCCGTCGGATCGGAAACCGCGGCGGCGCCGGGATCCTGACGGTCCGGCGCCTCATGAATCCAGATTTCCGGGCCAAAATCGCGCCGCGGACCAAGGCTCCAGCCGCAAACCTCGTCCGATTCCGCCGCCGGCATCCACTCCAGTTCGCTCAGGCGCCGGTCCGGTTCGCGGCCGGCCGCGTCGAACAGCACCCTCAGACGCGCCCCGATCCGTCCGGCGGTCTCGGGCGAAAACCGGTCGCTGCTGTATTCGAGCAGGCACGACAGCGGGCCTTCGGCCCGCTCTTCCAGCGCCAGCAGGAGATCGAACTTGGCGGACCGGCTTTCGCCCGGAACGGACTCGAGCACGGCGCCCCCCAGGCGAAACCGCGGCGCGGGCGCATTCTGAAAAAACAGGCCGGCCTGAAAGAGCGGATTGCGTCCCAGATCGCGCGACGCGGAGAGCCGGTCGACGATCTGTTCGAATGGGGTCTCCGGCCGGGCGAGCGACTCCACCGCCTCGCCCTGCACGCGGCGGACCAGGGAGGAAAAGGACGGATCGCCGTTCAGGGCGGCGCGAAAGACGATCGTGTTGACGAACATGCCCGCGAGCTCCTCGAGCGTCCGATGCGTGCGGCCGGCCACGCTGACGCCAACGCCAAAGTCCGTCTGGCCGCTGTGGCGCGAAAGGCCGGCCTCGTAGCCGGCCAGGATGACCGCGAACAGCGTGGCGCCTTCGCGCCGGGCCAGCGCGCGGAGTCGGTCCGCGGACGCCGCGGAAATCTCGAACCGGATTCCTCCGCCCTTTCCCGATGCCTGCGCCGGCCGGTTTCGATCGGCGGGGAGCTCCAATGGAGGCAGGCCCCGCAGGCGATCCTCCCACCAGGCCAGAGTCTGCTTCCACGCCGGCTCCTCCGCGCGGCGTCGCTGCCAGAAAGCGTAGTCGGCGTAGCTGAGCGAAAGCGGCGCCAGGGCGGCGGAACGGACGCCCGTCTCCACCGCGTACAGATCGGACAATTCGCGCGCCACGATGCCGATCGACCAGCCGTCGAACACCAGATGATGGACGCAGAGCACCAGCCGGTGGCGATCCTTCCCCAGCCGCAACAGGGTCGCGCGCAAAAGCGGCGGCCGCTCGAGATCGAACGGCTCGCAGTAAATCCGATCCTCTTCGGCGGAAATGGCGCCCGCCTGGTCCGCGCCGGACCGGGTTTCCAAATCCACCGTCCGAAGGAGTCCGCGGCCGGGCGGAATGATTTCCGCACGCGCCCGGCCATCGGCGTCCGCCGGGAAAGCCGTCCGCAATCCCTCGTGACGGGCGAGCAACGCGTCGAAGGCCCGCGCCAGCGCCGCTTCGTCAATTGGACCCTTGATCGAAAACGCCTGACCCAGATGGTAGGCGTGACTCGAAGGGTCGAGCCGCTGCAGAAACCACAGCCGTTCCTGCGCGAAGGAAAGGCGCGGCGGTTCTCCGGGCGGACGCGGTCCGGGCTCTCCGGCGCTGGAACCCAGCCGGATGCCCTTGGCGGCCAGCAGGCGCTTCAGGCGCTCCTGTGGGTCCGGGGCGATCGCAACTGCGGCGGGGCCGCTGTCAGGCAACCAGGATTTCCTCCACTGCCTCCAGCGGACGGGCATCCCGGCTCACCAGGAATTCCGGCCGCGGCTCGCCCGGCGGAACGGGCACGTTTTCCACGCTATTGTACGTGACGATCAGCATCGTGCGGTCCCAGGGCGAGAGATTCGGCGTCGACGCGTGAGCCAGGTTGGGGTGGAAAATCAGGGCGGATCCCCGCGGTCCCTTCGGCGCCACCATGCCGCCATTCGTGACCAGGCGCGCGATGGTGTTGCGGTCGAGCGTGTATTTGAGGTCGGCGGCCACGTTGTCCTGCCAGCCGCCCGCACCCCGCGCGGAATCCACGTCGATCATCCCATGACGGTGGGAGCCGGGGATCAGCATGAGCGGACCGTTGAATTCCGTCACCTCATCGAGGAAGATCATCAGGTTGACGCAGCGCGCCTCGGGCATGCCATCGCCCTTGCGCCAGAAAATGTAATCCTGGTGCCATTTCCACACGTCGCCACCGAACGCCGCCTTGAAATTGATCTTGAACTGGTGGACGTACGCCGGCCCGCCGACCAGCTGACGCGACGGCTCCAGCAGGCGCGGACTTCGGGTGAGCCGGGCCATGAGCGGGCTCGTCAGGTGCGAACCATGCAGCGCGCGGACGGTCTTCCCGTCCTTTTCCATCACGCGGCTCGGATGATCGACCGTCGCGATTGATGCGGTTTCGTCACGCAGCGCGTCGACTTCAGCCGCGCTGAACAATTCAGGAAGAAACACTAGTCCTTCCTCCTCGTAACGGTTTAGTTGCTCGGCCGTGAGTTTCATTCGCAGAGCGGGGCCGGAACTTTGGGCGGCGGCGGCGACTTCCGCAAGACCGTTTCCGCGCCATCTTCCATTTCGGCTTCGCGCACGGTGAGGGCGACCGTCTCCAGGACGTCAGTACCGCCGGCGGCCGAGGCCATCGCCGCGACGCAGCCCCGGAGCGTCGGCTGCGCAAATACTGCTCGCAGCGGAAGTTCGAGTGTCGTCCGCGCCCGGATTCGGGCCACCAGCCGCGCGGCCAGCAGCGAATGGCCGCCCAAATGGAAAAAATGGTCGTCCAGGCCGACCCGGGGCACTTGAAGCAAGTCCGACCAGATTTCGGCGGTCAGCCGCTCGGCTTCAGTGACCGGCGCGACGTAGGCCGCATCGCGGACCAGGCGGTGGGCGGCGGGCGCCGGCAGGGACCGCCGCTCCACCTTCCCGCTCGGAGTCAGGGGCAGCGCATCGAGCTCGACGTAGGCCGACGGCACCATGTAGTCGGGTAAAAGTCCGCCGAGAAAAGCCCGCAGTTCGGCGATGTCGAAACCAGCGCCGGCGCACCGCACGAAATACCCGACCAGCATGCGGTCGCCGGGCGCCCGTTCGCGCACGGCCACCGCCGCGCCGGCGATCCCCGGATGTTTCGATAGGAGCGTCTCCACCTCGCCCGGCTCCACCCGAAAGCCGCGGATCTTCACCTGATCGTCGAGCCGCCCTAGGAATTCCACGTCGCCGGAAGGCAGCCAGCGAGCGAGGTCCCCGGTGCGGTAAAGGCGCGCGCCCGGCGTTTCAGCGTAGGGATCGGGCACGAACTTGTCCGCGGTCAGTTCCGGGCGGCCATGATAGGCGCGCCCCAGATTGGCGCCCCCGATGAACAATTCACCCGGCACGCCGATCGCGGCGGGATGGCCTCGCCGGTCCAGGATCCGAATCTGCGTGTTGGCCACCGGCACGCCGATCGGAGGCGGCGGACGCAGGCGATCGGGGGGGCCGGAGAAGGTATAGGCGGTCACGACGTGAGTTTCCGACGGACCGTAGTGATTGTGAAAGACGCAGCCCGGCATACGGCGGAAAAACTCAATGATCGCCGGCGTGATCACCAGCGCCTCGCCCGTCGTCACCACTTCGCGCAGCGCCGGAAACGTTCCGGACGGATCCGCCGTGTCCGCCGCGATCTGCTGCATCATCACCACCGGCAGCACCACCTTGACGATCCGCTCGCGCGCCACGCATTCGGCGAGCGCCGCGGGATCGTGCCGCACTTTTTCCGAGGCCACGTAAAGCTCCCCGCCGCTGCCCAGCACGGCAAACATCTCGTGAAAACTCGCGTCAAAGCTCAGCGAGGCAAAGAGCAGGCCCTTGACGCCTCCCGGCAGCGTCTCGAGGTGCCAGCGGATCAGGTTGCCCAGAGCGCCGTGGCTGAGCGCGATACCCTTCGGCCGGCCCGTGGAACCGCTGGTATAGATCAGATAGAGGAGATGGCCGCCGAGCGCGGCGCAGGGAGGCCGGGCGGCGGATTCCCGCGCCAGGGAGGCCGAGTCCAAATCGAGATCGAGCACCGTGGCTCCCGCCGCCGGGGTCAACTGGCCGCGGGTCTCGGCATGGCAGACCAGGACCGGCGAACCGGCATCGGCCATCATGAATTCCACGCGGTCGCGCGGGTAAGCGGGGTCCAGCGGCAGATAGCAGCCTCCGGCCTTGAGCACCCCCAGCACGCCGACCGCCAGGTCGACGGTCCGATCCAGGCACAGCCCCACGATGACGTCCGGACCGACGCCGAGCCGCTGCAGGCGCCGCGCCAGCCGGTTCGAACGCGCCTCCAATTCCGCGTACGTGAGAATCTCGCGGTCGTCGGCGATCGCCGCGGCGCCGGGCCGGCGTTCGACCCATTCCTCGAAACGCGCCTGCACGAGGGGCGAACCGGCATAGGGCCGTTGCGTGGCGTTGAATCCGCGCAGCACCTGCGTCCGCTCCGCTGGGTTCAGAATTTCCAGATCCAGCAAGGACCGGTCGGGCGTCAGGGCGGCAGCCCGCGCCAGGTTTTGGAAATGCGAGCCCATGCGCGCCACCGTGTCCGGCGCGAACAGCGCCGCGCGGTAGTCCCACGCGCCCTCCCAGCCGCCGTCCTCGGCCGGCGAAAGGGTGAGCGTCAGATCGAACTTCGCGCCCGCCACCGCCGTGGGCAGATATTCGGCGCGCACCCCCGGGAGCGACGGCACCGGCCGCGCCTCCTGCACGACGAACATCGCGTCGAACCAGGGATTGCGGTCGAGTTCGCGGGGCGGCTGCAGCGCCTCGACCAGGAGTTCGAACGGCGCGTCCTGCTCCGCGAACGCGGCCAGGCAGGTCCGGCGGATCTCCCGCAGCCATTCGCGAAATGTCGGCTCGCCGCGCACCGCGGCGCGGATCACGAGCGTGTTGGTGAAAAAACCGATGAGCGGCGCGGTTTCCGGGCGGGCCCGGCCCGTCACCGGCGTTCCGGCGGCGACATCGCGCGCACCGGACGCCCGATGCAACTGCACCATGAATACGGCCAGCAGCGCCATGAAGGGGGTGGCTCCCTCCGCCGCCGCCAGCGCCTCGAGCGCCGCGCGGTCCGCCGGCGCGATGGCGAAGCGGCCCACCTCCGCCCGCGGCTCGGACTGCGCGGGCCGGGGAAAATCGGCCGGATATTCGACCGGAGTCAGCCCGGCCAGTCCCTGGCGCCAGCTCTCGACCTGCCGGCGGCAAGCCTCGCCTTCGGCCCATTTCCGCTGCCACCCGGAAAAATCGGCGTATTGCAGGGGCAGCGGCGCCAGTCCCGCCGGCGCGCCGCCGGCCGCCTCGCGGTAATAGGCGGCCATTTCCGCCGCCAGGAGCGCGAGCGACCATTGGTCCGCGACGATATGGTGCAGCGTCAGCGCCAGCACATGCGTTTCCGGATCCAGGCGGATGAGGCGCGCGCGCAGCAGCGGGCCGCGCACCAAGTCGAACGGCCGGCAGGCTTCGTCCGCCAGCCTCACCGCGAGCTCCGCCGTTTTCGCCTCCACCGGCCGGCCGGCCCAATCCTCCTCGTTCCACTCGGGGGGGAGCGAAGACAGCGGGCTCTGCACGGGGCCGTCGGCCGTACCGGAAAATACCGTGCGGAGCACCTCGTGGCGATCGGTCAGGCGTTCCAACGCCTGCCGGAGGGCGGCGCCTTCCAAGGGGCCGCTCAGCCGCAGCGCGCCGGGCACGTTGTAGGCCGCGCTTCCCGGCTCGAATTGCTCCAGGAACCACAGCCGCTGCTGCGCGAACGACAGCGGGGCGGAAGATCCGGGGATCGGACGCGGCGCGGGTCCCGCGGGAAGGGCATTGGCAATGCCTTCATCCGCCAGCAGGCGGTCGATCAGGGCCCGGCGTTGGGCGGCCTCGAGTTCGTTCACAATTCGATTTCCTCCATGGGACCGGCCGCCGGCGCGGCGTGCGCCAGCGCCGCCGCCTTGGCCGCCGGCAGCAGCGTTTCGGTCAGCGCCGCCAGCGTCGGTCCCCGCAGGAGCTCCGTCAGCGGCAGGTCGAGGTCGGCCTCGCGGCGCAGTCGGTTCTTGATTTCGATCGCCAGCAGCGAATCGACCCCCAGTTCGGCCAAGGGCACATCGGAGGGAATTTCCTCCGCCGGCAGGCGCAGCACGGCGCCGAGCAGTCCGCGCAGCTCCTCCGCCAAAACCGAGCCATGCGCATTGGCCGGGGCGGCCGCGAGCGCCTGCGCGATTCGATTCTCCTGGCGGTCGCTGGCCGGGGCGGCGTGCCGCAGGGCGAGATCGCGCAGGATCGGCGCGAGCGTCGCGGCCGGATCGGCGCGGAAAAACTTCGGCCACTCGACCGGCATGGCCGCGACCTGCGCCCGGCCGGAAGCCAGGGCGCGCTCCAGCAGCGCGAGCGCCTCCCCGGTGTTCAAACGCCCGATGCCGAGAGCCTCCAGCCGGCTGTGCGCCCGGCGTCCGTATTCAGTGAGGGCAAAGCCCGTTCCGCTCCATGGACCCCAGTCGAGAGCGAGCGCCCGCTGCCCGTTCGCCCGCCGGCGCCGCGCATCGGCGTCCAGCCAGGCATTGGCTGCGGCATAGTTTCCCTGTCCCAAGGTGGGAAGCAGCGCCGAAAACGCCGAGAAATGGATCCACGTCCCGACCGGATGTCCGCTGAGGACGCGATCCAGCGTCCGGGCCCCCTCGACTTTCGGGCGCCATACGGCAGCGAGGGTCGCCGCGTCCAATCCCGCCAGCGGCGCGTCGTGCCATGCGCCCGCGAGATGGGCCGTCCCCGTGAACAACGAACCTCCGCCCGCGCGCCATTGCTGGACCGCCGCCGCCAGGCCGCGCTCGTCGGCGCAATCGACGGCGGCCGTTTCCAAGCGAGCGGCAAATTCCTTCCGCAGCCGCTCGAGCGCCTGGGCCGATTCGGAAGAGGGGGGCCGGCGTCCCACCAACAAAAGTTCGCGCACCTCGCACTTCCTCAAGAGCCATTCCGCCAGCGCCAGCCCGAGACCACCCAGGCCGCCGGTGAGGATCCACGCGCCCTTGCTGGGAAGAGCTTCGGTCGGCGCGAGATCCCCCGCTGCCACCGCCGCGAGCCGCGCCGAGTACCACTTCCCGTCACGCAAGGCACATTGGTCCTCTCGCCAATCGCCGGTCATCGCCGCCGCCAGTTCGTCGACTTGATCGAGGGCCGCCGCTTTCGGGTCCAGGTCGATCAGCCCCCCCCACCGCGCCGGCTGCTCGACGGGCAACGCGCGCAATAGCCCCCAGATCGCCGCCTGGTCGGGGTCCGGCGTCACGCCGCC
This sequence comes from Opitutaceae bacterium, assembly GCA_036502225.1. Taxonomy (GTDB): domain Bacteria; phylum Verrucomicrobiota; class Verrucomicrobiia; order Opitutales; family Opitutaceae; genus Palsa-1447. The sequence goes on from DASXYY010000039.1 coordinate 21,431, forward strand.
CGCCGCCTGCGCCCCCCGCATCACCGTCCAAAGCCGCCCTTTGACCTTCTGCAAAATTTCCAGTGTCGCCATCGGTGCCGTCCGGCCGTCGATCGCCAGCAAACTCACCACCTTTCCCTCGAGATTCGCTTCGCTCCCATCCACCCGCCGCCCCCCCAACCGTTCGGCCAGCTTCGCTCCCAATTCCCCACCGCCCACCACCGACCAGGTATCGCCCGTGCTGTCGCCGGGGGCGCTGACCCCGGCACCAGCGGCTCCGCCCGCCGAAATCCGCCCGCCTTCAAGCGCCCTCCACTCCACCTCCCAAAAACAATCCCGCACCGCCAACCCTTGAGGCGCCGATTTCGCGCCCGGCAACTCCGGCCGTGGCTCCGCCCCACCTGCCCCCACCCGCACCTCCGCCGAAATCGCCGCCTTGAAGCGCGCCAGCTTCGGCAGCATTTCGCGCACGTCCTCATCCGACGGCCCGAAATCGAGCAGGCAGGCAATCTCCGTGACTCCGACCCTCGCCAAATCGCGCACGAGCGGCGCGCACCGCTCAGGCGTGCCCAGGAGCGCCCGGCTGCCCGCAAATCGATCGTACAGGAAAGACGCGAACGCGGCCCTTTCCGCGGGCGGAAGACTCGCCGGATCGACGTCGCGTCCCCGGCTCGCCCCCAGCCCTCCCAGCAGTGACAGATTCTCTTCCAGATAGCGGCAATACGGTCCGCGGACCTTGGCGTCCACCGAAGCGGCATCGTCGCCGATGAACGTGTGCAGCATGACCGTGATCTGGCCAGCCGCCGCATCCCATCCTCCCCGCGCGCGGCCCTCGCGATAACGGGCGATTTTTTCGGCCAGCGTCGCGACATCCTGATCCAGCAGATGCGTGAGCAGATTCGCGCCCGCTTCACCCGCCCGCTCGAACGTCGCCGGATTTCCCGCCGCCGTCACCCACAGCGGTAATTCGGGCTGGAGGGGCGAGGGATAAATGCGAACATCGACGTCCCGGCCGTCTCCGCCCCGGCGGCGCACTTTCTCACCGCGCCAGAGTTTTCGCAGTTCGTCGATGCCGGAAAACAGTTCCTCGCGGCGGTCCGCGTAGCGTTCGGGCGCCAGCGCGAAATCCGCCGGATTCCAACCCGAGGCGAACGAGACTCCCACCCGTCCGCCGGAGAGATTGTCCACCATCGCCCATTCTTCCGCGATGCGCAGGGGATCATGCAGGGGCAGCACGCAGCTGCCCGCCATCAACCGCACGGACGACGTTTCGCGGGCGAGCGCGGCGTGCAGCAGAGCCGGCTGCGGATAGAGGGCGCCAAAGGCGGTGAAATGGCGCTCCGGCGCCCAGACGCTGTGGAAGCCCTCCCGGTCGGCGAAGCGCGCCGCGTCGATGACGAGTCCGTACTTGTCCGCCGGCGCGGTCTCCGAGCCGTTGAAGAACATCACGCCGAACTTGAGCGCCCCTGGCGGAAGCGGCGGCTCGCCGCTTTTTTGTGCAACGGAAGCGGCGGGACGCCGCTTCCACCGTTCTCCGCCAATCGGGGCTTCGACCCAATGCCGCTCCCGGGCAAACGGATAACTCGGCGCCGACAACCGGCTGCCGCTTCGCCCTTCAAACAGCGCCGCCAAATCCGGCGCCTCGCCGGCCAAATAGCGGGCCGCGGGGCCGTCGGTCGGCGCGGCCGCCGCCGTCCGCAACGCCGCCGCCAGCTCTCCGATCGTCCGCCCGCTGACCGCCCGGCGACGGTAAAAATGCGCCCGGCCCGCGGCCGCCGTCCAGCACACGTCGCGCACATTCGCGTCGGCGCCGGCCGTCTGCAGCCAGTCGCCCCACCGAATTTCCAATTCCTGCAGGGCCTCCGGCGTCTTTGCCGACAGCAATAGCCAAAACCTGTGGCCGGGGGCGTCGACCCTGGCACCTGCGACGTCGAATGGAGGCAAGGCCCCTTCCAGCACCACATGCGCCAGCGTCCCGCAGGAGCCGAACGAACTCACGGCCGCCACCCTTCGTCCGTCCCATCGCTGCGTCGCAGTCACGACTCGCGCCGGAATCTCGCCCAAGCGCGCTTCCGGATTTTCCCGGCGAAAATGCAGGTGCGGCGGAATCTCCCCGCGCTCAACGACCAAGGCCGCCTTGATCAGGCCTCCGATGCCGGCGGCCGACTCCATATGGCCGACGTTCGTCTTGAGCGAACCGAGCGCCAGCGGCGACGCGCGCTTCGGATCGCGGCCAAAAACCGCCGCCAGCGCCTCCGCTTCGATCGGATCGCCAAGCGCGGTTCCCGTGCCGTGCGCCTCCAGATAACCGACTTCGGCCGGAGCGATTCCCGCCGCCGCCTGCGCGCGGCGGATCAACGCGGTTTGGGCCGGACCGTTGGGAACCGTCAGTCCGCTCCGCGCTCCGTCCTGTCCCACGGCGCTGCCGCGGATGACCGCGATGACGCGATCGCCGTCGGTCCGGGCCTTCGACAGCAGCTTCAGCGCGACCACACCGCAGCCCTCGCCCCGCACGTACCCGTCCGCTTCGGCGTCGAACGCGCGGCACGCCCCGCCGGGCGAAAGCATGCGGGCCCGCGAAACGGCCACCGAGCTTTCGGGCGAAAGAATCACGTTGACGCCGCCGGCCAGCGCGAACGCGCTCTCTCCGGTGCGGAGGCTCTGGCAGGCCTGGTGCACCGCGACCAGCGAGGACGAACACGCCGTGTCGAGCGCCATGGCGGGGCCCCGCAATCCGAGAAAATAGCTGATCCGGCCGGCGGCGATATTGGCCACATTTCCGGTCGCCGCGTGGGCGTCGATGCGGCGCAGGTCGCCGCCTCCGGCCAGCTTGAGATAGTCGATGACCGTCAGGCCGACGAAAACGCCCGTCAGGCTGCCCGCCAGGGAGGGCGGCGGAATGCCCGCGTTCTCCAGGGCCTCCCAGACCGTTTCCAACAGGAGCCGTTGCTGCGGGTCCATTGCCGCCGCTTCGCGCGGAGAGATGCCGAAGAACCGCGCGTCAAACCGGTCGACCTCGTTCAGGAAGGCGCCGTGGCGGGTGGATATCTTGCCGGGGGCGTCCGGGTCCGGGTCGAAGTGCTCGTCGTTGGACCAGCGGTCCGCCGGCACTTCGCGCACCGCGTCGAATCCTTCCTTGAGCCGGGCCCAAAACGATTCCGGCCCCCGCACGCCGCCGGGAAACCGGCACCCGATCCCCACGATCGCCACCGGCTCGCGCGCGGAGCCGAGCGCCGCTTCCAATTCCGCGATCCTGGCCTGCTGGCGTTTGATCGCGAGATACGCCGTGCGCATGGCCTCGGCGGAGGACCCGCTCGCCGCTTCGCCGCCGGTGCTCATGATGCGCCCCCTTCCAGGATCGATCGCGCCTCGCGCTCCAGGAGCGCGGCCAGATCGGCTTCCTCGGGAACGGAAGCCGCACCGCTCGGCGGCAGCAGGCCGGCCACGTATTCCGTCAGCGCGGCCACGTTGGGGTGGTTGAAAACGACCGTCGCGCGGAGCGCCACGCCCAACTCCCCTTGCAGCCGATTCTTGACCTCGATCGCCAGGAGCGAATCCATCCCCAGGTCGAAGAATCCGCGGTCCGGCTCCGGCAGCTTTCCGGCGGGCCAGCGCAGCGTCTGGGCGATCGCCTCCTGAAGCCAGCGCGCGATGCGTTCGGCGCGCGACGCCGCCGGCAGCGCCGACAGCTCCTTGAAAAAAACCGTCGTTTCCAGCGCCGGGCCCGCCGGCGCGTCGCCCAGCTCGGCAAACAGGCGGGTCCGTCCGCGGGCGGCGAACAGCTCGCGGAAAAGCTTCCAGTCGACGGTCGCCACGGTCGCCTGGGGCCGCCCCAGCGCGAGGAGGCGCTCAAGCGCCGCGATGCCCTCCGCCGGAGGCGTCGTGCCGAGGCCCAGGCGCGCCAGCTGCGCCTGGTCGTCGATGCTGACGACCATGCCGCCGTCGGCCCACGGCCCCCAGTTGACGATCGTCGCCGGCAGGCCCAGGGCCCGGCGATGCTGGCCCAGCGCGTCCAGGAAAGTGTTCGCGGCCGCATACAGCGGCTGCCCACGGGAGCCCCAGACGGCCGAGATCGAGGAGAACGCCACCCACCAATCCAGAGGCAGGCCCCGGCTCAGTTCGTGCACGATCCAGGCGCCGGCGGTCTTGGGCCCCATTACGTAACTGTGTTCTGAATACACAATCTCGCGCGACGGCCGGTTTTCCGGCAGGCCCGCGAGGTGGAACACCCCGGCGAGCGGCGGATCGATGCCGGCGAACAGGGCGGCCATCCGCGGCGCATCGCACACATCGGCGGCCTCGGCGCGGACCGCGGCGCCCATCCGCTCCATTTCCACCACCGCGGCGATCTTCGAGCGGGTCAATTCGTCCGTGTCCGCGGGCAGCCGGTCCCAGTCGCCGCGCGGCGGCAGGGCGTGCAGCCCGGTGAGCACCAGATGGCGGGCGCCCCGTTCCACGAGCCAGCGGGCCAGCCGGCGCCCGAGGCCGCCCAGTCCCCCCGTGATCAGGTAGCTCGCGCCGGCCCGCGGCGCGATCGGCGCAAAATCGCCGGGCTCGTCCGGTATCAGCCGTGGCACGACGCGCCGTCCTCCGCGCCACGCGAGCTGATCCTCGCCGTCGGGCCGCGCGAGCTCGTCCGCGAGGCGCTCCGCCTCGCCCTCCGACGGGGTGAAATCCAGGTCGATCGCGCCGCCCCAGGAGTCGGAGTATTCCAGCGCCAGCACGCGGGCCAGGCCCCAGGCCGGCGCCGACGCGACGGCCGCCGGTTCTCCCCCCGCGCCCGCATCGCCCCGCGCGCCCCGGGTCACGAGCCAGATTCGTCCCGGCGCCTGGGCCCGGCCCATCGCCTGGGCCAGATGGAGCAGGCTGGCCACTCCCGCCAGCAGCCCGGCCCGCACGCCTTCCACGGTGACCGCCGCGGCGTGCCCCAGATCGAGATTCCACAGGTGGACGGCGCCCCCCGCCTTCCCGGGAAGCTGCGTCAGCAGTTGGTGAAAATCGCCGGGATTGAGGGGATTGACCTGAAACCGATCCGCGTCCAGCCGAGCGAAGGTCGAGCCCATTTCCACCCGCACCGGGCGGGCGCCCCGGGCCTTGAGCACGGCGGCCGCCCGCTCGCCGAAACCGGCGCCCTCGTCCAGGACGATCCAGGTCCCTTCCAACGGCCGCGCCGCCGCGGTCTCCGGCGGCAATTCCCGCCAGGCGATGCGATAGGCCGGAGACGGCACGGGCGCCTCGCGGCGCGGCGCGCGCTTCGGCCGCGCGGGCCGCAGCGTGACCTCGGCCGCCGGCGTCCCGCTGAATCGCCGGCGCAGCCGGTCCAACTGGGGCAGGGCGGCCAAGGCGTCATCCATCGGCGCGCCAAAATCGAGCAGGCAGGCGATCTCGTTGACGCCCGCCGACCCGAGCGTCTCCACGAGGGCCTCCGCGGCTTCCGGCCGCCCGAAGAGCGCGCGCTCCGAGTAGAACCGCTCGAACAGGAACGACACGAACTCCTCGCGATCCGATTCGGACATCGCCGCCCGGCCGGGCCCCTCCCGCCGGCTTTGGGCCAGCCCCTGCAGCAGATGCAGGTTCGATTTCAGGAAGGATCGAAATGGGGAGCCGATGCACGCGCGCACCGCCGCGTCGTCCTCCCCGAGGAAGGTGTGCACCATGACGGTCACCCGCCCCGCCTCCGGGTCATGGCCGGCGCGCCCGCGCGCGGCGCGATAACGGGCGATCTTTTCGGCCAGCTGGGCCGGCGGCTGGTCCAGCAAATGCGTCAGCAGATTGGCGCCGATTTCGCCCGCCCGCTCGAAGGTCTTCGGATTGCCGGCGGCCGTCACCCACACGGGCAGCTCCCGCTGCACCGGGCGGGGATGGACCGTCACGCGCACCGGCTGCCCCGTGCCGTCGCGCGACTCCCAGGCTTCGCCCCGCCACAGCCGGCGCACCGATTCGATGACGCGGAAGACGGCCTCATGCCGATCCGCGTACGCTTCCGGGTGGGAGGCGAAGTCGGCCGGATTCCAGCCGGAGGCAAAGGAAAGGCCCGCCCGCCCGCCGGAAAGGTTGTCGATCGCCGCCCAATCCTCGGCAATTCGCAGCGGATGGTGCAGCGGCGCCACCAGGCTCCCCGCCATCAGGCGCACCGAACGGGTCGAGCGGGCCAGCGCCGCCGCGATCACCGACGGATTGGGATAGAGTCCGCCGAACTCCGTGTAATGGCGTTCCGGCATCCAGACGCTGCTGAAGCCGCGCGCGTCGGCAAACCGGGCGGCGTCACAGAGAAACCGATACGGATCCGCCCCCGTCCCGCCGCCCAGGCCGTTGAAGAACATGATCCCGAACGCCATTTGCCGCGGCGACGCCGGGGCGGTCCATTCCGTCCGCGTGGGATTGGGCCGGGAAATCTCGAGGGGGGCGGCCGCCGCGGGCAGGTCGATCCAATGGCGTTCCCGGACAAAAGGGTAACCCGGCAGGCCCCAGCCCGCGCGGCGCCGGGCGCCGGCGGGCTGCAGGTGACTCCAGCGGACATCGACTCCCGCCTGCCACAAGTCGCCCGCCGCCTGGCGGAGCGCCGCCGGCTCGCTGCGGCCGGGACGCAGCGTCGGCAGGCAGCGGGCGGCTGGCACGCCCAGCGAGCGGGCCAAGGCCGACAGGACGGGGCGGGGACCCGCTTCGAGCAGCCAATGCGGCCCGCGTGCCTCCAGCCTCCGCAGGGCGGAGGCAAAACGCACCGCCGACAGCACATGATCGCGCCAATGCTGCGGCCGGGAGGGATCCGCCCCCTCCCCCAGCGCCGATTCGAACGGCAAACGCGGGGCGGAAAAGCGGACCTGCGCCAGCACCGCGTCGAACGCGCCCAGCATCGGAGCCATCGCCGGCGAATGAAAGGCGTGGGAGACCGCCAGCGGCGCCGCCGCGATTCCCCGGGAGGCCAGGGCGGCCGCCACCGCCTCCAATTGGACGCGCGGCCCGGCCAGAACGGTTTCGTCCGGGCCGTTTTCCGCCGCGACCGCGACATCGGAGCAACCGGCCGCCGCCGCCAGCGCCGCTTCCTCGCCGGCGCGCACGGCCAGCATGCCTCCGCCTTCCGGAAGCGCCGCCATGAGACGGCCCCGCGCGGCCAAAAGCCGCAGCCCGTCCTCCGCCCAAAACACCCCCGCCGCCGCCGCCGCGACATATTCGCCGACGGAATGGCCCAGCACGGCCGCGGGATGGACGCCCCATTCCGCCAGGAGTTCCACCAGCGCCCACTCGAGCGCAAACAGCGCCGGCTGGGCAAACTCCGTCCGCTCCCAGCCGCCGGGCGCGCCGTCGCGGATCACCGACAAAAGCGGGACCGGCAAAAGCGGATCGAGCACGGCCGCCGAACGCTCCAGCGACGCCCGAAAGGCCGGCTCCGCGGCGAACAGTTCGCCGCCCGATTTCGCCGTGGCCGATCCCTGGCCCGTGAACAGAAAGGCGACCGACGGAGTTCGGCTGGGGGACGCGACGGCTCGCGCGGTCCGGAGCGAAGCAATGAGTTCTTCGCGCGTTCCTCCGGAGGCCAGAATGCGATGCGAATGGGAGGTCCGGCTGCGCGCGGCCGTCGCGATCACGTCCGCCAGCGGAGCCGCGGGATGCGTCTCGAACCAATCCGCGAACGCGGCGGCCAATTGCTGCGCCGGCTCCGGCGCGCGGGCCGAGAGCGGAATTGTAAACGGCCCTGTAGCCGGGGGCGCTGACCCCGGCAATTCCGCTTTCGGCGTCGCCACCGCCAAAGCCGCCGGCGCCTCCTCAACAATCAAATGGGCATTCGTCCCCGTGAATCCAAACGCGCTGATGCCCGCCCGGCGGGGAGACCCATCCGCGGAAGCTGGCCAGGCCATGCGCCGCCCCACCACCTTCAATGCGAGCTGATCCCAGGAAATATGCGGGCTCGGCGACCGAAAATGAAGATTCGCGGGCAGTTCGCCCTGCCGCAGCGAAAGGACCACTTTGGCCAGGCTGGCGATGCCGGCCGCGGCCTCGAGGTGTCCCAGGTTCGTCTTGACCGACCCGATCCAAAGCGGCGATCCCTCCGGGCGCTCCCCGAACACCGCATTCAGCGCGCGCACTTCGATGGGATCGCCCAGCGCCGTGCCCGTCCCGTGGGCTTCCACATAGCTGATCGCCGAACTGGGCAGTCCGGCGCGTCCCAGCGCCGCGCGGATCACCTGCTCCTGGGCCGGACCGTTGGGCGCGGTGAGGCCGTTGCTCCGACCGTCCTGGCCGACCGCGCTGCCGCGAATCACCGCGAGGACCGGATCGCCCTCGGCCAGCGCGGCGGAAAGCCGCTTGAGGACGACCACGCCGCATCCCTCGGAACGCACGTAGCCGTCCGCGGAGGCGTCGAAGGCCTTGCAGCGGCCATCCGGCGCCAGCATGCGCGCCTGGGCGAAATTGATCGCAAGCTCCGGCCCGAGGATCGCATTGACGCCGGCGGCCAGCGCAAAATCGCATTCCCCGTCCAGGAGGGCGCGGCACGCCTGATGCACCGCCACGAGCGACGACGAGCAGGCGGTGTCCGTCGCCACGGCCGGCCCTCGGAAATCGAAAAAGTACGACAGCCGGCCCGCCGCGGCGCTGAGCGCGGAGCCCGTTCCCGAGTGCGCCTCGATCCGCTCGAGGTCGACGGAAGGCAGCGTGCGGCGGGCGTAGTCCTGCGTGCTGATGCCGACGTAGACGCCTGCCCGGGATCCGGCCAGGGCGGGAGGGTCCAGGCCGGCGTCCTCGAGCGCATGCCAGGCGGTCTCGAGCAGCAGGCGCTGCTGCGGATCGAGCGCGGCCGCTTCCCGGGGCGAGATGCCGAAGAAATCGGCGTCGAATTGATCGATTCCCTCGATGAATCCCCCGTGGCGGGAATTCGTCGCTCCGGGCGTGGCGGGCTCGGGATCGTAAACGGCCGAGTGGTCCCACCGATCGCCGGGCACCTCGGTGATCGCGTCCACGCCGCCCTGCAGCAGGCGCCAGAACGCCTCCGGCGTGTCCGCGCCGCCCGGCAGGCGCAGACCCAGCCCAACGATCGCCACCGCATCGTCGCCCGGTTCTTTTCCAGCTGAAACTCGGCCGCCCGGCGGTCCGGCATCCGACTTGCCCGTCAGATAGGCGCTCAGGCGCGCAATATCCGGATAGTCGAACAGCACCATGGGCGGCACCGGACGTCCCAGGCGGGTCTGCAATTCGCCGGCGAGCTCGACGTGCGCCGCCGAATCGAGGCCATACGCCGCGAAGCTCGTGCGGGCGTCGATCTCGTCCGGACGCAGCCCGATCCTCCGCGCCAGCGCTTCCGTAAGCCAACGCGCCACCTCTCCCGGCGGAGGCGGCGCCGAAACCGTGAAAACCGGCGGCGCCGCGCGAAAACCATCCGTCCCGGCCTGCCATTCTCCCGCGGACTCGAGCGTCCCCGCCTGGTAGCGTTTGCGCGTTTCGGATCGCTGGACCTTGCCCGACGAGGTTTTGGGCACGCCGCCCGGCTTCAGCAATATGACCGTCCGAGGCGTCACCCCGTGCTCCTCGGCGATCCTCCGGGCGACCGCGGCGCCCACGGCGGCCGCATCCAATTTTCGGAGCTCCGCCCGCTCGACTTCGAGCGCCACGACCAGCTGTTCCCCGTCCTCATCATCCACCGCGAACGCCGCCGCCCCGCCGCCCCGCAGGGCCGGATGCGCCCGCCCCGCCGTCTCCTCGATGTCCTGCGGATAGTGATTGCGGGCGCGGATGATGATCAGGTCCTTCGCGCGGCCGCAGATGAAGAGTTCCCCCGCCTCGTCGAGAAACGCCAGGTCGCCCGTGCGCAGCCAGGCCTCCGCTTCGCCTTCGATGCGAGCCTGAAAGGTCTCGGCCGTTTCGGCCGGCCGCTGCCAATAGCCCGCGGCGACCGTCGGTCCGCCGATCCACACTTCGCCCACCACGCCGGAAGCGCAGCGGCGCCCGTCCGCCACCACGGCCACCCGCGTTTCGAGGATGGTGTGGCCCGAGCTGACCAGTTCGGCGACATCCTCGGGGGGCGTGGCCGCGTCGGGCGCGGCGAACCGTCCCGCGGCCAGGGCCGATCGCTGTGCCAGGCGGTAGATCGGCTCATCGACCAGCGTCCCGCCCGTCACCATCAGCGTGGCTTCGGCCAGGCCGTAGGTCGGATACAGGGTCTGCGGGCGAAATCCGCAGGGCGCGAACGCCTCGGTGAACGCCCGCAGCGTGGACGCCCGCAGCGGCTCCGCGCCGTTGTACGCGCTGGTCCAGGAGGAAAGGTCGAACTGCGCCCGCGCTTCCGGCGGAATCTTCCGCACGCACAATTCATAGCCGAAGTTCGGCGCGCCGCCGTGGGTGCCCCGGAAACGCGTGACGGCTTCGAGCCAGCTGGCCGGCCGCTGCACGAAACCCACCGGCGAAAGCAGCACCCCATGGCAGCCCGCGTACACCGGCATGAGGACGCCGTCCACCAGGCCCATGTCGTGGAAGCTCGGCAGCCAGCAGACCGAGACGGCGTCGCCGTCCGCCGCCGCCTCAGTGCGGATATAGTGCGCGCCATAACACAAATTCCGGTGGGTGACCATCACGCCTTTCGGCGCGCCGGTGGATCCCGACGTGTACTGCAGGAAAGCCAGGGCGTCCGGGTCCGGATCGGCGCCCGTCCAGCCGTCGGCCGCGGCGGAGTCCACGGCATCCGTCGCCAGCAATTCGAGCCCGGCCCATTCGGCCCCTCCGGCGAATTGCGACCGGATGGTCTCGGCCGTGCGGGCGGTGGTCAGCGCCAGCCGGGCGCCGCTGTCCGCCAGAAGCGAGCGCAGCCGGGGCAGGTGGCCGCGGTTGCGCGGCGGATAAGCCGGGACCGCCACGACGCCGGCATACAGGCACCCGAAGAACGCCTCGACGAATTCCAGGCCGGGCGGAAACAGGAGCGCCGCCCGCTCGCCGGCGGCCAGGCGCCGCCGCAATTGCGCCGCGATCGCCCGCGCGCGGCGGTCCAGCGTGCCATAGGTGTGGCTGGACTCCGCGCCGCCGGCGTCGGGCAGGAACGTGAACGCGCGGCGCCCGGCCTGGCGGGAGGCCCGCCATTGCAAGATTTCCGCCAGCGTCGGCGTCGGTTGCCGGCCCCAACCGGGCTCCGCCAGGTGTTCACGCGAGGACACGGAGTGATCAATCCAGATTGCCCCGGCGCGGGGCAACTGCAAAACCCGCGGGAATAAAGCTTGCAGCCCTCCGTGAGCTGCGGGCAATTTCCCGATACCACTTTCGATGATCGCCCCAGCACCGAGGTCAGGGAGAGTGCTGCTTGCGGCCTTGCTCGTTGCCGTCGCCCACGCGGGCGATGTGTCTCCGTCGCCCTCGCAGCCGTGGACGCCCTCAACGGGGCAATCCTATGCCATGCCGCCAGCTCCCGTTCCGGTCCGCTTGTCGGCCCGGGCCCTGAGCCTTGGCGATTTGATCGATCTCGCCCTGCGCGAGAACGCCGACACCGCCGACTCCTGGAAGGTCGCCGTCGAGTCGGCAATGAATGCCAACAAGGCGCTGGGCGCGTTTCTGCCCGACGTCAGCATCAACGTTGGCTTCAACAAGCAATATCAGCAGGTCAACGGGCATCTGCATGCCAACGGCTTTTCCATCCCGCAATTTCAGATCCAGAATTCGCCGAGCGTGTTCGTGTCGCCCGGCGCCAACGTCAATTGGACCCTGTGGGATTTCGGCGCCAGCATCGCGCAATATAATGCGGCCAAAGCCGGGCTCCTCGCCTCGAATCTGACGCATAATCGCACGATTCAGGGCGTTGTGCACGGGGTGCAGCTCGCCTATTTCAACTATGATACGGCGCGCGGGGCCTTCAACGCGGCCGACGCGAACGTGGACGTGGCGAATGCGAACCTGAGCTCCACCCAGATGAAGCGCACGGCCGGTTTGGGCGGCCTCAGCGATGAACTGCAGGCCCGCCAGAACGAAATGCAGGCGGCCTTGCAGCGCGAGCAGGCCCGCGATCAGCTCGCCCAGGCCCGCGCGCAGCTGTTCGAACTGGCCGGACTTTCGCCGAACGCCAACGTCACGATAGCCGAACAGGCCCCGGGCACCGAACCGGCTCCCGTCCTGGCCGCGGTGGACAACCTGATGGCCCAGGCGCTGGCGCATCGGCCCGATCTGGCCGCGCGTTATGCCAAGATCACGGCCCTCGAAGACTCCTATAAGCACGCCCAGCGCGCGTTTCTGCCGAGCATTTCGTTTTCGGCCGGAGTATCCCGCATGCACGGCACGCAGGCGACTCTCACCAGCCAAGGCGTGGCGAACCCCACCGCCATCCAGCAGGCCCAAATCACCCGCTACACGGCGAGCGGCTTCGAGGAAACGGCGCAAGGCGGCCTCAGCGTCAGCACCGACCTCACGGGCTGGTTCACCTACAATGCGGTATTGAGGGAAAAGCGGGCCGAAATCGACGCCGCGCAGGCGGATCTGCACACCGCGCTCATCACCGCCCAGCACGACGTCTGGCTGGCCGTGGATTCGTGCCAATCGGCCCGCGGCCAATATTCCGAAGCCAAGGAACTCCTCGACGTATCGGAAAAGGCCTACAACGCGGCCAAGAACGCCCGCGAAAGCGGCCTCCAAAGCAATCTCGACCTCCTGCAGGCCCAGCAATCGTACGCCCAGGCCCGTTACACTCTAGTAACGGCCCGCGCCAAACTTTTCACCGGCGCGGTGGATCTGGCCTACGCGACGGGCGACACGCCGATGAACGGCGAAACCAGCGGACAATGAATTCCTCCATGAACCGGTTACACCGCTCGATTCCGCCTCACGCCCGCCCGGCTGTGGCCGGCCTTAGTCTGTTGTTCCTGGCGGGCTGCGGCCACGCCCCCGCCACCACCTCCGCCGCGCCCGCCGACCATTCGGTCGTCGTCGAGGCGGTCGACGCCGTCTCCCGCACCGTGCCGCTGACGATCGACGCCGTCGGTCATATGGACGCGGTGGCCGCGGTCGCCATCACTCCGCTGGTCAATTCGCGCATCGAGGCGGTTCTCGTCAAAGATGGAGCCGACGTGCAGGCCGGGCAGCCGCTGGTCCGTTTCGACCCGCGCACCTACGCCGCCCAATTGGACCGCATGAAGGGCGAACGCGACGCCCGATCGGTGCAGGTCGCCGCTCTCCAATCGCGCCAGGACCGCTCCGCCGGGTTGATCGCCGGCGATTTCCTTTCCCCCCAGCAGGCTCAGGAGCAGGAAGTCGATCTGGCCCAGGCCAAGGCCGCCCTGGCCGCCGCCAACGCGGGCGTGGCGTCCGCGGCCGTGGATTTGGAGAACTGCCAGCCCAAGGCCCCCTTTGCCGGTCGCGTGGGTTTGCTCAAGTCGAGCGCCACGGTCGGCGCCTTCACCGCCGCCGGTTCGGACCCGCTCATGGAGATCCGCGACCTGCGCCATCTCAAGGTGGAGTTCTCGGTGCCCCAGAGCGCGCTGACGCTGCTGCTCCAGCAGGCCAGCGCCGGACACAACCCGGACGTGATCGTTTCGCCCGCCGACGATCCCTCCACCACGGTCAAGGGCGAGGTGGGCGCGTTCGACAACGTGATCGATCCTCACAATCTCACACTCAAGGTGCGCGCGGTGGTCGACAACGCCGACCTGCATTTCTGGCCGGGTGAATTCGTCAAGGTGAAGATGATCGTCGGGACGGCGACGGACGCCGTGCTCGTGCCGTTTGAGGCGATCAACACCGGTCCCAATGGTTCCTATGTCTACGTGGTTCAGGGCGGCAAGGCGGCCGTCAAACCCGTCGCGCTGGGCCAGACCGTGGACAATCTCGTCATCGTGAAATCCGGTGTGAATGCCGGCGACCGGGTGATTCTCAGCGGAGCCCTCGGCCTCCAGGACGGCTCCAGCGTCAAGGTGTCCTCCGCAACCACCGCGTCCCTTTGAACTTCTCCGAAATCTTCATCCGCCGGCCCGTTGCGACCATTCTGCTCGCGGTCGCCGCGGCAGGTTTCGGCATCTCGGCCTATTTCAAGCTGCCCGTCAGCGATCTGCCCAACATCGAGTTTCCGAGCATCAGCGTTTCGGCCAACTACCCGGGAGCGAGTCCCGAGACGATGGTCAGCACGATCACCACGCCCCTCGAGCGGGAGCTGGCGCTGACCCAGGGAGTGACGACGATCCGCAGCAATTCGGGCGTCGGCACCTGCAGCATCAACCTCAGCTTTTCGTCGGACCGCAAGATCAACGACGTGGCCATGGACGTGCAGGCGGCGATCAACCGCGCCGCGCCGGTCCTGCCGCGCGACCTGCCTTCGCCCCCGACCTATCAAAAGGGCAGCAGCAACGCGGCGCCAATCATGTACCTCACGCTCACCTCGAGCGTGCTGACGGAGCCGCAGCTCTACGATTTCGCGAAGAATGACGTGGTGGACACCCTCACCCAGGTGCAGGACGTCGCCCAGGTGCTGATCCTTGGCACCAAGACGGCCTATTGGGTCGATGCCGATCCGCGCAAGGTGGCCGCGGCCGGCTTCACGCTCGCCGACCTCAAGACCGCGATCGAACAGGCCAACAACAGCCAGCCCGCGGGCTCCATTCCGGGAAAATTCTCAACCTTCGCCATCACGCCGGATGGGGCCCTGCAGACCGCTCCCCAGATCGAGCACATCATGGTCCACAACAGCAACGGCGACGCGCTGCGGTTGTCGGACCTGGCGAACGTCCGTTCGTGGGTTCAAAACCGCAATTTCCACGTCCGCTATGTGAACGGGGGCAAGGTGATCACCGATCCTTCGCTCGTGCTGGCCGTCTACCGCCTGCCGGGCAAGAACACGGTGGCCATCGCCGATCGCATCAAGATGCGGATGAAGGGCATCCGCACCGAGCTTCCCTCGAGCATCAAGCTCGACGTCCTCTTCGACCAATCGCTGCCGATCGTCGAGTCGATCGACGACGTCAAGCTGACCCTCGTCATCGCGTTCGTCCTGGTCGTGATGGTCGTGGCGCTGTTCCTCGGGCGAATTCGCGACACGGTCATCCCCAGCGTCGCCATCCCCTTCACGCTCGCGCTCACGTTCGTGCTGATGAACTGGCTCGGGTACTCCTTGGACAACCTGTCGATGATGGCCCTGGTGCTTTCCATCGGCTTCGTGGTCGACGACGCGATCGTCGTGCTCGAGGACACCGTGCGGCGCATGGAGCACGAGGGCATGAGCGCGTTCGCCGCGGCGCTCGCCAGTTCCAAGCAGATCGGGCCGACCATCATCTCGGTGACCCTTTCGCTCGCCGCGATCTTTCTGCCGCTTTACTTCATGAGCGGCACGATCGGCCTCCTCTTCCGGGAATTCGCCGTCACGATCATCGCCACCATCTTTCTTTCCGCCTTGGTGGCCATTGTCGTCACGCCGGTCATGTGCGCCCGGATGCTCAAGGGACCCCGCGGGCACTCCCATCGGAACGGCTTCGAAAAGATGTTCGACCGGGCTTTTCAGCCGATCTGCGACCTGAACGCGGCTGTGCTGTCCTGGTGTCTGCGCCACCGGTGGGTTTCGGTCGTCGCCTGGATCCTGTTTTTCGTCGGGACGATCGATCTGACCACCAAGACGCTGGGCGCCTTCATTCCCACGGGCGACAGCGGAGCCATTTACGGCGCCCTGGTGACGCGGGCCGGCGCCTCGGGCGACGTCCTGGAACGCCAGCAGGACCAGATTGCCAACGCCTTTGTCACAACGCCAGCGGTGGACCGCGGCATCGTGGTCAACGGCTTCGGTCCGTCGGGCATCGTCTTCGCCTCGCTCAAGCCCCATGGCCAGCGGCCCTACATCGACAATGTCGTGCAGGACCTGCGCAACAAACTTTCGGGCATGCTGGGCGGCCAGGTGTACCTGAACCCGCTGCCCGTCCTCATCCCCGGGGATAGCGGCGGCGAAGGCGGGTACAGCTACACGCTGATGAGCGCGGACAAGGACGCGCTGTACAAGTATTCCAACCTGCTCCGCGACCAGGTGGCGGCCGACCCGGAATTCGTCGACGTCCACACCAACATCTCGCTCGATTCGCCCGGCGTGTATTTCCAGGTGAAGCAGCAGGAGGCCAGCGCCCTGGGGCTGTCGCCCGGCCAGGTGCAGCAGTACGTCAGCCTCGCCTTCTCCGACAACCAGATCACCTCGGTCAAGACGCCGACCTCGCAGTACCTGGTGATGCTCGATGTCGCGGACAAGTATCGCGGCGATCCGTCCCTGCTTTCGGATCTCAAGATGCCGACTCCAGGCGGACCGATGGTGCCGCTCGGCGAGGTGGTCGACTGGGGCTACCGCGGCTCAGCCGCCTCGGTCGACCGGGTGAATCAACTGACCGCCATCACGCTGAATTACAACGTGAAGCCCGGCGCCGACGTGGGCGCGGCCCAGGCCAAGCTCACCAAGCTGGCCGACAGCCTGCTGCCGACCGTCGTCAAGCACGGCGTCATCGACGCCTCCGCCGACTCGGCCGCCGCGTCCAGCAGCCTCCTGGGATTGCTCGTGCTGGCGGTCGTGGTCATGTACCTCGTCCTGGGCATCCTTTACGAGAGCTTTATCCATCCGATCACGGTGCTATCCTCGCTGCCGGTGGCGGCGTACGGCGGCGTGCTGACGCTGGTGCTGTTCGGCTCCAAGCTGAATCTCTTCGGCTTCATCGGCCTGTTTCTGCTCCTCGGTCTCGTGAAGAAGAACGGCATCATGATGATTGATTTCGCGCTGCATTATCGCCGCGAAAACCCCCGCGCGACGGCCGCCGAGGCCGCGCTCGAGGCGTCCAAGGTGCGCTTCCGGCCCATTCTGATGACGACCCTGGCCGCGGCGCTCGGCGCGATGCCAATCGCCCTGGGCATCGGTGCCGGCGGCGATTCCCGCCAGCCCCTGGGCCTCGTCGTGGTCGGCGGCCTGATCCTGGCTCAGGTCATCACCATTTTCATCACGCCGGTCATCTACGTGCTGCTCGATCCGATCGACGCGTGGATCCGCCGCCGCCAGGCGAGCGCGGAAGAAGTCGTGCCCGCGCACGTTCCGGCCCGGTCTTGACGGGCGATTCGCCAGATCCGCTGCTCCGCCTGCTCGATGAGTGTGCGGCCCGGGGGATTGCCCTGGCGGTCGGCGCCGGCGGCGCGCTCAAGGTGCGGGCCCCGGCCGGCGCGCTGACGCCCGAGCTCCGAACGGCGCTCGAAAGCCGGAAGCCCGATCTGCTCGCGCTGCTGGCCTCGCGCGCGGGGCCGGCCATTCCACGGGTCGACCGGAGCGGTCCGATGCCGCTCACGCCCGCGCAGGCCCGCCTGTGGTTCCTGACCCGGCTGGATCCCCGCAGCAGCGCCGCCTACCACATTGTCGTCGTAGTCCGGATACGGGGCCCCCTTTCGCCGGCCGCCCTGGAACGGGCGGTCAACGCCCTGGCCGTCCGCCACGAATCGCTGCGCACGGCGTTCGCCGCCTCCGCCGAGGGCGGCGTCCAGCAGGTGGCGGATCGGGCGACCGTCCCGTTCGCCCATCTCGACTTGGGGACCATGCCCGCTCCGCGCCGCGAGGAAGAGCTGGCCGCCTGGCTCGGGCGCGACGGTGCGGAGCCCTTCGATCTCGCCCGCCCCCCCCTGGCGCGGGCCGCCCTTTTCCAAATGGAGGCGGACGAGGCGGTCTTCGTGCTGACCCTGCACCATCTGATTTCCGACGGGTGGTCGTCCGGCGTGATCATCCGCGACCTCGGAGCGCTTTATGAGGCCGAGACCGGGGGCGCCGCGTCGTCCCTGCCCGAAATGCCCGTCCAATATGGGGACTATGTGGCGTGGCAGGCCCTGCGCCTCGCCTCCCCGGAAACGGAAGGCAGCGTGGCCTATTGGGTGGATGCGCTGCGCGGCGCGCCCGTCCTCAATTTGCCGTCCGACCGGCCCCGCCCGGCCGCGATGACTTTCCGGGGTCGGACGCTCTCGCATACCCTCCCCTCCACACAGGCGGCCGATTTGCGGGCCTTGGCGAGGCGGGAAGGCTGCACCCTATTCCAGGTATTGCTCGCCGGTTTCTGCGCCCTCCTGCACCGCTACAGCGGCCAGGAAGACATGACGGTGGGCACCTCGATCGCCAATCGCGACGATCCCGCCCTGGAACCGCTGATCGGGCTCCTCACCAATACCCTCGCCCTGCGCATCCGCTGCCCGGGCCGCGCGGATTTTCGTTCGTTTCTCGCCGACGTGCGGGCGGCCGCGGAACAGGCCTATCGGCACGCCGAAACGCCCCTCGATCGCGTCATCGAAGCGCTGCAGCCGGAGCGCACCCTCAGCCAGAACCCGGTTTTCCAGGTCTGCTTTTCGCTGCTGCAGGCCCACCGCGACACGCTGCGCGTCGCCGGACTCGAATTGGACCGGCTCGATCCTCCCAGCGAAACGGCGCGGTTCGATCTGACGGTCACCGCCGAGGATACGCGCGCGGGCTTGCTGCTCCTCTTCGAATACGGCACCGACCTGTTCGACGCCGCCACGATCGAGCGGATGGCCTCCCACTATGGCCGGCTCCTGGAAAGCGCGGCCGCGGCGCCGGAAGCCGCCGTCGGAAGGCTGGCGATGCTGTCGCCGCCCGAGCGCGAGACCCTGCTGCGCGGCTGGAACGCCTCGGCCACCCCGTATCCGCGGGAGCGATGCGTGCACGAGCTGTTCGAGGAATGCGCGGCGGCGGCGCCTCGCTCCCCGGCGGTCGTCGCCGGCGATCGCACGCTGACCTACGGGGAGCTGGACGCGCTCGCCACCCGCCTGGCGGGGCGCCTGCGGTCCGAGGGAGTCGGTCCGGACTGCGCGGTCGCCGTCTGCGCGGAACGCACTTTGGAGATGGTCGTCGCGCTCGTGGCGGTGCTCAAGGCCGGCGGCTGCTACCTGCCGTTCGATCCCGGCGATCCGCCCGACCGCCTGGGCTATCTTTTCGCCTCCGCCGGAGTGAAACGCATGCTCGCGCCCGCGGAGGCCGGCTCGCGGCTGCCGGCGCTGGAGGGGATTGCGTGGCTGCCGGTCGATCTGGCGAATCTGGCCGCCCCCGCCTCCGCCCCCGCGCCGGCGAGCGGGGCGAACCCCGACAACCTGGCCTACATCACGTTCACCTCGGGCTCCACGGGGCGCCCCAAGGGCATCTGCATTCCCCACCGCGGCGTCGTCCGGTTGGTCAGGAACACGAACTACCTGGCGTACGGACCGGACCTTCGCATTCTCGAACTGGCCCCCGTTTCCTTCGACGCTTCGACTTTCGAACTCTGGGGCGCGCTCTGCAACGGCGGGGTGCTGGTCGTTTTCCGCGCCGGACCGCCGACCATACGGGATCTGGCCGACGCCATCCAATCCCAGCGGATCACGAGCCTTTATCTCACGTCGGCCCTTTTCAACCTGATGATGGAAGAGCGGCCGGAAGCCTTCGCCGGCGTCCGCCATCTGCTTCTGGGCGGCGACGCCCTTTCGCCGCGGCACGTTTCCGGCGTCCTGGCGGCGCACCCGGGATTGACGGTCATCAACGGCTATGGGCCCACGGAGGCCACGACCTTCGCGAGCTGCGGCATTCTCCATCGCCCGGACGAGGTCGGCGCCAGCGTCACCATCGGACCGCCCATGAGCAACACGACGGTCTACATTCTGGACCCTTGGCTCGAACCCGTGCCGGTGGGCGTGCCCGGCGATCTCTATCTGGGCGGCGACGGCAATGCGCGAGGCTACTTGGGATTGCCCGATTTGACAGCGGAGTCGTTCGTTCCCAATCCGCATCCGCAGAGGCCGGGCGAACGGATTTACCGGACCGGCGACCTGGCGCGCTGGCGCCCCGATGGCACGGGCGAATTCCTCGGCCGCCGCGATTTCCAGGTGAAAATCCGCGGATTCCGCGTGGAGCCCGAAGAAATCGAAACGGTCCTAGCCCGTCATCCCGCCGTGCGAAAGGCGATCGTGCTGGTTCGGATCGAAGGCCAGTCCAAGAGTCTGGTGGCCTGCATTCAGCCGCGGCCCGGCGCGGAATTTCCCGGCGCCGACGCGCTCAAGGCGCACCTGCGGGCGCGCCTGCCGGAATTCATGGTCCCCGCGGCGTTCGTTCCGGTGGCCGATTTCCCCCTGACCGCGCACAACAAGGTCGACCGCGCGGCGCTCGGGCGAACCGCCGCCGGTTCTCTGCCCGCCGCCCCCGCCTACTCGCCCCCGTCGGGACCCGTGGCGGAATTGCTGTCCTCTCTCTGGTCCGATGTCCTGGCCAAGCCCAAGGTTGGCGGAACTGACAATTTTTTCGACCGCGGCGGGCATTCCCTGCTGGCCACCCGGCTCATTTGGCGCATGTCCGAAGCCTTTCGCTGCGACCTGCCGCTGCGCCTCGTGTTCGAGACGCCCACGCTCGAAGCCCTGGCCGCGGCCGTCTCGGCCCAGGTCAATTCCGCCGCCGGCCAGCCGGGCCGCGCGGAGCGGATCGCGCGCGTGCACCTGCAGGTGGCGCGCCTCTCGGCCGACGAGGTGAGCGTCAAGCTGGCCGGCGGAAGCGGTGTTACGTCCAGGTAACAACCGTCTTCGGATCCTTGAATCCCATCAAAAGGGAAATCGTGGACCGCTGCGCGCCCGCACCGGCCGAAGCGCGGACGGCGTGTACGTACTTCCCGTTGAAGAAATACACGTCGCCCCGGTGGATCGGCAGCTCGATCTTGGTGTACTCCGTCAGGAGGTCGGCGGCATAGGGGTAGCCCGTTTCCTCGACGCCGAGGGCCCGCCGCGTGGCGTCGTCGGGAATGACGTTCCAATAGACCAATTCGCCGCCCGAACCGTTCTCCAGGCACAGATTGACCGCCGTCACGGCGTTCGGCACCACTTCCTGAATTTCGAAGCCGGCCTGCCGGCGGGCCGTCAGTTGCGCCGCGTCGTCGTGGGCGGCGAGCGCAAACTGCCCGGACGCGCTCCAGGAGCGCATCACGAAATCGCCCGCGCGCCGTCCGTTCATTTCCGCCACCCGCAGGGCAACCCCCTGCTGGGCCAGGGCGGAGCTGATCTCTCCGCGCATCTGCGCGTAGATGTTCGACCCTCCCGCAAACACGGCCGCGACCGCGTCCCGCGTCGTTTCCGCCTCGGAAAAGTACAGGTCCAGCTCCTTGCCGTAGTGATAGGTGCCGAGATAATGGGCGGGCACCGAGTCCCCGCGCTGACGGCGCATGGGATTGGACCAGAAGTTGCGTTTGATGCGTTCGCAGGACTCAGGGTCGATGGCGCCCCGGAATATCACCCCGGCAACCTCGCCCCGCAGCACGCGCAGGACGTCGGCGGCGGCGAATTCTCGCCGCTCGATGATTTGGAAAAACTCCGGCCCGCCCGACGTACCTGTGACGCGAACGGCCTCGCTGAGGGAAGGGCCCGTTTCAGGCATACAGCATTGATGCCTCTGAGCGCGGGCGTTTGTCTAGCTTTTCTTTGTCTCTTGCCCGCGAGGGGTGCCGACGTTTGGCTGGCGCCGCGCATGAAGTTGCTTCAGCTCATCCGAACGGAGTCGTCCGTCTCCGTTCGCTCCCTGCTCGTCCTGACCGTCGTGTCCGGCGTGGCCCAGGGCGCGCTGCTGGCCGTAATCAACGGCGCCGCCACCACCGCGGGCTTCGGCCGGATGGACGTGCGGCTGTTTGTCCTCTTCGCGCTGGCCATCGCGATCTTCATCGTCGCCAAGCAGCGGGTCCTGGCGCGCACCTTCATCCTGACCGAGGAGGTCGTGGTGCGGCTGCGTATCCGCATCTCGGATAAGCTGCGCCGCAGCAACCTCGCGGTGGTCGAGAAGATCGGCAAGGCCCACATCGAGTCCCGGCTGACCCAGGACACGCTGACCGTCTCCCAATCCGCCGGCGAGATCGCCAACGCCGCCCAGTCGGCGGTGATGATCGTGGTCTGCATCGGCTACATGGCCGTGCTTTCGCGCCCCGCCTTCTTCCTGACCCTCTTCCTGATCGGCGGGGGCGGCCTGATCTACCTGCGCAACCTGAAGCTCCTGGACCGCGAATGGCAGGCGGCGACGGCGATCGAAACGGACTTTTTGGCCTCGCTGCACCACGTTTACGACGGGTTCAAGGAATTGAAGGTCAACGTGGCCAAGTCGGACGACCTGTTCGCAAACAACTACACGCGCATCTGCACGGACGCCCAGCGGATCAAGGTGCGCACGAGCCTCGAATACGTCCGCAATTTCATTTTTTCGCAGACGTTCTTCTACGTTTTGATCGCGGCCCTCGTCTTCCTGCTGCCGATGCTCAGCCCCGGCTACAACGACGTGGCGATCAAGGCGACCGCGGTGATCCTGTTCATCGTCGGCCCGCTCTCCTCGATCGCCGGCACGATTCCCGTCTACGCGCGGGCGCGCGTGGCCATGGCCAACATCACGACGCTGGACGAATTCCTGGATTCCCCCGAAGCCGCGGCCGAGCGCAAGGTGGCGGCGGTGCAGACCGACTTCAACGAGTTTTCCAGCCTGGCCCTCGACAATGTCCGCTTCCGCTACAACGGCGCGGGATTCGCGGCCGGCCCTTTCAATCTGGAAGTGAAGCGCGGCGAAGTCGTGTTTCTCGTCGGCGGCAATGGCTCCGGAAAGTCCACGCTGCTCAAGCTTTTCACCGGTCTTTACATGCCCGAATCGGGCGCGCTGCGGGTGGACGACCTGCCGCTGGGGCCGGGATTCTACACCGCCTATCGCGAGCTGTTTTCCGTCATTTTCACCGACTTTCACCTGTTCGACCGCCTGTACGGCAACGCGAACGTGGATCAAAAGGGGCTGGCGCGCTGGCTCCACCGGCTCGAGCTGGATGAGAAGACCGCCTTCGAAAACGGCCGGTTCACCCACCTGAACCTTTCCACCGGCCAGCGCAAGCGCCTCGCCCTGGCGATCGCCTGCATGGAGCACCGCCCGGTCCTCGCCTTCGACGAATTCGCGGCGGACCAGGATCCCACTTTCCGCGCCTACTTCTACGAGAAGATTTTGCCCGAACTGAAGGCGGCCGGCAAAACGGTCGTCGCCGTCACCCATGACGACCGCTACTTCCATTGCGCTGATCGGGTGATCAAGCTCGAGTACGGCCACATCGAATCCGACCAAACCCCGGAGGCTCATTCATGAGCGAAACCACCGACATTCCTCCTTCCCCGCCCCCGCCGCCCCCCCGCCCGCGAATGGGCTTCTTTGCGGGCATCCGCCTGTGGCTCGCCGAACTCAACGAGCGCTTTCGGGCCTTCATCCGCCGGCACATGCTTCCCTTGGTGCTGGCCGGCCTCGTCACCACCTTTCTCGCGGTCTACCTCGCCAATCAGATTTTCATCTTCGTGGGCTCCGGCCAGGCCGGCGTCCTGTTTCACACGCTGACCACCGGCACGGACACCGAGCATGTCTACGGCGAAGGCATGCACGTCATCTGGCCGTGGAATCAGATGTTCATCTACAACATGCGCGTGCACGAGCGCACCGAGGTTGTCGATGCGCTGAGCAGCAACGGCCTGACGGTGCGTGTGACCGTGTCGATGCGCTATTTCCCCGAGCACAAGACGCTCGCCATCCTGCACCAAAAGGTCGGCCCCGATTACGACACCAAGATCGTTGTGCCCGAAGTGACCACGGGGGTGCGCGAGGTGATCGGCAAGTATCTCCCCGAGGATCTCTACACGCTCAAGACCTCGGTGATTTCCGACGCGATCATCTTCAGCGTCGCCCGCCGCGTGGCGGAAAAGTTCATCGTCCTGGACAAGGTCAACGTGACCAATATCAAGCTGCCGGAGCTGGTCACCACCGCGATCGAAAAGAAGCTCACCCAGGAGCAGGTTTCGGAGGAATACAAATTCCGCATCGACAGCCAGAAGCAGGAGAAGGAGCGCCTGGACTACGAAGCCCAGGGCATCGCGAACTACAATCGACAGATCGAGGAAAGCCTCACGCCCGAACTGCTGCGTTACAAAGGAATCGACGCGACCCTGGAGCTCGCCCGCTCGAACAATGCCAAGATTGTCGTGATCGGTTCGGGCCGGGACGGCCTTCCTCTCATTCTCAACGCCGAAAGCGCCGCCTCCGGTTGGACCGGCCCGGCCCCCGCGCCCAAGGCGCCGCCGGACGCCAACGCCGCCGCGCCGGCCCCCAGCCCGCGCCCGACGGATTCGGCGAGCCCGCCCACGGAGCGCTAAGTCGTGGGTGGAGCGCGTGGTCCCCACGCGCTTAAACTTCCATCCGCGTTTGGCGCCTAATCGCGGGCAACGCTCCAGCGCATGGGGACCATGCGCTCCACCCGCGACGTCGCAGGCCGCCTATTGCGGCGTCTGATCATCCTGGGTCGTATACTCGACCCAGATCGCGTCATACAGGTACTGCGCGTCGCCCACGTCCGACAGGACGAAGCTCTTGCCGGCCGGCGGAACCGCGAACGACGGCCCGGTCGCCATGTTGATCGGCGGCGGCGCCAGCGAAGCCTTCAGCATGTTGGGATAGCCGGAAAACTCGGTCACCTTGCGCGCCACGTCGGGCCGCAGGCAATAATTGATGAAATCCATCGCCAGAGCCTGGTGATTCGATGAAACCGGAATGGACAGGGTGTCGACCGTCATGATCGAACCGTCGGCCGGCATCACGTAGCCGATATGGCTGTTCTCCTGCTGCGCCAGGGCGACTTCGGGGCTCCAGCTGGCGAGCAGGCTCGTCACCCCATCCTCCAGCAGGCTGCGGCCGTTTTCCAGCACCAGCGTGGGCCGCCCGATCCGCGCCTGCTTGTCGAGCAGCGCGCGCACCGCGGCGAGCTGCGTTTCGTCCCGGGTATTCGGGGAGAAGCCCAGCGACACCAGCGCCAGCCCGATCGATTCGCGCGGTTCGTCGAGCAGGCTCAGACGAAAGCCGTATTGGCGGGCCGAGGCGGCGCTGAAGAAATCCGCCCACGTGGTCGGCGGCGAGGGAACTGCGCTCTTGCGGTAGCCGATGCCGGCGTAATTGCGCAGGTACGGGACCCCGTAAAATTCGTCGCCCGGCGGCACCACGTTGCCGTTGAGCGCATCCGGCGAAAGGTTGGCCATGTTCGGCACCGCCAGCTTGTCGATCTTCGTCAGCAGGTGGTAGCGCCGCATGTCCTGCACCATGTAATTCGACGGCATGACGACGTCGTACTCTCCCCAGCTCACTTTGGTGTGGGCCAGCAGCTCGTCGTTGCTCGAGTAGGTCGTGACCCGGAGCCGCACGTGATGGGTCGCCTGGTAGTCAAGCAGCACCCGGGTCGGGAAGTATCCATCCCAGATATACAGATTCAGCACCGGCCACGATTGATAGAACAGGTAAGGCACCAGCACCGCCAGGACGACGACCACAATCACCGCCTGAAGGGCATAGCGGGCGACTACATTCGGCCCCCGAGGCGAAAGCGGCATCCCCATGCTATGCCGGAAATCCGAAAAACCTGTCAAGCTTGCCAGCCTCGGGGCCGCCCGCCAAGGTGCCCCCCGCATGAATCCCAGCGAACCCGCGGACGACGGAGCCCATCAGGTCGTCGTCAATCACGAGGAGCAGTATTCGATCTGGCCCGCCTGGCGGGAGCTGCCCGCCGGCTGGCGCTACGCGGGGAAGACGGGAACCAAGGCGGAATGCCTGGCCCATATCAAGGAAGTCTGGACCGACCTGCGGCCGCTCAGCCTGCGCCAGGCGATGGCGCGCAGCGCGGGCGGCCCCTCCGCCTGACCCGTGGCCGCCGGCCCGGGACCGTTTCACCGCGCGGCGTGGGTGGCTTGCCCCCGTCCGGAACCGGCTGCCCCCTGGCGCCTGTGGTGCCTGCCGCACGCCGGAGGGGGCGCGTCGTCGTGGCTGCCCTGGGGACCCGCGCTCTCCGGGATCGCCGAGGTGGCGGCGCTCCGTCCGCCGGGACGGGAAATGCGGCTGATGGAGCCGCCCGCGACCCGCGCGGCGGCGCTGGCCGAGGGGCTCTTCGCGGAAATGAGCCCGTATTTGGATCGGCCCTACGTGCTGGCCGGGCACAGTGTGGGCGCGGTCATCGCCTTCGAACTGGCCCGCCTCGCCCGGGCGCGCGGCCGGCCCGCGCCGGCGGCGCTGATCGTTTCCGGGGCCCGCTCCCCGGGAACTCCGCGGCGGGAAAGCGATCTGCACCCGCTGCCGGAGGCGGAATTCGTCACGGCGCTCGACGAGCGCTATGGCGGCATCCCGCCGGCCGTGCGCTCCCAGCCGGAATTGCTCGCGCTGCTCCTGCCGCTCATGCGGGCGGACGTTTCCGTCTACGAGACCTATGCCCTTCGGCCCGAGGCGCCGCTGGACTGTCCGATTCTGGCCCTGGGCGGCCGGACGGACGTCCACGTGACGGAAGATGACGTTCTCGCCTGGCGCACCCACACCCGAGGGCGATTCGAGGCCCAATTCTTTCCCGGAGGGCATTTTTTCATTCAATCGGACTTCGGACCGGCTGCCGATTGTGTGAAACATTTCCTCAGCCGCCTGTCAGAGGGCCTTTTCTTTTGACAAAGAGCTGCGGGACCGGCAGTTTCCGACGACCTGCAATCCTTATGATTATCTCCTCCGGATTCTTGGTGTATCTCGCGCTTTGCGCCCTCGTCGCGTACCTCGGTCGGAATCGAAAGTTCGGTTCCTGGGGCTACTTTTTTGCCTCGTTCCTCCTCACTCCTGTTGTCGGCCTGATGCTGGTGTACGCGTCTTATCAGCGCGCCATCATTGTCCCGACGACTCCGGTCAGCTAACCTTCCTTTCCCGCCATGGTCGCTTCCGAATCCATCCCGGCCGAGACTTCCCGGTCCACGACGGCCCATGCCGTCGTCAACAAATATGTTCCCTGGTCGATGGGCGTCGGCATCATCCCCATGCCGGTCCTCGTGATCGCGGGGGTGGGCGGCATCCAGCTCAAGATGATGTCGGACATCTGCGCCGTCTATCAGACCCCCTTCACTGAGCAAAAGGGACGCTCGATTCTCCTGGCTATCGTGGGAGCCGCGGCGCCGACCGCGATCGGTCTCGGCGGCCTCACGGGGCTGGTCGCGTCGATCCCGTTCGTCGGCCCGTTCATCTTTCCGGCCACGGTGCCCATCCTTGCCGGCGGCGCGACCTGGGCCGTGGGCCGAATGCTCGTTGAACATCTGGAATCCGGCGGCTCGTTCCTGAGTTTCGACGCTTCCGAAACCAAGGAAATGTTCGCGCAGCGATTCGAGGAAGGCAAAGCCGAGGCCAAGAAGTTCGCTTCCAAGGTCTCCAATTCCGTTCCCCGTCCGGCTACGGCCGCTCCCGCCGCTTAATTTCGCATCGTAAACTTCAACCCGCAAAACCAATGCTCGGAGCCATCATCTATATCCTCCTCAGCGCCCTCGTCGCCTACATCGGCACGGATCGCAAGTTCGGTTTCTGGGGCAACTTCGCTTGCTCCTTTCTGTTCACGCCGATCATCGGCCTTCTGATCGTGATCGCCTCGGATAAGCGCGTGCCGGCCGTCATGACCGTTCCCGTCGCCGTCGCATCCGATTCGGCCGTCTGACGTCTCAGCCCGTCGTTAAGACTGGCTTTCGGCCGGCGCCGCTTACGAGCGCGCCGGCTTTTTTTAGCGTTCCACGCCGGAATTCGTTCCAATCGAAAGTCCGATACGTGCCGCCCGCCTCATAATGGCGGATGAAAGCGTAGCCCAACAGGTGGGTGAAGGCTCCGGCCATGGCCGCTCCCCCGATGAACCAGATCGGGATGATCACGGGCGCAATGGCGGACACCAGCCGCTGCACCCAGCGCATCCGGATCACGACGTCGGTGACGCCGCCGCCAGCGGCCGCCAGCAGCATGATGCGCAGCGAGGGCGGATGAAAGGGCTTCCCGTAGAGCTTCGACAAATCGATGAGCATCTCCAGGTGCACGCCCGTCACGGCCGTCGTGCAGATGATCGGAGCGGGAATCAGGGCCGAAGCCGCGGACAGGACGGTGCACTCGCGAACGATTTCGCGGGCGCGGGCGGACACTTCTGGGTCGCTGCCATTCATCGCGCCAAAACTCTCCTCGACTCCTTTGCCAAAGGCAAGGGCGACTACCGGGGCATGAGCGCCTGAACGCTTGGATCGTTCAGGTTCTGCTTGGTGATCACCAGAAAGTTACAATAGGTTACCTCGGGAACGGTCTGGTGATTGAGCAAAGCGAGCATGGCATCGATGCCGCGAGAGCCGATCTCGTGCGGCAATTGGGCGATCCACCCGGTCATGGTGCCGTCGGCGAGAGCTTTTGCCACTTTGCGGTTGAGATCGAATCCGAACCCCACGAACGCCACCTTGCCGGCGCGGCCGGTGTCCTTCAGCACCTGCAGCATCGCCATGGACCCGGGGGTGCCTGTCGCCAGAACCGCATTGGTGTGCGGATAAAGGTCGAAGACCAGTCGGGCCCGCGCCAATTCCTCGCCGGTGCTGCCCGTGAAGATGTCGCGATGAATCAACAGATGCGGGTAAACGGCGCAAATCGCGCTGTAGGCGCTGGAATCGCGCAGGAGCGTGGCGCCGCTGGTTTTGGTGTGCCGCAGAAAAGTCACTTCGTCGCCCGGTTTCAGCACGGACGCCAGCAGCGCGCCGGCCGCGGTGCCCGCATCGGTATGGTTCGTGGCGATGTACGCCGGCATGTCCACGTCGAGCGGCGAATCCAGCACGACGACCTTCGTTCCCTTGGCCAGCACCTCCGCCACCGGGCCCGAAAGGGCCGCGGTGCTGCAGGGCGCGATGATCAGGCCCTGGACGCCCTGATGCATCATGTCGTCGAGCATCCGCAGCTGCATGGCGACGTCCGCCTCGTAATCAGGCTGCATGAGGACCAGATCGACGCCCGCCCGCTTGGCCGCCGTCCGGCAGCCTTCGGCAACGGGATCCCAGAAGCCTCCTTTCGCCTTCAGCAAGACTCCAATCTTTGTCGTGGCTAGGGCCGAATCGGCGGTCAGAAGCGCCCCCGCCGCCAGGGCGGCGATCGCAAGCAAGGACCGGAGGCGCGAAAGCAGGGGGTTCGACATGGCAGGGGTCATTTCTTGCTCACGGCGGCGATCTTGCTGAGCAAATCGGTCAGCAGCTCTTCCGCTTTGGTCCCGTTGTTCTGGACAATGTTTTCGACTCCGTTGCGCAGCCAGGCGCGCTCGTCGTTCGACAGCTCCTTGGCCGTGACGACCACGACCGGCACATCGCGGCCGCCCGGGCGGGCGCGCAATTCGCGCAGGAACTCGAAGCCGTCCATCACCGGCATCATCAGGTCGAGCAGGATCAGCCCCGGAATGCGTTCATCGACTCGCTTCAACCCTTCCTTGCCGTTTTCGGCCTCGACCACGCTCCATCCCTGGCCTTCCAAGGCGCGGCGCAGCAGATCCCGATTGTCGGTCAAATCATCGACGACCAGGGCCAGGCGCGCGGCGTCCGCCTTGGCGTAGCGGGCAAGCACGGCCGAAAGTCGATCGCGGTCGACGGGCTTCGTGATGTAATCGGCCGCGCCCAGGGCAAAGCCGATCTGACGGTCGTCGACGATGGTCACCATCACGACCGGAATGTCGTGGGTCGCGGAGTCCGCCTTGAGCGCCGTGAGCACCGACCAGCCATCCATGCTCGGCATCATGACGTCGAGGGTGATCACGCGAGGCTGCAACTCCTTGGCAAGACGGACCGCTTCGCGCCCGTCCATCACCGAGCGCACCCGATAGCCATCCCGCGTCAAATTGCGGCTGAGCAAATCGACCACGGCCGGATCGTCGTCTACAATCAAGATGAGCGGAGCGTCACCGGAAATCGATTCGGCCAGCGGCGCGGGGGCGGCGGGGGACATCTTGGCGGACGCGGTCTTCGCGCCGGCGGTCTCGTCGACCGCGCGCACGGGCACCACCGCCGTGAACACCGTCCCCTTGCCCATTTCGCTGGTGACGGTGATATCGCCGCCCATCATCTGGCAGAAGCGGCGGCTGATCGCCAGGCCCAGGCCCGTGCCGCCGAACTTTCGGGTGGTCGACGCGTCCGCCTGGACAAAAGCCTGGAAGAGTTTGCCCATTTGCTCGGCCGTCATGCCAATGCCGGTGTCGGCCACGCGGAAAAAGACCTGCGGCGCGCCCGCGCGGTCCTCGATCGAGACCGCCAGCGTGACCTTGCCGTTATTGGTGAATTTGGCCGCGTTGCTCAGCAGGTTGAACAGCGTCTGCCGCACCTTGGTGATGTCGGCCCGCATCTTGCCGAGGCTGGCCGGACTGTTGACGACCAGTTCATTGCCGTTCTTCGCGACCAGCGGTTGGATGGTCGCGGCAACCTCCCCCACCATCGCGGAAATGTCGAAGTCCTCCAGATAAACGGTCATCTTGCCCGCCTCGATCTTGGAGAGGTCCAGCATGTCGTTGATCAGGCCCAGCAAATGTTTTCCGGCGCCGTGGATCTTCTTGAGGTCGGGAATGAAGCCCTCCTGCTCCAGGTCCTCCGCCTCCTCGAGGAGCATTTCGCTGTAGCCGATGATGGCATTCATCGGCGTGCGCAGCTCGTGGCTCATGTTGGCCAGGAAGGAGCTCTTGGTCCGGCTCGCCTCTTCCGCCGCCTCGCGGGCCTTGACCAAGTCGCGGGTGCGTTCGGTCACCGTCGATTCGAGATTGCGGTTCCACTCGGCCAGACTCTCCTCGCGCGAGCGGATTTCGCGGGCCATGCTCTGGAACGCCCGTGCCAGCCGGCCGCTCTCGTCGCGGCGGCGGACCATGGAATCGAGTTCCGAGGGGTCGAAATTCGCCCGCTCGAGCGCCTTGGCGGAGCGCTCCAATTTCACGATGGGGCGGGTCGCGCGCGAGGCGATCACTCCCACCAGGCACAGCAGCACGGCCAGCCCGCCCCCGGCGATCGCGACGGTGTTCACCTCGAGCTTGCGGATCGGCATCATCACGATCTCCGACGACTGATCCAGGACCACTTTCCAGTGCGTGCTCGGGGCCACCACCCAATGGACAATACGGTCGCCTTGCGGCCCATGGTACTTGGTCATGCCGCTCGAACGTGCGCCAATGAGCTGGCCCTCCGGCAGCGAACTTAGCATCGCTCCGGGCCGGTCGGCACCGACGGTCAACGTCGCATCCGGGTACACCATCAGCCGGCCGGCCGCGCTTGCCAGATAGATGTAGCCGCTGGAGCCCATTCCCGTGCGGCGCTCCGCCGCCCGGTTGTGGATGCTCGTCATCAAATCCTGAATTTCACTGAGGGGCGTCTCCACTCCAGCCACTCCGAGGAATTCCCCATCGAGCGTCACCGGGTAGGTGATCCGCACCATGGTCAGCTCGGAACCGCCCGGGTCGAAATACGGTTCGGTGATGTGCGGTACGTTGGAATTCTTGGCCGCCTGATACCAGTCGAGGCTGGGATCATGGTAGTCGTAGTCCACCCGCCGCAGAACGGGCCAGCTCGTGCGGTCCATCCAGATCATGCCGTGGGGGTCCGTCCAGGCCTTGTTGTCGAAAGCGATGTAGGTGCCGTAGATTTCGCGCGCGGGGATGCGGCGGAGCAGATTGCGGATGATGTACTCGAGCTGCGGCTCGGGTTCCTTGCCGACGCCCGCCTGGTACGCGGCGAGCATGCGCGGCACGTAGGCCAGCCGGTCGACCGTGTCGTCGATGGCGGTCGCGGCGGTCTCCACTTCGGTGTAGCTCTCCGCGTTCATCTGGGCGATCAGCGCCGCCCGGCTCGCCCGAAACGCAATGAAGGACACCCCGCCGATGACGACCACCCCCGCAAGTCCGATCGCGACTACCAGCCGCGCACCGATCGTTTTGGGCACAAAGCGGGAAAAACCCATGAGCCCAACGACCTATTGCACAGACGCCTCGCCAGCAAGGTCTTTCAGGGGAAAAAACTCGTACGCCGCTGGTCAAAGAATAGTGGAAGCGGCGTCCCGCCGCTTCAGCCTATCGTTCTAAAGCGGCGGGACGCCGCTTCTACTATAGCAGTCGCATAAAATTCTTATGAGTGCCTCGAATCTGCCCGCGCCGGCGGTGATGCACCGCGGCGAATTCCTCGATTATTTCGATGTCAAAACCGACCCGTCGAATCCTAGGCGGCATTGGGAATATGTCCGCCGCCCAAACGGCCGCTCCGGCGTCACGCTCGTTCCAATCACCGCCGACGGCCGCATGCTTATCATCGAACAATTCCGCTGGCCGCTGCGCGATTACGTGATCGAACTCCCCTCCGGCTTGGTCGAAGTCGACGAGCTCGGCAACACGCGCGGCGCGGCAGGCCGCGAACTGTCCGAGGAGACGGGTGCGGAATTCGGCCCCCTGACGCTCCTGGCCCGCGGCCCCCTCCTTCCCGGCCTGACCGACGAAATCAACGAATTCTTCCACGCCCCCGTCCTGCGCCACGCCCCTTTCGCCGAAGACGGCCTCCGCCTGAACGTCACGGCCGGCAACCCCCACGAAGACGAATCCATCCGTGGCGTCTATGCCGTCCCAATCCAAGACGCCCACGCCTGGCTCAACACTCGCCAGCAAGCCGGCGCAATCATCGACCTGCGCATCTACGTGGGCCTCTGCTTCGCCCAGTCCAAGCAACCTTGAGCAAAGTCGCGAAGCCGCATGGGGACCATGCGCTCCACCCGTCATGAAAAAAGCCGCTGGTGTCGTCACCAGCGGCTTTTCCAAAATGGAGCGGGCGAAGAGACTCGAACTCTCGACGTCCACCTTGGCAAGGTGGTGCTCTACCAACTGAGCTACGCCCGCGTAGCAGGCGAACAGCTCACAGCGGCGGGTTCGGTTCGTCAACTGCTTTTCCAGGGCGCATAAACGATTGGTAAAAGTACATATTGCAGGCAATCTGCACGCGTGTCCCTGCCCCACCCGACTCGAAGAGAAGCTTTGCGCGCCGCTGCCGGGGCCGCCGTAATGGCGGCGCTCGGAACGAAAATAACCGAGGCCGAAGAAGCTCCGGCTCCGGCGAGCACCGGCCAAATCCGCCATTCGGTTTGCCGGTGGTGCTACAAGCACATCCCGCTCCCGGAACTGGCACGCGGGGCAAAGGAGATCGGACTCGAGTCCGTCGAGTTGCTCGATCCGGAAGAGTGGCCCGTCGTCCAGAGCATCGGGCTCACCTGCGCGATGGCGAACGGAGTCACGACCATCCCGGACGGGTTCAACCGGCTGGAGAACCATGCGCGTTACGTCCCGGGCATGATCGACCGCCTTCGCGCCTGCGCGAAGGCGTCGCTGCCAAACGTGATCTGCTTTTCGGGCTACCGTCGCGGCATGGCCGACGAGCAGGGACTGGAGAACTGCGTCGTCGGCTTGAAACAGATCGTTGGCGAAGCCGAGAAGCAGGGCGTCACCGTTTGCATGGAGCTCCTGAACAGCAAGGTCGACCACAAGGACTACATGTGCGACCACTCGGTCTGGGGCGTCGAACTGGTGCGGCGCGTCGGCTCGGAGCGTTTCAAGCTGCTCTACGACATCTACCACATGCAGATCATGGAGGGGGACATCGTCCGCACGATTCGCGATCATCATGAATCGTTCGCCCATTTTCACACCGGCGGAGTGCCAGGCCGGCACGAAATCGACGACAGCCAGGAGCTCACCTATCGCGCCATCATGAAGGGCATCGTCGCCACCGGGTATCGCGGATTCGTCGCCCAGGAGTTTATTCCGACGCGAGATCCGCTGACGTCGCTGCGCGAGGCGGTGCGGATTTGCTCGGTTTAGGAACGTTGCCGCAGACGGGGTCCGAGGTGGAGCGCGTGGTCCCCACGCGCTGTTGGATGTCGAAAGCGGGACGGCCGGGGTCAGCGCCCCCGGCTACAGCGCAAGCGCGGCTCGCCGGCCCGCGTTATTATTTGTCGATCACGTCCAGCTCCGGCCACTGCGCCAGCTTGCGGTGCAGCGTGCGGCGGCTGATGCCGAGGAGCTCGGCGGCCTTCGTGCGGTTGCCGCGGACTTTCAGGAGGGCCTCCTTCAGCAATCGCTTCTCGTTTTCCTCCACTGAGAGCAGGCTGGAGGCAAACGAAACGCCGGGAACGCCGTTGCCATTGGGCGCGTTGTCGTGCGGCGCGGCCGCGCTCGCGCCCGCCCCGCGATACTTCGGGTCCAGATCGTACTCCGTCAGGCTCCCGCCTCGGCGCGTCACCACCACGTTTTCGCAGAAATTCCGGAGCTCCCGGATGTTTCCAGGCCAGCGATATTGCTGCAGCGTGCGCATGGCGCCCGCCTCGATCGTGAGCGGCGAAATTCCGTTCTCGTCCGAGAAAATCTTGAGGTAGTGCGCGAGCAGAATCGGAATATCCTCCGCGCGATCGCGCAGCGGCGGGAGCAGGAATCGAACGACGTTGAGCCGAAAGAAGAGGTCTTCGCGAAACTTCCCTTCGCGCGCCATGCGCTCGAGGTCGCGATTCGTCGCCGCGACCAGGCGGACGTCGAGTTCGATCGGCTTCTGCCCTCCCACCCGCTCGATCGCCTTGGTTTCGAGAAACCGCAGCAGCTTCACCTGCGTCGCCGGCGAGATCTCGCTGATCTCATCGAGAAAAAGCGTCCCGCCGTTGGCGGACTCAAAGCGGCCGATCCGCCGTTCGGTCGCGCCCGTGAACGCCCCCCGCTCGTGGCCAAAGATTTCGCTCTCGAGCAGGCTTTCCGAAAGCGCCGCGCAATGCACGGCGATGAACGGGGCGCGGGCACGCGGGCTCGCCTGGTGCACCGCCTGCGCGATCAATTCCTTGCCGGTGCCCGATTCGCCCTCGATCAGGATCGTCGCCTTGGAAGGAGCGACGAGCTTGAGCTGATCGATGACCGCCTGGAGCTTCGGCGAATTGCCGATGATGCCGGAAAAATTGAACTTCTCGTCGAGACGCTCGTGCAGCTGCGTGACCTCGGCCTCGAGCGTCTTGGCTTTCAGCGCCCGCTGAATCAGCACCTCCAGGCGCTCGATGTTCACCGGCTTGGTGAGAAAATCCACCGCCCCGCGCTTCATGGCCTCCACCGCCGTCTCGATCGTGCCGTAGGCGGTCATCATCAGCACCGCTGGCCGGTTGACGAGCGCGAGCGCCTTGTCGACGACCTTCAGTCCGGATTTTCCCGGCATGCGCAGGTCGGTGACGATGACGTCGAACGGCTGCGCGTCCATCAGGTTGAACGCCTCGTCGGCGCTGGCGGCGACGCTGACGTCGTAAGTCTCGGCGAGCGCCTGCTGCAGCCCCTCGCGGGTGTGTTTCTCGTCGTCGACGATCAGCACGCTGGGGACCATCGGGCTATTCACGCGGGACGGTACCTTTAGGTCAACAGGGTTCATAGCAGGTGGAGCGCGTGGTCCCCACGCGCTTCGCGCGAGCGCGCGTCGTCCCACTGCGCTTTGGCGCTGAAAGCGGATGGACGTAAAAGCGCATGGGGACCATGCGCTCCACCCACTCAGGCCTTATGGCTTCGGGGCGGGCGGCGGGGACCCGCCGCCGGGAGGCGGTCCATCGGCGCCCGCGGGGGCGGGCGGCTGCTTCAGCCGCTGCATCATCACGGCCAAGCGGCTCAGCGCCACGCTGGGCGGCGGCGAGCTGTCCACCAGATCCAAAAATTCCGTACGCCGTTTCACCAGAAGGCCGCGCGCTGTTTCGCGCTGCGTGTCATCCAGGTTGTAAAGCTTCGTGATGAAATCCAATCGGAACGGTATCACGACATCCCACATGACCGTGCGCGCCGGCTGATCGCGCAGCATCCACGACACCGCGTCATCGGTGATCGGCCGTTGGTCGTCCTGCCGATGCTGATGGTGGCGCTTCACATCCTCGGCATGCTTGGCCTGCTGGTCCGGACGAAGAACGGCGTCGAGGTTGTGATCGAATTCCGCGTCGATCTCGTCCATCCGATGCTGAAACAGATCCAGTTGCGGTCGCAATTCGTCGATCCGCCGGATCAAATCTCCGCGGTCGAGCGGGCCGTTGTGTCGAAAGGCCGCGGCGCGCCGGTCGTGAAATTCCGACAGGAACGGCACCGGCGGCGGCGGCAGCGGGCGGTGCCGCTCGTAAAAGATGCCCGCGATCGCCCCGGCAATAAATCCGACCAGGGTAAGCGCGGCGACGCTAAGGAATGACCTCATGGATTGAGACCGGGATCGGCATTCGATGCCGAAGCGATCTCTTGCCAACCCGGTTGACTGGCGACGGCCGCGCTCGCGGTCTGATGCATCGCCAAGACGGCCAGCGCGCCGAAACAGAGCGCCGCCGTGGCGACGCCGACGGCAAACTGGCTGAACAGCGAGGGTATCGTTTCGGCGCTCTGGCGCGCCGCGCGAAGCACGCGGCCCGCGAAGCCGGGACGCAGACAGGACGCTGCATGCTGATTGAGCAACGACCACGAGGGGGACTCAGGTTTCATGGTTCGGTTGATAATGCTGACGTAACTGCTCTCGGGCACGGTGCAGCCTCGCTTTGACAGCCGCAACGCTTGAATTGAGTATCTCCGCAATCTCCGCATGGCTGCGACCCTCCTGCACCAAGGCGAGCAGGGCGCGATCCTGGGGTCGGAGCTGCCCCAGCGCGTGGCGCAGGGCGTCGAGTTCCTCCGTTCCGACGGCTCCCTCCGGCTCCGGCACGGCCTCGTGCTCCGGCCCAAAGGGGGTGAATATTCGGCGCAATTTCTGGCGCCGCAAATGGTCGATGCACGTATTCCGCGCCAGCCGAAAAAGCCAGGACTCGAACTGCGCCGGCGCCTGCAGCCCGTCGATCGCCCGCACCATCTTGATGAAGACCTGCTGGGTGATGTCCTCGACCGAATCGCTGCGCCCCGTGATTGCGTAAACGAATCCCGCGACGCGGTTTTGATAGGCTACGATCAGGTCGTGCAACGCACGCTCCTCGCCCTTCTGGGCGCGGCCCACCAGTGCGACCAATTCGGTCGATTCGCTTTGATCCATGCAGATGCATGCGGCTTCTATTCGGACAGCTAGACGGTGCCGCCTATCGAAAGATGCGTT
The DNA here is from genome assembly GCA_036502225.1 of Opitutaceae bacterium. Taxonomy (GTDB): domain Bacteria; phylum Verrucomicrobiota; class Verrucomicrobiia; order Opitutales; family Opitutaceae; genus Palsa-1447. The sequence goes on from DASXYY010000039.1 coordinate 58,304, forward strand.
TTTTTCCATTGGCGCAAGCCAGTGCGCCATGCAACCTTTCAGACTTCCGGCCGTCTCACCGGAACACCCGCCCCGACTATGGCACGCTTATTGAAACTTAGCCCCCTCCTTGGTTTGGCCTTTGGCCTTTTGTCAGGCTGCGCCTCACATCGGAATACCGATGAATTGGCCCAGGCCGTGTCGCAAGGTGAGCACCCGGTGGCCATGAAAGGGGAAGCCGTCTTCTTCGACCACCAGGTCAAGGCGACCGTCACGGTCAGCCGGGGCATCGGCCACGGCACCGCCGGTGGCGAGGGTCATCACCATTTTGGCGGCGGCGGCGGTAACGGCACAGTCGATCAGACGGAATTGGCGCACATGGACGACGATGAGCGCACCGCTTATCTCCGCGCGAAGTTCGCGGTGGGCAGCCCGCTTCCCCCCGTGACCATGCATTTGAAGCTGGAGAATCTGAGTTCGCAGGTCGTCACCCTCGACGTGGATGACTTCAACTCCGACCTGGGAAATTTCGCGGTGCACCCCGAGACGATCGCCCTTGCGCCGGGTCAGGTTTCCGAACCCGACCCGATGATTTCCCAGCTGGGGGTGACCTCCGACTTAATTCCGGTGACCGTGACCCTCAAGCTGAACGGAAAAAAACAGACTCAGGTCATTCCGGTGAAGAACATCATGACTCCGGCGGGGGAGTCGCCGTAACCGGCTCGGATTCGCCCGGTCCCAGCATCCGCACGCGGCGGTCCTTGCGGGGCAATTGAAGGGTGACGACGGTCCCGACGCCTTCCTTGCTCTCGATTCCGACCTGGCCACCGTGGTCGCGCAGGATGCGCTGCACGATCATCAGGCCGAGCCCGTGACCGCCCACCTTGGTCGTGTGGTAGGGCTGAAATAACTTCACCAGGTCGTCCGCGCGGATGCCCGATCCGGTGTCGGCGAATAGCAGGTACACCGATTCGTCGTCGGCGCGCGAACGCACGCGCAGGGCGCCGCCGGGCTGCATGGCCTCCATCGCGTTCTTCGTGACATTGAAGAACACCTGCTTGAGCTGATCGCGGTCCGCCATCACGGCCGGCAGCGAATCGGGCGCGTCGACTTCGACCCGAATGCGCCGGTCCTCGAATTCCCGGGACTGCACCTTCAGGACTTCGCCCAGGACCTCGGGCAGATGGACCTCCGCGAAGTTCGGCGGGCGCGGGCGAAGCGCTTCCAGAAAATTGCGGATGATGCCGTCGAGCCGCTGCACCTCGTCGCGGCACACCGCGAGCGAATCGGCGACGGACTCGAGCTCGGGCGATCGCTTCTGCTTGCGCAATTTGCGGTCGATCAGCTGCAGATGGATCGTGAGCGAATTGAGCGGGTTGCCCAATTCATGGGCCACGCCGGCCGCCAAGAGCAGGACCGAAGAGGCGCGCTCGTCCTCCAGCTGTTTTCCCGTCGCATGCTTTTCCGCGGTGATATCCGTCAGGATCACCGCATATTGGCCCCCGCTGCCGGGCGACTCCTGGCGGAACGGCATCATGTAAAGCCGCACCGTGCGCGGTTCGGGATAGGTCAGTTCGAACTCGCGCGACACCACCGGCCGCACGGACGAGCTGCCGGTGAGCGAGGAGCCCAGCGAAGAAAGCAGACCGGGCACGAGGCGCCACAGGTTCAGCCCGGGCAGCGCGTCCTCGCCCACCCCGAGGAGCCGGTGCGCGGAATCGTTCGCGTAGTCGATGACGCCCTCGGTGCCGATCACGAGCACCCCCTCTTGCAGCGTATTGAAAATATCCTCCAGCAGCGCGCGTTCGCGCGCCAGCCGCTGAACCAGATTCGCCAGGTTGACCGAATCGAGCCGATCGAGCCGGCCGAGCACGCGATCGAGGGACGTGTTCTTCTTATTCGCCATCCTCCTCCTCCGTATCGACGGCGATCACCGCCGACGCATCGAAAATAGTCATCTGGTCGGGATCCACACGCGCGGCGAACAGCTTGCGCAGGAACATCTCGCGATGATGGACCGAGCGGCCCAGCCGGAGCAAGGCCTCCCGGTGCTCATCCGTGCCATAGCCCTTGTGCTGGGCGAATCCATATCCGGGCACGGCGGTGTCGAGCTCCCGCATCAGACGGTCGCGGGAGACCTTGGCCACGATCGATGCCATGGCGACGCACAGGGAACGGGCGTCGCCGTTGACGATGCCGTCGTGCGGATACGGAAAATGGCGCAGTTTGAGGCCATCGATCAGGATGCGGGCGGAAACCGTCGGCTGGAAATCGACCCGCTCCTGCAGGGACGAAAAGAGGTCCGGTTCGGCCTTCCGTTCGAAGGCGGCGGCCGGATGGATCGCCTCCAGCGCGCGCCGCATGGCGAGCTTCGTCGCACCGAGGATGTTGAACTGCTCGATCTCGCCGACTGAAGCGACGCCGAATTGGGCATGGATCTGGCCGGCGGCGACCAGCTTCTCGAAGTCCCGCCAAAGCTCGTCGCGCTCCGCGGCCGTCAGGGCCTTGGAATCGTTCACGCGGCCCGACCGGCTGACGGCCCAGCGCCCCTCGAGAAACTCGCGGGTGACGAGCACCGCGCCCGCCACGACGGGGCCGGCCAGCGCGCCCCGGCCAGCCTCATCCACTCCGATCAGACTGCCGAAGGCGCCGATCTGCTTGAGGTCAAAGGCCCGGAGTTGGCGTCGCTTCGGCATCGCCCGGGATCAATCCCACTCGATTTTGGCCTTCGGCTCGGGCAAGGGCAATTCGTCCAGCTTCCCCGCGGCGGACACGACTTCGTAGGCGGTGCGGAAATGCAGTTTGGCGTATTCTCCGAGCGATCGGGCGCCGAAGCGCGCGATGATCTCCGCCGCCTGGGTCTTCACCAGCGGGCCGGCGCCCTTTTGGAGCTTCGCGCCGAAGCGCTGCGAAAGCGCATGCATTTGGCGGACGTACTCGGCGCGGGCGACGATCGAGGCGGCGGCGACCACCGGGTCCTCTTCCGCCTTGGTGCGCATCTTGAGTTCGAATCCGGTGAGCCCCTTGCGGGTCAGTTCGCGCTGTGTCAGGGGTTGCTCCGAGAATTGATCCAGGAGGCCCCAGGGCACGCGCTTCCGCTCCAGCGCCTGCATGAGCGCCGTGGCATGCAGCCACGCGAGCAGCCCGTTGAGATTGGTGCGGGGCCGGGCCATCAGCTCGTTGTAGCGGGTCATGCCGCACAGGCAGGTGCGGACGACCGCCCCGGGGGTCGCCTGGATCAGCTTGTCGAGCGCGATAATTTGCGATTCCGCGATCTTCTTGGAGTCCTTCACCCCGGCCTTGATCCATCCTTCGATGGCGGCCGGCTCCGCGATCACGGTCGCGGCGACGACCGGACCGAAGAAATCTCCCTTGCCGCTTTCGTCCAGGCCCGCATGGGCCTCGAACCATTCGGGGTGCAGGACATTGTCGTAGCCGAGCTTCGGCGCCTGCGTCACTTCGGCTTCGAGAGTATGCAGGACAAAATCCTCCGTGCCTTTGCCGGCGACGACGAGCTTGCCGCTCTCGTACGCCGTCACGTTGCAATCGGGTCCGCGGAAGGCGTAACGGGCGTAGGCCACGTCGAACGCCTTCCAGCCGCGGCCGTCCAGAATCCCGCGCAGCTTCTCCATCTGCCCGTCATCGAGCTTGATCGTGTACGACGAAACCTTCTTGGGCTCTTCCGCCGCGTCGTCCGCTGACGGCTTCTTCTTGGGCATGGCTACGAATTTTGGGGAGTCATTGCCCGCTGTCACTTTTTAAGCGGTGGGATGAAGCGGCGAGCCGCCGCTTCCACTGGCCAACAATTCTTCCACCCAGCGGCGATGCGGTCCGGAAAGCGCACATTGGCCGATTTTAGCCAGCGGCACCCACTCCAAACCTTCGCCGTCGCCGCTCGGAGCGATCGGTTCGTGGATAAATTCCGTGATCTGAAACCGCGTGATGGCCCGTCGTTTGGTCGCCAGCAGCCGGCCCCCTCTCGCGGCCTCGTCGGTCATCCCCGCCTGCTCCGCCGTCGGCAATTCATGCAGGCCGGCCAGTCTCGCCGCCCGGTCATGATTGCGATGGAGGAGCAGCGAATCGCGCCGAACGCACCACACGCGCACCACGTCCACGGCGGTGATGGCTTTGGTCTTGAGGCGGGGAAACGCCTCCGCGGCGCCGCTGGCCGCCCCCGCGCAAAATTCCCGCACTGGGCACAGCCGGCACTGTGGCTTCGCCTTCGTGCACAACGTGGCCCCCAATTCCATCATGGCCTGGTTATAGTCGCCCGGGCTTTCGCCTCCGCCGATCAGCTCGACCGCGAGCGGAGTGAACGCCTTCGCCGCGGACGCGCTGTCGCGAAACTCCGTTCCATCCGCCGTCAGCCGCGCCAAAATCCGCACGACGTTTCCATCGACGCACGCCTCCGGAACGCCGAATGCGATGCTGCAGATGGCCGCCGCCGTGTAGGGCCCGATGCCCGGCAATTCCCGCCATTGGCCCGGGGTCCTCGGCGGTTCGGGGAGCTTCACGACTTCCACCGCGAGCCGATGCAGATTCCGCGCCCGCGAGTAATACCCGAGCCCTTCCCACGCCTTGACCGCCAGCTCGACGTCCGCCGCCGCCAGCGACTCAAAGTCTGGAAACCGGCTCATCCATCGATCAAAGTAAGGCAGCACGGTCTTCACCTGCGTCTGCTGCAGCATGAACTCGCTGACGACCGTCCGATAGACGGACGTTTCCGTCCGCCAAGGCAGGGCCCGCGCGTTCTTTCCATACCAGCGCAATAGTGCCTTCCGGAATTCCATCCGACGCGCCGGCAGCTCCCCGTGGCCTGTCCCCGCGACGGTCACGCCGCGGAAAATCGCCGGTCGATCAGCGCCACGAGCCGATCGCGGGAGATCGTAACGTCCTCTGGGGAGCAACGCGGGCTCAGCTCCAGCACCAGCCGTTGTCCGCCCCGCCAAAAGCTGCTCACCATGTCGAAGTCGATGCGTCCGCTGCCGATGGGCTGGTGATCGTCGCCCTCCGCATTCACGTCGTGCAGGTGGAATCCGAACAGGCGCGGAGCGACCTTCTCCAGCAGGGCGCGGTGTTCGAGCAACCCCTCGTCCTGCTTGATCTGCGCGTGACCCGTATCGTGCCAGAAGCCGGCCGGCGAGCCGGGAGGCAGCGCGGCCACGTAATCCACGTAGTCCTCGTCCCGGGGCAGCTCCTCGAATTTCTCGCGATTCTCGACGCCCAGCCGCACGCCCTTGGGAGCGGCATATTCAATCAGGCCGCGAATGCTCTTTTGCGTCTGCTCCCAATAGGGAGCCATCCTCTCCTTCAGGCGGCCCCTGGCCTTGGTGAGAATCGCTTGATATTTGGGATCCGCCGCCGGATCAAAACCGCGGTGCCCGTCGACGTACCCGCGAATTTTGGCGCCCGGATTCATCCACAGAAATTGCACGCTGCCCAAATGCAGCACGAGCAGGCCCGCTCCGACCTGCTCGGCAAAGTCCACCGAGCGTTTCGTGTGCCGCACCCATTGCGACAATTCGCGGCCGTCGACGGCCGAAGGCTGAAAGAGGTTCGGCGCCGCCTGAATCACCCCCGCCGGCAGCGGACAAAAATTGTGCACCGAACTGATCTTGATCACGCCCTCGCTCACCGCCTGGAGAATCCCCGGCACCAGCGTGATCCGAATGCCGTGGCTAAGCTCGGCATATTCAAAACCCAATTCCGCAATGTCCCGCAGCATCGCGTAACCGTCGGTGTAACGCGGAGAACACCAACAGGTCGAAAGGGCCAGGATGGGCTTCATCCGGCCCCCGGGACGCTCAGCTGTCGTAGCGGCGGCGAAGCATCGCCGTGAAAGCCTGGACTTTCTCCTTGCGGCGGCGCTTTTCGCACGGCTTCTCGTAATAACGCTTGGCGCGCACTCCCTTGATGATGTTCTCGCGGTCGAGCTTCTTCTTCATGCGGCGCAGCGCACGATCGATGGGCTCGTTCTTGCGGATCTTGATTTCGATGGACATGGATGACTAGACGGATCGGAAACGGAAAAAGGAAAATAAGACCTCGCCCCGCATCGACCGTCAACCACATTCGACCCCGTGGTGTCAGCCGATCCCAATTTCGTCCACCTGCATGTACATTCCGACTACAGCCTCCTTGACGGCGCCTGCCGCATCGACCGGCTGATGGACCGGGCGGTCGCGCTGGGGATGAAGGCCCTCGCGCTCACCGATCACGGCAACCTGTTCGGGGCGATTGACTTCTATACGACCGCCAAAGCCAGGGGCATCAAGCCGATCGTCGGCTGCGAGCTGTATCTGGCGGAGGGATCGCGGCTTGAGAAGCAGGGCCGTTCCGATGAGGGGAAAAGCATTTTCCACCTCGGCGTCGTCGCGCGGAATCTAACCGGCTACCAGAACCTTCTAAAGCTCGTGTCGGACGCCCATCTCCAGGGGTTTTACTACAAGCCTCGGACCGATTTGGAGACCTTGGCCAAATTTTCGGAGGGCCTGATCGGGTTCACGGGCTGCCTGGCCTCCGTCGTGCCCCATCACCTGATGCACGACCGGGTCGCCGAAGCGCGGCAGGCTTGCGGGCGCTTTGTGGAGATCTTCGGCCGGGAGCACTATTTCGTCGAGATCCAGGATCACGGGCTGGCCGAACAACGGAAAATCATTCCGGGGCTGCTCAAACTGGCCCAGGAATTCCGGCTGCAGGTCATCTGCACCAACGACGTCCACTACGTCAATTCGACCGATTCCGTGCCCCACGATACCATGCTTTGCATCCAGACTGGCGCCAAGGTCGACGACGAGAAGCGCATGCGCTTCGACAGCCAGCAATTTTTCCTGAAGTCGCGGGCGGAAATGGAAGAGGTCTTCGGCGAAGTGCCCGAATCGCTCACGAACACGCAGGCGGTTGCGGAAATGTGCGACCTGTCCATCCCGTTTCCCAAGGGGAGCGAACGGTATCCGAAATACCCTCTGCCTCCGGAAGTCAAAACGGACCGCACCACCTATCTGCGCGGCCGGTGCCTGGAGGGTTTGCAGGGGCGCTATGGGGTCTCCTATTCTTCGCCGGGCGCCCCGGCGGAACCGCTCGCCCGAACACTCTCGGACCGTCTCGACTATGAACTGGGCATCATCGCCAAGACCGGATTCGAGGACTATTTTCTGGTCGTCTGGGACTTCATCGACTGGGCCAGGCGCCAGGGTATTCCCGTCGGTCCGGGGCGCGGCTCCGGTGCCGGCTGTCTCGTCGCCTATCTGCTCGGGATCACCAATCTCGATCCCCTGCGCTACAAGCTGCTCTTCGAGCGCTTCCTGAATCCCGAACGCGTTTCGCCGCCCGACTTCGACATCGACTTCTGCATGCGCCGCCGCGGCGAAGTGATCGATTACGTCCGACGCAAGTACGGCGACCAGTGTGTCGCGAACATCATCACCTACGGCACGCTCGGCGCGAAAATGGTGATCCGCGACGTCGCGCGCGTGCACAATGTGCCGTTCGCGGACGCCGACCGCTTCGCCAAGATGGTGCCGGAGGAGCTGAACATCACGCTGGAGAGCGCCCTCCAGAAATCCGCGGAGCTGCGGGATGAAGTCAGCCGCAATCCCGTCGCGCAGAAAATCATGGACCAGGCCCGCGTGCTGGAGGGCCTCGTGCGCAACACGGGCAAGCACGCGGCGGGCATCATCATCACCGACCGGCCCTTGGCGGACTTCGTGCCGCTGACTCTGCAGGAAGGCGACGTGACGGTGCAGTTCGACATGAACGCGGTGGGCAAGCTGGGCCTGCTGAAGATGGACTTTCTCGGGCTCAAGACGCTCACGGTGATCGCGGATGCCGTGGACAACATCCGGCGCACGGCCAGCCCGGAATTCGACATCGAAAAAATCCCGCTCACGGATCCGGCGACGTTCGCCCTGCTCAACACGGGACGCACGACCGGCGTGTTCCAGCTGGAATCCGGCGGCATGCAGAACCTGTGCCGCCAGCTCCAGGTTTCCTCCATCGACGAGATCATCGCGTTGATCGCGCTCTATCGCCCGGGACCGATGGACTGGATACCCGACTACATCAAGGGCAAGAAGGACCCGTCGACCGTCCGCTTCCCCCACCCCCTGCTCGAGGAGGTCTGCCGCGAAACCTATGGCGTGATGGTCTATCAGGAGCAGGTCATGGAAGCCGCCAAGGTCATCGCCGGCTACACGCTGGGCGGCGCCGACATGCTGCGCCGAGCCATGGGCAAAAAGGACGCCGAGGCCATGGACAAGGAACGCGCCAAGTTCGTGGCCGGGGCGGCGACGCTGCACGGCATCGACGAAAAGACGTCCAATGCGATCTTCGACATCCTCAACAAGTTCGCGGGCTACGGCTTCAACAAGTCGCACTCCGCCGCGTACGCGATCCTGAGCTACCAGACCGGGTACTTGAAAGCCAACTACCCGGTCCAGTTCCTGGCGGCCATGCTCAGCTCCGAGCTCGGAAACGCCGAAAAGGTCTCGCACTTCATCGCGGAGTGCGAGGCGATGGGCATCAAGGTGCTCGGTCCGGACGTGAACGAGTCGCGCGAAAACTTCACGCCGGTCGCCCGGGCCGGCGGGCGCGTGTCGGAAATCCGCTTCGGCCTCGGCGGCATCAAGGGCGTCGGCGAAACCGCCGCCCGGCGCGTCCTGGAAGAGCGCGACCAAAAGGGGGCGTTCGATTCGTTCGACCAGTTCACCTCCCGCGTCGACGGGCGCGCGATCAACAAGCGGGTGCTCGAACATCTCGTCAAAACCGGCGCCTTCGATTTCACGGCGCAGCCGCGCAAACGGCTGTTCGACACCATTGACGGGGCGCTGGCGGCCGTGGCCGCGCAGGCGCGCGACCGGGCGGCGGGCCAGGACAGCTTTCTTGGCATGCTGGGCGGCGAGGAAACTCCCCTCCCCCCATCCGCCTCCGCCAAGGCAAGGGCGGACGAGCGGGAGGACTTTCCGCTCGCGGAGCGTCTCACCTTCGAAAAGGAGCTCCTGGGGTTCTATATCTCCGGACACCCGCTCGACGTCTATCGCGGCATCGCCGAAGCCCTCGACACCTTTCCCGCGGAGCAGCTGGCCAGCCAGCCCGGCCGAACCGAATTCCGGCTCTGCGGCATCGCGGGCGGCATCGCCAAGAAGCTGGCGAAAAAGGACAATCGTCCCTGGGCCGCGTTCACGCTCGCGACGCGCAGCGCGTCGATCCCGCTCAACATGTTCGCCGATGCCTATGCCGAATTCAGCGGCCCGCTGGCGGAAAACGCCGCCGTGCTGGTCGCGGGCAACATCATCGTCGGACAGGACGGTTCGCGGATCAACGTGAAGGAGTGCTATCCGCTCGGGGGGATCGTGACCTCCCTGATCAAAAAGGTGACGTGGCTGCTGCAGCCGGGTCATCCGGAGATTCCGGATTTCCTGAAGCAGCTGCGGACCCACCTCGACCGCCAGCCCGGCGACACCAAGATCGAATTCGGCTTTCTGTTTCCCGACCGCGCGACGGCGGTGGCCGAGGCGAGCAGCGCGCTGGCGTGGAAGGTCATTCCGCCCGTATTTCAGGAATTGCGCCGGCATCCCGCCGTCGCCGGCGTCCAAATCGAAGCCAAGCGCCTGGAACTGAAGCAGGATCGGCGCTGGTCAAAAAAATGAACCCTCCCATTGATCAGCTCGCCCTCAACCACGCCGCCCGCGTGCTGGGAGAAATCACTCCGGAATTGCCGGCCGACGCCGCGCTGCGCCGTCATTTCGGCGTGCATCGGCGCCTGGGGGCGCGGGAACGCCGGGCCGTCAGCCGCTCGGTGTTCGTCTATTTTCGGTGGCTCAACTGGCTCCCGCCGCGCGAGTCCCGCCAGCGACAATTGGCGGCCGCCCTCGATTTCCAGGCCCGCTTCAACACCCACCCCGCTTCCATCAAGACCGAGGCCTTGGCGGCCCGGGCAGTGCCCGAATGGGCGGCGGCGGAGTTCGAACTTTCGGCCGACTACCTGCGCTCGCTGCAGCGCGATCCGGTCCTTTGGCTTCGCGCCCGGCCTGGGCAGGCCGCCGCGCTGGCCGCCCGCCTCGGGCATTCGGTCCCCTTTCCCGCCGGCGAGAAGCTGGCGCCCGCCGAGCCGGGCACGCCGCCCTGGGACGCCCTCAAATACGAAGGCGCGCAGGACCTGTTCCTGACCGACGAATTCCACGCGGGAGAATTCGAGATTCAGGATCTGGCGTCCCAATGGGTCGGATTGGTCGCGGACCCGCAACCGGGCGAAACCTGGTGGGACCGCACCGCCGGCGAGGGCGGCAAGACGCTCCATCTGGCCGATCTCATGCGCAATCGCGGGGTCGTCTGGGCCACGGACCGCTCCGCCCGCCGGCTGGCCGTCCTGCAGCGCCGCGCGTCGCGGGCCAAGCTCTTCAACATTCGCGTCGCCGATCAGGCTCCGCGCGGCGCCATCTTCGATGGCATCCTGGTTGACGCTCCCTGTTCGGGCGCCGGCACCTGGCAGCGCAACCCGCACGCGCGCTGGACGACCACCGCGCGCGACGTCGCGGAACTGGCGGCCGTGCAGACGGAGCTGCTGAACGGAGCGGCTTCCCGCGTCAAACCCGGCGGAAAATTGATTTACGCCGTGTGCACGCTGACTCGCAGCGAGACCGCCGCCATTGCCCAGGCGTTTGCGGCGGCGCATCCCGACTATGAGCCCGCGGGGGATCGTCTGCTTTATCCGCAGACGTTCGGCTCCAACGGCATGTTCGTGGCGGCATGGCGGCGAAAAAAATAGCCCCGGCGCAGGTCCGGCGCGATTTCAACGCGCCGGAGGCGGTGGTCCACTACGCTCGGGCCGCGCATTTCCTGGGCCTGTGGGAATCCGAGCGCATCCTGATCGAACGTTACTTTCCGGATCGGGAATTGCGCCTGCTGGAAGCCGGCTGCGGCGCCGGCCGGGCGACGCTGGGCCTGTGGCACATGGGCTTCCGCCGCCTGACCGCGTTCGACTTCGCAGCGGAACCGCTCTCGCAGGCCAGGGATCTGGCGCGCGATGTCGGGGCGACGATGATCCAGTTTCATCTGGCCGATGTCACCCGCCTGCGCTCTTCCTCCGCTACGCCGTGGTCAGGCATTCGCACCGGAGAGGCGCCCGCATTCGACGGCGCCCTCTTTCTCTTCAACGGGCTGATGCAGATCCCCGGCCGTCGCCGGCGGCGGAGCGCCCTGCGCGCGCTCCACCGGGTCTGCCGGCCCCACGCCCGCTTTCTCTTCACCACCCACGATCGACATTCTTCCCCGCTCGAAATTGCGATGTGGCGGGCCGAAGCCGCCCGCTGGGAGAGCGGCACCCAGGACCCGCGGCTGGTGGAGTTCGGCGACCGCTACTTCTCCGACGAAACCGGCAACACCTTCATGCACCTGCCCGACCGGGCGGAAATTCTGGCGGATCTCGCCGCCACCGGCTGGAAGCACGAATTCGACGCCCTGAGGCGCGAAGTCGCGAATGAGTCCCGCGCCGTTCGCGATTTCTCGGACGAATGCCGGTTTTGGCTGGCGAGGCGAGCCTCGCCGGCTTCGTAAAAGGTGGAGCGCGTGGTCCCCACGCGCTTTAACCTCTATCCGCGTTTGGCGTCGCTCAGCGCATGGGGACCATGCGCTCCACCCTATCAGATTGCCGCGGCCGCGCCCTTCCGCGCCGCCAGATCGCCCTCGATCTCCGCCATGAGCTTGCGAGTGAGCGGATAGAACACGACCAGCAGGCCGGTGGCGACCGACAGCACGCCGGGAGCCAGACTGAAAAGCACCAGCATGCCCCGGTCCGCGCCGGCGGTCTGCACATGGTTCGCGGTGAATTTGAGCGCCTCCAGCACCCAGCCGATGAGCGCGCCTCCGATGGCGCCGCCCGCCTTCTGCGAAAAGACCGCGGAAGAAAATACCAGGCCGGTGGTGCGGCGGCCAAACTTCCATTCGCCGAAATCGGCGCAGTCGGCGTACATCGCCCACAGCAGCGCCGGCTGCGGACCGGCGATGAAATTCGCCAGGATGTTGAGCCCCATCACCCATCCAAACTGTGTCTTCGGATCGAGCAGGTAAAACGAGCACCAGACCAGGCCCACCGCGATGTACAGGATGGTCAGCCACGTCCGGCCGTCCGCGTATTTGAGCAGGAGCGGCGTCATCGTGGTGCCGGCGATGAACGCCAGGAACCCGTACAGATTGAAGGTGGCCACGCCCGTCTCCGATCCCACCAGGTACTTGAAATAGTAAATGTTCATCGCATTGCGCAGCCCGATGGCGATGAGGAGCACGAGGCCCAGGACGACCAGGATCACCCACGAGCGGTTGCGCGCGAGATCCGCCAGGTCCCGCTTCAGGTCGGATTTCTGCGCCGGGGGCTTCACGCGTTCCCGGGTGCCGGCGAAACTGACCAGAAACAGAACCGCCGCGACGACGGAGAAGATCAGCATGGTCGTCCGCATGCCGGTGGCGTCATTGCCGTGCCCGAGCCAGTTCTTCATGGGCACCGTGCCCCAGCCGATGAGCGCCGTGGCGGCAAACGCGCAGGTGAACCGGATGCTGGACACCGACGCCCGTTCCGTCGAGGAGGGCGAGATTACGCCCAGCAGCGCCGAATACGGAATATTGATGAACGAGTAGGCCACCCAGACCAGCGTGTACGTGGCGCAGGCATAGATCTCCCGGCCGCCCGGCCCCAGGGCGGGATTGAGGAACATCAGGTAACCAAATACCGCATACGGAATCGCCCCCCAGAGGATGAATGGCCGGAATTTGCCCCAGCGCGTCTCGGTCCGATCCGCCAGAATTCCGATCGCCGGATCGAGGACGGCATCGAACATCCGCACCACCAGGATCATCGTGCCGACAAAGGCCGGCGACAGATTGAAGATGTCGGTGTAATAGTAGACGCCGAAGAGGCCGAAGAACTGAAAGAAGAAGTTCGAGGCCGAGTCGCCCAATCCATAGGCGACCTTTTCCTTGAATGACAGCTGGGGGTTAATGGGGCGGGGCATGATCGTGGGGCGGGGCGTCAACGCTGGCAAGCCGGCAGGAAAAAACGCCCGGCTTGCGCCGGGCGTTTCACCCCTTGATTATCTGCTAAGCACAATCGCAGACTAAAACGCGAATCCGTACGTGAATTTGGCGTTGATCGGGTAGTTGTAGATCAGGCCGTATTCCTTCTGGTCGTTGAGCAGGTTGTCGACGTTGACCTGGACGTACTGGCCATGGCCCCAGGACTTCCACTCGTACTTGGCGAAACCGTTCAACAGGAATTGGGAGGGGCTCCACACGGTGATGGGCTGGCCCGCGGCATTCTGCTCGATGTTCTGGCCGCCGTGGGTGACGCCGGAGAAGAACTCCTCCTGCGAGTGCCACGTGCCGCCGATGCCGGCCGACAGACCCTTGATATACTGGTCGAACTTGTAGTTCATGAACGTCGACCACGCATACCGGGGCGAATCGTCGCCCGGATAGACGCCGGCGTTCGTCCGGGTCGAGGTATTCTGCCAGTTGGTGTAGGCGACATTCAGGGGCTCGCCATCGAGGCCGAAACCGCCGTTCTGGAAGTACCACACCGCCCAGCGATCGACCGAATTCGGGTACTGGGGCCAGGCGCCCAAGTCCAGCCGCTTGACCGTCGAATCGATCGTCGCGTTGAAGACGATCTGGAAATACTTGGTCGGCGTGAGCGTCAGCTCGCCGTCCCAGCCGCGGGACTGGTCGATGACCTGCCAGGCCGGATCGAGCGGCGTATTGTAAAAGCCGGCCGCATCCATCGTGGCATTGTTGATGTTCGGGTCGGCATTGCTGTCGCCCTGATACAGCCAGCCCGGCCAGGCGCCCCCGGAGGCCTGGTTGACGGCAAAAGCCGCATCCAGGTAGGCCGCGCCGGTCGGCTTGCTGGCGTCGAGGTACAGGTGGTTGGCCTGGCCCGGGATCGTGTAAACCGCGCCGGCGGCGACCGCCGCATTCCAGGCCGAGATCACCGTCGGATCGGTTTGCACCGGAGCACCCTGGCTGCTGATGCCGGCAAAGCTGCCCGTGGTGCCCGGCAGGTTGGCCGCGTTGAATCCGCCGCTCAGCTCATAGACGATGTCCTTGCTCGGATTGAAGCGGGGATTGCCCATCGGGGCGGGCGCGTACCACGGCTCGGCGACCCACGAGGTCTTCGTGATCACGTAGTGGCTGATGCGCCCCGAGATCTTGCCGTCCATGAAGTCGAACTTGATGCCCTCTTCCCGGCTCTTGGCGTAATTGGCGCCCACCGGCGATCCGTCGGTGGCCTTGTGCAGGCCGCCGAAGTTCGGCTCGAAACCTTCGGCCTTCAGGCCGTAGATCGAGAGGTTCTTGGTGATCTCCACCATGATGCCGTTCTGGTAGGACTTCGCCAGCTCGGTGGAGGACCGCGCCGTCGAAATCGTCGGCGCCGAGCCCGGATTGGTCACGCTGTCGTTGGTGGACCAGCCGTCCATCTTGTCGCGGCGGACGCCGTCCATGAGGATGACGCGGCTGTCGAACAGCTTGGCGTAATTATTGAGATAATACGCCTGATCCCAGCCCTTGTTGACGTTGTTGTAGTCGTTCTCGAACAGGCCGGGATCGCCCTTGCCGTCGCCCTGCACGCCATAGTGGATCGGCTTCGTCGAGGTCGGGCTGAGGTAGCTGTATTCGCCGGGAGTCGTGGCGTAGGTGTAGGAGGTCAGATCGTTGTAGAGCTGGGACTCGCCGCCCAGGACCGTGTCGTCGAAGTGGTACCAGTGGCCCGCGAACACGTCCTCGCGCGCGGTGAGTTCGAGGCGCTCCTGGTTCCGGTAGGCGTCCTGATGCCCGGCGCCCCATTGGTATTCGACGACCGAGGCCGGCAGCGTGCCGAACACCAGGTTGCCGTTGTTGCTGCCCTGTCCGCCGAGCGAATTGCCGAGGGTGTTCGTCGTGATCGTGGTCGCCAGATCGGAGCCGGGCGCGCCCGCAGCGATCGGTCCGGTGATCTCGCCGTTCACGTTGCGGGTCGAAAAGTTCGTCTGGGAGTGGTTGAAGCCCGCGAGCCCCGCGATTTCCGGGATCCAGTCGTGGCCCTGCAGGAAGACCTGGGTCAGTTTGACCTCGATGTTTTCCTCCTGCTGGTCGTTGAAGGTGTCCGGTCCGGACAGGTTGAACGTGCGCGGATCCGCGCCGGGCGGATAGTAGAAGGCGGTGGCTTCGATCTGATCGTTGTTGACCGGCGTGGCGCCGCTGCCCTGCACGGCGCGGAGGGCCTGGAAGCCGTAGCCGCTCTGCTTCGAATTCAGGTATTCGGTGTCCACCGTCAGCTGGGTGCCCGTGAACGGGCTCCAGGTGACGACCGGGGCGATGAAGTAGTGGTGGTTCTTCTGGTAGTCCACGTTCGTGTCCGAATTCTCCCACGCACCCGTGATGCGGTAGTCGAGGTGGCTCTTCGGATCGATCGGCCCGGTCACGTCGAAATCGGCGCGCAGGAAGTCGTAGGTGCCGACCGACAGCGAGAATGATTCCGCCCGGTCATTTTGCGGCTGCTTGGTCAGGTAATCGACCACGCCGCCGAAGTTGCCCGTGCCGTACAGCAGCGCGTTCGGGCCATAGACGACTTCCACGCGGTCGATGTTGGCCGCGTCGGAGGAGGCCTCGCGCAGGAATCCGTCGCGAAGCACGTTGGTCGTGACGAAGCCGCGCACCTTGAGCTGCACCGCGTCGATGTTGGAGGTGAGGCCCTGCGGGTTGTTGACGCCGCCGGGGCCGTAGGGCCCGCCGGCGTAGGTGCCGCCGCTATTCTCGAGATCGTTCTGCGTTTCGAGCATGATCCCGGAATCGTACTTCAGCGCGCTCCGCAGGTCGGTCGCGCCGATGTCGCTGATGAATTGGCTCGTGATGACGTCGATCGGGACGGGGACGTCCTTGAGCGGCGCGTTGACCCGGGAGCCGGAAATTTCGTTCGTCGCGGCATAGCCCTCATCGCGTTCCGTCGAAACGGTGAACGGATTCAGGACAATCGCCTGGTCCTGATCGCTGCTCGTCGTGGTGGACGGAGCGGCGGCAGGCGGCGGCGAACTCGGATTGGGTTGGTTGGCAGGCGCGGTTTGGGCGTCTACTCGCGCCAGCGGGGCGGCGAGGCATAGCGCGGCCGCAAGGGACAAGCGGCGGGCGGCGGTGGACCGGATGAGATGCATAGTCATCAAGCGTTCTGGTGTTGAGGGTGTCGAAAGCCGTGGGTGCTGGAGGTGGAGCAACCTTTGGCAGGGGCGGGGAAGGGATAGTTTCGCGCCGCGCGGGTTGTCAACATTCTTGTGCACAAACGTGCGCGCCTAGTGGTTATTAAAGCTTTATTGTTAGACATAACTTGTTTGTTCCCAGCTTTTTCTGCCTTACCAATAAAATGTGCACTTATCGCACTAATCAGCGAGTGTAACGGCGTACGCTTCCAGGAGTGAAACTCCCATGTCGCCGCTCGCCCCGGACACGATCGCCGTGTACGGCCCCGGCATGAGCGTCACCAGCAGGGCCGAATCCGGGGTCGCCGCCGAACCCCAGGAAAAAGCGCCCGCCGCGTTCGCCGCCGTCGCAATATCGCCGTCCGCCGCCCACCCCACATTGCTGGCGATCACATTATTTCCGCGGTAGAGCTGCAGCTCCGGATCGGGCAGAAAATCGCCGATGCCGTACCCGGCCAACGCGGGTCCGGACGCTCGGACCAGCACCGTCTCCGCCGACGTGCCGCCGATGACGAATCCCGCGATCAGGAGGTCCGAACCCGTGCCGACGCGGGCGCGGGACGATATGTTCACCACGTGGGAATTCGGCGCCGCGGCCACGACCGCCGATTGAACGATCGCGGAAGGAACGGAGACGCCATTCGCCGTGATCGCGGCAACGCGGTAGTAATAGGTGGTCCCCGGCGAGACCGACGTATCCACATAGGTCGTACCGGAAGCCACCGTCGTCGAGACGAGATTCTGGGTGAAGGCCGGATCGGTGGCGCGGTCCGCCCGGTAGCCGGTCAGCGCGGCGCCATCGGTGTTCGCCGGCGCGGTCCAGTTGAGCGCCACCTGGCCCGGGGCCGGCGAGAAGGCGGTGACCTCAGCGGGGGCATCCGGCGGATAGACCAGGTTGGCCGGCGGCGTGGCCGGCAGGGCATAGATGCGCACGTAATCCACCCGGAAATCCTGCGGAAAAACCGTCGCGCTGTTCGGCGGCCCGGGCCAATTGCCGCCCACGGCCAGATTCATGATCAGGAAAAACGGCTGGTCGTACGGCCAGGCCGAGCCGGCCGGCAGGCTGCTCTGCTTGCGGTCCTCGTAAACGACGCCATCGACGGAAAAGACGATTTCCCCCGGATACCAGTCGACCGCAAAGACGTGATACGCGTCGCCAAACACGCCGCTCGACAGGATATAGTCGGCGGTCAGGGCGGTTCCGCTGTTGTAGTTCGTGAAATTGAGCGAGCCCGCGACCTGGCTCGGGTACTGCCCCACCCACTCCAGGCAGTCGATTTCGCCGCAGGCCGGCCAGCCCGCCGTGCCCAGATCCGAGCCCAGGGCCCAGAAGGCCGGCCACAGACCCACTCCCGAGGGAATGCGGGCGCGGCACTCCAGGCGGCCATATTTGAAGCTGAACGTGCCTTCGGTCTGCAGCCGGGCCGAGGTGTAGCTGCCATTGGCCGATTGCGCCCGGAGAGCCAGCGCCTTGCCATCAGTCGCCAGAGGATCGTCGACGATCACCGAGTTGCTCCGCGAATTGGTGTACGTCTCGAGTTCGTTGTTGCCCCAGCCGCCGCCGCCCAGGTCATAGTTCCATTGGGAGGGATCCGGACCGCTGCCGGCGGGGCCGGCAAACTCGTCGTTCCAGACGAGGACCGGGCCGGAGGATTGCGCTAAAGCGGGTGCGGCAACCAGCGCGGCCAAGAGGGCCGCGCGGGCGGAAAACACGGAAAGCATGAGTCCATGTGCATAACGGCCCAGGTTGCGTCAACAGAGATGTGCACAATCTATCAAACCACTTTTTAGGCGTGCCTTATGCATTCATATGTAAGAATGCGTTTTTATGTGCACAGTTTTGTTTTGTTATTGTCACGGCGTTCTGGAAACGCACATTTCCGCTAGTGCCCCCCCTGAACCAGCAAGCGTTGGCGGACCGCCTGAAGCTTTCGCGCACCACGGTCTCGCGCAGCCTGTCGAATCACCCGGCGATCAGCGCGGAGACACGCGCGCGCGTGCTCGCGGCGGCGGCGGAGCAGGGCTACCAGGGCATTCCGACCCGCGCCGTGCGCCGCTCGCGCCAGAGCAAGCCCGTCACGATCGGCGTCGTGATCGGCGTGCCCAAGGCCAACGTCGAACTGACGACCTTTCCGTTCGTCCTGCAAGGCGTGCGTCAGCGGGCCGAAATCGATCACGTCGCGGTCGACATCGTCTTCGAGAATCCCCCCAACCTCCTCGAGGACCGCCTGCGCCGGCCCATTCTGCGCAACATCCGCGCCCGCGACTGGCGGGGCATCCTGCTGATCTACCCCTTTCCCGAGGCGGCCGTGGACGCGCTGGCCCGCAAGATTTCGACGGTCGCCGTGCTGGAAAGCTACGCGAATCCCACGGTCGACACCATCGACACGGACGACGTGGCGGGGATCGTCGCCCTGGTCGACCGCCTCGTGGCCGCCGGCCACCGCCGGATCGGCTTCGCGGCCTGGTCGTATCCAGTCGGCGGACACTGGACCCTGCGCCGCTTCGGCGGGTACGTGCAGGCGCTGTGCGCGCACGGCCTGGAGATCCGGCCGGACTGGTCGTGCAACGTCGCCAAGAACTCCCCCCGGCTCGACGCCGCCGGCGTGGCGGACTTCGCCGCCCTGCGCGCGCGCTCCGACGGCGTGACGGCGTTCGTGTGCGCCGCCGACCACCAGGCCTATCAATTGATCCACGACCTCAAGGCGCGCGGGCTGCGCGTCCCCGGCGACGTTTCCATCACCGGCTTCGATGGGCTGGAACCGCCCGCGGGGCTCCCGCGCGTCGCCTCGATGCGCGTGCCCCACCAGGAAATCGGGCACTCCGCCGTCGCGCGGCTCATCAGCCGCATCCTGCATCCCAAAGCTCCCCGGCGAAAAATCCTGGTCGAAGCCCTGCCACAAGCCGGCGAAACGATCGCCCCGCCCGGCGCATGAAGTTATCCTATCGTTTCCCCCCGCGCTTTGTCTGGGGGGTGGCGGCGTCGGCGTTGCAGATCGAAGGCGGAGCCTCGGACGACGGGCGCGGCGCTTCGGTCTGGGACCGTTTTGCCGAACGTCCCGGCGCCATCGCCGGCGCGGATACCCCGGGCATCGGTTGCGACCACTATCATCGCTATCCGCAAGACGTGGCCCTCATGCGGCACCTGGGCCTGCGTCACTACCGATTTTCCATTTCCTGGCCGCGCGTGGTGCCCGGGGGCCGGGGAGCGCCCAATGAACGCGGCCTCGACTATTACGATCGGCTCGTCGATGCCATGCTGCGTCGCGGGGTAAAACCCTGGGCGACGCTGTACCATTGGGAACTCCCGCAGGCGCTCGAGGACGAGGGCGGCTGGCGGGTGCGTTCGACCGTCGACGCCTTTGCCGCCTATGCCGATCTCGTGGTCAAGCGCCTCGGCGATCGCGTCAAGGACTGGATCAGCCTGAACGAAATCCCCTGCTTCATCGGTCTGGGGTATGAGGCGGGCGTGCACGCTCCCGGTGCCAAGGAATCGCCGGCGGTCGTGGCCCAGGCTTACCACCATGCGCTCCTCGCCCACGGCCAAGCCGTCCGGGCGGTCCGGGAACATGGCGGTCGGGGAGCTCGCGTCGGCCTTTCCCAGAACAGCGGCGTCGCCGTTCCGTATATCGAAACCGACGAGCACATCCGCGCGGCCCAACGCACGTTCGCCGGATACAATCGACAGATTCTGGCGCCCGTGTTTCTGGGCGCCTACCCGGACGACTACCTGCGCTCGCTCAAGGCGGACCGCCCGAAGGTGCAGCGCGGCGACCTGGCCGCGATCTCCGTGCCCACGGATTTCCTGGGGCTGAACATCTATTCGGGCGCCTACGTTCGCGCGAACGGGCGGCGCACTGAGCTTTTGCCGATGCCGGACCGCTACCCGGCCGGCGACCTGCCCTGGCTGCACCTGGTGCCCCAGTCGCTTTACTGGATGGTGCGCCATTGCACGGAACTTTACGGCCCCAAGACGCTTTACGTGACGGAGAATGGCACCTGCTACGAGGACGTGGTGGGAGCCAATGGAGCCGTCAACGATCTCCATCGCCGGGAATATCTTCGGGAGTACTTCATATCGATGCACCGAGCCGTGAACGAAGGCTATCCCGTCAAAGGCTATTTTCTGTGGTCGTTCCTCGACAACTTCGAGTGGGCGGAGGGCTACCGGAAGCGTTTCGGCATTGTCCATGTGGACTTTGCGACGCAGAAGCGCACGCCGAAGCTGTCCGCGGAATGGTACGGTGCCGTCGCGCGCTTGAACCGGGTGGTGTAGTCGTATACCCTGGTCGGTTTAATGCTCGACGCGTTGACCGATCGCCAATGGATGTGGGCCGCCGGAGCCTGCTACCTGGCGGGATTTCTGGCCGGCATTGTATCGATTCGCCGCGGAGGCCGCCCTTCGGGCCTGGTCATGTACGCGCTGATCGCAGCCGGCTACGTGCTGCAGGTCTTTGGCATGGCGGTGCGCGGCCGGGTAGTCGCCGGCTGCCCGCTCGGCAACGCCTTCGAGCTTTGCCAATTCACCGCCTGGTCGGCCATCACGCTCTATCTGATCGTCGGCGTCACCTTCCGCTCGAGCCTGTTGGGATTTTTCATGTGCGGCCTCGGAGCGGTGCTGACCCTGGCCTCGCTGTCGCTCCCGGCGCTGGACGCGACGCGGCGCTCCCACGTCTTTGGGGGCAACGCCTGGATCGAGTTTCACGCGGCCCTCGCTCTCTTCAGCTATGGCGTGCTGGCGCTGCTCGCCCTGACGTCGCTGCTGCTGCTCTTCCGGCTGCATTCGCTGCATTCCAAGCACCTGGGAGGCTGGTTCTCCCTTTTGCCGTCGGTCGTGGATCTGGACCAGATCGGGGTGCGCCTTCTGACGTCGGCGGTCGGCCTCCTCGCCGCCTCGCTGGCCGTCGGATCGGTCTACTGGCTGCGTGACACCTCCACCGTCACCGGCCCCAAGCTGCTGCTGACCGTGACGGTCTGGTGCGCCGCCGCGGCCACGCTGGCACTGCGGCTGCGCGGCCGGCTGCTGGGCGGAAAATTTGCGTGGTTCTGCGTGGCGCTGTTCGCCGCCGCGATGCTTTCATTGGGGGCCGTCAACGCGAGCCGGCGGCCGATTCCCGCCCCGCGGACGGCAATGCGCTCATGAACGCCGAAAGTTTCTTCGTCATTGGCGCGACCCACCACGAGGCGCCCATCTCGGTGCGCGAAAAGCTGGCGCTCACGGCGGAGGCGGAACTCGCCTTGCACCGCGAACTGGCCGCCTGCCCGGCCGTTTCCGAACTGGCGATTCTCAGCACGTGCAACCGCATCGAATTCTACGGGGTCGCCGCCGACAGCGCGGCCGCCGCGGTGGTCGAGCATCGCTTTCGCGAGCAGGTCGGCTTTGAAGCCGCGGAATTCGCCTCGATCCGCCTGCGCCTCGAGGGGATCGCCGCCGTCCGCCACCTGTTCGAGGTCGCGGCGGGCGTCGACTCGCAGATGATCGGGGAAAATGAGATCTTCGGCCAGGTCAAGGAGGCCTATGCGACCGCGGCGGCGCGCGGTTCCGCGGGACCGCTCCTCAATCGCATCTTTCAAAAGGCGTTTCAGGCCGCCAAGCATGTGCGGACCCACACGTCGATTTCGGCCGGCCAGGTGAGCGTGGCCAACGTGGCGGTCGACCTGGCCCAGAATGTCTTCGGCAATCTGGCCCCGTTGCGCGTGCTGCTCATCGGCGCCGGGGAGATCGGAGAGAAGACCGCGCGCGCCTTTCAAAGCCGCGGCGTATCGCGTCTCACGCTCTCCAGCCGCCGGCTGGAAAAGACCCTGGCCATCGCCGAAGGCCTGGGCGCGGGCACGCTCCCATTCGAACAGCGAGAGAGCCAGCTGGCGGACTTTGACGTGGCGGTATGCGCCACGGCGGCGCCGACCGCAGTGATCAGCGCCGTCAGCGTTTCGTCCGCCGTGCGCCGCCGGGCGGGCCGGCCCCTGCTTTTGCTCGATCTGGCGCTGCCGCGCGACGTGGAGGCGCTCGCGGCAGAAGTGCCGAACGCATTTCTCTACAACCTCGACGACCTGGCGGCGATCGCCAGCGAGAACCGCACCGCCCGAGCCTCCGAGGTGGAGCGGTGCCGGCAGATCCTTGGAGAGCGAACCGAGTTCCTTTGGCGCGACTTGGCGGCTCGGGCGGCCGTCGAAGCGGCGGCCCGCCGCTTCCACACGGACAAAAGCGGCGAGACGCCGCTTCCACCGGCCGGCGCTACCTCGTAGCGGAAGGCTCGGCGGCGGCGGCCCGGGCGCGGGCCAGCACGGCCAGCAGCCCGTCCATTATGATCGGCTTCGACAGATAGTCGTTCATGCCGTCGGCGAGGCAGCGTTCGCGGTGCCCTTCCATCGCATTGGCGGTGACGGCCACGATCCAGGGCCGGGTGGGTGATGCCGAAGCGGCGCGGATGCGCCGGGCGGCCTCAAACCCGTCCATGCGCGGCATCTGCAGATCCATCAGGACCACGTCGAAGCGGACATCGGCGAAGGCGCGCACCGCCTCTTCGCCATTTCCGACGATCGTCGGCCGATAACCGTGCTGGGACAGCATCAGCCGGATCACCTTCTGGTTGATCGGATTGTCCTCGGCGACCAGCAACCGCTCGCGCCGCCTGGCCGGCCCCGCGCTCGCCATCGGCACCACCTTGGGCTCGGCCTCGGCGCTCGGCGCGGCAGCCGTGAACAGCCGGATGAGCGCGCGGCGCAGCGCGTCGGGTTTGAGCGGTTTGGCCACCCGCGCGACCACCTTGCCTTTTTCGGCTGCCGGGGAAGTCGCGGAGCCGATGGGGACCAGCAGCACGATCGGAATGCCGGCGAA
Organism: Opitutaceae bacterium; assembly: GCA_036502225.1. Lineage (GTDB taxonomy): Bacteria > Verrucomicrobiota > Verrucomicrobiia > Opitutales > Opitutaceae > Palsa-1447. The sequence goes on from DASXYY010000039.1 coordinate 81,338, forward strand.
CTGGCGATAGGAGGCCATTTCCTCGGCCAGTTCCTCGCCGCGCATGTCCGGCAGGCGCTCGCTCACAATCGCCGCATCAAAGGATTCCTCCCCCAGGCGCAGGAGCGCTTCCGCGCCCGAAGCCACGGTGACCACGTTAAGGCCCCACCCGCCCAGCATCGCGCCATGAATGCGGCCCGAAGCGGCATTCGCGTCCGCAAACAGGATGCGCCGGCCGCACAACCGGCCAAAGTCGGCCGCCGGCACCGGATCGCCCGGCGGCGTCACGATCGTGAAATGAAACGTGGAGCCGCGGCCGGCGTTGCTCTCCACCCACATCCGTCCGCCCATCAGCTCGGTGAGACGTTTGCTGATCGCCAGCCCCAGCCCGGTGCCGCCGTATTTGCGGGTCGTGGACGCGTCCACCTGGCTGAACAGTTTGAACAGTCGTCCCATCGATTCGGGCGGAATGCCGATGCCCGAATCCATGACGGAAAAGTGCAGCTCCAGCTTTCCGTTCAGCTCCGCTCCCCGCTCGACCTTGACGATCACTTCGCCGGTTTCCGTGAACTTGACGCCATTCGCGAGCAAATTGACCAGCACCTGGCGCACGCGAGTGGCATCGCCCATCATGATCGCGGGCACGTCCGCCGCCATTTCGCAGAGCAGTTCGACGTTCTTCGCCGCCGCCTGCGGAGCCAGTACGTCGAGAGCGCCGTCAAGGCAATCGCGCACGTCGAACGGTTCGGTTTCGAATTCCAGATTGCCCGAATCGATCTTGGAAAAATCGAGAATGTCGTTGATCAGCCGGAGCAGCGCCTCGGCGCTTTGTCCGATTGTCTCGGTCAATTCCCGCTGTTCCCGATTGAGCGGCGACTCCAGCAGCAGATTGGTCATGCCGAGCACGCCGTTCATGGGCGTGCGGATCTCATGGCTGATCACGGCCAGGAATTGGCTCTTGGCCACGTCCGCGAGCTCCGCCGCCTCCTTGGCCGCCTGCAATTCCGCGGCCTGCCGTTTCATCGCGGTGATATCCACCAGGGTGCTGACCTCGTGACGAACGCCAGTCTTGGGATCGGGAATCGCGGTAATGGTCAGCGCTCCCCACACCACGGAGCCGTCCGGACGCAGGTAGCGTTTCTCCACGGTGAACCGGTCGATTTCGCCGCCGGTCAATTTTCTCTGCAGCTCGACCTGTTCCTGGCGATCGTCCGGATGCGTGACCGCCAGGTAGGTGGCGATATCGTGGGCCCGGTCGGCCGGCACGCCCGAGATGCGGGAATGCTCGGAATTCACGCGCCGGGTATTCGGATCGGCGCCGATCCACATCAGGCCGACGGGAGCCTGTTCGAAGATGGTTTGGAAGATGGCCTCCTGCCGCACGCGCACCGCCTCGGAACGCGACGCGCGGTTGGCCAGCAGCGCCACGAGCGCCGTTACGGCCAAGCCGCCCACCAGCACGAGGGGCAGCAGCGGATCGCCCGGAAAATCCAGCTTGAGCCAAAGCCAAAAACCAACGGCCAGGAGGGCGCCAAGCACGGCCACCGCAACGGGAACGATGCGGGAGCGGCCGGTGCCCCCGGGGGCCTCGGCGACAGGTGCTTGTGGAGCCTGCGGCACTACAGCCCTAACTATATCAGCAAATTAGGGCGAACTAACCGATACCGTTTTGCAACTGCCGGGCAAGCCATGCGGCCGGCGTCGATGCGGCTGGAGCCGAAAGAATATCGCGCAACCGTTGAGCCTGCACCCTGGCTTTTTCTCGCCGTTGCGGACCAGCCAGGCAATCGGCGATTTCCCGGCTCAAGGCCGCGGGGGTGGCCGCCCCCTGAAGATATTCCGGATACATCGGTTCCTCGAGAAGGAGATTCGCAATTCCCAAGTATTTTACCTGCAACAACATGCGACCCATCCAATAGGTGCCGGTATTTGCGCGATAGGCGATCGCTCCCGGGATGCCGGCAAGCGCGCATTGCATGGACATCGTTCCGCTGCTCGTCAGCACCGCCGAGGCGCCGACCTTCGACTCGGATACCGCCCGCAACGAGACGTTGGGAAAATTGCCCGACGCCAAAACGGATTCCAGGACGGCTCGGATCGGCCCGCTGGGATACAGCACCACCGCCGGTCGCAAATCGGCAGCCTGGTGGCCGGCGAGGAGGGCAGGGAATATCCGGCGCACGGCCTGCCGCCGACTGCCCGGCAGCAGCAGCACCGGCCCCTCCGGATCGTAGCTCACGGGATTCTCATGCCCTTCCGCATCCACCAACGGATGCCCGACGAATTCGACCGGCAGGGCCGTGTCCGCATACGACTTCACTTCAAATGGAAAGATCACGGCCATGGCGTCGAGATCGCGAGCCATCGTAAACCGCCGCGCACCCTTCCAAGCCCAAATTTGGGGGCTGATGTAGTAGAGGAGGAGAATCTCCCCCCCACCCTGACGGCTCAGTCCCAGCCGGCGCAATCGTTCCGCCAGCCGCAGATTGAAACCGGGGTAGTCCACCAGGCACACCGCCCGCGGGCGGTATTCACGAATCCACTCCAGCGTCGCCGACGAAAGCGCCGAGAAAAACGGCAGATTGCGCAGCACCTCGACGAGGCCGACGACCGACGAGGCGGTCAGGTCCCACAGCAGCTGGGCGCCGGACGCGGCCAGTTGCGGACCGCCAATCGCGCAGACCCGCCTTTCCGGATGCGCCGCGAGGAGCCCTCGCACCATCGCCGCCGCATGCGCATCTCCCGAATGCTCACCCGCGATGATCAGCAAATCCGGCCGAAGGCCGCTGGAGCCGGGGGCGCCGACCCCGGCAATTCCACCGGCGACCCCGCCCAGCGCGGGCGCTGGCAGCTCCACCTTCATTCCACCTTGGCCGCCCGCCGAATCTGGTCGGTGATGGTGATCGCCACCTCAAGCGCCGATTTGCCCATCGCAGCATTCACCTTGGGCTGGTGGGCTCGCACCACGCTGTCGACGAAATGGGCCAGCTCCAGCGACAACGGCTGGCCCTTTTCGATCGGAATCTGGTGAACCTTGATCGACTGGTAGTCGTCGGCCTTCACCAGACCGATCTTCATTTTGAGTCCGAACGCGATCACGTCGCTCTTGCGGATCAGGTGGCCTTCCTGCGCCTTGAAATCGAGCGAGAGATAGGCGTCGTCCTGGAAAACGCGGATTTCCCGGGCGGGTTTCAGGCTGATCCGGCTCGCGCTCAAATTTGCCACGCAGCCGCTCTCAAACTGCAGGCGCGCGTTGGCGATGTCCTCCGTTTTCGAAAGCACCTTGACCCCGACGCTGTCGATGCGGGCGATGGGCGAGCGGACCAGCGCGAGCACGATCCCGATGTCATGGATCATCAGGTCCAGCACCACGCCGACTTCCGTACCGCGGAGTTGATAAGGCGCCAGCCGCTCCGCCGTGATGAACTGGGGATGGCTTACCTCCTTTTCCAGGAACTTCATCACCGGGTTGAAGTGCTCGACGTGCCCGACCTGCACGAGCCGCTGGCTTCGCTGCGCGGCGGCGAGCACGTCCTCCGCTTCCGCCATCGACGCGCAGATCGGCTTTTCGATCAGCAGGTGGCACCCTTGATTGAGCAGCTTGATCGCGACTTCGTGATGCCGGTCCGTCGGCACGACGACCGACACCGCGTCGCAATTCGCGCCCATTTCCTCCAGCGTGGCGAACCGGCGGCACCCGTGCCTGGCCGCGATCTCCGCCGCCCGCTTGTCGTCCGGCTCGAAAATGCCCGCGAGCTCCGCGCCCTCCAGTTCGGTGTAGATCCGGGCATGGTGCTGACCCAGCGACCCCACTCCTGCCACACCGCAGCGTATCTTGGTCTTGGCCATGTCAGCGATTCTCCAACCTGCCCTCGCGAAGCACAAGGGAACGCTTGGCCTTGGCCGCATGCGCCGCATTGTGAGTCACCAGCACCAGGGCGGTGGCCGTCGTGGCGCACAGCGTCAGGAGCAGGTTGACCACCTCGTCGCCGGTGTGCTCGTCGAGATTGCCCGTGGGCTCATCCGCGAGGATCAGCTGCGGCCGATTGAGGAGCGCCCGGGCCACCGCCACGCGCTGGCGCTCGCCGCCCGAAAGATGGGCGGGAAAATGGTGCGCCCGGTTTCCCAATCCGACCGCCCGCAGCAGTTCTTCGGTGCGGGCCCGGGACTCGTCGTTGACGGAGCCGATGATCCGCCGGGCGAGCAGCACGTTCTCGCGCGCCGTCAGTTCCGGAACGAGATAGAAGGCCTGGAAGACCATGCCCAGAAACCGGCCGCGCCGCTGGGCGTTCAGGTCGCTCGTTCCCTGCCATTTGACCTCGCCGCCGTCGGGACGGTCCAAAGCCGCCAGGAGGTGAAGCAGCGTGGACTTTCCGGAACCGGACTCGCCGCGAATGCTGACGGTCTCGCCGCCGACCAGATCCAGGTCGATCCCGCGCAGCACGTCGATTTCGCGGTCGCCGGACCGGTAACGCTTGCGCAGGCCCCGCGCCTGCAGAATCGGCGCTGGTTCACTCATTGCGCAGGGCCTCCACGGGATTGAGCCGCGCCGCCAGCAGCGCGGGAACGGCTCCGGCGAGCGTGGACAGCACAATCGCGGAAACCACGATGGTGACCAAATCGCCGCCCGCCGTATGCGAAGGGATTTGGTTGAACTGATAGACGCTTTCCATCGCCTCCTCGCTTCCCGTGAAATGAAGGAGGAAATGAATCACATCGTTGCGGTAGTGCAGCGCGAGAAAGCCGAGGCTGAGACCCACGACCGTTCCGGCGACCCCAATTGCCACCCCTTGCAGGCAAAAGCACCCGGCAACCTGCAGGCGGGTCGCGCCCAGGGCGATGAACAGCCCGATCTCCCGCGTTTTCTTCAGCACCAGCACGAGCAGCAGGCTCATGGTCAGGAACGCCGCGACCAGCACGACGATCAGCAGGATGAAAGTCATCATGCTTTTTTCGAGTTGCACGGCCCAAAGGAAATCCGAGTTCACGGTCTTCCAGGAACGGGCCCACAAACCCTGCACGCGAGGCAGGCCATGCCCTTCGGCGGCCAGCATCGCCTGGTTGACGTTGCGGGTCACTGCTTCCACATCGGCTCCGGGCGCGATCTTGAGGTTCAGGCCATGAACCCCTCCTCCGAGATCGTAGAGATCCTGCATGGTGCGGAGCGTCACGATGACCGTGGACTTGTCCAATTGCTGGTGGCCGATCTGGAAAATTCCGACCACGTTCAGCTGCCGGGGAAGGATCGCCTCGTCCGCCCTGAGCATGTGGGTGAGAATCGCGGGCGAATAAACCTGCACCTTGCTGCCGAGACCGGCGCCGATCTGTTCAGCCAGCTCGGAACTGAGGATGACCGAATCGTCATCCAGGTCGTCCAGCGAACCGATTCGGACATACTTTTGGAGCGGCGCCACCTTCTCGACGGTCGCCGGATCGATCGCTTCGATGACCGGGAACACGGGCAGATCTCCGTTCATCACCAGCGCAAAACCCTGGGCAAAAGGCGTGGAGGCCGCCACTCCCGGCACGTGCTCGACGACCTTCGCCAGCGCCGCTGGATCGGCGATCACCTGCTCCGCGCGGATTTGGATATCCCCCTGCGTCTCCTGGGTCATTTCGCCGATCTTCTGGCTGAAACCGCCCATGACACTCAGGACGATCAGCAGGATGAGCACACCCAGGGCGACGCTCAGGGCGGAAATTGCCGTAAAAAAGAAACGCTGCCAGGTCGAGTACAGCTGCTTGAGCGCCAGGTAAACGTACCAGGGCATGGGCACGCTAGACGACCGGCATGGGCCGCGGCACGAGGACTTTGATCAGCCCCCAGGCGGCCAGGTAGCTGAACGCGCAAATGCCGAACATGATTCCGTACGCGACGTTCGGGTGCGCGGCAAAGTGGTCGGTCAGACGCCCGGGCAGAAGTTGCTCGATCACGCCGCCCACGCCGCCCACCAAGGTGCCGATGCCCGTGACCGAACCCACCGCGCTCTTCGGGAACATGTCCGAAACGGTCGTGAAGAGGTTCGCCGACCAGGCCTGGTGCGCCGACGCGGCGATGCAGACCGTGGAAACGGCGAGGATCGGCGCCCAGCTCACCCCAAAATGCGAGACGTCGCCGAAATACTGCGTGGAAAGCATGACCAACGGCGCGAGCGCGATCATGAACATCGCCGCCATCCGCGCCTGATGGGACGCCATGCCCCGGTTCATCAGCGTCATCGGCAGCCGGCCGCCGTACACGCTGCCGATGATCGAAATGGCGTAGACCAGAAATGTCGGAAGCGCGACCTGCTCCTTCGTCATCCCGAACTGTTTGTTCAGGTAGTCGGGAAACCAGAACAGATAGAACCACCAGATGCCGTCGGTCAGGAACTTGCCGACCGCGAACGCCCAGGTCTGCCGAAGGGAAAAAAGGCGCGACCAAGCCACTTTCCTCCCGGGAGCGCCGGGGGCGCCCGCCGACGAAATGGGCAGATCGGACTCGGCGTGGATGTAGTCGAATTCCGCCGCCGAGAGCCGGCGGTGCCGGGCCGGCACCTCGTAGAAGATGAACCACGGAATGAGCCAAACGACGCCGGCGGCGCCGGTGACGAAAAACGCGATCTTCCAGCCCTGGGCATAGCCGTAATGCCCGAGGCACCACGGCACAAAGAGCGCCGCGAGCATCGCGCCGACATTGGCGCCCGCGTTGAAGATTCCCGTGGCCAGCGCGCGCTCCTTTTTCGGAAACCATTCCGCCACGGTCTTGATCGACGCCGGAAAATTGCCCGCCTCGCCGACCGCGAACGCGCTGCGCACCAGGATGTGCATCGGCAGCAGGCGGCCGACGAAGGCGTTCATCGCACCGAAGAAGGACCACGTGGCGAGCGACATCGCCAGGCCGATCCGCGTGCCGATGCGATCGATGAGCCACCCCGCCGCCACGGTCATGAGGGCGTAAACGCCCGTGAACGCGGAAGTCAGGTACGAGAAATCCTGGCCCGACCAGCCAAAGCCGCCCTGGGCTTTCGGCAGGCAGTAGTATTCCTTGAGAAAGCTGATGACCTGCCGATCAACGTAGTTGATCGTCGTCGAAAACAGCAGCAGTCCGCAGATGATCCAGCGGACGTTGCTCTGCGCCGGCCGTTCGCTCATGAGGCGGCGGCGCCCGGCCGGAGCTGCGGAAAGAGGATCACGTCGCGGATGCTCTCCGCGGCGGTGAGCAATATGCACAGCCGGTCGATTCCGACCCCCATGCCGCCGGCAGGCGGCATCCCGTGTTCAAGCGCGAGCAGGAAATCCTGGTCGATGCTTTGCTTCTCCCCGCCCGCCTGGCGCTCGAACATCTCGCGCTGGACGTCGGGGTCGTTCTGCTCGGAGTAAGCGGGGGCGATCTCCATCCCTCCGATACAAAGCTCAAAAACATCCAACGTCGAGGGATCGTCGCGGTTGATTTTCGCGAGCGGGCAGAGCTCCTTGGGGAGCTGCAGCACGAACGTGGGCTGGATCAGGGTCGGTTCGATGCGCTTCGAGAAGATCTCGTTGGTGACCTCAAAGTCCTCCCATTGCGGCTCCACCTTGAGGCCGAGGGACTCCGCCGCCCGAACGTGCTCCTCCTTGCTGCGGCTGAACCAATCGGGGTCCTTCGTTTCGGCGCGGATCAGGTCCTTGTAGGTCGCTTCACGCCATTCACCGGCAAAATCGATCTCCTGACCGCTCGCGGGATGGGCCAGCCGGCTCGTTCCCAGGACGTCCTGACAGAGGGTCCGCAACAGGTCCTTGATCAGCGTCATCATGCCCCGGTGGTCGCTGTAGGCCTGGTACACCTCCAGCATGGTGAACTCGGGGTTGTGGCGCCGGGAAACGCCTTCGTTGCGAAAATTCCGGCCGATCTCGTAAACCCGGTCGATGCCCGCCACGAGCATGCGCTTGAGGTAGAGCTCCAGCGAAATGCGCAGGTAGAAGTCGGCGCCCAGCGCGTTGTGATGCGTGGTGAAGGGGCGGGCGGCGGCGCCGCCGGCCACCGCCTGCAGCACCGGTGTCTCCACTTCGACGAATTGGCGGTCGTCGAGGAACCGCCGGACGGCGGAGACGATCCGCGAGCGCAGCAGCAGGCGGCGGCGCGACTCCGGATTCACGATCAGATCGAGATAGCGCTGGCGATAAACCTGCTCAGGGTCCGTGAGGCCATGCCACTTTTCCGGCAGGGGGCGCAGGGCCTTGGACACGAGCGTGACGCGGTCCGCCTTGACCGTGATTTCGCCGGCCTTCGTCTTGAACAGGGTTCCGGTGGCTCCGATGATGTCGCCGAGGTCCAGCTTCTTGAACGCGGCAAACGCCTCGTCGCCCAGGACGTCCATCCGCACGAACAGCTGGATCTGGCCCTGCTGGTCGAGGATCTTCACGAACTGGCTCTTGCCCATGCCGCGGATGACGACCAGGCGTCCGGCCACGCTCACCGGCACCTCATAGTCGTGCCCCTCCTGATAAAGCCTGATGGCGTCCTGGCTGAAATGCGTCTGCTCGACCGAGGCCCGAAACGGGTCTGATCCCGCGGCTCGCGCGTCGGCCAGCTTTTGCCGCCGGACCGCATGCTGGTCATGGGAAATGTCACCGGTCGCTTCGCTCATTGGAACCGGCAAGCTTGCCAGCGGGCCCGCTTGTCGTCCACTTCAAAGCACCCCTATGAACCGCCGCGCTTTTCTGCGCCTGAGCGCCGCCGCGTGGGCGGGCGTCGATGTCCTCCGGGCGGCCGGCCGGCCGGCCGACGATGCCTTCCTCGACGACCTGCAACGGCGCTCCTTCGGCTATTTTGCCGACAAGGCGGACGCGGTGACCGGCCTCGTGCTGGATCGGGGATGCACCAACGGCGGACCGTACACGCTGGACGACCGGCCCACCGCGAGCACCTCCGTCACGGGCTTCGGCCTCGCGGGCTTTTGCATCGCGGCCGAGCGCGGGTGGATGGGGCGGCCCGAGGCGCGGGAACGCGTGCGAACGACGCTGGCCTTCCTGCTGCAGCACGCCCCGAACGAACGCGGGTGGTTCTATCACTGGCTGCACTGGAAAACGGGCGCCCGCGCCGGCGCCTTTGCGAGTGTCCACGGGCCCGCCGGTGCCAGCGAGGTTTCCACCATCGACACCGCGCTGCTCCTGGCGGGAATCCTCACCGCCCGCGGCTATTTTTCGGACGACTCGGAAATCGGACGGCTCGCGAACGCGATCTACGAGCGGATCGATTTCGCCTGGATGCTCGTGCCGGGAACGGACCGGCTCAGCCACGGCTGGACGCCGGAACAGGGCTTCATCCCGTATTCGTGGGACGAGTACAGCGAGGCCTCCGGGCTTTATCTGCTCGCGATCGCGGCGCCCCGCCATCCGATTCCGCCGCGCGCCTGGGCCGCCTGGCGCCGCACCACCACCGCCTACGGATCCTACCGGTACATTGGGACCACCCCGATCTTCACCCACCAGTACTCGCAGCTCTTTTTCGATTTTCGGGGGCGGCGCGACGCGGACGGCGTCGATTGGTTCGGGAACTCCTCGGCCGCCACGCGGGTGCATCGGCAATTCTGCGCCGATCTCCACTCCCGATTCCCCGGCTACACCAGCGAGATCTGGGGCATCACGCCCTCGCGCAGCGCGGCCGGCTACACCGACTGGGGCGGGCCCCCGCTGGATCCCCGGACGGATGGCACCGTGGTTCCGGCGGCGCCCGGCGGTTCGCTCATGTTCACCCCGGACATCTGCGTGCCCGCCCTGCGGGCCATGCAGAACCGGTTCGGCGATTCCATCTCGTGCCGGTACGGCTTCACCGACGCCTTCAATCCGACCACCGGCTGGACCTCGCCCGATGTGACCGGCTTGAATCTGGGCGTCACCCTGCTCGCCGCCGAAAACCTCCGCACGGGCAATCTCTGGCGCTGGTTCATGGCGAACCCGGAGCCGCAGCGGGCCCTCAATCTCTGCGGCTTTGGCACGCCTCGTGCTTAATTCGCTGCGGCCAATGCGCCGCCGGCTCGCCGGCGACGCACCCGGCTTCTTCACAACAAACGCAGCCATTAGGAACCAAATTGCTCGCCCGACGAGACTATCGCGTGGCGAGCATTTTGTTGGCTTCCCAATGGGAAGCCGATCCGCGAACAGCGGATAATTCTCAAAAGGTGGAGCGCGTGGTCCCCACGCGCTAAAACGTCCGCCCGCATTTGGCACGGAAGCGCATGGGGACCATGCGCTCCACCCGCTCTTGAATCGCGCGCGGAACTGCCCTAACCTCCCCCGATGGAGTCCACCCGCAAACCCGACTGGCTGAGAGCCCGGCTTCCCAGCGGGCCTGGGTATTCGGCGGTCCGCAAGTTGGTCGACGAGCATAAGTTGCATACAGTTTGCCAGAGCGCCCAGTGCCCCAATTTGGGCGAGTGCTGGTCGCGCGGGACGGCCACGCTGATGATCCTCGGCAACATTTGCACCCGCTCGTGCAATTTCTGCGCGGTGCAGACCGGACGTCCGACCGAACTGGACTTGGGCGAACCCGCTCGCGTGGCCGAAGCGGTGGCCAGGATGAATCTGCGGCATTGCGTCCTGACCAGCGTGGCCCGCGACGAACTCGCGGACGGGGGAGCGAGCGTGTGGGCGGCGACGATCCGCGCGGTGCGCCATCGCAACCCCCAAACGGCGATCGAGGTGCTGGTGCCCGATTTCAAGGGCCGGCTGAACGACGTCGACACGGTGCTCGACGCGAAGCCCGACATCTTCAATCACAACGTCGAGACGGTGGAGCGGCTACAGAAGCCGGTTCGCGTGCAGGCCCGCTACGATCGTTCGCGCAGCGTGCTCCAGCACGCCAAGTTGCGCGGCTTCACCACCAAGACCGGGATCATGCTCGGCCTCGGGGAGCAGCGGGAAGAGATCGAGCAGACCCTGCGCGACCTGTCCGGCGACAAGATCGACATTCTCACCGTCGGCCAGTACCTGCAGCCGACCGCGCAGCATCTGCCCGTTTCCCGGTGGGTCACACCCGAGGAATTTGTGCACTGGAAAACGTTCGGACTTTCGGTCGGCTTTGGAGTCGTGGAGAGCGGCGCCCTGGTGCGTTCGAGCTACCATGCGGACGAGCAATCCCAGAAGTACACCGGCGACGAGCATTTGAACCGGGTCAACGCGCTCGCCGGCTGATCCCCCCCGTGTCGAACTTCGAAGGCATGACTCCGGCGCAGGCCCTTCGGACCCGTCGCGACATCGTCTCGAACTGGCTGCCGCGGTATACCGGCGTGCCGGTGGGCGAGTTCGGAAAATATGTCCTACTGACCAATTTTCAGAATTACGTCGAGCTGTTCGCCCGCTTGAACAAGGTCGAGGTGACCGGCCGCGACAAGCCGATGCCGAGCGCGACCGCGGGCGAGATCACCATCGTCAATTTCGGGATGGGCAGCGCGCCGGCCGCGACCGTGATGGATCTGTTGAGCGCGATCCCGCCCAAGGCGGTGCTGTTTCTCGGCAAGTGCGGCGGGATCAAGCATCGCGCGGAAATCGGCGACCTGATCCTGCCGATCGCCGCGATTCGCGGCGAGGGGACCAGCAACGATTATTTTCCCGCCGAGGTGCCGGCGCTGCCGGCCTTTCAGCTCCAAAAGGCCATCTCCACCACCATCCGCGATCACGCCCGCGATTATTGGACCGGCACCGTCTATACGACGAACCGCCGGGTCTGGGAGCACGACGACGACTTCAAGAAATACCTGAAGAAGATCCGCGTCATGGCGGTGGACATGGAGACCGCCACGATCTTCATGACGGGTTTCTATAACGAAATCCCCACGGGAGCCCTGCTCCTCGTATCCGACCAGCCGATGCTGCCGGAAGGAATCAAGACCGCCGACAGCGACCGCCTCGTCACCGAAAATTACGTCACCGCCCATCTGCAGATCGGCATCGACGCCCTGAAGCAGCTGATCAACCAGGGGCTGACGGTGAAGCACCTGCGGTTTTAGTGCGCGTATTGCGTGCGAAATCAGCTGTAGCCGGGGGCGCTGACCCCGGCAGTTGCGATATCGTAAGCGGGAAGGCCGGGGTCAGCGCCCCCGGCTACAGCGTCCGTTCCCAACCTTCATGGCTCCACCCGCAACTGCGCCCGACCCTGCCGGCCGCCACTCTCGGCCCATACCACATAGGTGCCCGGGTCGTTAAACGTCAGGCGAAACTCCCTCGACTTATCCATCGAATCGCTCGTCCGCGTCACACATCCGGAGGGGCCCTCCCGTTGCAAATCGAACGCCGCCAACGTCACGGGCAGGAGCAGCGAAGCGCCCCGGGAATCCTGAACCTGCACGGCGAACTCCTGGCCCGCTGACACCTTGGATGGCAGCGTTAGCGTCAGGCCGCCCAAGTCGGCCTGGGGCGCCGGGCGGGGCGGATTCGCCAACCCGCACGACGCATACATCTCCCGCCCGATCGCCCGCGGCGTGAAATCCGCAAAGATCCGGATGGTCCCCGCTGGGACCGGCCAAATCCATCGGCCCCTTTTCCCGGAAAACGCGGCGTCGCCCACCTCAACGCGATCGACCGTCGCATCGACCGCGAGGAGGCGAAGCTGTCCTCCCACCAAGTCATCCGCACCCACCGGCTTGCCGGTGGCGGTCGTGAGAACCAATGCTCCGGTCGCACCACCGTCCTCGGCCGCCAGCACCACGGGCGAGGTCTTGTCCGTCACCGCGATGAACTTCGGATGGAGCGGATCGCAAAATTGCAGCGCATCCGGCCCACCCGCCGTGAAGTCGACCGGCCCCAACGCCCCCTGTCGAGGCTGCAGCCGCCAAACGGCAAAAACCACCGCCGCCCCGCCCACCGCGATCAGCCCCACCTGCATCCATCGCGGCATCGCGGTGTCCGCGCTCATGTCTTGCGCATGCGCGCCACGAAATCCTGCGGGTCCCACTGGCTCCCGTCGGCCCGCCACACGATCTTGCCGCTCGCGTTGATCAGCAGCGTCGCCAGCGTGTGTTTGACGATTCCGTCGCTGAAGTCGGCGATCACCCCGAACTGCGTGAGCAAATCGCGCACGGCCCCCTCGGGCCCCGTCAGAAACGAATAGTTGGACGTGTCGATGCCGCGGTAATGGGCATATTCCGCCAGCACGCCCGGCGTATCGTTCACCGGATCGAGGGTGATCGAGACGAATTCGATATTCTTCACGCCGGCCTGCTTCGCCAAATGCTGCGTCGCGATCATGCGGGCCGTCGCCGCCGGGCACATGTTCGGATCGGGGCACCGGCTGTAGATGAAATTCAGCATGACCTGCTTGCCGCGAAACCGCCCGCTGTTCACGACCCGGCCCGCCTGGTCGAACAAGGTAAAATCAGGCGCGACCTCGCCGACTTCCCGATAAGCGGAGTCGCCCCGGTCGTGGGTATCCTCGCGCAGAGCGCTGGCTCCGGCGGCGACGGCCGCGGCGGCGGACGGATCGTCGGGCCAGATGTTTTCCAGGCGCGGCGCAGCTCCGACCCGATCGATCACCAGATCGGCCTTGATCTGCTCTCCGGCGTGGAGGGTCATCTCATCGCCCACCCGCACCGGGAAATCCATCGTCATGCCCGGCATGAGCCCCGGCACCGCCTGGTGCGTCACTCTCACGGTATGATGAGCCGTATCCAAAGAGACCACTTCGCCCCGCAGGGGAAAGCGTTTCTCCGTGGTGGCCGGATGCCGCGAGCACCCGGCGGCGGCGGCCAGGGCCAGCAGGAGCGCGCAACGACCATTCCTCAGCATAAAGATATAGATTTGCTCCCGGAATACTTTGTCAAAGGGTTTGCGACCCCCGTCGGCGGCCGCTGTTCTGGTAGTTCGCCGCCTTATGGGATCATTCACTCCCCCTGACCGCACGGCCCACTACAAGCCCGCGTTGGCCGCGTTTGCGGCTCTCGCCTGCGCGTGGATTTTCGTGCTCGTCACCCTCGGCGCCTTCACCACTTCGATCAATGCGGGGATGGCGTTCCCGGATTGGCCGCTCTCGAACGGCTCGCTCAATCCGAAGGGCTGGCTCAGCAACGTATCGATGTTCGCCGAGCATTCCCACCGGCTGAGCGCGGGCATGGAAACCACCCTCGCCCTCATCCTGGCCATCTGGGTCTGGCGCAAGGAGGCCCGTCCCTGGCTGCGCAAACTGGCCTGGACGGCATTCGGCGTTTGCATGGGCCAGGCGGTCATCGGCGGACTGCGCGTGCTGCTCAACTACGTGCAATTGCCGGCGTGGGATACGAATCTGGGCGAAGTGATCGCGATGCTCCACGCGTGGCTCGCCCAGGCGCTGGCCTGCGTATTTCTGGCCGTCGCCGTGAGTCTCACGCGGAGCTGGATCGACCAACGCCGCCCGGTTTCCCCGCGGGTCCTTCTTTGGGGCCGAATCTGCTGCGCGCTGCTCTTCATCAACCTGGCGATCGCGGCAGTCATGCGCCATACCTTCGCGGGCTTGGCGATTCCGTACTTTCCCTTTTCGACCATCGATCACCATCTGCTGCCGCCGTTCTGGCCGTTCAAGGTGGCGATCCATTTCGCGCACCGCGTCACGGCGATGCTGATTTTCTTTTCGGCGATCGTGTACGCCCTGGTGACGTGGCGCGATCCGGGAGCCTCCGACAACATGAAGACGGCCGCCGCCGGGCTGGTCAGCTTGCTCCTCCTTCAAATCTGCCTGGGCGCGACCATCATTTGGACCTTCCGGGAGCCCTTCGTCACGACCGCCCACGTTCTCGTCGGTGCCATCACGCTCGTATCCACATTCTGGCTGACCTGGGCCGCGCACCGCGATCGGATCCAAACGTGACCGAACACCGCGGGCTGTCCGATTATTTGCAGCTGACCAAACCCCGGCTCAGCTTACTTTCGGTCCTCACCACGATGGCCGCCTATGCGTCGGCGCGCGTGCCGCACGAACCGCGTCGATGGCTTTGGGTGTTCGTCGGGACGTCGCTCGCCGCCTTCGGCGTAGCCGCGCTCAACCAATACCTCGAGGCCGACACCGACGCGCACATGCGCCGCACGGCCGATCGGCCGCTCCCGGCCGGCCGCATTCCCACCGGGTCCGCCTTCGTCCTGGGCGGGCTCATGTGCATCTTCGCCCTGATGCTCATGTACGCGATGGTGAGCGCCATCGCCGCCCTCTTCACACTTCTGACCATCGTTGCCTACTTGGGCTGGTACACTCCGGCCAAGCGGCGGTCGCGCTTCAGCACGGAAATCGGCGCGATTGCCGGGGCCCTGCCCTGCCTGATCGGATGGACCGCGGGCGCAGACAACCTGGCCGCCCTGGGGTGGATCCAATTCGGAATTCTTCTTTTCTGGCAGATTCCCCACTTCATGGCCATCGCTTGGACGTACCGGGGCGACTATTCAGCGGTGCATTTTCCCATGCTGTCCGTTCGCGATCCGTCCGGACGCAGCGTGGCCGCCTGGTCGTTCGTGGCCACGGCGCTGCTGGTCATGGTTTCGCTTTTACCCGTTTGCCTGCGCCTGGACACTTGGCGCTACGCGGCCATCGCGGCGCTCGCCGGCGGGTGGATTCTGGTCAAAGCGGCCGCATTTCTACGGCCCGCCGATCGCGATCGCACGGCGCGGAGCCTGTTTCACGTGACGCTGGCGTACCTGCCGATCGTGCTGGGGGCGCTGGTGCTGGATCGGGCTTTGTTTTTCGCCGTCTGAAGAAAGTGGGATAGGGGTAGGGACAGGAATGGAACCTGCCCCTCCCTCCGAACCGGACGTGCGGAACTACCGCATCCGGCTCTCCGGTTGAAGAGTGCCCGTTAAGGGACTGGAAGTGACGCGCGCCAGAGTTGCTCCAGGCTGA
>DASXYY010000040.1:0-57552 GCA_036502225.1 Opitutaceae bacterium
CTCTCCGCCCGGCCGAGGCCAGGATCGCTATGCGATCCGAGGCAAGGCCCAGCGCCGGCCTTTCGCTCACGCATTATCCATTGGCCGTTCCTTCATAGCAATCTTCCCTCCGGGACCCACTGAAATCCGCGAATAACCTAAAATTGGGTAGTGCCTCCCAAACCCGTGGATTGGTAAATCCAGTTTCCCGAGATTGTATAGGTTCCCGCTGCGTTGCTCGGGCTCCAATCGAAGAAAATGCCGGTGGTAGCATTGCCCGAGGCGCTTCCCCCGGCAGCCGTGCCCGGCACTGGATTTTGTGAATATATGCCAAATTGACCCGTGGATGCGTTCCCACTGTAATCGTAGTTCGGCGAGCAGGCCAAACCATAGTATTCGCCCAAAGCAATATTGGTAAACGTATTGCCGACATAGCTGATATCGAACATCACATATCCGCCACCCCCGAGGAACGTGACCTGCGGCTGGCTCAATACCGTGACCGAGACATTTCCGGTCTTGAATGTTTGTGCGCCCGCCGCGCATATCCCGACGCCGGCAGCGAGGAAGAGAACGAGCAAGAACTTGAACGTGCGCATGGCGTTTATTGCTGGACGGGAGTGCGAGTAATGAGCAGGCGGATGTATCGCCCGTATTGCGGTTGTCCGACTGGCGTCAGATCGGCGTAGACGACCGTAGCCACTCCGTTGCTACTCGTGCTCGATAGCTGCGTCGTCACACCGCTTCCGCTCGACCAGTTCTGCGCGTCCGACGAGACTTGAACGGTATAGGTGAGGTCGGCCGGCGCCGGGTCGGGACGCGAATACTGGAGGGTCAGATACGATGATCCATTGAGCGGCTCCAGAGCGATGATGGGCACCGGTCCGACAACTGCCTGCAGGGCCGGCAAACCCAAAGCGTACTTGACGAGATTGGGAACGCTGTCGCCAGCTGGACTGGCTGAGTCATCACCGATGCCAGACCCGTCAGGTGGCAAATCGTTGGTGCTCCTCCATGCCACGATCGGTTGGGCCACCGTCGTGGCGTTGGTCAAGTTGGCCGCGTTGTCGAACGTGTATGTTTCCGCACTTTGTCCGCCGACCTGAGCGGAAACCAACCGCCCACTGGCGTCGTAGCTGTACGAGACCTGATTCGACGGCGTTGGCGACGAAATCTGCGTCGCGCGACCGCTGAAGTAGTCCAACGGATTGGCATCCTGCACAAAATCCTGAATCACCAAGGCTCCGTTTCCATTCGGGCTCAGGTTTCGCTCGTCTTGCGTCGGATCCAACCCGAATTGCTGCTTCCAGGAATCGGCGATCCCGTCGTTCGATTGATTTGTGAAAAGCGGATTGGTCGCTCCCACATAGACCGTGTCCAGTCCAACGGCCAGGGACGCCGAACCAAGGATCACGAGAGAATTTACGGATGAAACCGCGTTGGAGAAATTCAGATTGTAGGCAACCATCGCCCCGTCGACGTAGAGGTCCCAAATCTGATTCGTGAAATCCTCCCGAATCGTGAACCGGTGCCAGCCGGACGCTTGGTTGGTTCCAGAAGTGAGAGCCACGGAAGCTCCGGTCGCTGTCGGCACCCAGGCGCCGCCTCCTTGGCCATCGCCGTTGAGTGTCTCGACTTGCGCCACACCGCCGGACGCCAAAAATCCGAAGCTCGCTCCCCCGGCGGTAACGATGGACGAGGACATCACGTTGACCTCCGCCACCGGTTGAAAACCGAGATCCACGTACACGACTGCCGGGTTCGTCGAAGGCTGAAGCGCCTGGGCGATCAATGCCGGCGGATTCGTCGGAGTCAGCACGACTGACTGCGAACCTGAATAGGCCTGGCCTGAGACAATTGCCGCGCTCCCTTGAATCACCGACCAGCCCAATTGACCGTTGAGCGAGCCGGGGACGTAACCTTCGGAGGGTTCAAAATCCGTCACATACGGCAGATCAATGCCGGCAATCGAAAGCGACTGCACCGGGGACTGCGAACTGTTGCCGAGGCTATCGGTCGCGATCGCCTGAATCGAAAACGTCCCGGTGGGTGCGTTCGACCAGCTAAAGGCATATGGCAGGGCGTTTGATTGTCCCAACAGGGACGACCCCAGATAGTATTGTACGTAGCTGATCGAAGCCCCGGCCGATGGCGCGGCACTCGCACTGAGGACAATGGTGTTGCCGGTCGAAAACGCCGCGTTGGCCGGCGGATTTGCAATCGAGACTGAGGGTTGCGACCAGAGTGCGTTGGGACATGCGGCAGCTATTGCCACGCAGGCCAACACCCAAGGGCCACCTCCCAAATTTGGGAAGGGAGAGGTTTTGTTCACGAAAGCTGGAGAACGACGTGAAGAAAATGCCGCTCAAAGTGAGTGTCGATAAAAATGTAATCTTTCCGTCACTCGCCAGCTGACTGTCATCATAGTTCGCAACTTCCGCCTGATTTCGCAGCCCATCGGGCCAAATTATCAGCTACTCCAGCTCGAGGGAATGAGCAGATTCCCCCAATACTGGTGGGTACGACCACCCGATCGTGGCGCGCGACTCCGCGAATCGGGCGAACCGCATGGGACCTCCTACTGATTCAGCAGGTGCTGCAGCTTCTCCACCTTGGGGCGGATCACGATGCGGCAGTAGTCGCGGTCGGGGTTCTTTTCGAAGTAGTCCTGGTGGTAGTCCTCGGCGATCCAGAACTTTTTCAGAGGGACGATTTCCGTCACGATGGGATCGGAGAAGCGTTTCTGCGCCTC
Source organism: Opitutaceae bacterium (assembly GCA_036502225.1). Taxonomy (GTDB): domain Bacteria; phylum Verrucomicrobiota; class Verrucomicrobiia; order Opitutales; family Opitutaceae; genus Palsa-1447. Next base: position 2,732 of record DASXYY010000040.1, read on the forward strand.
GGTGCGGGCGGCTTCCGCGGCGGCTTTTTGCGCGTCGTCGGCGTAGAGGATGATCGAGCGGTAGGAGGTGCCGAGGTCATCGCCCTGGCCATTCACCTGCGTCGGGTTGTGGCATTCGAAGAAGTACTTCAGGACCTCGGCCAATGAGACCTTCTTCGGGTCGAAATCAACTTGGACCGTTTCGGCGTGGCCCGTCGTTTCCGTGCAGACGTCCTCATAGGTCGGATACTTGGTGTGCCCGCCCGCATAGCCGCAGGTGACGTGCGTGACGCCGGGCAGCAGCTTGTAGGCCGCGTCCATGCACCAGAAGCAGCCTCCGCCCAGGACGATCGAGTCGGCGCGGGCAAGAATGGGCAGGAGCAGCAGGGCCAGAACGGTGAGGAAATGCTTCACGGGTGAATCTTTCAGGTGGGTTGGGTTAAGGAATCCGGCCGCCGATCGAACGCAAATGATGCGCGGCGGGCGACGTCGCTGGTTCCGGGGTCAGCGACCCCGGCTACAGCGGGACGATCGATTTCGATAATCGGCATCACTCATGTCGAGAGACTTGAACCGTCGTCCTTATTCCCGGGCATAAAAATGCCCGCCGCAGGCTGCTACTGCGGCGGGCGACACACCAACCCCTGACAAAAGAGACTTTGCCTGCGATCCGAGGTTAGGACGAAGGGGCTCCCGCGGGCGGAGCCGACGGGGGCTGCGGCGGCGGAGCGGGCGGCTCGCCGTTCGCATCGGGCGGAGGCGGCGGACGGTGGCCGCGCATGCCTTTCATCGCGGCATCAAATTGGGTCTGCTGCTCCGGAGTGAGCAGCGCGCGAATCTGCTGCATCGACGACTTCATGATTTCGCGGGAGGCCTGGCGCTTGTCGTCATCGTCCGGCAACGCCTCGATTTTGGCGCGCATGGCATCGCGGATCGACTTGATCTGGGCCTTTTGGCCGTCGGTCAGGTTCGTGACGGATGCCAGTGGGTCGGCGCGGTGGCGCCAATGACCCTGAGGGCCGCCGGCGGGCGGAAGCGGCGGCGGTTGGCCTTCCGCCGGCGGCGGAGGCGGGGCGGTCTGGCTCTGATCGCCCGATTGGGCGTTGGCCAGCGGTAGAGCCATCAAAAGACACGTGGCGGGGATCAAACCTTTGAGGAAGGATTTCATGTAGAGGGAATTCCAGCGCAACTGATAGCCAAGACGGGCGGCAAGGCGGAGGGTTACAGAAAAGTTTTTGGGATTTGCTCCGCCGTGCCGGAACCACTGAACTAGGCGTCCACCCTGTGCATTGGTCCGAGAAATGATTGAGGTAGCGAATCTTAACAAACGATACGGCAGCTTCACCGCTGTTCCCGAGCTGTCGTTTGCCGTATCTCCCGGGCAGGTACTGGGCCTGGTGGGGCCGAACGGCGCCGGCAAAACGACGACGCTGCGATGCCTGGCCGGCATCATCCCGTGCACATCGGGCAAAATTACGATCGCCGGATACGATCTGGCCACGGATGCGGTGGAGGCGAAGCGGGAGCTCGCATTCTTTCCGGACGAACCGCGGCTGTTCGAGTACCTGACGGTTCGCCAACACCTGTCGTTCGTCGCCCGAATCTACGGGGTGAAAGACGCCGACCAGCGGGCCGGCCCGCTTCTGGAGGAACTGGAATTGGCGGACAAGGCGAACTTGCTGCCCAACGAGCTGTCGCGGGGCATGAAGCAGAAGCTCGTGATCGCGTGCGGACTTTTGCACGGGCCCCGCGTCATGTTCTTCGACGAACCCTTGACCGGCCTGGATCCGCTGGGCATCCGCCGGATGAAGGATTCGATCATCCGACGGGCGAAGGACGGCGCGACTATCGTGCTCAGTTCGCACCTGCTGCATCTGCTCGAGGAGGTTTGCACCCATGTGCTCATCTTGAAGCACGGCGAGAAGATCGCCCACGGGACGCTGGCGGAGGTATCGCTCCGGTTCAGCCGCGGCCAAGCCAATGTCAGCCTGGAAGAGATATTCCTGCGCGCGACTTCGGATGAGCCCGCCGCGCCACCGGCGCCCGAACCGGCGACGCTGCTCGACCCGCCGCTGCTGCCGTGATCGGCGCCCTGCTCTATTGCCGCGCGCTCTCGCTGCGCAACCGGCTCGCCGCGGCGGTAAAACGCCTGCGGCAGCCCAAGTACCTGATGTCGTTCGTCGCGGGGGCGTTTTACATCTATTTTTTCTTTTTCCGCCGGATGCATTTTCCCGCCGGCCGCGGGACGGCCCTGGAGATGTCGCCGGCGCTGGTGGTGGAACTCGGCGGGTTCGTCCTGCTCGCGTTTCTCTTCGTCAACACGATCTTCATCTGGAGTGCCGCAGCGCCCGAAGCGCGTCTCAAATTTTCCGAAGCGGAAATCGCGTTCCTGTTTCCCGCGCCGCTGAGCCGCCGCCGGCTGATCCATTTCAATTTGCTCAGCGCCGAAGTGACGGTGCTTTTTTCGTCGCTGCTGTTGACCCTGATCTTCGACCGGTTCCAATACTTGGGCGGAAACGCTTTCACGCACGCGGTGGGATGGTGGCTCATCCTGTCCACGATTTCGCTGTTTCAGAATGCCATGCGGTTCGCCGCCGCCCAGGCGATCGAGCGCTTCGGCCCGACGGTCAAGCGGAGAGCACTGTCGGTGCTGGCGGTTCTCGCCTTGGTGGCGATTCGCGGCCTCTACCTTACCGCCCACGCGCCGGGGAAGATCAATCCGCTGGCTTTGGGCGACACGATGCAGTTTCTCGTCGATTGGCTGCATGCGGGAATTGGCGCCGCCGTTGACAAGCCGTTTGCCTGGGTGGTGGCTCCGTTCGCGGCGCCCACCGCCGCGCGCTTCCTGCTCGCGCTCGGACCGGCCTTGCTGGTGCCGGCGGTGTGCTATGCGACGATCGTCAGTCTGCAGGTGTCGTTTCGCGAAGGGTCGATCGCCACGGCGGAAATGCGTTCGCAGCAAAAGGCCGCGCAGCGAGCCAGCGGCAGCCGGGGCGGGGTACTGCAACGCCAACCAAAGGCGAAACGTTCGCCCTTCAAACTGCACCCGAGCGGCCGGCCCGAAATGGCCTTCCTGTGGAAAAATCTGATCGGCATCCAATCCTGGTTCAACCTGCGCATCGTCTTCAGCTTCATGGTGGTGTGCCTGGTGGTGGTGCTGAATCTCACCCGGCATACCGGCGGCACGCTTCAATCCTCCACCCCCTCCCTCGTTCTCACATTGGCGGCGATTGGGGGCTTCTACGTGGTGCTCCTTGGTCCGCAGCTCGTTCGGCAGGATTTGCGCAGCGATTTGCATAACGCAGATCTGCTCAAGGCCTATCCGATCCGCGGCTGGCAGATCGTTGGCGGCCAGATGCTCACACCGGCCCTGCTTTTGTCTCTGCTGCTTTGGGTGGCGTCTCTGGCGGCCGGATGGGCCTTCCTCGCGCTGGCGCATGGGAGCCAAACTTTTACCGAAAGATTGGTGGGACTTTTCTGCGTTTGGGCGATCATACCCCCCGTGACATTGCTGCAACTGGTCATTCCCAATGGGGCGGCTTTGCTGTTCCCGGCGTGGCATCAGAATACGCGCACACGCGGAGGCGGAATTGAGGCCATCGGGCAGCGTTTGATCTTCACCTTCGGGCAATTTCTGGCGGTCGTGGTGGCGCTCATTCCTGCCGCGGTGGCCGCGCCGCTCATTGTGGTGGCCGCCATCGGCTTGAACGCCGGGACGATCGCCGGCCTGCTCGCTGCCACCCTGTTTGTCCTCGCGGTGGTGACCGGCGAAGTCTGGGTCGGCCTGTGGTGGCTGGGAGGGCGATTCGAAAAGTTAGATATCGCCTTGGAATTGAAGCCCTAAGCTGGCACCCTTTTACCTTATCTCATGAAAGCAAAGTTCGTGTTCACGCTGCTCCTCGCCAGTGTCATTGGTACGGTCGCAGCTCGGGCCGCCGACGAGCGCGCCGACGCCGTCACCCAGGTTGAGTCGTGCGAAGCCATCCTTCGCCAATTCATGGCCGTGCCGGCCGATGCGATTCCCTCGCAAGTGTTGCACGCGGCACGCGGAATCCTGATCACGAATCAGTTCAAGGCCGGGTTCATTTTTGGCGTGAAGGGCGGCTACGGCGTCCTGATGGTACGCCAGGCTTCGGGCCATTGGAGCCTGCCGGTGATCGTCCGCGCGGACGAAGCCAGCCTCGGGTTCCAGGCGGGCGCCAAGTCGGTCGAGACGGTCTACATTTTCACGAACGACCAAACACCGCATCTGCTCTTCCGGCAGCGGTTCGACATCGGAGTCGATGCCAAGGCGGTCGCCGGCCCGCATACCGCCGAGTACGAACGCTTCAACAAGCCGCTGCTCTACGCGCCGGTCCTGGTGTATTCCAAGTCGTCCGGACTGTTCGCGGGCGCCACCTTCAAGGCCGCTCAGATCGCGCGGGACGACAAGGCGAACTTCATTCTTTACCACACCAGCTACGAGATGCCGGAGCTGCTTTACAGCGATTGGGTGCAGCCGCCCGACGAGGTGAAGCCGCTGATGGCGTTCGTGCAGCAGATTACGCAATAAGGCGCAAAACGCTTATGCGGGTGGAGCGCGTGGTCCCCACGCGCTCCACCTTCCGCTTTTGATATCGCAGGTGCCGGGGTCAGCGCCCCCGGCTACAGCTCTTCCGTGATATGGAGCAGTTCGGCTAGGACTGCGTCACAGATGCGGTCCTGGGCGGAGGCGCGATTCATTCCGGGGCAGTCGATTCGGCCGCTGGCCACCACTTCCGGGAACTGCCCTTTGACGTGGGCGATTGCCCAGTAGGCATAGGGCGCGGCGGCCTTCCACTCCGGACTGGGTTCGGCATAGCCAGTCGTTCCAACCCCAAAATCCGTGCCGAATAGGATGCAGACGCCGCGCGCCATCTGTTGGGCGATCAATTCGGACACGCTGTTCACCGCCGCGGCTTCGGCGGCGTCCACGCCCAGGTGGGCGACCTTTTGCGCCCGGTCATAGGCGGTGATTCCCCCGCGGAAGAATGTCGACGCGCCCGAAATCCGGCCGATGCGCTGCTGCAGGCCGCCGCACGTCACGCTCTCGGCAACCGACAAAGTGCGAACCGCTTCCCGGGTGAACTGTTCCTTCAGCCGAGAGCCGTCAAATCCAGCCGGACTCATACGTCAAGTTCGAGCCCGACCGGGCAGTGGTCGCTGCCCATGACCTCGTGGCTGATCCAGGCGCGCTTGAGCACCGGGCGCAATGCGGCGTCGGCCACGAAGTAATCGACGCGCCACCCGATGTTCCGGGCCCGGCAGTTCATCATCTGGCTCCACCAGGAGTAGTGCCCGGGACCGGGTTCGAAGGCCCGGAACGTATCCAAAAATCCCTTATCGAGCACCTTCGTGAAGTTCGTCCGCTCCTCGTCGGTGAACCCCGCATTGCGCCGGTTGGTTTTCGGATTCTTCAGGTCGATCTCCTGGTGCGCCACGTTCAGGTCGCCGCAGAAAACGACCGGCTTCCCCTTCCGCCGGAGCTTGGCCAGGAACTTGAGAAACGCAGGATCCCATTCCTCGGTCCGGTATTTGAGGCGCGTGAGCCCCCGCTGCGAATTCGGCTGATAGACGTTGACGAGGAAAAAGTCCGGAAACTCCGCGGTGATGACGCGGCCCTCCGCATCGTGGGAGCGGTACCCCAGGTCGTTGACGACCGAAATCGGCTTCTGCTTCGAAAATATCGCGGTGCCGCTGTAGCCTTTCTTGGCCGCGGCGTTCCAGAAAACCTGGTACTTGTGCGGCCACTCCACGTGCTGGATGTCGCCGCTGTGGGCCTTGGTCTCCTGCAGGCAGACGACATCCGACCCGTGCTCCAGCATGTACTCCAACAGCCCCTTTTTGATGGCGGCGCGGACGCCGTTCACATTCCAGGATACCAGCCGCATAGGGGCCAAACAGTGCTGACACGGTCCGCGATTTTCAACCGCGGAGAAACGGTGTATGGGTGATGGGATGTCCGTCTTTGTCGATATCCCCTTGGGTACACCGATCCCGGCCAGCCCGCATGCCGTGTCCGTGAGCCTGCCGACCATGCGTTCGGTGCGGGGATACGAGGAAAAGGACCCGGAGATCACCCGGAAATTGCAGCTGGGGTACCCGCGATTCGTTGTGAATCCGTTCAATGCCTCGCTGGCCCAGGAGTTTGCGCCCGCCCATCCCGGGCGAAAGATCTGGCTCGTTTCGTCAGGCCCGATGGCCGCTCATTTGGCGGAATACCTGAATCAGGGCGCCCCCGGGTCGGCTGCCTCTTTCGAAAATCACGGAGTGCACGGCGTCGCCCATGCCGACACCGCCGAGCTTTTCGGCAAGGCGAAGCAATATCTGCAGCACATTGGGGGCTTTCTTTCGTCGCGCGAAGCGGAGGATCACCTCGTGCGCCGAGGGAAACGGTCCCGCGCCGAACCGGAGCCTTTGTTTGCCGGCAACGCGGACGCGGAGGTGCGTCGCCACCTGCGGCCCGTTTTGCCCGGCGCCAAGGACGAAGACATCTTTCTGGCCTCAAACGGCATGAACGCCGTCTATGCGGCGTTTCGGGCGGTCGGCGACGCGCAGGCCGCGCGCGGCCGCAACGAGTGGATCCAGCTCGGGTGGCTGTACCTGGACTCGATCGCGATCCTGAAGAAATTCAACGGGGCGGGCGCCTATCACCATCTCAAGGATCCGTTCGACCTGGATGGGCTGGAGGCCCTGCTCCGCGACCGGGGTTCGCGCATCGCCGGGTTGGTGACGGAAATGCCGACCAATCCGCTGATCCAGACGCCCAACGCGGAGCGGCTGGCGGACTTATGCCGCCGGCACGGCATCGCGTTGATTCTCGATCCGTCGGTGAGCTCAGCGTTCAACGCCAACCTGCTTCCTTTTGCCGACATCGTCGTGTGCAGCCTGACCAAGTACACGGGCAGCGCGGGTGACGTGCTCTCCGGGTTCGCGGCGGTGAATCGCACCCGCCCGGATGCGGCGTTGTATCGCGAAGGACTGCGGCAGTGGCTCGAACCGGTGTACGCGCGAGATGTCGCGCGCTTGGCGAGCCAGATTGGCGACACGAGGAAGGTGCTCAGCCAAATCAATGCCTCGACCCCGGAAGTGGAGGGTTTTCTCAGAGGGCATCCCGCCGTCGCCGAGGTCTACTGGGCGCTCAAGCGGCCCAGCCAGGATAACTATCGCCACCTTCAGCATCCGGGCGGCGGTCCCGGCGGCATGATCTCGTTTGTGGTGAAGGGCGATTTGGCGACGTTCTACGATCCGCTGCGCTTGCCGAAAGGTCCGAGCTTCGGCATGTCTACTACGCTGATCTGCCCGTTCATGTACCTGGCGCACTACGATCTGATCACCTCGGCGGCAGGCCGCGCCGAATTGGCGGCCAGCCATTTGAGCCCGGATTTGCTGCGCCTCTGCGTCGGAACGGAACCGGTGGACGAAATCATCGGCGCGCTCGACGAGGCTTTGGCCCGATTGCTGTAGCTCATGCCGACCCGCACTTGGTTTCCCACGCTGATTTACAGCGAGCCCCTGATCCGGGCCGGCGCGCGGAAGTTCAACGATTCCCTCGCGGACGAGTGCCGGAAGCTGCGCGAGTTCGACGCGGCCGGTCGGAAATGGTCGTCCGTGAACTATCCCGGCGGCTATACGAGCTACGCATCGCTCAACGAACTGCACCGCTTCTCGTCCACGTTTGGGGACCTGGAGCGGAAGATAACGAAGCATGTGCGGGCCTTTGCCAAGGAGCTCGACATGGACCTGCGCGGGAAGTCGGTCGCCATGACGGATTGCTGGGTGAACATCATGCCGCCGACTGCGGCGCATTCGCTGCATTTGCATCCTCTGGCGTTCATCAGCGGCACGTACTATGTCGCCACGCCGAAGGGCTGCCCCGGAATCAAGTTCGAGGATCCCCGGCTCGACCGGTTCATGGCTGCGCCGCCCAAAATTGCGAACGCCAAGGCCTCCAACCGCCCGCACGTCACCTACCCGGCGGAAGCGGGGAATCTGATCCTGTTCGAAAGCTGGCTGCGCCATGAGGTTGCGACCAACCGGGTTGAGGAGGAGCGCATCAGTGTCAGCTTCAATTTCAATTGGAGCTAAGGCCCTTGATGGGTGGAGCGCGTCGTCCCCGACGCGCTTTTCCGCTTTTGACGTCGCTCAGCGCGTGGGGACCACGCGCTCCACCAAATGTCGGATTATTTTACAATATTTGTAATGCGTTCCTTATGGTGAAAACGGTTCACATCCCAGTCCAAGGACTTACAAAATGAAACGTTTTTGGCCCGCAATAAGCTTTCATCGAGGGCATGGAGTTGATCCAGACAGTCTCCCTCGGAAACCTTCCTCTTCGCCGTCGGCATCGTCCGCCGTTCATGCCGCGACGGACTCAGGGTGGCCGGGTTTTCAATCTGCTGCCGGCGAAGCGGAAGCTTCGGCGGGTCGCGCGTTGAATCGCCGGTGGCGCCGACGCCGGTCGGCGTGGGCTCTCGCCTGCGCCATGGCTGCGGTGTCGACTCACGGGGCGGAAGCTCCGATTCCCATCAAGGTCGTGGTCGTCACGACTTTTGAAGAGGACTACCAGAATCCTGCCGCGACGGGAGAAAGCCCGGGCGAGGCGGCCCGGTGGATTCACGGTTACCGGCTCGATCGAATCGTTCCGGTTCCGGCGGGTTTTCGACCGGCCCGGGTCAACGCCGACGGCGTGATGGAATACATGACCGGGATGACGACCGGCAAGGCGGCCGCGTCCACGATGGCCCTGGGACTCGATCCCCGTTTCGACTTAACGCACGCGTATTGGATCATGGCCGGCATCGCCGGGGTGGATCCCATGCAAGCCGCCCAAGGCAGCGCGGTCTGGACCGAATGGATTGTCGACGGCGACATCGACTGCCTCATCGACCCGCGGGAAATTCCGCCGAATTGGCCGGACGGCCATGTGCCGTGGAACGGAAGCGCGCCGACCGATCCCCCTTTCATCCCCAAAGGCCAGAACGTCGGCCAGGTTTACCATCTCGATCGCTCGTTGGTGAACTGGGCGTACGGACTGACGTCGGGCGTGAAGCTGGTTCAAACCGACGCCGAGCGGAAATTCGCCGGGAAGTTTCCCGGCTTCGCGGGCGTGCAGAAGGGGCCGCGCGTGCTGATCGGGGACAATCTATCGTCTGCGACCTACTGGCAGGGCACGCTCGGCACCGAATGGGCGCGGCGGTGGGTCAAACTTTACACGGACGGCAAAGGCACGTTCGCGACGTCGTCGTGTGAAGACAGCGGATTTTTGCAGGCGATCACGCTCCTCGGCAAATCGGGGCGGATCGATCCGAAGCGGGTGCTGGATCTGCGCACGGCGAGCGATTACACGGTGCCCCACCCCGGAATGACGTCCGCCCAGAGCTTGAACTACGACGGACCGAATGCCGCCTACATGGCTGACAAGGAAGCGTTTGATTCGGCGTATCAGGTGGGCCGCGTCGTGGTGGATGAGTTGGTGCGGCATTGGGATAAATATAGAAATTCCGTCCCATAAGGGTGGAGCGCATGGTCCCCCTGCGCTTAAACCGTTGCCTGCGTTCGGCGCCAAACGCGGATGAACGTCAAAGCGCGTGGGGACCACGCGCTCCACCCACAGCGCAAGCGTCATTCGGACGCTATTCGAACAATGGCACCTGCCGCATTTCCGTCACCAGGATCAAACCTCGGTCGGTGAGACGGATTTCGGGGATGACCGACAGCGAAAGCAGATTGAAGCCCATATAGGGCAGCGTGCAGCCGACCTCCGACCAGGCTTGCTTGAGCCGGGTGGTTTCCGCCGCGATCGCGGGCGCGCGCCGGTCCGAAAGCAAACCGGCGATCGGCAGCGCCACCGATGCCAGCACCTGCCCGGCGCGCACCACGCACACGCCCCCTCGCAGACCCGCGACGGTCGCGAGCGCCGTCGCCATGTCCGATTCGTTCGAACCCGCGACAATCACGTTGTGCGCATCGTGACCCACCGAACTCGCGACCGCTCCGTCCTTCAGTCCGAAATCCATCAAAAGTCCGTGGGCGACCCGGCCGTTCTTCCCGTGACGTCCGACCACCGAAAGGAAGCACAACCCCAAGCGGCCGAGCACCGCCGGCCAGTCCTCGCCCGGCCCCGGCGCAAGGGGCATCGCCTCGTGATGCGCGACAATTCCCGGCGAGGCCGTCCGGATAACATGGGCGGTCACCGGCCGTTGGGGCAGCGGCGGGGTCAGGCGGGGCTTCGCGGGCAGCCGGACGGTCTTGTACGCAGCGGGTGGATACCGATATCGGCGCGACAGCGCGCGATCGAGGAGCGGCGTGATGCGGCGATCTTCGACGACCAACTGCCCCCCATACCACGTGCTCTGCGGCTCCAGCTCCTCGTTGAGCAGCACCACGTCGGCGCGCCGGCCCGGCGCCAGGCCGCCCAATTCCCCATCGAAGCCGTAGCGCGTCGCCGGATGCAGCGAGCCAAAACTCCAGGCGCCCAGCTTCCCGACGCCGGCCTTGACCGCCGAGCGCACCACCCAGTCCAGCCCGAAATGGAAGAGATCGTCGGCGTCGCGGTCGTCCGTGCAGACACACACCCGTTTGGGATTCGCGCCCAGTTCAGTCACCGCCTTGATCGCCTCGGGCAGCGAATGCCAGGGGTTGGTCGGGGGACCGCCGCGCAGAAATACCCAGGCTCCGTTTTCCAGAAAGTCCGAAGCTATGTCGCGGTCGATCGCCTCGTGGGTGTCGCTGACGCCGCTGGCGGCGCCCGGGGCCACAAATTCCCGGCCATAGATATGACCGCTCACCGGTCGTCCGCGCTTGAGCGCTTCGGCCAGGATCGCGTGGGAACGCGGATTGCCCATCGCCACCTGAACAAAGTCCATCTTTTCGCCCAAGCCCACCGCCTCGGGCCAGCGATCGAAGATCCGGCCGACTTTGGCCGGCGTCAGATCGCCTCCCGCGGTTTCGAATCGCGCCGACGTCGCGGGAATCGTGCTGGGAACCGTGAGAAAAATCGACAGCGGCGCCTGCCGGGCGTCCTCCAGCATCCATTCGATGCCCTTCGCGTCGCACACATTTCCAATCTCGTGGCTGTCGCAGAATATGGTCGTGGTGCCATTGAGCAGCGCGGCTTCCGCATAGGCGCACGCCGTCATCATCGAACTCTCGATATGGAGGTGCGGATCGACGAGGCCGGGAGCGAGGATGCCTCCGCGGACGTCATGGACGCGGGTGCGGGCAGCGGCCGCCCGCTTGAAACGCCCCGCCGGCATGATGGCCGCAATCCGGCCCGCCTTGATCCAGATTTCGCGCTCCGCGTGCAGGCGCTCGGTGTAGACGGAGAGCACTCGCGCGCCGGTTAGGACCAGGTCCGGCGCCGCCCGCCCGCTCGCCACGGCGGCCAGCACCCGGGTTCTCTCGTGGAGAGGCGGGACGGAGAAGCGGGTCAGCGGCATGGGTGACATTTAGCATATCTTGGGCCGCGTGGAAGAAGCGTATCGGGGGTGAAGCGCATGGTCCCCATGCGCTTTTGACGTCGCCAACTTGCGATATCGCTCAGCGCGTGGGGACCACGCGCTCCACCCTGCTATAGGGAACTTGCGCTTGGCATCGCGACTGCTTCGCTCGCTGCAGTGAAAGACCCTTTCTCGCTCCAATCCAACGGGACCACCGCCGGGCGAGAATTCGCCGCCGGACTGACCACGTTCGCGGCCATGGCCTATATCTTGGCGGTCAACCCGGATATTCTGGCGAACACGGGCATGGATCGCGGGGCGCTGGTCACGGTCACCGCATTGAGCGCGGCGGTGGCGACCACGCTGATGGCGCTGATGACCAACTACCCGCTCGCGCTTGCGCCGGGCATGGGGATCAACGCCTTTTTCGCATTCACCGTCTGTCTGAGCTACAAGGTGCCATGGCAGGAAGCGCTCGGGATGGTTTTCATCAACGGCTGCATCTTCCTGCTGCTGTCGGTCACCGGCGTGCGCGAGCGCATCGTCGCAGCGATTCCGCCCAGCATCAAAGTTGCGATCACCTGCGGCATCGGACTCTTCATCGCCTTCATCGGTCTGAAGAATGGCGGCGTCATTGTTTCCGACGCGGCGACCTTTGTGGCGCATGGGGATTTCGCCTCGCCGCCGGTGGCGCTGTGCCTGGCGGGCATCCTCCTCACCGCGATCCTCGTCACCCGGAAAATTCCCGGAGCCATCGTTCTTAGCATCGCGATCGTCACGATCGCAGGTCTGTTCGTCTCGAATGGCTCCGGCGGCCATGTCACTTCAGCGCCGACCTCGTGGCTTTCGCTCCCGCGCAGTCCGATGCCGCTCGTGCTGCACCTCCAGTGGTCGTTCCTGGGCAGCTGGGCCAAATTCCATCAGGCCTTGCCGATCATTCTGACTCTTCTGCTGATCGATATGTTCGATAACATCGGCACGCTGATCGGCGTCACCAAACGCGCGGGATACCTTCGCGAGGATGGCACGCTGCCCCGCGCCGGGCGCGCGCTGGTCGCCGATTCGATCGCGACGATTCTCAGCTCGCTGCTGGGGACCTCCACCGTCGTCAGCTACATCGAATCCGCTGCCGGCGTCGAAGCGGGCGGACGCACTGGACTCACTTCGCTGACCACCGCGGTCCTGATGCTGCTGGCACTCTTCTTCACGCCCCTGATCCTGGCGGTGCCGTCCGTCGCCACCGCGCCCACGCTCGTGATCGTGGGCGTCTTCATGATGCAGTCCGTCCGCGAAATTCGCATGGAGGAGTTCGATGTCGCGGTGCCCGCGGTGCTGACGCTGCTGGCCATCCCGCTGTGCTTCAGCATCGCCTCGGGTATCGGCATCGGGCTGATCGGCGCCGCGCTGCTGGCGCTGGGGACGGGAAAAGGGCGGTCGTTTCCGGCCGCGGGTTACGTGATTGCGGCCGTTTTCTTTTTGGATTTCTTCCGGATTTTTCCGTTTAACTGAGGTGTTCCGTGGAAGCGGCGTCTCGCCGCTTCTGAGAGGCTTTTGAGCGGCGGGGACGCCGCTTCCACTTACTTCTTCGCCGCCGAGCGGCCGCCGCTGCGCAGCTTCATGCGCCAGACGTTGTAGGCGCCGCCGCGGTTCGAGAGAAAGAAGATCACCCCGTCCTCGGAGGGGGACCACATGGGCTTGATGTCGTCCGATCCGTTTTGCGTGAGGCGCTCCAGTCCCGTTCCGTCCATGCTCATCACATAGAGGTCGTTGTTGTGACGCAGCTGGTCGTCGACGCCGAAGTCCGACACGAAAGCGATCCGACTGCCGCCATCGGGGCTCGGCGCGGGGTCGAAGCAATTGCTGCCGCGAAAGCTCTCTTCGGAAATGATCGCCGTTTCCAGTTTGCCGTCGGCCTGAATCGAATAGATCTGCTGCTTCTTCGTATCCTCGTCGATCTTCACGAAATACACCTTGTCCGGGATCGAGTTGTCGATCTCCTGCGCGGAGATCGACAACTGGGTCGGCAGGGAACCGTTGATGCGAATGCTGCTCACCTGCGTCTCCGCGAGCGGAAAATTCGGCTCGATCGACAGATAGAATACCTGCCGGTTCGCCTCGCCATAGGTCGGCTCGAAGTTGTAGCGCGAATCGCTCGTCAGGCGGGAAATTCCCCCGGAAAGACTGTTGTCGATGAAGTTCGAACGGAAAATGTCCGGCTTGAGGCGCTCGCCGCGATTGGAGGTGAAGACCAGATAATTGCTGCCGTCGTTGGCGATGCGGGGTCCCGTATCCACGTTCCGGGTGCCAGTCGTGAGTTCGGCGATGCCCCCGGCGGCCCCATCCGCCCGCTTGACGTACAGGTTGCAGTACCGGTGCCCGGCCGCGTCGCGGCAGGTCAGGCTGAAGATCACGTTCTGGCCGTCGGGCGACACCGCAAACGAATTGATCGCCTCAACCCGGGTGTAGGTGGATCCCCGCAAATCCTGCCGGGAAAACTGGGTCACCGGCTTCAGGTCCTCGATGGCATCCGAGGTCTCTCGGGCGTTGAGCATCGCGATGGATTTGCGCTCGATCATTTCCCATGAGATTCCGTTCGCCGTCATCACCGGCCCCGGCGCGACCATGGTCGTCGTGATTTCCGACAGGGGCGCCAGAGTGAGCTGCAGGTTGGTGCCGCCGTCGAAATCGAGCGCCGAGCTCTCCGCCTTGTACTGGCCGGCGATGCCGACGCTCAACTGGAACACGGGCCAGGCGGCGAACTTGTTCGAGCGTTCGAAGACAACCGGCAAATCGAGCGGCGTGGTGCCGATCACCTTGCCGTCCAGTGTCACGTCGGCGTGGAGCGTCTCGCCGTTCTTGGTGATCGCGTCGACGTGGTAGAGGCGCTCGTCGCGCAGCAACGCCAGCTTGATGGTTCCGATGGCCCCCTGATCGGCGGGCAGGCGAAAGGACTCGGTCTGATGGCCCGGCAAAAACAGGGTCAGCTTGCGGTCGTCCCACGCGACATCCCGCCGCGGGCGGTCAAAGGTCACATCGATCCGCTCCGGCGTGACGCCGCGGTTCTGGCCGTCGATCGTGATCGTCGCACCCGGCGGGTCCGTCACGAGATCGAAGCTCCGCGTGCGCGTGGTCGGCGCCAGCTGCACGGTCACGTCGTGCTGGTCGACGCCGGACGGAATGTTCAATTCCTCCGGGAAATAGCCGGGGTGCTCGAAGTGCACCAAATTATCCTGGCCCTTGTTCCACGGCACCTCCACGGGCGTCGTGCCCATGGTCAGGCCGTTGACCGAGACGGTGGCTCCGGGAGGATCGGAGGAAAGCGGGATGGTCGATGAGCAGGCACTCATCAGGAAGATCAAAGCCGCCAGCGCGGTGGACAACCGCCAGCGAGGGGTAAGTGAAGCCTTCATGAAAGGGATTGCGGCGCGGCGCGGTCGTGTCCGACCAGCCAAACCCTCGCGCGCTCGGCGAGTTCGGCGGCGGACGTCGCGCCCAGCTTGATTTTGATGTTCTCCTTGTGCGTTTCCACGGTTTTCACGCTCATGCCCAGCGCCTGGGCGATTTCGCGGTTCGGGCGGGCGGCGGCGATCAGGTGAAATATTTCGAGTTCGCGATCGGTCAGGCCGGAAGGCCCGGCGCGGCGCCCCGCCTCGCGCGAACCGGCGAGCTGACGCACCGTCACCGCCGCCACGCGCCGGCTCAGGTAGACGCTGCCCGCGACCACGCTCTGCAGCGCACGCACCATTTCTTCCGGCGCATCGCTCTTGATCACGCACGCCAGGGCGCCGCGCCGCAGCACCCGCTCGATGAAGTCCGGATCCGGCCGGGCCAGGATGGCGGCGATCTTCGAGTCGGGATCGGCGGCGAGCAGATCCGACATGAGAGAGAGCGCCCCCGCCCCTTCGGTGGAGGCGTCCAGCAAATACGCCGCGGGGCGGACGCGAATGCGGGCGGCCAGCACCTGGCGGCTGTCGACGGAATGCCCGGCCACCTGCATGTCCGGCCGGCCCTCGATCAGCTTCACGAGGCCCTCGCCGGTAAGGGCATCGTCCGCGACGACGAAGATCTTGTGGCGGGGCGCCGGGGGAGCGGAGACGGGGGCGGCCTGGGTCACCATTTCCGACACATCCTGCCCCACCCGGAATTTCAGCCGGCAGGTGCCGAGGCCGATCGTATCGCGGTCATGGAGGGGCGTCGGCTTGGCGATCTTGAGACCATTTACATAAGTGCCGTTCGTGCTGCCCAAGTCGGAGATGGTGTGTCCGGTTTTTCCGGCCCGGGTGATGCGCGCGTGGTGGCGGGAAACGCCCTCATCCCCCAGCACCACCTCGCAATTTCCCATCCGTCCGAGCACACAGCCACGACCGATCATCTGGGCATGCCCGTCGGGCATCTCCAGCCAGGCGTCATCGGACGTGGACTCGGCGTTCGCCATGGCGCTCGCCCGCTATTGCGACACCGCGACCGGACGCAGTCGCTGGGCCCCCAGGAATTCCAATCCGTCAGCCCGCAGGTTGCGCACGCGCACGCTCAAGTCCTTGCGCGCGGCTTCCGGAGCGTCGAGTTTGAGCACGACCACGGTGCTGCGGGCGCCGGTGGCGTCGGCATGAACATCAAAGGATTGGAGGGAGAGCACGTGCACGGCGGACGAGCTGAAGACGTAGTCGGCCGCGTCCGCGAGCGAAGCGCGGGTGACCGCCTCCTTGATCTTCAGCGTAAGCTCGCTGCCGCGCAACCGCGGCGGTCCAATCCAGTCAAGAACCTGTTCGGTCGGCTCGGGAATGCCGGGCGGCGTGAAAGCATACTCCAGCGAACCTCCCGCCGCCTGGCCGAAGATGTCGGTCACACCCTCCATCCGGACGCGAACCTTGACCCCCGGCGTGGGCGCGCGTGACAGGAACAGCAGAACCGAGGCGGGATCGTCCGGCACGCGGCGGGCTTCGGTGACCGCCAGGTCCATCGGGGTGCCATCGCGGCCGACCAGCGTGAAGTTGGCGGAGCGAAACGCGGACGGATTCAGGGCCCGGTTGAAGGTGAGCGTGACCTTGTTATCCACTTGGTTGTCGGCGGCGACAATCGAATGCGACGCCACCCTTAGCGGCGAGCGGTCCGCATCGGCAAATTCAAACGGGGCGGCGAGCGGTCCGGCCGCCTGGTTGCCCAATCGGTCCGCGGCGTTCCGCATCTGCAGGTGATAGACGCCCAGGCTGAGCGCGGAGGGAGCCAGCCGCAGAGTCACGTTGCGGCCAGTCGCGTCGATCGACACTGACCCGGGGAGAAAGCTCAACGACGATTTGTCCGGGCCGCTTGCGGCATAGTTCCGCAAATCGCGCGCCGGCGCCGGATCGACCGGCTTGCTCAAGGTCACCGTCAATTCGAGCTTGGAGGCGCTGGCCGATATCCCACGGATGCGGGGCGGGAGCACATCGCGGTAGGGAAAGTCCAGTCCCTTAACCGGAAGCGCCACAGGATTGCGGCTGACCGAGGCGTCGGTGACGCCCGCCATCGACTCCAGACGGTAGGGGGCGTTGATGACGAAGTCCTTGACCGCTTCCAGGACGACCGTGCGACCCGTCTTGTCCTCCGGGTCCAGATGCCCCGACGCAATCCGCTGGGCGGTCCCTTCCCCGCCGGCTTCGAGCGCAAACAAGGCATACGCCCCGCCCCGGGCGATCGAGGCTTCTTCCACCGGCTTGGAGAACACCAGGATCAGTTGGTTCGCATTTTCGCCGGCGGACACGGTCTTTAAGACGGGCGCCACCGTATCCAGGTAACGGAATTCGACGGAGGTGGGCTCCGCCAGGGGTGTTCCCGACTGGGCGGCCAGGTTGTCCACGGTCAGCCGGTAAGTCTTGCCGTCCGTCAGCGCGCTCGTGGCGAGCAGGATCCGGCTCGGATCCTTCTCGTCGACCTTGGCGCTTTCCACGCGCGCGGCATCGTCCCCAAACACAAATGAGGGGTGGTTTCCAGCGGCCAACTGGATGGAAGTCGAACGAATGGCTTTGGAGAATTTTACCACGACATCGCGGTTGTCGGGGGCCGACGGGTATTCGGCGGATTCGATCACTTTCGGCGGGGTGTGGTCCGGCGCCAAGCGCCACCAGGTAACAGCGCCGACAGCCAGCACCAACGCGGCGGCGGCGGCCAGGGCCGGCACCGTCCACGAGGAAATGGCCCGCGCGCGCAGTCGCGCCGAAATTGTGGGGGCGGAAAGAGGGGTGGCCGGCAGATCGACGACCACTGGCCCCTCGCCGGCTCCCGTCGCGGCCATCGGAGCGACGGGAGCCGTAGGAACGAGGGGGTGGTCGGTCAACGGCAGGGTGCGGTCGCGGCTTTCCCGTCCGTCGACCACAATCACCAGCCGCTTTCCGGCCACAAAGTATCCATCCGGAGCCCGATCCGGATCGGGCAGGCGGAATGCCTGCCGAATTTCCTTTTCGTAGGCGGTGACGCCGGGGGCTCCCGCCCGGTCGTAGAACGCACGTGCCGCCCGTTCGAACGCGGAACACTCGGACGTGTAGACGCGGCGCAGCGAGCGAAGCGACGACGCAAGGATCGTGCGCCCTTGGCAGCTGACCCCCACCGCTTCTCCCGAGGCGTTGACGGCCCGGCGGGCAATGAAGCGGGAGATCGGCTCGGAGCCCTCCAAAGCGAAGCGCAGGGCCTCGCGCTGGCGAACCTCCCAGCTCATGACCCGCGCCTGCAGTTTGTCCAAAACCGTCTGGTTCGGGTAGATTCGAAGTTCGGGATCGGCCGCGAGCGGGAGCGAGGCGCCCGCCCGAAATTCGGCGCCCCATAGAATCAGCAGGCGGCGATCATGATTCGGTCCGTACACCCAATACGCGTCGCGCTCCAAGTCCGGATCGGGCAGCCGGAAATGGGCGCGCAACCGCTTCTCGTGAGCGACAATGCGCGGCGCGGCGGAGTGCGCCTTTTCGTAGAACGCATGCACGGCTGCGGCAAAGGCGTCGATTTCGCTTTGCGGCAGATAGTCCATCGGCCGGGCCGTGGAGAGAATCTCAAGCGGGATATCGTACCGCACGGAACGCAGCGTGCCGGTCTCGGACAGCCGGGCGGGGGCGAGAAAGCGCGCCAGCGGCTCCTTGGGGGACCCGACGATCGGCAGATTCTCCTCGGTGAAGTAGGATCCCAGGCCGTCCGGCGTTCGCAGGAGAAAAAACGGCGACTTGAGATCGCGCTGGACCGGAGGACGCGGAGCGGCCAGCGGCGGCACGGCCGCGCCGGGAGCGGAGACCGGAGCCGTCGTCGGCTCCGAGGGAGAAGAAAGGAGACTCATGGTGGAAGCGGGAGCAGGTGGGACCTAGCGTTGGTTCGGTTCGAAAAACCAGGTGGAGCGCGTCGTCCCGACGCGCTGAGCGATGCTGCAAGCTGGCGTGCCCCAAGTGGGTGGAGCGCACGGTCTCCATGCGCTTGAACGCCAAACGCGGATGGAGGTTAAAGCGCATGGGGACCATGCGCTCCACCCGCTCTTTGGAGGCGTTTTCATGAGCTCGCGACCAGCGCGCGGTGCAGGACCTTGGGGCGGTCGCCGGCCGAACGGTCGAGGACCGCCCAGGAGAAAACGTCGGCGACGTTCAAATGGTTGCCCGGACCTTCGCGGACCGGGTGCATCAGATCCAGGTCGATGCGGGCGGACGGCAGCACCTCCCGCAATTCGAGCCGGGGCGCGACCGCGCCGATGAGCGAACGGACCAATTGGAGCCAGGCGGCGCTGGCCTGCTGGCAATCATCCGCCGACAAGTCGCTCAAGCTCTGCCAATAGGCGTGCAGCGCCTCCGAAAGGCGAAAGGCGGCCGCGGCCACCTCCGCCGGGCTCGCGCTCGGGCGGGCGAGAATGGCGCGCAGTCCCAGCAGGCTTCCGAGCACCGGGAGGGCCGGATAGGGAGAGTCCAAATGGCTCTCCAGAAGGAAACGCCAGCGCGAAAGCGGAGACTCGGGATCGAGAAATTCCGCGGGCCACAAATGGCGGGAAGCGACGGAAGGCTCGGCCGCGCCGCTCACGGAGACCGTGGGCTTGTCGCCCGAGGTCAGCGTGTTCCCATTGACCTTGCGGACGTCCGGATCGATGCGCACCGCCGAATGCGGCTCGGCGACGAAGGCGCGGCTGTCATGGCCGTTGCGAACGGAAACTCCGCCCACAATCCGGCCGGCCGCCGGCGACATCTTCACGGTCGGCACACCGTCCGTGATGGATCCCGAGGTCCCGGCGCCGTGCGGCGCCGGCAATTGGCCCGCCAGGTTTTCCCAGCGGTCGGTCAGGGCGCGCAGGCGATGTTCAAGCCCCTCCCACTCCGGAAGGCTCGGCGCCGCGGGCGGTTGCCGCGGCGCATTCTGGCGCAAATCGGCGCCCAGCCGCGAGAGCGTCAGCAGGACTTCCCGGTTGGCCCGATGGCGCAGACGCGACTGGATGAGCCAGCCCAAGCCCAGCAGCACGGCCAGCGCCGCGGCCGCGAACCGGGTCTGCCGTTGCGCCAGGTGGGAGCTGATTTGCCCGGCCGTCACGGCGGCGTCCGCGCCCTCCTGGGTTTCCGCCTGAAACTTCTCCTCCCATTCGCGCTGCTCGTGCTCCCAGCGCGCGAGACGGTCGTCCTCGGCCGTCAGCTGATGGCTCCAATCCCGGCGATTGGCGGCATCCACCTCGGCGGCGGCAGCCACCCGCGCGTCCACGCCGGTGACCTGGCGGGCGATTCCATCGTCGTCGGCGAGAATCCCCGCCACGGCGCCGCGCGTCGCCGCCGCGTCGCGGCCGATTTGGCCGAGATCGGCCGTATTCAATTGTTTCAGCGCGCGGTCCAGGGTGGCCTGCAGCGTGTCGATGCGCGCGTTGGCCACGGTCTGGTTCGCCGCCAGATCGTGCAGTGGGCCGACGGCCAGCGCGTTGATGGATGCCTTCAGGGCAACCAGGTCCGCGTTCGGCGCCGGCAGGGGTTTCTTAGAATCGGCGCGGGCGCAGTCCGGGCCGGCCCAGGCGAACGCGAGCGCACCGAGGGCGAGAACACTGATCCGCAGTCTTTTCATTTTCATGGGACGTGAACCTAGGAGGTGAAGATCGAGTCGACTTCGAAGCGCGGCTCATCGAGCCAGAAGCTTTCGTCGAGCATCGTATTGAGCCGCAGGCGAACGTCCTCCGGGCGGACTTCGCAGGGCTGACCCGCGAGCGGCGTGACGGAAACCAGTTCCAGGCGTTCGCCGCGGCCGACGCAGGAGGCCCAGCGCAGGCGAATGCGGGCGAAGACCGGACGGTTGTCGTGCTGCTCCGGGGGCACCCATTGGACGCGGTAGACCGGCTCCGGACGCACGTTGGCCACCTGTTTGATCTGGCGGCCGATCCGGCAGTTGAGCGGCAGGTCGAATTCGCGTTCGATCGCCACCGTGCCCTCGTGGCCGTCGAAGGGCCGCGCCGCCGGATAGTCGCTCGGACGGAAGAGCAGGTTGTCGGCGCGGTAGAACTCCTCGGGCAGCGAATGCCGGCCCATCAGGCCCCAGAAGTACTTCTGGAGCTGGCCGGCCGAGCCCTGCTCGATGCTGAAGCCCTCGAGATTGCCGTTGAGGATGTCCTGATAGAGCGCGGCGCCGGCCACGGTGCAGGTCTTGGCGTCGTTGATGCGGATGCCGTCGTCACCGACGAACGGATACCAGTCGCCCGCGGGGAAATTGCGGACGGGGATGATGCGCTGCGGCAGCACCGGCAGATTGCGCACCAGCAGGTGGCGCATCCGCGGCAGCTCCGAAGGCTTGCCCGACACGATGACCAGATCGCAGCGCTCGCGCGCCGCCACCAGGCCGAGGGACGAGAACATCGATTCGAACACGTCGTCGACGCACCCTTCCAGCGCGGCCGGGTCGGCCCGGAGCTGGGCGCCGAGGGGGAACGGCACCTCGTCGGCCGCGATCAGGCGCTGCGACCATTCCTCGAAATTGCGCGGGTCGCGCAGGCGCATCAGGTTGTTCTCGCCGCCCCAATGCTCGCATTTGGCGACGATCACTTTCAGGGCGAGGGCGTTGAGCTCGTTCAGGCATTTCGGATGCACCAGGTCGCGCACGGCGAGCGCCCGCCGCGGGGAGTCCGGATAGTGCTCGGCCAGGGTGAGCTGCTGCAGCCACTGGTTGACCAGCGGGATGAAAACCAGGCGGATGACGGCGGCGAGCCGGGTCACCGCTTTGGGATCGACCTGGGCGATCGCCTCGGTCGAGGGATTCTTGAACAGCGTGAGCAGCGCCCGCCGCGCGGCGGGATTGTCTTCGAAGCGGTCGAGGCCGCCCGCCTTGAGCCAGGCGGGCAGCAGGACCTTTTCCACCATGCGCTTGACGAGCAGATCGCCCGCGATCGACGTGCCGTCGCGGAAGAGCAGCGTCGAGCTGACGGCCGCCATGCCCTGGTGGCCGACCTTGCCGCCGCGGTCCGCGTCGTTGCGATTGAGATGGTAGCGGATGATCGAGACATCGGTGGTCCCGCCGCCGATATCGATGTTCATCACCACCACGGACCGATTGCGGCCGTAGGTCTCGAACCAGTGAACGCCGTCGCCGCCGAGGAAGTTGATGTCGGCATAGAGCACGGGAAGCTGGGAGCAGACGGCCTCGTCGAGCGAGCGCTCGGCCAGAACCGGCTTTTGTCCGCCGCCCTCGCCGGCCAGCGAAACCGGCCGCGGATCCGACAGGTGCGTGAGCGCGAACAGGTCCACGGCCCGGCGCCACTGCGCGAGGTAGCGCGACTGCTCCTCCCAGGTCCAGCCGGACGGATAGGTGACGCGCACCTGCCGCAGCTGCCGCGGCAGGCTTTCGCGTCCGACCGTCGCCAGGTACCCGGCGGAGTTGATCTGGCGGTAGGCGCACTCCAGGATCGAGAGTGCGAACCAGCAGATGGCGTCGCGGCGAGGGTATTCCGGGGGCGAATCGACCATCGGCTTGCCTCGGAAATCCTCAATCCCAGGGGCGTTCTCCCAATCCCAGTCGACGCCGCCCGGGTCCATGTACTGACGGAAGAGCCCCTTCAGATCGTCGAACGCATCCGCAATGGCCGGATCGGAATCGTTCGGAATCTGTTTCCAGTAGGTGCCGCCGCGGCGGCCGACCGGCTCCTCGTCCCAGGCGTAGCGCTTGGGGCTGCTGAGGTAGAAGCGCGCGTCGGTATCGAGCCGCACCTGGGACAGTGTCCGAGCCGCGCCTTCGGGCGCCTTGCCGCCACCGATCAGGGCCGGCGACAATTCCACGAAGGACTGCGGCAGATGCCGAACGCGCCGGAAGTCGTTCGGCGTCGCCGGATCCTGGCGCCACTCCTCGAACAGCTTGCCGTCGGAGAACGGAGGTTCGCGGCTGGCGAAAATCGGCCGATGCAGGACCAGCCAGGAATCGATGATCGCAAAGTCGTCGTTCGCCTTGCCGGGATCGGGCAGCGTATGGGACGGCGTGAAGGGGCAGCCGCGCGGGATGAAGCGCAGCACCTTGACCCGGCGGCCGAAGGGAATGCCCTCCTGGCCCGGATTTTCCAGCAGCAGCGCGACCGTCCGGGTGTTGCCCAGGTCGACGATCAGATCGACATCGACCGGATCGGCGCCGCCCGGACGCTTCCAGTGGACGGCGAGCAGCTTGGGCGGCAACGGGATCGGTTCCGTCGAACCCGAGGCGTTTTCGGAGGCTCGGCGCCGCTGCGGCAGATGCGGCGTCAGCTCATCCAGGAAGAGGCGCTTGGAGGGGTAGTCCTCCCAGAGCTTGGCGCGGTCCAGGCTGGCGTAGGGGTACACGATGGCGTCCGAAGCCCGCGCCTTCTCAAAATTGACCGCGCGCTGGCGCAGCGCCGCTTCCGCGGCGTCGCGGGGCGCGTTGCCGTTGAAGTGGTGCGTGTCGACGCCGTAGAGCAGGCCCCGATCGGGCGAACCCAGGTTCGATTCCACCGCCAGCTTCAGGACCGCCGTTTCCTCGCCCGTGTAGGGCGAGGTTTCGATGGAATATTGGTAGAGGAGCCAGGGAGAGAATTCACTCCACGGCTCCCAGGGGCCCCGGTTGCGATGCGCGTAGCGCTTCAACTCCTCGTCGGACTTGCGCGGCGCGAGGCTTTTCAGCGGGACGTGGAAAAAGTGGTGCCCCGTGTTGGGAAATACTTCGAGTTCGATCATGGGGAAGAGGTTTAAGCGGGCCGGAGGTGGTGGGTGTCGCAGAGTTCGCCGAGCTCCTGGTCGCCCGGGATGTTCTCGGGGCGCATCATCGGATCGAGACGCAGCGCGATCAGCGCGGTGAGCTGCTCTTCGACAAAGGGCCGGATAAAAGCGCGGTAGGTCAGGCACTCGCGCCCGATCGGCGGCGCCGAGGGCTCCTCGCCGCCCGCGTCCGTTTCCTCATCGGGCAGGTCGTCGGAGCCGCCGCGGCCGGAAACCAGCTCGTTGCCCATGCGCACGGCGAGATGGCGGCGCAATTGCGTGTTGCGCAGGTCGCTGCTGACCCGGCCGCATTGGCCGACGACCCGCGACATCCAATGGGCCATATCGCCATAGCGGTGCTCCACGGACGTGCGCAGTGCGTCCAGGCTGTCGTTCACGGCTTCGCGCGTCGTCAGGCCAAGGAGTGTCCAGTCCGGCCCGGCGCGGCGGCCCGAGCGTTCCCACTGGTCGAAGCGGGATACCTGGCTGTCGACCCACTGGCGGAACTGCCTCCCGATGAAGGGCCGGTCGACCTCCGCCGGATCGGCCGGCGGGGTCAGGAGGATCTGATAGTTCACGTCGAGGAGCTCGCGGAGGGCGTGGTTGATTTCGCGCATCTGGCGCTCGGGCTTGCCCTTGGCCGCCTCCGCGATGCCGAGCTTGAGACGCTCGAGATTGAGGCGGCGCACGTCCACCACCTTGGCCGCGGGGAAAAGCCGCGGCATCTTGAGCAGGTCGCTGATCTCCGTCTCGAGGCCCGCCGCGCGGGCCTCCAGGAGCGCCAGCCGGTTCGTCGCCGGATTGGCGCGGGCGGACTCGAGCTGCCGGCGCAGCGTGGCGAAAAAGAAATCCGTGCCGCCCGTTTCCTTGTCCCGGGCCATCGCCTCGAAGGACTGCCGGCTGACCGGATGGGAGAACTGATGCAGGAATTCCGGCGAGGCGGTGATGCCGCGGTACAGGCGGCTCTCCGGCGTGAACTCCTCGTCGAGGCGGCCCCGCGGAAACTTGTAGTAGTTGAAGGCGAAGGTGACGGCCACCGCCGGATCGGCCAGCACGCCCAGTTCGCCGTAGATCGGGACGACCGCCTTGAAGATGCGCTCGGGGGTGCCGGCGGATTCGGCGAGGCGCGGAGCCCACCACATCAGCCCCAGGTTGAGCGGCAGCGGGCTGCGGCCGGAGCGCGATCGGTGGTATTCAGGAACAAAATACTTCCACCAGGTCTCGATCCCGTTGATCAGCTGCGGGGCGTTGACGGGCGGATACTTGTCGACGTTCTGGAAGATGTTGAAGCCGTCGATCGTCAGCCGCTTCGCGTAGGTCGACACGATGCAGGCCGTCTTGCCGCGCTTCACGATCTGCTTGTAGAACAGCACCGGCTCGAAGGGCCGGCCGCGCGAGGCGGCGGCCG
The DNA here is from genome assembly GCA_036502225.1 of Opitutaceae bacterium. Classification (GTDB taxonomy): domain Bacteria; phylum Verrucomicrobiota; class Verrucomicrobiia; order Opitutales; family Opitutaceae; genus Palsa-1447. The sequence continues at coordinate 27,736 of DASXYY010000040.1, forward strand.
CGTCGCCCCGGGCGCCTCCACCCAGGTCGACCCGCGAGACGTCGCTCTTGGGCTCGTTGCCCACGCCGGCAAAATCGAGCAGGTCGGCGTCGCGCAAATACGCCTGGAAGGGACGGTCGGGCAGATTCGCCGGATTGAGCGGCACGACCAGCTCCCAGACCAGCGCCTGCACCGCGGCAAAACGCTCCGGCGTTCCGGCGAGGCCGCGCGGGTACTCGGGGCCGCAGCCGATCCGGATGGCGCCGGCGTCCTCCCGCCAGCCGATGCGGGCGATCGAGGCGTGCACGACCCCTTCCTGGGTCTCCCGGTCCGGCGGAGGGGGATCGAAGTAGATCCGGCACGCCTCCATGTTCAGGAAAAGCGCGGCGGCCTCCAGCGAGGCCAGCACGGGCCGGCCGGCCCATTGCGAGGCCAGCTGCGCCAGTTCGGCCTGCAGCCGCTGGTGGTGGCGTGTGAGGACTTCGCTCCCGTCCCACAGGATTTCCGCCGCGAAATCGGCGGCCGCCTTGGGATCGGCCAGCAGCACCGGATCGCTGAGCAGCGAAGCGGTCAGGCTCCGCCAATTGTCCTCGCCCTCGTCGCGCAGCTTCTTGAAGCGCGGCAGTTCGGCGAAAACCAGATCGCCCAGCACCTGGTGGACGTCGAAGAGGATCTCGTAGGCGGAACGCACCGGCTGGGCCGGACCGCCCCCGCCGCTCCGCGCCCCCTTGCCCTCCGTTTCCCGCTGGCGCTTGAATCGGGCGAGGCGGGACTCGAAGGTCGGAATGCTCCAGGTCGTGGCGTCGCGTCCGCGTCCGGCCCCCAGGCATTCGGTGTCGTAGCCGCGGGCGACCACCTGGAGCAGGTCGCGCGGCGTGATCAGGTGCAGGCTTACGGGATGGCGAACGTCGCGGACAAAATGCGCGTCCGAGGGGCCCGCCTCGGTCGTGCCCAGCACGAAGCGCGTCAGAGCCGACGAGCCGTCCCAGCCCTGGTTGAACGGGTTCAGGACGTAGCGGTTCAGGTAGGCGGGCGGCGCCGCCTCCGGCGACATGAAGAACATGGGCGCGCCGCCCGGCCAATGCAGCGCGGAGCCGGAGCCATCGACGCCTTCCACCCGCTCGTACTTCGCCCGCGCGTCGATATCGGCGGCGACCAGCGTGGACTTGCCGGTCTGCGATGGGCCCCAGATCGCCATGGCGGGACGCGGGTGCGCGCGGGCCTCGCCGATCGCCGCGAGCTGCTCCTCCGTCTCGTAGAGGCGGCGCAGCCACGTCCCCGTGGGGATGGAATAGTCTTCGGTGCGGCGGGAGCCGTGGCGCCAATACCAGTCGATCAGCGCGCGGCAGAAAGCGTTTCGGTCCATGCGTCAGATCATCGCCGATCTCCGGCCTCCCCTGCATCAGGGAGGCTCCCTGATACTGGGCTAAGGGGGTGGTTTCCGTTTGTATTCAGCTCAGTAAGACGGAGAGTCGCGCCGCTCAGAAAAAACCATGAATGCTCCCAAGCTTCGTCTCGTTCCTCTCCTCGCGGGCGCCGCCTTCGCGGTGCCCTCCCTTCCCGCCCAGGACGTGTCTCAGCCGGTTGCGCTGAAGGCCCGCGACGTGCGCGAAGAGCAACGGCACATTTCCGACTATCTCACCTACTCCGCCTCCGATCTGCAGACCGGACTCGAGCGGGCCGGCGGCAACAATCTCGACCTGGCGACCGTCAGCGGCCTGCACGCCGTGGCGCAGCTGCTCCAGTGCTCGAAGCTGATGGACAACGATCCCCAGCACGTCGAACAGATCCACTCCTGGTTCGACTCCGACTACACCCGCTCGGATCTGCGCAACACGTTTTTCGGCATCCTCAAGCCGCGCTATGACGACCTGGAGGAGCGGATCGACGGTTTCGCCCGCTCTCTGAAGGACCGCGGATATTCCGCGGTCCTCTACACGATCAACAAGCTGCGCGCCTGGAACAACACGGCCGATCAGGGGGCCAAGGCCCAGCTCGAGCACGAGATCGACCAGGTGGTCACTGACGTCTCGCGCGAGGCGACGGCCCACCCGGGCGGCGGCAGCGACGCGAACACGGGCCTCAGCGCCAACTCCGACCACGGCGCGGGCGGCGGCGGATCCAGCGGCGGATTCGCTCCGCTCGGCGGCAACTTTGGTCCCGGCCAGGGCGGCACCGTGCAGCTGGGCAACGGCCTGTCGGCCTTCCCGGGCGCGGGCGGGGTCACGGTCCAGGACGGCTACGGACATCAGGCGAGCCTGCCCGGCGCCACGCTGAACCCGGATGGAAGCGCGCGCCTCGCCGACGGCCGCACGGTCGATCTGCATAACGCTTCGATCGATCCCAACGGCAAGGTCCATCTGGCGAACGGAGAAACGCTCGGCCAAAACGGCGCCGCCGGCTCGGCCCTGCCCGACGCCAATTCGCATTTCGTCGCGGCCGACGGCAGCGAGCTCGTCATTCCGGCGGATTTCAACTGGAAGGACGGCGTCGCGACCGGCATCGAGAAGGTCTACGTGGGCGGCCGCGGCGAGCGGCTGATTCGCGAGACCAAGGTCACCTTCCGGCCGGCGCCGGCGCCGAATCAGCCGAACACGTATGTGGTCGCGCGGGAGAACGGCGAAACCCGCAGCTGGCAATTTGACGTCACAACCGTTTCCGGTTCGGAGAAAAAATCCACCGGAAGCCTGACTGCGTCGCTGGAGCTCGCGGATCGCCGCGGGAATTCCGGCTACACGGTCGAAAACTGGTCCATCAATGGACCGGCGGGTTCGCCCTCCTTGGGCGGCTCGCCCGGCAATCAGACCACCGCCACGTTCACCGCCTCGGGAGAATACGCCGTCGAGGTCTCCGGCCAGACCGATTGGGGCAGCGCCTTCGTGATCCGGAAGACCCTGCCGGTGGGCGTAGACTAGAACCCAACCAACCGAGGGAGGAGCGCGCGCCGTGAGCATGACGACCGAGGAACTGTGCGCCGAGTTGGCCTGCCCGCCGGAAACCCCGGCGGGCGGGCTTCTCGCCGCGTGGGAGCGCCGCCGGGCCGAGCTCGACGCCGCGCTGGTCGACGGCACCCGCCCCCGCCCGGTCAAGCTGCGCCTGCGCGAGGAGCGCCGGCGCCTCGACGAGGCCGAGAGCCTGGCCGCCAGCCTGAAGCTGGCCGCCGAAGCCGAAGGGCTGCTCACCGAATTTCGGCGCGAGGCCGCCAAGCCGCAGCCCAGCCCGGCCGTCCTGCGCCTCTGCCTGGAAAAAACCAAGCCGCTGACGGCCCAGATCGCCGATGCGGCGCTGGCGTTCGCGTGCGAGCGTCAGCTTGCCGAATGCGAGGACGCGCTGAAGGCGGTCGCAAACGCTGGCGCTGTGGCCGGGGGCGCCGACCCCGGCACCGGCGACATCAAAAGCGGAAAAGCGCGTGGGGACCACGCGCTCCACCTCGGGAAAGCCCCCGGCTACAGCGCCAGCGGAACCGTCCTGGAGCTCGCCCCGGTGATCACCGGCGAAACCCTGCACCACCCCTCCCCCCGCTATCGTATCATCGCCAAGGATACGATCCGCCTCGGCCGGCAGAGCACGGCCGACTGTCCGGCGCGCTACGCGCTCGATACCGAGGAGAACCGCCATCGCCTGAGCACGATCAGCCGGATTCAGACGACACTCTTCGCCCGCGGCGGCCGGATCCTCGTCCAGGACGGCGGCGAGGAAGGCAAACCCAGCCGCAACGGCACGATCATCGACGAACAGCGGATCGAGGGGCCCATCGCGCTGAATTTCGCGAAAGAACGCCGTTTCGTCCTGGGCCAATTTGGCTACGAAATCCGCGTCCAATATTTTTCGGAAGGCTTCGTCCGCTTCACGCTTCCGGCGACGGCGGACCGCGGCATCCTGCCCCTCTGGCTGCTGACCGCCGTGACGGTCGGTTCTTCGCCTACGGCCGGTCTTCGTCTGGATGCTACGTATCCTCCGCTGGTCGCGCGCATCCTTTGCCGGAACAACACCCGCGGCCTCTCTTTCACCTTGGAGGTGCAAAAAAACCCCGTAAGTCACGTGGCCCTGGACGGCGCTCCTTGCGCTCCCGGAGCCACCATTGCCTTGCAAAACGCTCAACTGCTGCAACTAGGCAATGTCACCTTTGCGGTCGGAATCGCATAGCGAGTGGGATACGCATCCGCAATAAACTTGCGATTTGTCACCTCGCGCCCAACAAGGGCGTCTCCAGCGTAGTATGCTCCGCTTCACTTAGCTTAGAATCGGCCCGCCCCTTCACCGATGGACGACGTACCCACCCAGAGCGTCGCTGCCAATGGCAGTGACGCCGCCACGGTTTGCCTGCCGCTCCCGCCGCTGGAATTCAACCGGTACGAACTGCTTCGCGAATTGGGACGCGGCGGCACCGGCGTCGTCTGGATGGCGCACGACCGCATCCTCGGCGCGCAAGTGGCGCTCAAGACGCTGCGCCCGGAAATCACGAGCGAACCCTCGGCGCTCAAGGAGCTCAAGTCCGAGGTGCTGATCAACCGCACGCTCTCGCACCCGCACATCGTGCGGACGTACGACTTCGTCAGCAGCGACCGCTCGTCGGCGATATCGATGGAATTCGTCAGCGGGACGAACCTGCACCGGCTCAAGCTGGAACGGTCCCATGGATTCTTCGAAACCGAGGACATCACGCACTGGGTGCTGCAACTCTGCGATGCGATGGAGTATGCCCACCAGCGCGGCGTCGTGCACCGCGACCTCAAGCCGGCCAACCTGATGATCGACGAACAGGGAAACCTGAAAGTGGGCGATTTCGGCATTGGGCAGACGGCGACGGAGACTGTCCACGGCACCACGCGCAAATCGTCGGGCACGCCGCCCTTCATGAGCCCGCAGCAGACCATGGGAGAACGGGCGATGCCGACGGACGACATCTACGGCATCGGCGCAACCATCTACGACTTGCTCACGGGCGATCCGCCTTTTTTCCGGGGCGCGATTCGGGAGCAGACGCTGGCCAAGGTGGCGCCATCGATGGCCGAGCGTCGGAAGGAACTCGGCCGCGAGGGACGGGCCATCCCGGCTCATTGGGAAGCGGCCGTTGCTTTGGCGCTGTCCAAGGAGGCGGCGGGACGGCCGGCGAGTGCCGCCGCGTTTCGCACGATGCTTTTGGCGGGAGCCGCCGTTCCGCCGCCGCCCGCGGCCCCTCCCGGCCGAAGACATGTTCTTCAGAACGCGCTCCTTTTGGCGGCCGCGCTGGTGACACTGGCCGCGTCGGGCTTTGTGGGCTGGCGGCTGCGCGGCGCGCTGTCTCGGTCCCTCGGCCTGGTTTCCGCGCCGCACGCCGCCCGAGCGCCGAGGCCGCTCCCCAGCGGCCGTGTCGCGCCCGAAACGACCGGCTCCTCCGTTTCTCCGGCGACACCTTCGGCCGCGTCGCAGGGCAATGCCCCGGCCGCTCCCGTTCGCTTTGCGGGAGATGCGACCGGAAGCATATCCGCCGCCGGCACGTATGCGCCGAGCCAGGGCTTCGACGTGGTCGACAACCTTCAGAGGTCCGGCGCCATCACCGCCGATGAGTCGCTGCTGATTCGTCGCGCGCTGATCGGCCAGCACGGCGATTTCGAACAGGCCCTCGCCACGCGGCTCGTGGTGCGGCACTCGCTGTCGCCCACCGAATGGCGCGCCTACTCCGGACTGGTCGCACCCGCCAGCCCGGTCGTACGGCAACTGCGGCCCCTGCTGATGGCAGGCCAAATCCATGAAAACGAATTCCCCTGGCTCGCCGGCGCGCTGAACAACGAAAAGGGCGCGGCCGAAGCGGATCTGGCGATGCATCTGGTCTCGATGCATGACCTATCGCCCGCCGATTGGCGCAGCCGCACCGCCCTCTACCCGCCTCCGCCCGTCGATCCGATCGTCGCCAAGCTCAAGCCCTGGCTGGAGACCCGCCGCCTTTCTCCGGGAGAAGTCGATTGGATCGAGGCGGCCTTGCGCGGCGAAAAATCGCCGGAAGAAAAGGCGCTGGCCCAGGATTTGATCGAGCGGGGCCGCCTGACCTCATTCCAATGGCGCGCGAAGACCGCTCTGGAATACTCGCTGTCGGCATTCGCCAGCAGCCCCAACTCGTGGCCTCCCGCCGTCGATTTGCCCCTGAGCGCAACGCTGACCATGCGCCTTTTGCGCGTGGATCCCGGCACCTTCATCCGCGGCACGCCCCTCGATGAGCCGGGGCGGCGCAACAACGAGACTTCACCCACCGCCGCGCGCATCGACCGGCCCTACTATCTGGGCGTCAGCGAGGTGACGCAGGCGCAGTACACCGCGGTCATGCCGCGCAATCCGAGTTACTGGCGCGGACATCCCAATTGGCCGATCGACCAGGTCGATTGGCAATCGCTCACGGGAGCCGACGGTTTTCTGGATCGGCTCAATCGGCGGCTGGATTCCGTGATCGGCGGCGCGTTGGCCGCCGACCTGCCGACGAACGATGAATGGGAATACGCGTGCCGCGCGGGCACTCAGGGTTCGTTTTATACCGGCACCATGATCGAGGGACTGCAGCGCGATTCCACGCTCGACCAACTGGCCAATTACAACCGCACGGACGATGGCTCGCCCCAACCCGTCGGTTCGTACCTGCCGAATTCCTGGGGGTTCTACGACATGCTGGGCAACGTGGCCGAATGGTGCCGAGACCGCTACATCCGCGGCGGTTCCTGGCAGGCCAACGCCGCCGGATGCCGCATCGGGTGGCAGACGCAGTCCAACGAGGACGCCGATTCCGACCCTTCGCCCACCCAGGGTTTCCGATTGTTGCTGCGGGCCAAGGGGCAATAGCTGGCGGCGTTTGAACAAGAAGCGATTTCCAACGGCGGTTCGCTGTAGCCGGGGGCCGCTGACCCCGGCCGTCTCGCTTTCAATGCCCAACGCGCCGGGGTCAGCGCCCCCGGGCTACAGCACGCCGTGGACACAAAAAAAGGGCCAGGTCCCCAGATCTGACCCTGACATCCGAGTCCAAGCAGATCTTAGCGGTGCCAGCCGCCGCGGCCGCCACGGAATCCACCGCGGAAAGCCCCGCCGCCGTGCCATCCCCAACCGCCGCGCCAACCCCAACCCCAGCCGCCGCCGACCACAACCGTCGGGCCGGCGTAATAACCGGAGTAATACGGGTAGTAGTAGCCCGGCTGGCTATAGACGACCGTCGGCTGCTGCTGCACGTAAACCGTCGGCGGGGGCGTGGTTGGCTGTGCCACGACATTGCCGTCGGCGTTCACCGCCTGTCCCGCCGCAACCGTCTGTCCAGAGTAGGTCCCCTGGTACTGCGGGGGCGGAGGCGGAGGCGTCGACAAGTTCGCGTTGGGCCCGGACGTCGGGGAATAGTTGCTCGAGGTAGTGGTGGTGGTGGTCTGGCCGAAAGCCAAAGAGGCGCCCGCAAATGCGGCCACGGCGCCGAGAGTGAAGAGCGTTGTTTTCATAGGCACTGGTTATGACGCCTACACCCCCGCCAGGTTTACACTAAATGCAGGCCTATTAGCTTATCGAATTCTGGCAAATAGCCAAATTCCTATCCCACCCATGGCCACGTTCGGCAGCCAGGCGGCCAATTGCGGATCGAGCAGCCCCTTGTTGGCCGCGCCACCGCAGAGCGCTTCCAGCAGATAATAAATGCAAAAGAGTCCCATCGACTTGGCGACTCCCACCGCGGGATTCACGCGAACGCCAGTCACGGCAAATGGGATGGCGATCAGGATGACAATCAGCGGCCCGAGGGTCTCGGCGATGATCGAATAATAGCGGATCGTGTACGGCACCGCCTGAGGCGGGTTCTGAATGGCAAAGTAGTCCATGACCCGCTGGGTATCGAAGATCGAAAGGTCGTCCACGCGCTCGCGCAGCAGCAGCATCAGGTTCGGGTCCTCGTGAAAAGCCGGTTCGTTCCACCGCTTGAAAGGATCGCTCCCCTTCTGCTCTCCCGTGTCGGGATCGAACGTAACCAGGCGTCCGCGCTCAAACGTCCAACCCGTTCCGTCCGCATCCGGCCAGGCTTCCGCCGCCCAGATCTGCCGGGAAGCAAACGGCGTTCCGTGGGTTTCGGTGACGGATACGCCATAGCCGTGTCCCGTCCCCCGGCTGAACCGATTGATGAACCACATCCGCCCGGCGCGAGGCTCGTCGAACGCCACGTCGTAGGAGGCGCCCACCTTGTCCGCCGCCAGCGCCTTGGCCTCCTTGCGATACTCGATTTCGTTGCGAAACGACTCCGATTGCACGACCGAGGCCGGGACGAGCGTGGAGTTGAGCCACCAGACCGCGCCGCACGCGAGGGCTCCGACGACCCAAATCGGAGCCATCAGGCGGGCGAAACCGACTCCAGCCGCGCGCATCGCCGTCAGCTCATTGGCCCGATGCAGCTTGCCGAGGGTGAACAGCAGCGAAATCAGCAGTGCCAGCGGCAGCACGTCGGCGAAGAAACTCGGCAGGGTCAGGACGACGTAGCGGGCCATTTCCGGCAGGTGAGCGCCGGCATCCAGCATCGAACGCAGGTCCTCGTAACAGATTTGGACCAAGAGCAGACCGAGCAGCGCCGCCAGCACCACCTCCAGGATCTGCAGCCATTCGCGGAGCAGATGTCGGTCAAAGGTGTTCAAGCCCGCCAGTATTGATGAGTTGAAATGCGCCTGTCAGTCGTGTTTTCTGCGGGCTCGGAAATGGTTCATTCGTCTCATCGCCTCGCCCTGCTCGGCACGCTCGCCCTGGGGGCGGCGCTGATGGGGTGCCGTCAGAAATCCTCGGCTCCCGCCAACTCCATCGTCGTCGGCGAGTTTGCGTCGCTGACGGGCAAGGAGGCGACCTTCGGGCAGTCCTCCAACGAAGGGCTCATCCTGGGCATCGAAGAGGCCAATGCGACCGGAGGCGCCCTCGGGAAGCAAATCCACCTCGTGGTCGAAGACGACGGGTCCACGAATGGCGAGGCGATCACGATCGTCAAAAAGCTGATTTCGCGCGACCACGTCGTCGCCGTCCTGGGCGAGATCGCCAGCGGGCGATCGCTCGAGGCCGCCCCCATTTGCCAGGAGGAAAAAATCCCGATGATTTCACCGGGCTCCACCAATCCGGCCGTGACCCAAAAAGGGGACTACATCTTCCGCGTCTGCTTCATCGATCCGTTCCAGGGCACCGCGATGGCGAAATTCGCCCACGATCAGCTGCACCTGAATCGGGTCGCCGTGCTCTCGTCCGCCACCGCGCCCTACAGCGCGGGACTGGCGCATTATTTCGAGGAGCGGTTTCGGGCCGATGGCGGCGAAATTCCCATCGAGGAAAAATACAACGACGGCGACAAGGATTTTCGCGCGGAACTGACCGCCATCAAGGCCGCCAACGTGCAGGGCATCTTTGTGCCGGGATACTACTCCGAAGTGGGACTGATTTGCGCCCAGGCCCGGGAATTGGGCATCACGGCCCCCCTGATGGGCGGCGACGGCTGGGAGTCGCCGATCATGCTGCAATTGGCCGGCGCCGCCGCCGACAACTGCTACTACAGCACCCACTATTCTCCCCAAAATACGGCCCCGAACGTCCAAAGCTTCGTCAAGCGTTTCCAGAAGCGCTGGAACGGCGAAACGCCCGACGCCATGGCGGCCTTGGGCTACGATTGCGCCGGCGTGTTCGTGGACGCGCTCAAACGCGCGGGCTCGACGGATCCCCAGGCGCTGCGCGACGCGATTGCGGCCACCAAGAATTACCCGGGGGTCACCGGAGTGACAACGATCGGCCCGGACCGCAATGCGGTGAAGCCCGCGGTGATCATCGAGCTCGAACATGGCGAGAGTCACTTTCTGCAAACCGTCGCCCCCTAGTTGATTGAATTTCTTCAACAGCTGCTGAACGGAATTTCACTGGGAGCCATCTACGCGCTCTTGGCGATCGGCTACACGCTGGTCTATGGCGTTCTGCGCTTCATTAATTTTGCGCATGCCGACGTGTTCATGGCCGGAGCGTTCATCGGCTGGTACGGCGGCCAATTCATGCCTTCCAATTCGATTGGGAGCGGCCTCGCGGTCATGGGGATGGCGATGGTGGGGACGGCGCTGCTCGGGATGGCCATTGAGCGTTTCGCCTACCGGCCCCTGCGCAGTGCGCCCACGCTCAACGTCCTCATCACCGCCATCGGCGTCTCGCTGCTCCTGGAGTACAGCGGACAAAAATTCTTCGGCGCGGCTCCCCGTCATTTCCCTCCCCTGTTCCCGCGCCGCGACTTCAACGTGGGGCATCTCACGGTCAGCAGCGATCAGTTGCTGGTCATCGGCGTCACCGCCGTGCTGATCGTCCTGCTGCAAACGATCATCTATCGCACGCGCATCGGCACCGCGATGCGCGCCGTTTCGCTCAACCCGCGCGCCGCTTCGCTGGTCGGCGTCAACAACAACCGAATCATTTCCTTCACCTTTGCCTTGGGATCGGCGCTGGCCGGCGCGGGCGGCATTCTTTACGCCTCCAACTATCCGGCCATCGATCCCTTGATGGGCGTCATGCCCGGCCTCAAGGCGTTTGTCGCCGCCGTGCTGGGCGGCATCGGCAGCATTCCCGGGGCGGCGCTCGGCGGATTGGTGCTCGGCATTGTGGAAACCTTCGTGGGCGGAAGCTCACTTTCGAGCGGCAAGGACGCCTTCGCATTCGCGATCCTCATTGTGATCCTGCTCTTCCGTCCGTCCGGCCTGCTCGGCCGGATGAACGTCGAGAAAGTCTGATGGAGCCGCGGCCCCGTTTCCTGCTGCCGGCTCCGCATTGGGCCCTGCTCGGTGGGCTGGCTCTCTCCGGCGCGGCGATGGCCGCGGCCCCCTCGATCGATCCCTACTATCTCGAAATTCTGACCAATATCGGGATCAACGTCATCCTGGCGGTATCCCTGAATCTCGTGAACGGGTACACCGGGCAGTTCTCGCTCGGACACGCCGGCTTCATGTCCGTCGGCGCCTATGTTTCGGCGGCGCTGACGCTTTTTGTCGCGCCGCACTGGCCCACTCCTCTCATCTTTTTTGTCGCTCTGCTCGCCGGTGGCGTGGTCGCCGCGCTGGCGGGATTTCTCGTCGGGATGCCGTCGCTACGCCTGCGGGGCGACTATCTCGCCCTGGTGACGCTGGGCTTTGGCGAAATCATCCGCGTCATCTTTCAGAACATCGACAGCCTCGGCGGCGCGCTCGGGCTCAATGGGCTTCCGCCCGATACGAACATCTTTTGGGTCGGCGCCTGGGTGGCCGCGACCATCTTCGTGGTGGTCTGCCTGGTTCACTCGACGTATGGCCGCGGGTTTCTGGCCGTGCGGGACGACGAGATCGCCGCCGCCGCCATCGGACTGAATACCACGCGGTACAAGATCATCGCGTTCGTCGTGGGCGCGTTCTTTGCCGGCGTCGCCGGCGGATTGTATGGCCACGACAAGCTCACGATTTCCCCGGCCGGCTTCGATTTCACCAAGAGCATCGAAATCGTGGTGATGGTGATCCTGGGAGGCATGGGCAACACGCTCGGCGTCGTCGCCGCGGCGATCATTCTCACCGTGCTTCCCGAAGTGCTGCGGCCGGTCGCCGACTACCGCATGATCCTGTACTCGTTGATCCTGATCGTGCTGATGATCGTTCGCCCGGACGGCCTGTTCCGAATCCGCCGTCGCACCTCATGATCACCGGAATCTCGATCGCTCGGCGTGCTGTAGCCGGGGGCGCTGACCCCGGCACCGGCGATGTCGAAAGCGGAACAGCCGGGGCCACCGCCCCCGGCTACAGCGCAAGCGCATGCTGACGCTCGAAAAAGTGACCATGCGTTTTGGCGGTCTCACGGCCGTCAGCGCCGTCGATCTGTCGGTCGGCGACGGCGCGCTCGTCGGACTGATCGGACCCAACGGCGCCGGCAAGACGACCGTGTTCAATCTCATCACGGGTGTCTATCAGCCGTCCGAAGGCCGCGTGGCCTTCAACGGCGGCGATTTGGCCGGCCTTCGGCCCGATGAAATCGTCGCAAAGGGCATCGCCCGGACTTTTCAGAATATCCGCCTGTTCGGCCAGCTCTCCGTCTTCGACAACGTGCGGGTCGCGTGCAACCTGCACCGCGCCACTCCGGCGGCGCAGGCGCTTCTGCGCGGGGGCGCATTCCGCCGCGACGAGGCCGCGATCGCCCACCGCGCCGATGAACTGCTGGATCTTTTCCATCTTTCGGGGCACCGCGACGACCTCGCCACCAGCCTGCCCTACGGCGACCAGCGCCGGCTCGAAATCGTGCGCGCCCTGGCCACGGAGCCGAAGCTGCTGCTCCTCGATGAGCCGGCCGCCGGAATGAACCCGGCCGAGAAGAATGACCTGGTGGGATTGATTCGGCGCATCCACCAGGAGTTCAAACTCTCCATCCTTTTGGTGGAGCATTCGATGAAGGTGGTCATGGGGCTGTGCGAGCGCATCGCGGTGCTCGACTACGGCATCAAGATCGCGGAGGGCCCTCCGGCCGCGATCCAAAGCGATCCCAAGGTGATCGAGGCCTATCTGGGAGACACGTCCAATGCTGCGCATAACTGATCTGTCCGTCTCCTACGGCGCGATCAATGCGGTCCAGGGACTTTCGCTTCATGTCGACGCGGGCGAAATCGTGACGCTCGTCGGCGGCAACGGCGCCGGGAAGACCACGACGCTGCGCACCGTGTCGGGTTTGATGCGCCCGCGACAGGGCCGGGTCGAGTTTCTCGGCCAGGACATCACCGCGCTCCCGCCCCATGAGATTGTCGCCCGAGGCCTGGGCCACGTGCCCGAAGGGCGAATGGTCTTCGCCAACCTGACCGTGCAGGAGAATTTGGCGATGGGCGCCTATCTTCAGCGGGACGCGGCCCAAATCGCCGCGCAGCGCGACTACGTGCTCGGAATTTTTCCGCGGCTGAAAGAGCGCCTGCGCCAGACCGCGGGCACCCTCTCGGGCGGCGAACAGCAGATGCTGGCCATCGGACGGGCGCTTATGGGCCGCCCCAAGTTTCTGCTGCTCGACGAGCCCTCGCTCGGCATCGCGCCGCGCCTGATCGCGACGATCTTCGAAAAGATCGCCGAGATCAACCGCGCCCAGGGCATCGCGATTCTGCTCGTGGAGCAAAACGCCAATCTGGCGTTGGAAGTCAGCCGCCGCGCCTACGTGCTCGAGACCGGCCGCATCGCCCTGGAGGGCGCGAGCAAGGAATTGCGCGCGCACCCGCGGTTGAAAGAGGCTTACTTGGGCGGGTAACCTGGTTGGCTGTAGCTCAGCTTCGCGCCGAACCCTGCTTCCACTTCGCCAGCCACCCCGGCTCGCGCTCGTACTCTTCCGCCATGCGCACCAATCGCGCGTTCAGCACAGCGGCGCGGCCGATGTATCCGACCACCTTGACGGGATCGTCGCGGCTGACGACGGGCAGTCGTCCGCAGCCCCGCCGCAACATGCGCGACAAGGCCGCCTCGACCGATTCATCCGGATACGCCACTTCCGGATTGGCCGTGCCGGCCTTGAGCACGGTCGTGCGCCCGCTGGGATCCCGATCGAACGCCTTCACCAAGTCGCCGCGCGTAACGATGCCAACGAGTTTGCTCTGCTTGTCCACGAGCGGAAAGGCCGGGTGCTTGAGCAGCCCCGGTTCTCCTCGCGCGATGCGTGCGGACAACTCGGCAACCTGGGTATCGGCGCCAATCGTGATCGGCTCTTCGTCCATCACCCAGCCCACCGTGACATGCCGAAACACATCGGCCTCGTATTCCTGATTCACCCGGAGGCCCTTGCGGCTCAGCGTCAGGGTCATCACCGAATGCTTCATGGTCGCAAGACCGATGCCGTGGGCGACGACCACGACGAGCATGAGGGGCAGAATCGCGTCGTACGAACGCACCATCTCGAAGGCGAAGATGATGAAGGCGAACGGGGCCCGCGCCGCCGTGCCAAAGAAGGCTGCCATCGCCAGCACGGCGCAGGCGCCAGGCGATAGGTGGGCCGCCGGAAATAGGGCATTCACCGCGAACGCGAATACGCCGCCGACGGCCGCCCCGGTCATGAACATGGGAGCCAGCGTTCCGCCCGAGGTGCGCGAACCCAGCGCAATCAGGGTCACCAGCGGCTTGAAGACCAGAATCAACGCCACCACCAGCAGCGGCAGCCGGCCGTTGAGTAGATCAGCGATCGTGCCATAGCCGGAGCCCAAGGTGCGCGGAACGAAATAGCCCACCAAACCCAGGATCAGGCCTCCGAGCGCCGGCCACCAGATATCGTCGATGCCGAGCGCTTCGCCGACATGTTCGAAGCCATCTTCAAACCAGGCCAAAGCCTTCACAAAGCCGGCGGCGGCGAACCCAGCCAGCACCCCGAGCGCCAGATACCAGGGGATCTGGGCCACGAAGCCAAAATCGACCGCGCCCAGCGACACGATCGGAGCGCGGCCCATGAGCAGGAAGCGAACGGTCGTGGCGAGGGTGGTCGCGACGACCAGGGGAATGAACGAGCGCGGCTTGTACTCAAACAAGATGAGTTCGATCGCCAGAATCACGGCGGCGATCGGCGTGCTGAACGTGGCGGCCAAACCGGCCGCCGCGCCGGCCGCCAGCAGCGTCTTGCGTTCGGAAGCGGTCAGATGCATGGCCTGGCCGATGATGGAACCGACCGCGCCGCCGGTCTGGATGATCGGGCCTTCCACGCCGAACGGGCCGCCGGTGCCGATCACAAAGGCCGACGAAGTCGGCTTGAGAAAGGCGATCTCCGGATCCACCCGACTGCGGTTATAAAGCACCGCTTCGATGACGGCATCGATGCCATGGCCGCGGATTTTGGGAGAACCGAACTTGGCCAGCAGGCCGACGAGCAAACCGCCGATGGCGGGAATCACGATCACCCAAATTCCCAGATGGGCCGTCGTCGGCTCGTTTTCGGCGAACGACCACTGGCCGTAGAAGCACAGGTTCGTGATCAGCCCGATGAGCCGAAAGAGCAGAAAGGCGACCACGCCCACCGCGGCGCCCAGGGCCGCGGTGATCGCCGACAGCAGCGCCAATCGCTTGAGCGCGTCGCGGGAGATGCCGTCTTCGCCGGCCTCGCCCCACGGGGGCGGATAATTGGGATGCGTCGGAGGTTTCGATTCCATAGGAAGAAGCGGAGTTAACGCGCGTGCAGGCGAGCCTCGAGCACCGCGGAGCGTCCAAAATAGCCGACCACCTGCGTTGGATCCGTGCGGCTGACCACCGGGAGCCGCCCGCACCCGCGGGCCAGCATGCGTTCCAAGGCGTCGCTGACCAGTTCGTCGGGAAACGTCGTCGTCGGATTGGGCGAGCCAGACGCCAGCAACGTGTCGGCGCCATTGGGATCCTTCGCAAAGGCCTTGACGAGGTCACCGCGCGTCACGATGCCGACCAAATGGTTGTTCTCGTCGACCAGGCTGTAAGCCGGATGCCGGATCAGCTCCGACTCTCCCGCCGTCAGTCGCACCGAGAGTTCCGACACGCGCATCGAGCCGGGCAATATGACCGGATGGGAATCCATGACCTGGCCGACCGTGATCCGCTGGAATACGTCCGCTTCGTAGTCTTGATTCACGAGCCGTCCGCGGCGGATCAGCTTTTCCGTCATGATCGTCGACTTCTTCATGAAGATGAGGGTCACAATCTCCGCGACCGCGACGACCAGCATGAGAGGCAGAATCGAGTTGTAGTTTCGCGTCAGCTCGAAGACGAAGACGATGAACGTAAAGGGCGCCCGAGCCGCTGCTCCGAAAAATGCCGCCATCGCAACCAGCGCGCAGGCGCTTGGCGAAAGCACCGACCCGGGAACGAAGTGATTGACCAGGTGGGCAAATCCGCAGCCCAGCGCGGCTCCGGTCATGAACATCGGCGCGAGCAAGCCGCCGGAGGTCCCCGACCCGAGGGAAACGAGCAGCGCCGCCGGCTTGGCCACGATGACCAGCAGAAGAATCGTCCACGTCAGCCGGTCGTTGAGAATGTCGGAAATGGTCTCGTACCCGACGCCCAGCACGCGCGGCGCGAACAAGCCGATGACGCCCAGCCCCAATCCGCCCAAGGCCGGCCACCAGAACTGCGAAATCGGCAGGCGCTCATATTGGTCCTCCACCCAGTACAGCGCCTTGCTGAAGCCGACCGCGCAGAGTCCCGCCCCGATGCCCAGGACGATGTACCAGGGATAAACCGCGGCCGCCCGGCTGACGCCGAAATTCGGATCGCCGACCGCGAACATCGCGCCCGGTCCCAGCAGCAGAAAGCGGACGGTCGTGGCCAGCGTCGTCGCCACCACCAGCGGAATGAACGAACGCGGCTTGTATTCGAAGAGCAGCAGTTCGACCGCCAGAATCACCCCGGCGAGCGGGGTGCTGAACGTGGCCGCCATGCCGGCGCCCGCGCCGGCCGCCAGCAGGGTCTTCGTCTCGTTGGCCGACAGCTTGAGCCATTGCGCCAGCACCGAACCGACCGCTCCGCCCGTCTGGATGATCGGGCCCTCCGCTCCGAACGGACCGCCGGTGCCGATGGCGATCGCGGCGGAAATCGGTTTCAGGATCGCCACGCGCGGCTCGATGCGGCTGCGGTTGAACAGCACCGCCTCCATCGCTTCGGGGATCCCGTGCCCGCGGATCTTCGTGGAGCCGTATTTGGCCATCACCCCGATGATCAGGCCGCCCACGGCGGGAATAATCACAATCCAGATGCCGACATGGACGGTCGAGATGACCACCTGATTCACGGTGAACCGATGGAAAAACACGATGTTGGTGATCAGCTCGATCAGCCGGTAAAGCAAAAAGGCCAGGACCGCGGCCGCCACGCCGACGGCCGCGCCGAGCAGCGACATCAGGATCATTCGCTCCCGGACCTCGTTCGTGGCTGCGTTCGGTTTCATGCTTGCCCCAACAAAACAAAAATATCGTATTACGACAAATCTGTTTTGATGTCACCGGAGCAACACGAGGCGTTGGCGGAGTTTCGCTACGCAATTGCACGTTTTCTGGCGTTTAGCACGGGGGCGGCCCGCGAACTCGGGCTGGAACCGCGGCAGCACCAGGCGCTGCTGGTGGTCAAGGGATGGCGCCAATCGCCGCCTCCGACCATCAGCCTGCTCGCGGAGCGGCTGCAAATGCGTCATAATAGCGCCGTGGGGCTGGTCGACCGGCTATCCCGCCGCGGGCTGCTCCGACGCGAGGCCGATCAAAAGGATCATCGCTGCGTTCGGCTCCGGCTTACGGCCGCCGGCAATCAGATCATCGCGCGCCTGTCACGGGCGCACTTGGCGGAACTGCAAAGTGTGGGGCCGGCTTTGCGGCGGCGCTTGTCGGCGGTGATGAGCACGCGTTAAAGGGTGGAGCGCATGGTCCCCATGCGCTAGGGGTGCGACGTCGAAAGCGGAAAAGCGCGTCGGGACGACACGCTCCACCCGCTTATCCCAGCAGCGCCTTGAGCCGCGCGGCCATCTTCACCAGCTCATCGGTCCCCGCCGGCTTGACCAAATACTCCGTCGCGCCCGCCTCCTTCGCCCGTTCGGCGTCCTGCGTCCGAATCGAGGCGCTGTAAACGTAGACCGGCAGGTCCTTCAGCCGCGGCTGGGCGCGAATCCAGCGCAAAATATCCAGCCCGCTATGGATGGGCAGATTCAGATCCAGCAGCACCAGCGCCGGCAGCGGCTGGCTCTCGTCCGCCAGGATCGCCATCGCTTCGCTCCCGTCGGTGGTGATCTTCAGCGGATGGTTGAGCTGCGCCTTTAGAAAGGCGCGCTGCATCAGGAACACGTCGTCTTCGCTGTCCTCCACCAGTAAAAGGGTCGGCATAAAATTCAGGCGGGCACAAGCTCCAGCCAGAACCGACTGCCGCGTCCCTCCTCGGACTCGACCCCTGCGGTCCCGCCCATCCGCTCGGCCCCCTTCTGCACAATTGCCAGGCCCACGCCGGTGCCGCCGTATTCGCGGGGACGCAGGCGCTCGAACATCTTGAAGATGCGGTCGTGGTATTGCGAGGGGATGCCGATGCCCTGATCGGCAATCCACACGCGCACCCGTTCGCCCCGCCGCTCGACCGACACGGTCACATCGGGCGCCGCCCCCGCCGCGGTGAATTTGAGCGCGTTGCCGAGCAAGTGGGCCAACATTTGGCCCAAAGTGGCCTCGTGCGCGAGCACCTTCGGGAGCGCCTCGCTGGCGCGAATCCGGGCCGCCGACGTTCGGATCTGGTCCTCGTGCTGCGTCAGCGCGAATTGCCACGCCTCGTCGAGCGGCACGGGCTTGAGCTCGAGTTGGGCGCGCGCCACCCGCCCATAGCTGAGCAGGTCGATGAGCAGGCGGTCCATGTTCTCGGCCCCGCGGGCGATCCGCTCCGAGTAGTCGCGCGCCACCGGGTCCAGGGTCGCGCCGAATTCCTCCAGCAGAAGCTCCGCGAAGGAAGACATCGTCCGCAGAGGCGCCCGCAGATCGTGCGCGATCGAATAGACGAACGCCTCGAGCTGCTGATTGATCTCCACCAATTCCGCGGATCGCTCCCGCACCCGCTCCTCCAGGTCGCGCTGGGCCCGTTTGCGTTCGGCGATATCGCGGGCGACCAGGGCCGAGCCGACCACCGAACCGGCGATGCCGACAATCGGAGAAAGGGTCACCGCCACTTCAAGCACCGAGCCGTCCTTGCGCAGGCGAAGGGTGTCGGTCGACGGAACGCGGTCCCCGCGCCGCAGCCGCAGCAGGATGTCGGCCTGCTCGGCGGCCTTTTCCGGCGGCACGAGCACCGAAACCGGACGCCCCAGGATCTCTTCACCGCTCCAGCCGAAAAGCCGCTCGGCGCCCGGATTCCAGCTTTGCACGATGCCCTCGAGATCCAGGCTCACGATCGCCTCGTCCGAACTGTGGACGATGGCGGCCAGCTGGCTGTGATCCCGGCGGGCCAGCTTGACCTCCGTGACGTCGGTGAAGGTCAGCACCGCGCCGTCGAGCTTGCCCGCGTTGGTGCGATAGCCGGTGGCCGCGACCAGGAAGGTCTGGCCGGTGCGAATGAGCTCCAGCGGCGCCTCGCATCGAAGCCCCGTCGTCATGGCCGTTTCCAGCCGCTGCGCCCAGCCCAGTTCCGGACGGAATTCGGGCGCGGCTTCCCAGAACATGCGCCACCGATCCCGGTCGCCCAGGTTGAACAAGCGGCCGAATTCGGACGAAAAGCTGCGGACGCGGCAGCCGCCGTCCAGAAACACGGCGGGCAGCCGCGAGCTTTCGTAGAGATTGCGCAGCTCCTCGCCGCTTTCGGGACCGATTGTCACGCGAATGTAAGCTAGACGGTCTCCAGCAGCTTGTAAAGCCGCTGGACCATCTGCGTCGTGTCCTCCAGCAGACCGGCGGAGATCAGGGCGTTGTCGAGGATCTGCGCGCCGATCAGCTTGGCCTTTTCCGGGTCGGTGTGCGACGTCGCGGCCAGGCGCTTGATCACCGCATGGCGCGGATTGATCTCCAGATTCACGCGCAGCGGGCTGTCGGCCCCCTCGCGCTGCATCGCCTTCATCATTCGGCGCAAGTGGGGAGACATGAACTTGTCCGCATTGAGGGCGAGCGCCGGCGAATCGACCAGGCGTTCGCTCGCCTTCACTTCCGCGACGCGTTCGCCCAGGTTTTCCGTGAGGAATTTGACCAGATCGCGAATCTCATCGGCCGAAAGCGCTTCGCCGGCCTGCGGCAGGTCCGAAAGCTTCACGTCGGCGTGATCGGCCGCCATCAGCTTTTTGCCCTCGAATTCGCGCACGTGGTTCATGACGTACTCGTCGACGGCCTCGTAACAGAACAGCACCTCGATGTTCCGCGCCTTGAAGCCTTCCACGTAGGGGCCTGCTTCGATGGCCGCGCGATTGGCGCCGATCAGGTAATAGATCTCCTTCTGGTCGCCGGTCAGGCGGGAAACGTAATCGGCGAGCGACGTCGTCTTGCCTTTCTCGGTCAGCGAGGACTCAAAGCGCAGGAGCTTCACGAGCTGCTCCTTGTGGGTGAAGTCGAGCGCGGCGCCCTCCTTGAGAAACACTCCGAATTCCCGGTAGAATTCGGCGTAGCCGTCCGGGCGGTTCTTTGCCTCCTCGTCCAGGAATTTGAGAAAGCGCTTCGTGATGACCTTGTTCAGCTTCTCGATCAGCGAGCGATCCTGCATCGTTTCGCGCGAGATGTTCAGGGGCAGATCCTCGCTGTCGACGACGCCCTTGAGGAAGCGCAGCCATTCCGGCAGGAGATCCTTCGGCTTGGCGTCGATGAGGACCTTTCGGCAGTAGAGCGAGACCGCGGGCTCCAGCCGCGCCATCCCGAGCTTCTCCGTGTTTTCCTTGGGCACAAACAGCAGGGCATTGATCGCCAGCGGGGCGTCCGCGCTGAAATGCAGCCTCAGCCGCGGCTCCTCGCTCGTGTGCGCCTGAAATTTGTAAAACTCGTTGTACTCCTCGTCCTTGATCTCGTTGCGATTGCGCAGCCAGAGCGCCTGCACCGTATTGACGCGCTTGCCGTTGAGGTTGATCGGGAAGGAGACAAACGCGCTGTAGCGCTCCAGCACTTCCTTGATCCGCCATTCCTGGCTGAATTCGCCGCAATCGTCCTTGAGCTCGATGACAATCTTGGTGCCCCGGCGTTCGCCCGCGGAGGTTTCGATGGAGTAGCTGCCCGCCCCATCGCTGGTCCAAACCTGGCCCTCCTCGTCCTTTTGCCAGGAGTGCGTGTAGACGCGCACTTGCTTGGCCACCATGAAAGCCGCGTAAAACCCAACGCCGAATTGGCCGATGAGCCCCGCGTTCTTTTGGTCGTTTTCGCCCAGCGCCTTCAAGAAGGCCTTCGAGCCGGAATGGGCGATCGTTCCCAGATTCTCGACCAGTTCGGCGCGGGTCATGCCCACGCCATAATCCTGGAGGGTCAGCGTCTTCGCCTTGTCGTCCGTGGTCAGGTTGATCTCGAGGTCGAGTCGATCGTCGAAGATCTCTTTTTGCGTAAGCTGCAGATGTCGTAGCTTTTCCAACGCGTCGGAAGCGTTGGATACCAACTCGCGGACGAAGATTTCCTTCTCCGTATAGAGCGAGTGGATGACAATATCCAACAGCTGCTTGATCTCGGCCTGGAACTCGAACGTCTGTGGTGTGTGCGTCTCGGACATAGAGAACGCCTAGTGTATCACCGGGTTCGAAAAATCAAGAGCCCTCGTGAAGGTAAATCTTGTTCTAGCAACTTCTTGACATTTCCAGTTTTGCGTAAAACGGCTTCGGCGGCCAAGTGCCCGGACCGGGCGGCGCTTTCCATGGTGGACGGCCAGCCGGTCCGAATCCAGTCCCCGGCCAGGAACGCGTTGGGCCAGGGAGCAGCGGCTGGAGGCCGGGCGGAATCGATTTCCGGAGGCACGCCAAAGGTCGCCTTCTGTTCCTTGACGACCGAGGAATCCAGGAGTTTGGCCGCGGCCGCGGCGGGAAAATAGCGCGGCAACGCGCGCAGCGCGCGCGCCACGATTTCCTCGGCCGGCACCGCGGAGAACGAGCGCGCGGCGCTCACCACCAGTTCGACGTAACTGCGGTCCTGCGGACGTCCGGGCTGCAGGCGGGTCTTGTGATAGAGCCAGTGAAATTCGCCCTCGAGGAGCACTGCATGTTCGAGATCGGTGATGATTCGATCGAACCAGAGATGGACGCTGAGGATCGGCCAATGCTCGTGGCGCGAAATCTGGGCAGCCAGCGGCTCGCCGCCGGGCGGCAGGTGGGGCAGCAACTTGCCCAGCGCCTCGAAGGGCAGCGCCAATACCAGGAAATCCGAAGTCACCGTTTCGCCGCGAAGCACCGTGGAAGCGGCGTCCCCGCCGCTTTTCTCATCCCTCTGAAGCGGCGGGCCGCCGCTTCCACTGGCCCTTCCAGCCAGCCGGACAATCCATTTTTGTTTCAAGTGATCCCATTCCGCGCCCTCCACCGCCGTATTGAGCTGCACCATCGCACCCTTGCCCTTCAAAAACTCCTGCACCCCGCGGTACAATTCACCGAGCGGCACCCGGCTCATTCCCATCCGGCCCGCCTCCGGCGAACGGACAAAAAGCTCCCGGATCACCATCGCCGCATAGTCGGCCCCGATATTTTCCGGCTCCGCATTGAGCGCGCTTGCGATCACCAGCCGCCAGAACCGTTCGATCGCGCGCGGCGTCTGGCGATGCCTCCTCAGCCATTGCGCGAGCGTCTCCGAGGTGCCGCTCGGCACTCCCCGCATCATCGCCCCCAGCCCGCGGGCCAACGCGAGCTTGTCGCGCCAATCAAATGCCGAGGCGGCCAAAAAACGAGGCATTCCGTGCAGCGGCGCCGGCAGCCGCCCGCTCCCCAGCACCGAGCGGCGGCCGCCCGGCTCGATCATCGTGATCCGGTCCGTCCATGCGATCTGCCGATCGACCCCCGCTCGGCGATAAAATCCCATCACATTCGTGCAGCACCCGAACACGACATGCTGGCAGTTGTCGATCAGCTCGCCGGAGCCCGGGTGCCGAAACGAATAGGCTCTCCCGCCCAAATAGGGGCGTCGTTCAAGGAGGCGCACGGTCAATCCCACCTCGGCCAACGCACAGGCGGCGCTCAGGCCCGCCACGCCTCCTCCGACCACCGTGACGCTCGGGCCGGCCTGCACGCTCAGCCCCACGAGAGCCCGCGGGCCAGGGCCATCTGCGCCTGACCCAGCAGAAGGATGCCGACCTTTTGCGCCTTGGGCACGCTTGCGCGGCGCGAGAAGACGTCGTAATCCGCCCGCCGTATCCGCTGCAGCAGCCGATGATAGATCGAAATCAGCACCCACAGCGCGGGCCGGCTTTCACGGTCGATCATCGGAAGCAGCTTGCGAGCGGACGCATAGTAGTTTTCCGCGCGCGCTCCGATGTCGGCCAGCAGCGCGCGCTCCGCGGGGGACGGGGGCTGGCCCATCCGGTGGCGCAAGAGCGCGTCCGGGGGAACCCCGTGGGCGCCCGTCAGATCGAGGGGAAGGTAGAGCCGGCCGCGCTCCGCGTCTTCCGCCACGTCGCGCAGGATGTTGGTGAGTTGAAAGGCGATGCCGGTTTCCTCGGCGAGCTTTTCCGCCCCGGCATCCCGGTAGCCAAAAATTCGGATGCAGATCAGCCCGACCACCGAGGCGACCAGGTAGCAATAGCCGTAAAGATCCTTGAAGGTGGCGTACGTCTGCGGCCCGGCGGCTTCGACCTCCAAATCCATCGCCACGCCGGCGATGAGCTGGTCGAGCAGGTGGAGCGGAATGTGAAAGCGGGCGATGGCGTCCTTGAGGGCGCGGAAGGTGGCCGCCTGGACAGTGGAAGCGGCGGCCCGCCGCCTCAGTTCGGATGGATCAAGCGGCGGGGACGCTTCTACGTACTGCTTCCATTCGTTGACCCAAGCCGCCAGTCTTTCCTTTCGCCGGTCGCGAGACAGGGTCTCGTCGTCGGCAATGTCGTCGGCCTGCCGCATGAATGCATAGACCGCGCAAATGGCATCCCTCCGCGCCGCGGGCAGCGCGACAAAGGCATAGTAGAAGTTCTTCGCTTCGCGCTTCGCGATCGTCCGGCACTCCGCATAGGCCTGGTCGAGTTCGGTCATTTGCGTCCCAGGATCCGCGCGCCCAGCGTTTCCAAAAGCAGCATCGCCTTTCGGCTTTTGGTGATCACGGGCCGGCGCGCGAGCACATCGTAGTCCTGCTTTTCGATGGCCTGCAGCACGGCTTCGCCGCCGCGGCTGAACAGCTCCAGATCGACCGCCAGCGAAAACGGAACGGTGGGAATGAGCTGCCGTCCGACCTTGAACATCGCGCGCGTGAATCCCACCTGCTGGCGGAGCAGCGCCCGAAACTCCGGCGTGGCCCGCCGCTCGGCGATCGCGCGCTCTTCCACTCCCTGGCGCCGCATGTCCTCAAGCGGAAGATAGATTCGGCCGAGGTCGTAATCGCGGCCCACGTCCTGCCAGAAATTCGCGAGCTGGAGCGCCGAGCACGTCGCGTCGGACCAGCGAAAGCGCTCTTCGGTGGCCAGACCGCACGCATAAAGCACCAGCCGCCCCACCGGATTCGCGGAATACCGGCAATAGCCGAGCACGTCCTCGACCGTCTCGTAACGATGCACCGTCTGGTCCCGCCGGAACGCGGTGAGCAGGTCGGCAAAGGGCTCCTTGGGGATCTGGCAGGCGTGGATCGACTCCGCGAGCGCCACAAACACGGGGTGCTTCGCGCGGCCGGCGTAACAGGCATTGAGCTCATTCTCCCACACGTCGAGGAGCGCGAGGGCGGCCTGCGAATCCTTCACCTCGTCACCCAGGTCGTCGGAAATCCGGCAGTAGGCGTAGATCGACGAAAAATGAGGACGCAGCGGCTTGGGCAGCAGCCAGGTCGCCACGTGAAAGTTTTCGTAGTGGGAGCGAGCAAGCCGGTCGCAAAAAACCTTGGCTTCCGCCAGGCTCGGCGCCTGCGCCGGAATGCGATACGAAGGAGGAAGGGCGGCCCAGCCCCTTTCCACCGGATCGTCGGTTTGAGTGCTGAACCGCTCCGTCATGACGCGTCATCCATTACCGCCTGCAGGGCAGTCTTCAAGCCGCGAGCAGCTTTTCCGCTGTTTTGGCCGATTCGCACCAGGTTGACCCACTGGGAAGGGTGCAAAACGGCATACGCGATCAGATGACCGTAGCGCAGGCGGCCATTCGGATCCACGAAGGACGGATTCGTCGGTATCCGATCGGCCGGACCGTCGCTTATGCCCTTGAAGCACGAAAAAGCGACGCCGCGGACCTGGGCAATCTGGGCCAAGGCGGCCGCCTCCATATCGACGAGGTCGGTCTGCAAGTCGGCGGCGAGACGCGACTTTTCGGCGGAGTCCGCGATCCGATCGACCGTCGCCAGCACCGCCTTTGCGCCAATCGCGGCCGTTCGGCGTTTGACGTCGCTGTAGCCGGGGGCGCCCCAGCGAGCGCATTTGAATCTTTCTCCGGTCGAAGCATCGATCACTTCCGAAACCTCAAAGGTCTCGCCGGGAGCATGCTGGACCGAGAGCGCTCCGGCGAAGCCGGCGGAGATAATGCGGTGAGCGGGACCACCCGCCGCCTCGGCGGCGGCGAGGGCCCGCAAGGCGGGGGCGCGGCCGATGCCGGCGCACGCGGCGGTCCAGGTCCAGTCGGTGCCGGGAGCCGGAGGGCGCTGCCAGAGGGCGGCGCCCCCGCGCGTCGTGTGGGTCCAGCCGCGCACGAGGGGGCGGAGCTCTCCGGCCAGGGCGGCGACGATGATTCCGTGCCTCATGACGATTGGACGTAGCCGTGGACGCGGAACCAATCGATGGCTCGGCGCAGGGAATCGGTCACCGGCAGGGGGACGTATCCAAGTTCCTGTTGCGCGCGGGCGCTCGAGGCCCACATTTTTTTCCGGCCCATGCGCACCTCTTCGCGGGTCGCGCGCGGTTCCTTGCCCGTGAACTTGGCGCCCATTTCCGCCCACGTGGCATAGAGACTGGCGACCGCGTGGGGAATCCGGATTTGGGGCGACGGCAGGCCCGAAAGCTCCCCCAATCGATCGAGAATCTGTTTCAGGGTGAGGTTCTCCCCCCCGAGGATGTAGCGGCGGCCCGGCGTACCCCGGGTGAAGGCCAGCGCGTGGAGGCGCGCGATCTGCCCCACGTCGACGAGATTGAGGCCGGTGTCGACGTAGGCCGGAAACTTCCGGTTGAGGAAATCCACGATGATGCGGCCGGTCGGAGTCGGCTTGGAATCGCCGGGTCCGACCGGCGTCGTCGGGTTGAGGATGATCACGTCCTGCCCGGCTTTCGCGGCGGCCATGGCCTCCTGTTCCGCCAAAAACTTGGACCGCTTGTAGTGGCCCACCATGTCCGCGGCACCCACCGGAGTCTCCTCGTCGACGATCGTGCCGTCGGATTTGAAGCCCATGGTCGCGACGCTGGAGGTATAGACGAACCGCCGCACACCCGCCTCGCGCGCGGCGCGCAGCAGTTCACGGGTGCCATCGACGTTGGCGCGCAGCATCGCCGCCGGATCGGGAATCCAAAGGCGATAGTCGGCCGCCACGTGGACCACGCCTTCGCAGCCGGCCACGGCCGCCCGGAGCGTTTCCGGGCGCGTCAGATCGCCGATCACCGTTTCGCCGGGCAATCCGGCGATTCGCTTCGGATCGCTGCTGGAACGGACTAGGAGCCGCAATTGCGCGCCTTCGCCCGCGAGCACCTCGGCCACGTGGCGCCCGACGAAACCCGTCGCGCCTGTGACGAGGAGTCTAATCCAGCTTCTCCGGATGGAGCGCGATGCCGGTTTCGCCGGCGGCCTTGCGCTCGTTGTATTTCCGAACCCAGTCCTCCCAATGCTTGCCCGCGGCGCAGTCCTTGCCGGTGAACTCCAGTCCGGCGATATCCGAAAAGGCCGCCTTCAGCTTGTCGGCCGAGTCCGCCCGGAAATAACGCACGTACGACTGGGCCAGCGAGGGCCCGGCATTCCGATCGAAAACATAAGCCTCGACCCGCTCACCACTCTTCAAGACGAGCGTCACATCGCCGCGATAGTCGAACGCCTTGTCGAGCGCATCGCGGATTTCCGTTTCGGACGCCAGCGCCGGCACCCAGCCCTGCAATTGCTTCACCTGCGTGCCGGGCGCGAGCTCGAGCGTCTCGACCTCCTCACGCGTCAGCCGGGTGGCTTCGGTGTTCACGAGACGGCCTCCTGAGCGGGATGGGGCAGGGGCGTAGCTGGAGGCGGAGTAGACGGCGGGGTCTTGTAGCTGCGAAACGTGCCCGCCACCATGCCCGCGAAACCCTTGAGCGTGGTGAAACCGTCCATGACGGCCGTGGGCTCGTAGCCGCAGCTCACCATGCAGTTCGCACACTTGGGATTGCCGCTGGCCGCGCCGTATTCCTCCCACTTCGTCGTCGCGAGCAGCTCCTTCCAGCTATCGGCATAGCCGTCCTGCAGGAGATAGCAGGGGCGCTGCCATCCAAAGATATTGTAGGCCGGCGAGCCCCAGGGTGTGCATTCGTAGCTGCGCTTGCCCATGAGGAACTCCAGGAAGAGCGGCGACATGTTGAACTTCCAGCTGCGCTTGCGGTTCGACAGCACCTCCTGAAACAGGCGGCGCGAACGGGCGCGGCCCATGAAATGGTTCTGGTCAGGCGCCTTTTCGTAGCTGTAGCCCGGCGAGAGTACGATCCCTTCGACCCCCATATCCATCACCTCGTCGAAGAACGACCGAATCGATTGCGGGTTGGCCCCGTCGAAGAACGTCGCGTTCGTCGTCACGCGGAAACCGCGCTTGACCGCCTCCTTGATGCCCTCGACGGCGAGATCATATCCGCCCTCGCGGCATACGGACATATCGTGGTGTTCCCGCTGGCCATCCAGATGCACCGAAAAGGTCAGGTACTTGGACGGCGTGAATTCCGGAAGGCGCTTTTTCAGCACGAGCGCATTCGTGCAAAGATAGATGTATTTCTTGCGGGCAATCAGCCCGTTGACGATTTCGACGATTTCCGGGTGCAGCAGGGGCTCGCCACCGGGAATCGAGACCAGGGGGGCCCCGCACTCCTCGACCGCCGCAAAGCACTGCTCGGGAGTCAAACGACGTTTCAGCACGTGGGCCGGGTATTGGACCTTGCCGCAGCCCGCACACGCCAGATTGCACCGGAAAAGCGGTTCCAGCATCAATACCAACGGGTAACGATTGTTGCCGCTCAGCTTGTTCTTGAGAACGTAGCTCGCGACGGTCCACATCTGGGAGATTGGAATGGCCATGTTAGGGAGTGGCTTCTAGGGCCTGCCGGTAGGCGGCAAGGGCCAACAAAGGGAAATATTGCCGATAAAGGTGATACGCCAAGTAAAACACCTTTGGAAATCCGCAAGCGGTGTAAAGCGCTTGTCGCTCTTTTCCTTTGCCCGTCGACTCATCCCAACTGCCGTCCGCCTCCTGCCGGGAAAGGAGCCAGCGGACCCCCTGCGACGCATGGGGTGACGTTTCCAGGCCGGCAGCGACGAGCGCCAAGACGCCCCAGGCGGTCTGGGAAGGCGTGCTGGAGCCGATCGCCTTGATCGACTTGTCCTCGTAGCTTCCGCACGTCTCGCCCCAACCTCCATCGGCATTTTGCACGCCCTGCAGCCATCGGGTCGCCTTTTGGATTCGGGGATCCGTGGGGTCGATCCCGACCGCCACCAGGCCGCGCAAGACGAGGAAAGTGCCGTACACGTAGTTCGTCCCCCAGCGTCCGAACCAGCTTCCGTCGGCTTCCTGCTCCTTGAAGGTAAAATCGATCGCCGCGCGGACGCGCGGGTCCGCCGCCGTGTAGCCTTCCGCCGCCAGCATTTCGAGCATGCGCCCCGTGATGTCGACCGTGGGGGGATCGAGCATCGCGTTGTGGTCGGCGAACGGGATGTTCTCGAAAATCATCTTGGTGCAGTCCCGATCAAAGCTGCCCCAGCCCCCTTCACGGCACTGCATGGCGAATTCCCATTTGATCGCGCGCTGGACCGCCGCCCGTTGCGCTTCGGGCCGCGCGGTGTCGACCTGACCCAGAGCGAGCAGCACCTGTGCGGTATCGTCGGTGTCGGGATAAAACTCGTTCGCAAACTCGAAATACCAGCCGCCGGGCTCGGGTTCGGGAGTCAGCACCGCCCAATCGCCCTTGCGGCGAACCTCCTTGGACAACAGCCATTCGGTCGCACGCACCAGGCGCGGGTCGTTCCGGGGAATTCCGGCCTGCCTCAATGCGCAAATGGCCTGCGCCGTATCCCAGACCGGCGACACCGCCGGCTGCACCCGGAATGGGGCGTGACTGCCGGGATCGACGATCGCCAGCTTCTCGAATTCCTCGCGAGCGCGAACGACCTGCGGATGGCTCTCCTCGTAGCCCAGGCAGCGCATGGCCACGATCGCGTTGAGCATCGACGGGAAAATCGCCCCCAATCCGTCCGACCGCTCGAGGCGATCGAGCATCCACTGCTCGCACTTCTTCAGCGCCCGTTTCCGCAGCGGCCGAACGCCGAGCTTTTCCATCCCGTGCATGAAACGGTCAACGCCGATGAAAAAATTCCGCCACGAGATCAACTTGCGCCGATTAATCCGCAATCGCATCTCGGCGTTCTTTTTTCCTCCGACAAACAGCTCGTCGATGCCCTGTTCCGGCGGCAGCTGCCGGAACGGCCGCTTGGCGTAAATAATCGCCAAGGGAACGAGAATCAGCCGCGACCACGAGGAGATCTCGTAAATGTTAAAATAGAACCAGCGCGGAAACAGGATGATCTCCGGAGGAATGGCCGGCGCCGCATCGTAGTCGTACTGGCCGATCGAACACAGGTAGAGTTTCGTGAACGTGTTGACCGCCACCACGCCGCCATGGTTCAGCACCCACTCCCGGGTCCTGACCAGGCGCGGGTCCTCGGCGCTCAGTCCCATGAACTTGCAGGCCCAGTAGCATTTGACGGCCAGGGAGATATTGCCGGGGCCGCCCGGAAACAGGCTCCAGCTTCCCTCCGGATTCTGAACCCGCAAAATCTCGTCCAGGGCGGCCTTCAGCCGGGCCGGGTCGCCGGTGCCCAGCAGCGCGTGCAGGTAAATGTAGTCGGACTCCAGCATGGAATCGGCTTCCAGCTCGCCGCACCAGCAACCATCCGCGCGCTGCTGCGAAAACAGGTAGCCGCATGAGCGGTCCATGGCCGCTCGCACCCCGTTGAGAGGATTCGATTCAGATGCAGTCGGTGAACTTCCCAGCGTAGTCGTCACGGCGCAAAGTTGGCTGTTCTTTCTATCTCAAATCCCGTTCTCGACGCAACCGCCAATAAAACTCCGCATTGTAGCCGGGGGCGCTGACCCCGGCAGTCCCGCTTTCGCCGTCGCACTGCCGGGGT
>DASXYY010000041.1:0-8077 GCA_036502225.1 Opitutaceae bacterium
TCAGCCTGGAGCAACTCTGGCGCGCGTCACTTCCAGTCCCTTAACGGGCACTCTTCAACCGGAGAGCCGGATGCGGTAGTTCCGCACGTCCGGTTCGGAGGGAGGGGCAGGTTCCATTCCTGTCCCTACCCCTATCCCACTGTAGCCGGGGGCGTTGACCCCGGCGGTTCCGCTTTCGGCGTCGCAGGTGCCGGGGTCAGCGCCCCGGCTACAGCTGACGGCCGTTGGATCGCGGACTAATTCCCAGGCGGAAGAAAACCCGCGCCGCGCATCCAGCTGTCCAGGAGGCCGGGCCACTGATCCAACTCGAGGTTGCCCTTGCCCAGGCCCGTGCCGTGTTTGCCGTGGCGGAAGATGTGGAGCTCGGCGGGGACTTGGGCTTCGATCAGCGCGCGGTAGAAATCGACCGAGGCGTCCGCCGGGACGGTGGAGTCGTCCTCCGTGATGTAGATGAAGGTCGGCGGGGTGTGGTGGGTGACGCGCGTGATCGGATCGTACGCCTGCTCCCAGGCTTGCGCCTTGTCGGGCGCGAAGTGCTGCTCGGTTTCGTACGAGTGCAGAAAGTGCTTTCGGTCCGGCGACATGGCGTTCAGCCACGGATAGCCGAGAATCAGAAAATCCGGCCGGCTGCTCAGCCGGTCGATCGGATCGGCCGCGTCGGACTTTCCGCTGCCGCCGGTGGTGCCCATCATCGCGGCCAGGTGGCCGCCGGCGGAAAAACCGATCATGCCGATGCGATCGGCTCGCAGGTGAAATTGCGCCGCGTACTGGCGGACCCAGCGCACCGCGCGTTCCGCGTCCTGCAGCGGGGCGGGGTAGAGATAGCGCGGCGCCAATCGGTACGTCAGCACGAATGCGGTCACACCGCGCGACGCGAACCAATCGGCCACTTCGCGCCCTTCCAGGTTTCGGGACAGATGCAGGTAGGCGCCGCCGGGAACGACGATGACCGCGGTGCCGTTGGCGACGCCGGACGGCGGTTGAAACCGAGTCAGCGCCGGAACGTCGTCACGGCCCGTGCCGATCGCGCCGGGCGCCGCGCCGATCCACAGGCGGTAGTTGTCAATTTCGAGATCCGCCAGCGTCATTCCGGCCGACGCGTCCGGCCCCACCTTCGGTATTTCCGGAGCGGCGGCGCGCTGCGAATCGGGCAGAGCCGCCGCTGAAATTCCCGCCGCCGGCGTCGAAGCGGCCGGGGAAGGAAAATCGGAAGGGGCGGGGGCCGCGGTCGGAGTTACCGCGGCCAGGAAGAGCAGCGCTGCGATCACGAGCCGGCTTTTTTCCGTTTGTGGCTACCGCGCTCGATATTCAGGTACGTCTTGTTGAGCATCTGGCTCTCGTAGAGTTCGAGGAGCCGGACGCCCTCGCGGGGCTTCACCTGGTCCTTGCGCGTGGCTAGGTCGATCTGCGCCTTCATGCGGCGGCACAGCTCCTCCTGCTGGTATTGAACGCCTTCGATGACGTCCGCCATGCGGCTGCCGCTCAGCGCCTCTTCGATGTAGAAACCGTTGGGCTCGTCGTCCTCCAAGAACACGTGCACCTCGTTCACGCGGCCGAACAGATTGTGCAGATCGCCCATGATGTCCTGGTACGCGCCCGTCAGGAAGATGCCCAGGTAGTAGGGCTTGCTGTTCAGCGGGTGGAGCGTGATGTAGTCCTTCACGTCCTGCAGGTCGATGAAGCTGCTGATCTTGCCGTCGGAGTCGCAGGTGATGTCGACCAGGATGGCGTTGACCGAGGGCTTCTCCTTGAGCCGGTGCAAGGGGGCGACCGGGAACAATTGCTTCAGGGCCCAGTGGTCGAGCAGCGACTGGAACACCGAAAAGTTGCAGACGTACTGGTCGGCCAGGAGCGAACTGAGATCGTGCAGTTCCTCGGGCTGGTAGCCGGTCTTGCGCCCCTCCTTGTCGATCTGTTCGCAGATCTGCCAATAGATCGATTCGGCGGCGGCGCGGTTTTCCAGATCGAGGTAGCCCAGATTGAACAGCGAAAACGCCTCTTCCTTTTTCTGCAGCGCATCGTGGAAACGCTCCAGCCGGCCCAGCTTGCCGCGGTTCTTGATCATTTCCTCGAGGTCGGTGACGACCTTGTGCTTGACCTTGGGCTGATGCTGCGCGCCGAGCGATTCGCGCTTGTTGATCCGCTCGAACACCTCGACCACCAGCATCGAATGAGGCGCGACCACCGCGCGTCCCGACTCGCTGACGATATCGGGCACGGCGATTTCCGCGGCCTTGCAGATTTCACGGATGTTGAAGACGACGTCGCGCGCATACTCCTCGAGGGAGTAGTTCATCGAGCTCTCGAAATTGGTCCGGGACCCGTCGTAATCCACGCCGAGGCCGCCGCCCACGTCCAGATAACCCATCGGGAAGCCCATGCGCGAGAGCTGGCAGTAGAAGCGGGTCGCCTCGATCACCGCGTTCTTGATCGTAATGATGTTGGGGACCTGCGAGCCGATGTGAAAATGCACGAGCCGCAGGCACTGCTGCAGGCGCGCCGCCTTGAGCTTTTCGCAGGCGAAGAGAATTTCGGCGGTATTGAGGCCGAATTTGGCGTTTTCGCCGGTGGACATCGCCCACTTGCCTTCGCCGCGGGTGAGAAGCTTGGCGCGGAAGCCGATCAGGGGTTTGACGCCGGTTTCCGCCGAAAGGCGGATGATATCGTCGAGCTCCGAAAGCTGCTCGACCACCAGGATGATCTTTTTGCCGAGCTTGCGGCCCAGCAGGGCCAGCCGGATGTAGTCATGATCCTTGTACCCGTTGCAGATGATCAGCCGGTTGGCGCCTTCGTGCATCGCCAAGGCGATCATCAGTTCGGGCTTCGAGCCGGCTTCGAGGCCGTAGTTGAAGTCCTTGCCGGCGGCGATGATCTCATCGACCACCTCCCGCAATTGATTTACTTTGATCGGGAACACCCCGCGGTAATTCCCTTTGTAGCCTTCCTCGCGGATGGCCTTGGCGAAGGCCTCGTTGAGCTGCACGACCCGGTGGCGGAGCAGATCCTGGAAGCGGATGACCATCGGCGCGCGCAGGCCCATGCCCAGCGCCTCGTCAACGACATCGAGCAGTCGGATCGTACGACCGTCGGCGAGCGGTTGAACATTGACGAAGCCTTCGGAATCGACGGCAAAATGACCGGAACCCCAACGTTTGAAACCGTAGTGCTCTTCGGACTTTGCCGCCGACCAGGCGGATGCGGATTTGCTTTTCAAAGGGCTTGCTTTCGCGAGAGGAAAATTGGTTAGATGGTTCCTTTCAACTTTCGTTTCAACATCTTTCAGGAAGCGATGCACGCCATGTTTGGAATCCTCGATCTGCGCTCCGCAATTCTAGCTGTCGACGCCGCCCCGGCGGGCGCCGCGACCCAGCAGGGCATGAGCCCTGGAATGCTGCAGATGGTGATGCTCGGGTGCATTTTCGCTGCGATGTACTTTTTCATGATTGCGCCGCAGCGCAAGAAGCAGAAGGCGCACGAGGCGATGCTCTCGGCCCTGCGCTCCGGTGACGAAGTGGTGACGACGGGCGGGATTTTTGGGACGGTCACGAACGTCAAAGAGGACCGGTTCGTGATCAAGATTGCCGACAATACGAAAATCGAGGTGGGGAAGGGCTTTATCTCCTCGGTCGTGTCGCGAAGCGACGAGTCGGACAAGTAATTTAACAACAACCCCTAATGCTGAAGAATAACCTGTGGAAGCTGATCCTCAGCTTCGTGATCGCGATTTACGCGGTCTCGGAGCTGGTGCCGTTGAAAAGCGTCCCGTTCGAAACCTACGCCCGCACCCACGTCACCGCTCACCAGGCCGAATTCATCAAGCTGCTCGACGAAGCCCAGGCCCGCTCGGCGGCGACCCGCGGCACGGGCAACTCGGTCAGCACGTTTTCGGCCCTGCTGCAGATCGGCAAGGACCGTCGCATCGATCTGACCCAGTATTTCCCGGATATCCCGCTGGAAAGCACGCTGGTCAATATCGAGAAGCGCAATGAGATCCTCCTCGGCGAACTCGAGCGCCGTTCCCACGCCAACCTGCAGCCCGGTCTCGACCTGGCGGGCGGCGTGCAGGTGACCCTGCAGATCGATCCGCGCGCCTTCCAGGGCCAGCCGGAAGCCGTGCAGCAGCAGTCGCTGCAAAAGGCGATCGACATCATCAGCCACCGCATCAACGGCCTCGGCGTCGGCGAACCCGTCGTGCGTCCGATCGGCACCGACCGCATCGAAGTGGAATTGCCCGGCCTCGATCCGCGCGAAAATCCGCAGACGATCGACGAGGTCAAGGCGCCGGCTCTTTTGGAATTCAAGGAGGTCTATCCGAATCCGAATGTCCGCCCCGGCCTGACGGCGAACAACGAGGCGCCTCCCGGCTACGTCGCGATGACCTCGGAAGAGGAACGTCCCGGCGGCGGCGCTCCGGAAGAACTCTACATTCGGCGCATCCCGATGGCGACCGGCGCCATCATGGAAAAGGCCGGCGTTTATTCCGACCAGTTCGGCCAGCCGCAGATCTCGATGCAGTTCACGTCGGACGGCCGCAAGGAATTCGCCCGTATCACCAAGCAGATTGTCGACGACGCCCGCCGCCAAAACCTGCCGGAAGGCCGCATGGCCATCGTGCTCGACGGCCGCCTTTATTCGGCGCCGACCGTGCACGAGGAGATTGACAGCCCGCAGGCCCAGATCACCGGCAGCTTCACCGACCGTGAAGCCCTGAGCATTTCGAATGCGCTGAACAATCCGCTGCCCTTCGCCCTCAACGTGCAGCAGCAGTTGGTCGTCGGTCCGACGCTTGCGGCGGACGCGATCTCGAGCGGCAAGCGCGCGGCCATCATTGGCGCGGCGCTCGTCGCCGGGTTCATGATCACCTATTACACGGTGGGCGGCTTGATCGCCGTCGGCACGCTGGCGCTCAACATCGTGATCATCCTGGGCGTGATGGCGAGCTTCCACGCCACCATGACGCTGCCGGGTTTGGCCGGTATCGTCCTGACGATCGGCATGGCCGTCGACGCGAACATTCTGGTCTTCGAGCGCATGCGCGAAGAGCTGAAGCTGGGCAAATCGATCAAGACCGCGCTTTCCGCCGGTTACGACAAGGCGTTCATCACCATTGTCGACGCCCACGTCACCCAGTTGGTGATTTGCTTGATCATGATCGCGTTTGGCGCCGGACCGATCCGCGGCTTCGGCGTGACCCTGGCCATCGGCGTTTTCTCCACGATGTTCACCGTGCTCGTCACCGCGCACTTGATCATGGAATGGCTGATCGGCAACAACACGATCAAGAAGATGCCGATGCTGCATTTCCTGCACACGGAGAACTTCGACTTCGTGAAGTACGGCCTGCCGGCCTTCATCTGCTCCTGGACGGTGGTGCTGATCGGCCTGGGCATCGTGATCTACAAGGGCCACAACATCGAAGGCATCGATTTTGCGGGCGGCGACGTGGTCTCCATGTCGTTCCATGAAAAACTGGACCCGACCCAGATCCGGCAGGTGGCCGACGCGAACCATTTGGGCGAGGTCAATCCGGCTTATGTGAGCACGGTGGGTGGCAATGGCGTCGAGACGCTCTCCGTCGAGACCCAGTACAACCGCTCCGACGAGCTGGTCGCGGCCCTGGAGAAGGCCTACCCGCAGGCCGGATTGGAAAAGGTGGGTGAAGATCACATCGGGCCGACCATCGGATCTGAAATCATGTGGAACGCCGTCAAATCGGTGCTGCTGTCGATGGTGGTCATCCTGATCTACGTCGCCTTCCGCTTCGAATTCGGATTCGGCGTCGGCGCCGTCGTGGCATCGATCCACGACATCTTCATGACCATCGGCGTGTTCGTCATGCTGGGGCATCGGTTCTCCTCGCCCATGGTGGCGGCCATCCTTTCGATCGCGGGCTATTCGATCAACGACACCATTGTCGTGTTCGACCGCATCCGTGAGGAATTGAAGCTGAACCCGACCATGAAGCTGCGCGACGTGGTCAACCTGGGCATCAATCGCGTCTTCTCGCGGTCGATGATGACCAGCTTTTCCGCGTTCCTGGCGGCATTGGCCCTCTTTGTTTTCGGCACCGGCGTCATGAAGGACCTGGCATTGACCTTCCTGATCGGCATCGTCACCGGCACCGGCTCCTCGATCTTTATCGCGAGCCCGGTGTTCTACTGGTGGCACAAGGGCGACCGGAAGCACGTCGAGGCCCACTCCGACGTGGCGCCGAAGTACGAGTGGACGGGATCCAGCAAGGCCTCCAAATAGTCGGGCGGATTCGGCCTCATGCGCTGGATCCATCGGCCGCTGCCCGCGGCGGAGGTTGAGTCCCTCAGCAAATCCGCCGGGGTGAGCTTGGTCATGGCCGAGCTCCTCCTGCGCGGAGGCAACCGCGAAGATTCGGCGCAGTTTTTGCATCCGACGCTTGCGGGGCTGGCTGATCCCTTTCTCCTGCGGGGCGTGCCCGAGGCCTCCGAACGCCTGCAGCGGGCGGTGGCGGCCCGCGAAAAAATCGTCGTCTTGGGCGACTACGATGTGGATGGCGTCACGAGCACCGCGCTGATGGTGACGGTGCTGCGCCGATTCGGTCTCGATCCACGCTTTGTCGTTCCGCGGCGGGCCGAGGACGGCTATGGGCTCTCCCGAAGCGCCATCGAGCGCGCGCTCGAGCAGGGCAAGCCGAGTCTGTTCGTCGCGCTGGACTGCGGCACCAACTCGCACGACGAGGTGGAGATGCTGCAGGCGCAGGGCATCGACGTGATCGTGATCGATCACCATCGCTCCAAGGAACGACCGCTCGAGCGCGGTATCCTGGTCAATCCGCATGCGGAAAACAACGGCGAGGGCTCCCCCGATTCGCCGTGGCAGCACCTCTGCACGGTCGGGCTCGTGTTCAAGCTGATGCACGGACTGCTCAAGCGGATGCGGGCCGAGAACCATCCGGTCGCGTTCAGCCTGAAGCTGCGCGACCATCTGGACTTGGTGGCGCTGGGCACCGTGGCGGACCTGGTGCCGCTCACGGGCGAAAATCGGATTCTGGCGCACAACGGCTTGCGGATCATGCAGGAGACGCGCCGGCCGGGTTTGCGCGCCCTGATGGAGGTGGCCGGAGTGAAGCCGGGTCAGGCGATCCTGCCGGTCGATATCTCGTATCGGCTGGGTCCGCGCATCAACGCCTCGGGCCGATTGGCCGACGCGGCGATTTCGGTGGAGCTGCTTGTGAGCGAAGACGCGCGGTTTTGCTTTGAGACCGCGCGCCAGTTGGACGGTTTCAACCGCGAGCGCCAGGAGATCGAGCGGCAAATCACCGAGACGGCCGAGCGGCTGGTCGAGGAGCGCTTTTCGTCGCACCACGGCATCGTGCTGTTCGACGAAGCGTGGCATCCGGGCGTCGTGGGCATCGTCGCCGGTCGAGTGACCCGCAAGTATAACCGCCCGTGCATCGTGCTCGGGAACGAGGGAGTGCTGGCCAAGGGGTCGGGGCGCAGCATCGATGGTATCAATTTGGTGGAAGTGCTGGCGAACTGCGCGGATCAGCTGGAAAGCTGGGGCGGGCATCCGATGGCCGTCGGGGTTGCGCTCGAAAAGCAGCACTTGGAATTGTTTCGCTCCCGCTTTGCGGACGCGGTGCGCGAACATTCAGGCGGCGGAATTGCCGAGGCGCGGCTGGAGATCTCAATCTGGCTCAATCCCCGCCAGCTTCGCGAGTGGCTGGTGGAGGAGTTGGATCTGCTTCATCCGTTCGGCCAGGGCAATCCCGAGCCCGTGTTTGGCGTGCACGGCGTGACGCTGCGCCAGCGCCCCGAGGTTTTCAAAGAGCAGCATTTCCGGTTCTCGTTCGACGACGGCGAGGGCCGCCGGGTGCACGGTGTGGCCTGGAAGATGGCGAGCCGGATGCCGCCATCCAACGTGCCATTGGACTTGGCCCTCGAGCTCCACTGGAACCACTTCAACGGCCGCCGCCTGCTGCAGGTGGAACTGATGGATTGGCGCCCGACCGCGGTCGGGGGTTAATCGCCGGTGGAGCGCGTGGTCCCCACGCGCTAAAACCTCCGCCCGCTTGCGACGCCGAAGCGCGTGGGGACCACGCGCT
>DASXYY010000042.1:0-12319 GCA_036502225.1 Opitutaceae bacterium
GTTCCCCGGCGTCGAGCCGCCGCCGGGCCAAGGGCCGGCCTGCTTCACCTGTTCCGTCCTGTGTCGTGGTCGTGTTCATCACCACGACCTTACCATCTCCAGACTCAGCCGGCTACCATGTGTCCGAGCAGACGCTTACGATCAAACTGCGTTCTTCTTCGGGAGGTCTCGCCGGCTCTTTGGGCGCATCACCTTTTCGGCTGTGCTTGCGACGAAGGAACGCGGCAATAGGCGGCCGGCTTGAGCCAGCAGCAAGTTGGTGACGGGGCCGGTGATGACATGGCTCCGATTTCCTGCCAGAGCCCGCCAAGTGGCTGCAACCACGTTTGGGGGCGTGTCGCGTGGGCCGACCGAAGCCTCTGGTGCGGCCGCCACATCAAAAAAGGCGGTGTCGGTGGCGCCGGGGCATACGGCGAGGATTCGCACGCCGGAATGCCGGTATTCGGCCCAGAGGGCCTCGGTCATCGAAAGCAAAAAGGCTTTGGACGCCCCGTAATTGGCCATGTAGGGGACAGGCTGAAAGGCCGCGGTGCTGGCCACATTGACAATGAAGCCGGACCCGCGAGCGACCATCCCCGGCAGGACCATTTGGGCGAGGGAGGCAGGCGCATAGACGTTGACCAATATTTGCTGCTGGTTCCGTTCGATCGACCCCTCGTGGAATGGACCATAGACGGCGAAGCCCGCGTTGTTGATCAAGCCGTAGAGTTCTCGGCCAAGGCGGCGAGTTTCGGCAAACAGGGCGGCGGGCGCTTCCGGGTCGGACAGGTCGGCGGTGACAACGTCGATTTGAACGGCCCGCGCTGTCTTCAGTTCCTGGGCCAAGGCTTCGAGTTTGTCGACACGGCGAGCGACCAGAATGAGGTTGGCGCCTCGCCGGGCGAAATCGCGGGCGTACTCCGCCCCGATGCCGGAGGAGGCGCCCGTGATCAGCACCCAGCGTCCACGGACATCCAAAGGGGAAATTTTCATCTCACTGGACCGCATGGAGCACGCCCATGCGTGCCCGAAGCGCTTCCTCGATGGCCGCGATCCCTTCCGTCAGGACGGCATTGTTTGCCAACAGCCAGTCGCCCTTCTTCTGGTCGACCATTGAACGCAGCAGTTCGGCGCGACCAACGAGTCGCTGGTCGTGCTGGACGAGCTGCAGCAGGGTTTCTGATTCCAGGCGATAGCGCTGGGTCATGCGGTCGTTCTCAGGCACGGGTTGGGCGGCGATTACGCCCTGCACGCGGCCGATCGCCTTGGACAACCGCTCCAATGTTTGAGCGCCGGCCACCGCCTCCGGATCCGGCCGTGGCTTTTCGCGGGACGGAGGGGGAATCCGTTCGCGGCGATACTCGCTTTCCGCCGCTTCCACGCTCGCGCGGGCGCTCCCGAGCAGCCACCCAGCCTGGCTGCGGACGAGCTGATCGTCCGCCCGCAGCTGGTTTTCGCGCCGGTAGAAATTATATCCCCAGCCGTGGAACAGATTGATCGCAATCTGGCACAGCGGGGCATCGTCGTAGAAGGTCGAAGTCGGCACGGACGGATCGCTTAGGACTGCGGCGCGGTCGGATTGGCCCCGCCCAATCCCGCTTCCGCTCCCAAGGGGTAGAATCCGCTGGGTTGGCCGCCAATGTTGAAAGGTACGCCCGCTGCGGCATTCGGCGCCGACACCAGTCCCTTGTCGGCCATCTTGATCGCGAGGTAGTAGCGAACCGCCTCGATGGGCGTAAGGCCGATGGCCTGGAGCGAAATCAGCTCCCGCATCCGTTCGTCTTTCGGGACGATCAGGACTTTCAGATCGTTCAAGAGGATGCCAAAGGTCGCCAGAAATTCCGTGAGATGGCCCTTCACCGCCTCCCGGATGTCGAAAATCCGTTCGTTGATGTGCTCCATCTGGGTCACTTGGACAATTTGGTTGATCGACTGCTCGATGGCCGGCCCCGCGTAGTCCGCAACTTCTTTGGTGTCGATGACATTGCCGTTGAACGGCAGGTGAGTGATCAGCGCCAGCGCCGCTTCCTTGGTGTCGATATGGATGTAATAGTCGACCTGGTAGGCCATCTCCGCCATCTCGGCGCTCGTCGCCACGCCCTGGCTGCGCAGGAGCAGCTTGGAACGGTTCACGTAGATCACCTCGAACACCCAGGGCGAACTGCCGCCGAAGAACCCCTGGGCGATCGAACCGAGCAGGGGCTTGTCGGGGGTTGTCAGGGCGTACTGACCGGTCTCGTATACATTGAGCACGGCGCCCCGCGCCTTCAGGATGCCGAACTCGTTGGTTTCGACGGTGAGCAGGGATCCAGAGACGATGCTTTCGTCGGCGATGCGGACGGCGAGTCCCTTGGTGCCCAGGAGATTCGACCCGTCGCGATGCAACGAGGAGATGACTTGACGAGTGATGGCCATAGGTTTTGGAGAAGAAGCGGTCGGAGGCCCAAGGGGGCAAAGTCGGTTTCTAACAGTTCTCCCTCAGGATCTCGCACGATGCAAATTCAGCGGTTGGCCCTCGGCAAGCCTTACATTTTTTCTGCAACCGCTATGCCGGCCTACGGCGCACCGCGCCGCGAAACCTGGCCTCCTGGTCTGATTGGTAGCAGAGCAGAATTTGAAATCGATTCTTCAAAAGTTCGGAGATATTTGTGAGCCCGCTCGTACCCAGTTGAGATGGACCGCCAAGGATATGCCGGACAAACCTGGATCGCCACTGCCGTTGCGATTGTCTTATTCTTGCCTTTTGCCTCGTGGGACGGAGATCTCGGGCCGGAGCCGCTTTGGGTCAGTCTGCGCCGGACCGAATGTTTAGGGCCGTGCCCGTCCTATAAGGTGACCGTCTATCGGGATGGGAGAGTCGAGTTTGTCGGCTACAACCATGTTGCCCAGGCGGGAAAGCACGAAAAGCGGATCGCGCCGGAGAAATTCAGGCTCCTTTGGAAAAGGATCCATCAGGTACGATTCTGGCGCATGGCGGACCGATATACGTCGGATTGGACCGACCATCCCCATCAGATTGTCACTGTCAGGACCGAAACGAGCGAAAAGAGCGTCGACGATTACATTAGCGGGCCCAAAGCGCTCAAGGATCTCGAAAATTTCGTTGATCAGGTCGCCGGTACATCGGAATGGGTGCGAAACTAGCTCGGGTCCTATCCAGATTTTCGCCAATCCAATCCTTGCCGCTTCGCAATCCGCTTCCCCGATTCCTTGGATTGACTGATAACGCAATGCAGATCGAAGCCCTTTATCAATTGGCGGATGACGAATTGAGATTTGGACTCACCGAGTTATCGAGATGGCAGCTGGCGCTGAACGAATCGGGCGGCATTCAGGCTGTGGCCATCCAGGCATATTGGCGACTGCGGGCGCAGCAGATTCAAGGGAAGCTTGCGACGATGAATGCAGTGGCCGGGGAGCGGTATCTCCAAGAGACACTCGCCCGAGTGGCGCAGGCGAAAACCCGATCAAGACGACGTCACCGCACGTGGGCGTGGACGTGGACTGGTCTTTACGTACTGGGAATTTTCGGGATC
The DNA here is from genome assembly GCA_036502225.1 of Opitutaceae bacterium. Classification (GTDB taxonomy): domain Bacteria; phylum Verrucomicrobiota; class Verrucomicrobiia; order Opitutales; family Opitutaceae; genus Palsa-1447. The sequence goes on from DASXYY010000042.1 coordinate 3,516, forward strand.
GTTATTTTCGGGACCCTGATGTTGAACTTCGCGCACCGCGGCAGCGCTTGGGCATGGCTCACCGTAGTGTTATTTCTGGCCTCCGCGGTTGGAACGGTCGTTTCGCTGCAGAATTCGCTTCGGCTGCGCCCCGGCCGTCGGCAAACGAATTGAACGCGTGTGGCAAATCGGTGCCAAGGCAGGAAACGTCTCCTCGATGAGGGTCCGTGATTAGCCGCCATATCATGAACCAATGGTCCATTCACGAGGCAGCCTCGGCCATTCGCTTGATCGCTTGATTTCGATCCACAATGAGCCGTCGCATATAGCGCTTAAGGATGAGGTGATCCACCACACGGCCGAACGGACCGAAGGGCGAATTGAAATCAAAGCTGTCTCTGACGCGGGTCCGGCCATCCGGCAACGACTCGAAGTGGTGGTCGTGATCAAAGCGTTTGAAGGCGCCCTTCACCAGGGAGTCGCGGAAATAAGTGGGTGGGCGCATCTCCACGATCCGGCTCGTCAGGCGCTGGCGGATGCCGAAATGCGTCGCCTCCCAGGTGACCTGCTCACCTTGTTCGATCAGCCCCGCCGTCCGGCCGGCAATCGCTCTCTCGCGATGATGGGTTTGGCTCTCTTGATGAACATCGATGCTCCGGGACAAATCGAAGACCCGCGCGATCGGAGCGTTGATCTCGGTGACCACTTCAATTCGGGGCATGATCTTAAGTTAATGCTAGGCGGATTAACCGCCGAGCGCGGGTGGCAAACTCATTCGGTATTTTCGACGGGCGGGAGGGTCTTGACGGCCACGAGCCGCACAAGGCCCTGATCCGTTGACGCGTGCTCGACGGTCAGATTGGCATCGACCAGCAGGCGCGAAGCCGTCGCCTCGTCGAGGCGCAGTTTCCGATAGGAACTGACGGAGAGCTTCCAAGCGCCGGCTTGAAGCTCGTGGAGCAGGTCGTTCACTTCAACGGAACCGGGTCGGTAATCGAGAAAGCAGGTGAAGATGCACGTCGGCTCCTGGCGAACGTTGATGAATCGCGCCGGGCCGCTCAATTCGCGGGTGGCCAGGTCGCGGAAGCCGAGCACCAAACGGCCGCCGGGCGCCAGCACTCGGGCGGCCTCGCGGAAGAGCGCCGAAACCGATTCGACCGAGGTCAGATGCGTCAAGGTATCGCCCATGCACACGATCAGCGCGGGGGCCGCATCACAGTGGCGCCCAAAATTCGTCAAGTCGTCCTGAACGGCTCGGATCGGCAGGTCTCCCTGGCGCGAGCGCAGCTCGTCGATCAGGGCAGAGCAGAAATCGATCCCTAGCACTCGGTACCCGGCTTCAGCCAGCGGAATCGACTGGAAGCCCGAACCGCAGCCCAGATCAACCGCCAAGCCGCGGGGCCATGATGCCAACCCCAGCGAGTTGAGTTGATTTCGGTTGCGATCGAGCGCTGCCTCGAAACCTCCCGCCATCCACGTATAAACGGGCCCAAGCAGCTGCTCATAGTGCTCCCGCGCCGTTCTCATTGCCGGGCAGCCTGATGCTGCCAATCCCTCCGTCTCAACTCAAAACAGCCAAGGGTTCACGTCTCGGCAGGCGGCATGCCGCCTGCCGAGACGTGAACCCTTAAGAGCCGAGGCGATAGACATATTCCTCGAACTTTGCGCCGCCCGGCGGCGTGTATTCGTCTTCGCCTATGCGGACGAAGCCGGCCTTTTCCAACACGCGAATGGAGCCGAGATTGTGCTTGGCGACATGGGCGCCGAGCGGGCGAATCAACTCGGATTGTAGAAATTGGATTACCGCGGCGGTGGCGATGCCGCGGCCCCAGAATTGCCGGCCGAACCAATACCCGATGAGGCGCTCCTTCGTCTCCGGATCCGTCCACGCTCCAATGTACCCCGTCACTTGGCCGTCGAAGAGAATGGTGCAGCAGGCGTTGTCCGGGTTGACCAGAATCCGAGTCGTCCAATGCTTGAAAAACGCCTCTCGCTCGCGTGAGGGAAACGCGGCGAGGCGGGTGGCTTCGGGATCGAGTTGCTGTTCAAAAAAGACTGGCAGGTCGCTTGCCTCGACCGGACGGAGTGAAATGTGGCCCTGCATCGGATGAATTTCCGGCGTCGACGAAACGGGCCCGCTTCCACTATTGCCAGCCTAGATACCTGGGTCGCATCGTTCCCACTCCTCCCCTGCGCTTTGGCCGACTGGGTTCACCCCGTTCTGCCAGCAGCTTCAACCCTCACCGCCACACCCATGTCCAACCCAGCCGTTGCGCTCGATCGCGCCCCAACCCGCGGGTTCGCGGCCAACCACTCCTGGGACCGCAACTTCTATTTGGTGATGGCCGGCCTGGCCTGGTTCGGAATCCTCCGCGGCTTCGGCGGCGATATCGCCGCCCGGGCCGCCCGCCACGCGCCGGCTTTTCCCATCATCGTGCACGTCCACGCCGCCGTTTTTGTCCTTTGGCTCGCGCTGTTCACGGTGCAAATCCTGCTCATTCGCTCACGCAAGCTTTCCCTCCACATGACGCTCGGCTTCGCGATGGTCGGGCTGATCGGCCTGATGGCCATCATTGGCCCCGCCACAGCGCTTACCATGCAACACCGCGCGATCGGCGATCCGAAGGCCGACCCCGCGTTTCTCAGCATTCAGTTCACGGATATCGTCGCTTTCCTCGGACTGACGCTGAGCGCCATCTGGCTTCGCAAATCCACCGCCGTCCACAAGCGTCTCATCCTCCTGGGCACGCTCTATATCACCGACGCCGGCTTTGCGCGATGGCTGGCCGACCGCATCTTGGGTGGCTTGGGCATGAGCTATTGGCACTTTTGGATCGCGCTCTACGTCGGACCCGTGGTGCTCTTTTTTCTCGCGGGGACGTACGACCTCCTGACCCGGCGCAAACTGCATCCCGCCTTTTTGGCCGGGGCCGCTTATGCCTTCGCCCTGCAGATGCTCGCCATCTCGCTTTATTTCTCGCCCGGCTGGCTCGGGCTTTCGAAACGCGTGATTGCGACGTGGCCGTGGTAGCGCCGCGCCAGCGGTTAGCGGCTAGTGGTGGTAGATCACAAACGGGTGGCCGCCGACAAATCCCACCATGTTCAGCAGCCAGATCAGGCCGATGATCCCGACCACGAGCCGCAAAATCGTGCCGATCGGGTCCGGCGCGGCCATCTTGCCGATAATCCAGAAGGCCACGATCATGACCACGGCAAGGATCACGATGTTGATGATCAAATCGGTCGTGTTTGAACTGGTCACGATGGCCGTGGCCGCTAGGGGAAGTGAAGCGAGAGTGCTCATACCTTACACCAGACAGTCGCTAAGTGCCTCGGTGCCTGACTTTAGCCTCAATGGGATCAGCCGGCCTTCAGGTTAGGGGGGCCCAAGTGCGATTAAACGACCCCAACCGTGATCTTTGCATACTTGTCTACCCAACCTGGACGCGGCAGACGATTTCCTGCCATGAAACGCTTTTGCTTCGCGCTGCTTGTTTTGTTCGGGGCGATGAATCGATTGGCCGCCGAGCCTCGCCTGACGGCAAATCAGATTGATTTCATGTCCTGGGGTTTCGGGATGTTCGTCCACTTCAACCTGGGGACGGTCGTCGACAATGATTGGGCCGGCGGGTACGAGGATACGGGACTCTTCCATCCCAACCACCTTGATTGCGGCGAGTGGGCGGATGCGGCCAAGGCGGCGGGAATGAAGTATATGGTTCTGACCGTAAAGCACACGGAGGGGATCGTGCTTTATCCGAGTGTAGTCACTGATCGCGACACGCGGCTCTTCCGCAACTTTCGGAACCGGCGGGGAGACATTGTCGCGGACTTCATGGCGGCGTGCCGCTCGCGCGGCCTCAAGGCGGGCTTGTACTATTGCATGCCGGGCGACTATTCGGACGCGGCCCATCACAATGCGCCGCCGCCCGGAAAGCCGAATTTGCACGGCATGCCGCCCGAAGCGGCGGGGGACTTTGCCGCCTTCGCGGAACGCCAGCTCACTGAGATGCTGACCCGCTATCATCCGGACCTGCTTTGGGTTGACCAATATGCCAACCGGTACACCGGCTCCCGTTGGCCGGAGGTATTGGCGGCGATTCGCAAAGCCGCTCCCGATTGCATCGTCGTGGCCAACAACGCCCGCGCCTTGGGACCGACCGATGTTCTCAGCTACGAATTTCCGTGGAAGGGCGATCTGCCTCCGATCGGCAACGGCGAACCGGCGGAAGTCTGCGACACGATCCAGACCGGGGCGCGCTGGTTTTGGCGCCGGTCAAACGCGCCCGGCGATCTGCGCCCGGCCGCGGAGATCGTATCGCGGTTGAAGCAATGCGAGGCGCGCCATGCCAACTACCTGCTCGACGTGCCGCCCGATCCCGACGGCCTGATCAGCGGCCCCCAGCTGGAACGGCTGCGCGAGGTGGCGAAGTTGCTCGGCCGATAAGGCGGATTCGCAGGCGCCAGAATCGCTACGAAGCGCACCAGTCCCGCCAAAGCCTGCGGTAAGCGTCCTCCACGTTGCGAGCGAAGCGGGCGCCGTCCATGAGGGGAGATTTCTCCATCCGCGATCGCAGCGAACTGCGCAGCCCTGACAGGCGGGGCAGATCGCTCGCCAAATTGACCGCAATATCCACAAAGCCCTCGTCGGACCCCGAAGCGAGATCCGTAAAACCGAGATTGTGGAGCTGGCTCAAGCCCGCGCGGCCGACGGCGGCCGATCCGACTCGGCTCACCACCGGCACCCCCATCCAGAATGCGTCCAGACTCGTGGTGTGGCCGTTGTAGGGGAAGGTATCGAGCGCCAGATCGATTTGGTGATAGGACTTCAGATACTCTGGGCGCTGCAAAAAGGATTGGATCGTGACCTGGCTGGGATCGATCCCGACCGCTGAGAACCGGGCCAGAAACGTCTCGCGGTGCGTGCCGGTCGGACCGAGCACGACGAGGCGGGACGTGGGCAGCCTTCGCATGACCTCGCCCCATAGGCGCAGTGTGTGATCCGTGATCTTGTACGGAGCGTTGAGGCAACCGAACGTCACGAAGCCGGCCGCCAGCGCCGGGAGGGCATTCACATCGGGTTCCGTCGCCAGCGGGTCGTAACACCAAAACGTGTCGGGCAATCGAACGACCTGCTCGGTGTAGTCCGATTCCAAGCCCGGCGGCACCAGGCGCGGATCGGTGAACACCGCGTCGATTGCCGACATTCCGGTCGTCGCCGGATACGCCAGCCAGCCGACCTGGATCGGCGCCGGCTTGCGCGCGAAGAGGAGAGGGCGGCCGTTGGACATCTGCAGCTCCAGATCGACCAGGATATCGATTTGATCCTCGCGGATGAGCCGGGCCAATGCTTCGTCGTCGAAAAACCGCACATCGCGCCACACATCCGTCAAGCCTTCGATCCGCTGCGTGAGCGCATCGGGGCGCTGGACGCTCGAGTACCCGTACACCTCCACGGCCGCATGATCGTGGTGCTCCAGGAGCGGAATGGTGAAGAGCGATTGGCAGTGGTCGCGAAAATCGCCGGCGACATAGCCCACCCGAAGCCGGCGCGCCGTGCGCGCGTTGCCAAACTTCAGCTCGCGCGGCAGCAAGGGCGCCGCATAGATGGCATTCCAGCGCCGGGCCTCATTGAGCACGGGCCGGCCGTCCTCGGCGGTAAAGGTCAGGCTGTAGACCAGATTGCCGTGCGCCACCGAGTCCGACGGGGCCAGCGCCACAACCCGGCGGAAGCATTCGATCGCGGCCGGCATGTCGCCCTGCTCCTTGATCACATTGCCGAAATTATTGAGGGTCTGCGCGGAATTCGGAGCCACGGCCAACGCGGACCGCAATTCCCGCTCGGCATCGTCCAGCCGGCGGGCGCTGCGATAGAGTCCGGCCAGATTGTTCGACGCCGCGGTCCCGGCCGGATCGGCTCGCCGGGCCTCTTCAAACGCTTCGATCGCGCCGGCCGAATCGCCCGCAAAACGCAGCGCGGTGCCCAGATTGTTGTAAGCGTCCGCGTAGGACGGATTCAGGGCGACGGCCTTGCGATACTGGGCGATCGCCTCGGCGCGCTTGCCGAGCCCGGAAAGCGCATTGCCCAAGTTGAAGAACGCTTCGGGCATCGCCGGGTTGAGCGTGGCGGCTCGCTCCAGCGCCATCACCGCATCCGCGTACAGGCGCTGATCGCAGAACGCGACCCCGATATTCACCGCCCACACCGGATCGTTGCCGTATTGGGGGTTGTGGCGCAGCGCGTCCAAAAATGCGGCGGAGGCGCCCGCCGGATCACCAATTGATTGCAACGCCACGCCGAGGGCATTGCTCGCCTCGGCCAATTTGGGCTCGGCGGCGAGAACTCGCCGGTAGGCGGAGGCGGCTTCCGGAAATCGGCGGAGCTGCGAGAGGACTTCGCCGCAACCGTACCAGTAACGCGTCACGGTCGGCGCCAGGGCGATGGACTGCTGGATGCGCTCCAACGCCGCCAAGAGCCGGCCTTCCTGCATCTCCACGATGCCCAAAAGAAAAATCGCCTGGGAGCACGCCGGGTCGGCCGCCAGCGCCTGGCCGTAGAGCGCCTTTGCTCCCGCCAAATCGCCGGACGCGTGCCGTTCTCCCGCCTGTTTAAGCGCTTCTGCAGAGGTCATCCGTGGGAATGGACGGAAGTGAACCACATTTCCGCGCCGGGCGCCAACACCTGGATTGCGTGGGGCGGGCGGTAATGCAATTTCAACCACATGTGGTTGAATTCCCGGCGGGCCGCCCTGGCCGGCCTTGTCTTTGTCCTTGGGGCCGCCGCCTCAACCGCTTCTCCCCCCTGGTGGGAACAGGCCGCCCCACGCGATTTGAACGCTCGCGCGATCGATCTGCCGCCCGATACGCAGGCGGTGGCCATCGTTTTTCTGGGACCGGATTGTCCGCTCTCCAACGCATCCATTCCGACCTTGAACCGGCTGGCGGCGGAATTTGGCCCCCGAGGCATTGCGCTCTTTGGCGCCTATGTCGATCCCACGGCGACCTTGGACACGCTCCGCGGCCACGTCCGGGATTTTTCGATCGCCTTCCCCACCTTGGACGATCGCGGCCAATCGCTGGCGCGGCGGGCCGGCGCCACCTACACGCCGGAAGTGGCCGTGTTTTCGCCGTCCGGAAGCCGGCTCTACCTCGGCCGCATCGACGATCGTGTCGCGGCCGACGGCAGCGTGTCCCGCCCGCATTCCGCCCGCGACGATCTGCGGGAGGTGTTTTCGGCCATCGCGGCGGGAAATGCCGGTCCCTTTGCCGACCAGATGGGATTCGGCTGCGCGCTCCCCGAAGTCCCCAGTTCCGCCGGGGCCGGAGTCACCTGGGCTCGCGACGTGGCGCCGATCCTCATGCAAAACTGCGTGGAATGCCACCAGCCCGGACAGATCGCGCCTTTTTCCCTTCTCGCGTATCGCGATGCCGCCAAGCGGGCCAAGTTCATCGCCAAGGTGGTTTTGTCGCATCGCATGCCGCCGTGGTCGCCCGACTCGCCGAAGGACGCATTCCTGAGTGAGCGCCGTCTCACCGAAAACGAGATCGCCACGATCGTTCGCTGGGCCGCGGAAGGAGCCCAGGCCGGCGACCTGGCCTCCGCCCCTCCCCCGCCTCCCCCGCCGACCTCCGAGTGGACGCTCGGCCCGCCCGACCTCATCGTGCGCATGCCGCATCCGTTTTCGGTGCCGGCGGGGCCTGATGACACCTACCACGTGTTCGTGATGCCGTTTTCGCTGGCGCAGCTGCCGCCCGACGTCCTCGCGGCGGCGCGCATTCCGGACTCCGACGTGGTCGCCGTGGCCGCGATCGAGGTCCGCGCCGGCAACCGGCGCGCCCTTCACCATGCGGACGTGTTTGTCGACACGTCGGGCGAGGCCCGCAAGCGCGACGCCGCCAACGGCGGCAACGGCTACGACAGCTTTGGAACGCCGGGCTTCGTGCCGGCGGCGTACCTGGGCGGGCGGGTGCCCGGCATGGTGCCGCATGCGCTCCCCCATGGGATCGCCGCGAGCGTCATGCCGATGTCCGGCGACATCGCCCTGCAGATCCACTATCATGCCACCGGCCGGGTCGAAGAGGATCAGAGCGAGGTGGGCATCTATCTGCTTCGGGAACCCGCGCGCCGCGTGATGGACACGCTGTTCCTGCGCAGCTTTTCCCTGGATATTCCGGCCGGAGACGCCCATTTCGTCGTGCACGACCGCATCACGATTCCGTGCGACTGCGTGCTGATGTCGATTTTCCCGCACATGCACCTGCTCGGCCGCAAGGTGCGGGCCGTCGCGCATTTCCCGGACGGGACGGAACGGCTGCTGGTGGACATTCCCCGCTGGAATTTCCAGTGGCACGATCGGTACTTTTATCGCGAGCCCTTCGAACTGCCCGCCGGCACGCGCGTCGAGTGCGAATGGGAATTCGACAACAGCGCGGCCAACGCCGCCAACCCGTATTCGCCGCCGCGGCCGGTGCAATTCGGTCCGAATTCCACGGATGAAATGTGCGAATGCCAGCTGGGCCTGATTCCGATGCAGCTCGGCGACGAAGCGAAGCTGCTCGCAACCCGGGTCGAAAAGATGAAGGAAAAGATCGCCGAACTGACGCCGGAGCAGCGCGGCCGCTATCACTGGGCCGACGCCTTCAACGATCTGTCCGGGCGCCAATAGTGTTCGACTGATTCTCCGAAGGATAGGGGTAGGGACAGGAATGGAACCTGCCCCTCCCTCCGAACCGGACGTGCGGAACTACCGCATCCGGCTCTCCGGTTGAAGAGTGCCCGTTAAGGGACTGGAAGTGACGCGCGCCAGAGTTGCTCCAGGCTGAGC
>DASXYY010000043.1:0-27085 GCA_036502225.1 Opitutaceae bacterium
GCTGACCCCGGCAGTCCCGCTTTCGATGACGCACTGCCGGGGTCAGCGCCCCCGGCTACAGGCCGATCTGAAATTGTAGCCGGACCCATGCCCTCAAAACCCATCCCCGGCTCAACGGGGGCCGTGCTCACCTGCCTGCCGTCGCCTTATTTTCCCCACCGGGCGACTGGCCTGCTGTATCTCCCTCGGTTTCTGGCCAAATGCCGGTATACCAAGGAGCATGGTTCGCTGCCTCCGAGCTACGCCAAGAACTACAAGCGCGGGCTGGATCGCTTCTTGTGCCTGCACCTCGGAATCGATCCGGCCGCGGTAGAAAAAATCGTGCATAATGCTGTCAATGAAGAAGAAGTGGAAGCTCGATTGAAATCTCTCCTGCCGACGGATGCCCGGGCACCCAAATGGAATCGGGACCTTTGCCAAAAGGGCATGACCGAAGCGGGCCAGGAATTTCTTAAAGAAGCACTTACGGCGATGGGCTGTGCGGACCGGGTCGGAGAAATCCGAAGCGTCCCCGACCTGATTGACTTCGACGAAGGCCGGATTGAATAACGGGCCGGCCTGAATAACATTCCAGCTCGCTCGGCGCCATCATGATGAAGGGTCAAAAAGTCGTGTGCATCAACGGACGGTTCTCCGAGTTGGTGCGCGCGATGTACAAACAACTCCCGGTCGAGGGCGAGACGTACACGATTCGCGAAGTCTTCCTGGGCCGCGAAAAAGTCGTGAAGGCCGGAGACTCGGCGACCGTCGGAGTGCTGCTCGAGGAGCTGCACAATCCGCCGGACCCATTTCACGCCGGCCGGCAGGAGTTGGGATTTTCTTCCGAACGCTTCGCGCCGGTGGAAGAGCTTCCGCCCGAAGAGGCGGTCGAGGACGAGCAGATGGCCGGAGCGTTGCCCGCTTTCGGTTGATCCGAAGCCAAGCTGTAGCCGGGGGCGCTGACCCGGGGCGCTGACCCCGGCACGCGCGATGTCGAAAGCGGAAAGGTGGAGCGCATGGTCCCCCTGCGCTTTGACGTCTGCCCGCGTTTGACGCTGAAGCGCGTGGGGACCACGCGCTCCACCCTCATTGCTTCAGCTCACCGCGGTGCTTCACCGCGATCCCAATCACAAACATATCCTTCGGCTCATAGCCCTGGGCATTGACGGGCACCGCCGCGAATTTCAGCTCGGTGCGCACGACGGTGTGGATCGATTGAAACGAAATTTCGGACCAGCCGGGCCGTTCGGTCGATGGTCCCATTCCGTACATTTGCCGCAGCACGCGCCCATTGATCACAATCACCACCCATTGCAGGTTGGGCGACGGCGGAGGGGGAAGCAGCACCCGCAGCGCATCCCCCAGACCCATCGTGGCCAGCGCCGCGTGATGCTCGCTATCGAGCACGATGTCGGTGGTTTTTTGGGGCCGCGGCCACTGCTCTTCGGCGCAGCCCGCCAGCAACCCCACCAGAGCGACAAGAAGGGACCACTTCATGACTCGAGTCATATCACTCGGGCACGATGTCCGGCAAGATCACCTGTCGTCCCAGCTTCAGCCGGATGGATTCGAGGTTCTCCCGCACCAGCGCACCCATCGACTCGCACCGCTCGTAGGCGGAGCGGCCATAGTGCTCCGCCAGGGCGGTCCGCAGCGGCTGGACCTTTTCCGGCGGGGCGATTTCGTGACGGGCCATTTCGTAAAGGAGCAGGCTCAAGCGCTCGGCCGCGAGCTCGGCGCGCTGCAGCATCAAGGTCTGCTCCTCGCGTTGGTACTGGTTGGCGGTCTCGGTGCGCAGCTGCTTCTGGCAAAAGACCGCCAGCGGGGCGTTCTCCTTGAAGAATTGAGGCAGGTAAAAATTCTTCCTTCCGTCGTAAGACTGCTGGTCGAAATCCATCGCGCGGATGCGCAGTTGCGCGTCCTCGAAATCCGGCGTCACGACGAACACGAAGTTGTACGAGCGCATGTCGCCCAGGAGCCGCACGAAGCATCGCTCGTTGAACTTCACGAGCTCCTTCGCCACGCGCACCGGACGGAGCTCCCGACCATGGAGCCAACGGTCGATGAAAATGTCGCCGGGAATGCCCGCGACGTGCTCTTCGACCAACGTCGCGCCGTGCGTCAGGAAGCTCAGCCGGTTCGGCGAGAGCAGATGCTCGAGCTCCAGACCGTAAACCCGCGACGCGTCCGCTTTCTTGATGTAAAAATAATCCTGATTGTCGTTGTACGCGTTGACGATCCGGATGCGGAACGGCGTCGAATTCCCAAAGGTGCAAAAATCCACGCGGTCGACGTACAAATGGCTCATCACTGAAAAGTCGCCGTCGACCTTGAGCAGCGCGTAGACCTGCTTGAGCGCCTCGTTCAGCCGATTCATCTCGTTCGCCGGATAGATGACCGTGTCCCAGAGCGTCGGCTTGCCGTCGGCATCGGTCAGCGGAATCACCTCGTGGAAATCCCGCAGGCGTTCGTAGCTGATGGGAAGGTTTCGCTCCCGCTGGTAGCGCCGCAGATAGCCCCGGAGCCCGTCAGTCAGTGGAAACGTGGGCTTCTTGCGCGTGGCCTGCAGGTGAGGGGACGCGGGGCCTTGCATCCCCGGCATCCTGCAGCAGGCGCTCGCACAATGCAATCAGCCGCCCGCGCAGCGGCACGCCCCGCCGCTCGAATTCCCTTTGGAAGGACTCGTATTTCGCCCGTCCCTCGGCGGTTTCAATCGGAATCGCCGCAAATCCCAGGGCGGACAAATCATAGGGGCTTGCACGCATGTCGATCGCTCGGATCTCTCGAGCGAGCTCAAAGCAATCGGCGGTCAGTTCGCTGGGACCGTACGGAGCCAGTTTGAACGACCATTTGTAGAGATCCATGTTCGCATGCAGGCAGCCGCGCTGTTCGAGCTCCGGCACCCGCGCCCGCTCAGGCTGCAGGCGATTGAGAGGGCGGGCCGGGCTGGTAAAGAAGCGAAACGCGTCGAAGTGGGTGCATCGCACCGGGAGCGAATCGACGATGCGCGCCAACGCGTCCGGTGAAAAGCGCAGCGGCGTGGAATCGTGCCGCACGTCGCTCGCCGCCTGCCGGTACACCATGGCCCATTCGTGCAGGCCATGGCAGGCGAAGAAGGCCGGGCGCTGGTCCATCGAGTTCAGCAGCTCCAACAGCCATCTCCCAAAGATGAGCCGCTTCTGCGGAATAACTCGGTCGGCTCGGCTGTAGCCGGGCGCGCGGACCCCGGCACCTGCGACGTCGAAAGCGGAAGGGTGGAGCGCATGGTCCCCATGCGCTGTTTGACGTCGAAAGCGGAAAAGCGCGTGGGGCCCGCGCGCTCCACCTACAACACCCCTCCGCTCATCCTGCAAAACCACCCCCGGCCCGGGATGCCACCGCTCCAGCTCCGCCGGCCGAAACGCATAGTAATCAAACAGAAAATCCCATACGGGATGCTTTTCGCCCCGCGACGCCCGCTGCCGATGCGGCTCGGTCCAGACCCGGACTCTGGCTTTATGTGCGCGCTCCCGTTCCCGCCATTCAGCGGCCATCAGCACTTTTACCTTCTCCTCGGTCAGCACGCAGATAGCCTGTCCCTCGTGCCGCCCCTTGTCACCGATCTTTGGATCCTGGCTATGTTGGTGCTGGCCAATGGGTTGCTGGCTATGGCCGAAACCGCGGTCGTTTCGGCGCGCCGCAGCCGGCTTCGGGACCTGGCCGCGTCCGGGGACAAGCGGGCAGGGCAGGCACTCGCGCTTGCCCTGCAACCGGTGCGATTTCTCGAGCTGGTTCAATTTTGGCTGACCCTTTCCGGCATGATAGCGGGCGTGCTCGCGGGTGCCCGAATCTATGGTTCAGTCACGGGCCATTTTGCCCACCGCTTCGGCGCCTGGGCCCCGGCGCTTTCGTTCGCCACCGTTACGATCGGGCTGTCGGCGTTCATGCTGCTTTTTGGCGAACTGGTGCCCAAGCGGATCGGGTTGGCACATCCGGAAAAAGTCGCGGCGCTGCTCGCCGGACTTATGCAAGCGCTCGCCTGGTTGGCGTCGCCTTTTCTTCTTTTGCTGGAGCGGCTGACCGACTCATTGGCGAGCCTCGTTGGACTTCGCCGACCGACGGTTTCCGCCCAAGGCGCCGAAGAGGACGTCCGTGCGCTGGTCGAACAGGGCCTCCACGCGGGGCTCTTCCAGCGCGCGGAAAAAGAGATGGTCGATAGTGTGCTGGCCCTGGACCAGATGAAAGTGACCGCGCTCATGACGCCGCGCCCCAAGATCGTTTTTCTCAACATCGACGATCCCGAGGACACGAATTGGCGGAAGATCGTCGCGAGCGGTCACTCGTATTTTCCGGTATTTCAAGGCAACCGGGACCAGATCGTGGGACTGGTGGCGGTGAAGGCCCTGTGGGCCCATTCGGCGATCGGCCTGCCCACAACCCTGCGGAATCTGCTCGTTCAGCCGCTGATCATTCCGGAGACCACCACCGCGATCCAGGTGCTGGAGCAATTCAAGAAATCCGGCCGCCACCTGGCAATGGTTACCGACGAATTCGGGGCGGTGCAGGGGCTCGTGACGCTAATCGACGTCTTTCAGGCCATTGTCGGAGATCTGCCCGAGCAGGGGCAGCGCTCGAATAGCGAATCGAAGGCGCATACGGACGGCTCGTACCTGCTGGATGCCACGCTGCCGATCGCCGATCTCAAGTCGTTGCTGGGCATCACCGCTCCGCTGCCGCAGGAATCAGCCGCCGAATTTCAAACCGTCGGCGGCTTCGTGGTCACTCAGATCGGCCGCATTCCGAATTCGGGCGATCGTTTCAACTGGGACCGCTGGTCGGTGGAAGTCGTCGAGATGGATCGCCGCCGCGTCGACAAGGTGCGCTTCACGCCCCGCGCGCCCGTCCCGGCGGCTTCTGAATAAGATGTTGGCAATTATCTTTTGATTTTTCGCCCGCGGCGGTGATGTTCACGCCATGGCGGAGCCATGCAAGACCCCTTCACCCGAGCAAAAACGCTCATCTGCGGACGCAGCCCGCCTATCGGCCGGGACCGACTCCATCTTCTGGACGATCACCGCGGAAGATTGGAAGCGCTCGCTCGACTCCGCGCGTTCGCAGACGAATGTCGCGTGGCAACAGATCCAGACCGCGATCTCGTCACGCTCCCGGAAGACACCCTGAGTCTGTTGGAATTGGGCGACTCCACCTGGGAGCGCCTCGGCCGGGCGATTCGAGATTTTCGGCAAACGGCGCCGCTGATGCGGCTCGAGGATTTTGGGTTTTCACCGGACGCGGACAATCCGCTTGAAGAGCCCAATGCGCATCTGCGCCGCATTGGCGGCGGCGTGGAAGCGTGGGCGTTCGCGTCGGAGGCCGATGGAACGGTGTACAAGTTCTACCGGCCGCTGGAAGGCGAGGGGAAGCGGATTGGCAGCGCCTTTGATTTCCGCCGCGGCGACGAATTTCAACCTCATTGGCTCGCGGATGCGCGTCCCGGCAGCTACCGCGAACTTTTTGAGAAACTTCTGCTGATCGACGCCCTGGGTGGCATGTGCACCGAGGTGGTCGCGGTCACTCCGGAAGGCATCGTCATCGCCAAGCAGGTGCTGGGTGACACGTTACCGCAGGGCGAAGATGTGTCGGGCGTGCTACCCGAGGGGCTCATCGAAATCCCTTCGCGATTTCTGCGCGCCAATCGCGATCATCCGCGCCTGTTTTTCTGCGATGACCGGCCCTACTTGGTCGGCGACCTCCACGCCCGCAATTTTGTGCGGGACCATGCGGGCTCCTTCCGCGTGATCGATCTGGTCGCAGCTCCCTTTCCGCATATCGAAACCCTCCGCAACGAGGCAGTGAGGGATTGGCTGGCGCGGGTCAGGTCCAATCCCCTCGCCACTGCCTTGCCTGCGTCGGCCGACGAAGAGTTGTAAGGTGGAGCGCGTGGTCCCCACGCGCTTTGACCTCGGTCCGCGTTTGGCGCCGAAGCGCATGGGGACCATGCGCTCCACCCGCCCAGCTATGCTCAGCTCTTCGCGTCGACGACCTTGAGGACGTCTTCTGCCTGCTGGCTGGTCTTCGCGTGATAGTCGCACCACACGACTTTGCCGTCCTTGATCAGGAACGCCTGGCGCATGGCGATTTCGCCCAAGCCAGGAATCTTTTTCGTCGGCACTCCAAACGCGCTTATGACGCTCTTGTCTGGATCGGAAATGAGCGTGAACGGAAATTTTTCGTCCGTCTTGAATTTCTCCTGAGTGCCGACGTCGTCCATGCTCACTCCCACCACGGCGATGCCGCGTTTGGTCAGGTCGGAGTAGGCGTCACGCAGCGAGCAGCCCTGAGCCGTGCAGCCGGGGGTGAACGATTTGGGGTAAAAATAAACGAGCGTGTACTCCTGCTGCTTGTACACATCGGCCAGGTTCAGCTTGGCGCCGGTTTCGGTTACGCCGGTGACGGCGGGAGCGGCATCGCCGACTTTTAGTTCTTGGGCCGAGAGCTTGCTCATGCCTAGGAAGGTGGCGCCAACAGCCAGAAGGACAATGAATCGGGGCAAATTTTTCATTAGGCGTTAGCGTTCTCATGGATGCGGCTTTTGCAAGCGGCCGAAACAAAAGCGCGGTCGTTGGGTCACAGCGCGCGGCATTGCTTTTGTCCGTATTATTCGCCACCTCTTATCCTTTCATGCTCATTCCAGTATCCGGCGCCCGGCGCCGTTGCCTGCCGATTTTGGTCCTAGCGGTTATCGGCCTGCTTTCGCTTCCCCTGCACGCTCAGACGGCCCTTGACGGGTTCGATCCCGAAATAACGGGGTCGGTGAACGCGCTGGCCGTCTACTCGCAAAAGGCGGGGCAATACGCCGGCAAGATCATGGCCGGCGGTTCGTTCAGCCAAGTTCAACCGCACCTGCTGGTAAACTATTACCCTGCAAGCGGTTTGGTGCGCCTGAATCAGGACGGCACAGTCGATACCACCTTTGCGATTCCGACCCTCTATAATCCCGGCGATCCCGATATTCCCAAATCCGCCACCAGTTCGGGACACACCGGTTTGCCGGCGCAAGTATTCAAGATCATCGCGTTGGACGACGGCAAAGTGATTGTGGGCGGCAATTTTGAAGTCGGATTGGACGCCAATGCGCCCAAGTACCTCGTTCGATTCAATGCCGATGGCTCGGTCGACTCGTCGTTTAACCCGGTGCTGACGGGAGACGTCGACGGCGTCGTTTCAGGTCTGTACATGCAAACCACCGACGATACCGTGTCGGATCTTTATGTCGGCGGTGATTTTACGGAAGTCGACCAAACCAACAGCGCCAACAATGCCTTAATTACGGTCGGCAATAAGACCGGTTCAATCGGCCACGCCGTTCGGTTTCTGCACGGACCGGGTGGCACAGGCCTGCTGGATCCCAATTGGAACCCGAACTGTGGCGCCCAAGTGGACACGTTCGGAATTCAAGTGAGTGACAAACAGATCGTGCTCGGCGGCGCCTTCACAACGATCGCTGGGCCGACGAACGCCCAAACTTATCAATACGCCTATTTGGCTCGAGTCAGCTCCGTGGACGGGTCCGTCGATACCACCTACAATCCACAGCCCAACGGTCAAGTCGCGAGCCTGGCGCTCGAATCAAACGACAACGCGATCATCGGCGGCTGGTTCACAAGCCTTACCCCCACGCTGCCGAACCAACAAACTCCCGCGGTCGCCGTCAACGCGGGCTATGTCGCGCGCGTGCTGACCGACGGCTCCGTGGACGAAACACTGGGCGTGTCGGCTGCGAACGACGTGCAGCAAGTCATCATTCAAGCCAACGGAACCATCGTACTGGTCGGCGACCTCGGTTTGGTTACCTCGTCCGGCGGCAGCCATGTCGCCCGATTCTATCCCAACGGCAACAGCGACCTGGCCAATCTGCCCAATTTCGACAACACGATCTACGCGGTGGCGGAAATGCCCAACGGACAGTTGGTCCTCGGCGGTATCTTCGGTTCGGCGAACATCAATCACACGACCGTGCTGTCGAGCGGTCAGACGGCTGATCTGATCGTTCGTCACTCGATCGCCCGGCTCAATCCGGACGGGACACTCGACAACGATTTCGACCCCAATGCCTTTGGCGGATTCGGAGTGCTTTGCGCTTACCCCGAAGGCGGCTATTTGGTCGGCGGCTCCTTTACGAGCATCGGCAACTCGACGGTCCGGAATCTCGCGCATATCAACGCGGATGGCTCGCTGGACGAATCCTTCGCGCCGAATCCCGATGGGCCGGTCATGGCGATTGCGATCGATAACTCGAATAGTTCCGGTGCTCGGATCGTGATTGGCGGAGAGTTTCTCAACCCGTCCCTGACGGACGAGTACGCCTACGCCAATGCACAAGTAACGACAGCGAACCCGGTTCCGCCCCCGCCGACGCCGATTCCATTTTTGGCCCGTCTTAGCCTGACCGGGACGTTGGACGAAACTTTTCAGCCCGATCCGAATGGTCCGGTTCAAGCAATTCTGGTCACCGGCTCGCAATATGTCGTGGGCGGCCAGTTTTCGCTGTTTGATCTTAACGAAAGCACCGACACGACGGCGACAACGGCGGTCCAGTTCCTGGCCCGCGTGAATACCGATGGCACCATCGACACCAAGTTTGAACCGCAGCCCAGCGCCCCCGTCGTCGCGCTGCTGTTGGACTCGACCAACAACTACGTGATCGCGGGCGGCTCGTTCACATTCTTGACCCCCAACAACTTGACTTCCATCGGCGAAAGCGGCCTGGCGCGCATCAAGCTCGCCGACGGTTCGGTCGACGGGACCTGGAATCCGGATTCGCAGGGCGCTGAAATCGGCACTCCTGCGATCTTTGCTTTGGCGCTGCAACCCAACGGCGAGGTCCTCTTCGCGGGGCAATTCAATGGCTTGGTGCCTGGCAACGCCGCGCTTGACCCGACCACCCAGTTCCCGATTCCGGTCGACCAGTCCTATATCGCCCGAGCGCTGACCAACGGCAACTTGGATCCCACCTTCGCGCCGACATTGGACGGCCCTGTGTACGGGGTCGCCGTGAATCCTACGACGAACAAGATCTACATCGCCGGCATCTTCCAAAACGTCGACCGGAAGTACCAGCCGTATATAGCGCGCCTGAATAGCGACGGGACCATCGACAAGCAGGAGACCGCCAGTCCCCCCACCGGTTTCGGTATCACCCTTGATGCCCCGGCGACCGCGCTTTTGGCGGCCCCCGTCGCGTCGGGATCCTCCACCTACCAGATCACAGCCGTCGGCGCCTTTACGAGCGCCACCCCCTTCGGCTCCTCCACGACCCAACCCGAGGGACACATCGTACGATTTGCCGGCGATGGCACCGCCGCCGACGGCACGATCGACACGAGCTTCGCGGCCAAGGCCGCCCTCAGCGGCCAGATCAACGCGCTGGCGATTTCGTTGTCCGGCAATGTCTATGTCGGCGGCAATTTCACGAACATCGGCGGCACATTCGCCACCGATGCCGCCCGCTTCTGGAGCGACTCCACGCTCGATCCAACCTATGGCGCCGACATCAATGGCGGCTCCGGGGTCAATACCATCGTCATCGAGTCGAATGAAAACTCCGTCTACTACGGCGGCTCGTTCACTTTGGCCGGCAACAAAGCCAACGTTTCGAACTTCGTTCGCCTCAACGGAGACGGATCGTACGACAGCACCTTCGACGCGCCGGGCATCGATGGCACCGTTTACACCGCCAACCCCGAGGCGAGCGGCGAAATGCTCGTTGGCGGCAGCTTCGCCAACATCACGGATCACACGATCATTAGTTCGAATCCCGTGTCGGTGCCGCGCAACGGTTTGGCCCTGCTTTACACGGGCAGCGTACATTCCGGAGGCGTGGACCCCAATTTTGATGCCGGTTTGAACGCCGGCGCCGTGGTCAGAACGGCCATCGTTGAGCCGGACGGACACATCCTGATCGGCGGCTCGTTCACCTCGGTCCACGGCACGCCCGCCTGGAATGTGGCGCGGTTGAATTCCGACGGTTCGCTCGACAGCAATCCGTTTCTTCCGGTGGTCACTGGGGGGGTGGTCAATGCCATGGCACTTGAACCGGACGGTTCGGTTGTCATCGGTGGCACCTTCACGTCGGTCAATGGCTCGCCGCAGGCCTATCTGGCCATCGTCGATCCAAGCGGCACCCTTTCCACTGCGTTCAACCCCGTCATCAATGGGCCGGTCAATGCGGTGCTGCTCGAAGATCCCAACATCGGCAATGTGGGCACCCCGGTGCCCACGGGATTCGTGCCGGATACGGTCATCTTCGGCGGTTCGTTCACCGCCGTAAATGGACAGACGCGAAATCGAGTTGCGCGCCTGACCTATCCGGTCCTCGCGAGCACGGAGACGCCCGAATCGACGACGCCGACGCTCGACCCCGGCTTCGATCCCAATGCCAATTTTACAGTGACCACCCTCGCGTTCGATCAGGACGGCAAGATCTATCTGGGCGGAGCGTTCACGACGGTGGGCGGGATCCCGCGCAATGGCGTCGCCCGCGTGTCCGCGACCGGAACGGCCACCAGCACGATCACGACCGACAAGCTCTTCGACACTTTCATCTGGTCGCTATCGGGCGAAGTGCCGGAAATGAACAGCGTGATTTTCCGGTCTTCCCCGGACGGAATTAATTGGAATACACTCGGCTCCGCCACCCGGGGCGCGGGCAACACCTGGAAGATTTCAGGCGAAGCGCTCGACGGCATCCCCGACAACGGCAGCTTCTTCATCCAGGCATTGGGAGAATCGCAAACGAGCGAATTCTCCTCCGAAAGTGAATTTCAGCAGACTTATCACTTCTACGGCATCGCTCAATCGTCGCTGGTGAGCGCCGCGACGGTCAATTGGGTGCAGGGGCAGCCTTACTACTATGAATTGGGCGTGACGAACGAAGTCGGATTTGTCGTCAGCGTGGCGGCCGGCTCGGCTTTGCCTCCCGGCATCACGTTGGGAGATGCCGCCAATGCGGTTCTCTCTGGCAATCCGACCACTCCGGGCACGTACCAGACGACGTTGACTCTCACCAACTCCGTCGGACCCCACAACGAAACGCTGACCTTCAACATCGCGTCGCCTTCGTCGCAACCGACCACGATCACTGGACCGCAAGCGCACCTGATCAACCTTTCCAGCCTCGTCGAGGTGGCCACGGCCACTCCCGCCTACGTTGGATTTACAATCACCGACCCCGCGAACAACGCCAAGGACGTGCTCTTGCGCGCCGTGGGGCCGGCGTTGGGCTCCCTATTCGGCTTGGGCGACGTTTTGCAACAACCGCACGCGACGCTCTATAACTCCAGCAATCAAACCCTCGTCCAAGCGCAGGGCTGGAGTCCCAGTTCGAATATGACCGCCGTCTGGACCGCCGTCGGGGCCTTCCCGCTGCCGGAGGGCCCGGATACATCGTTCGAGACCGCATTGGCGCCGGGACCCTATACGATGATCATCACGTCGGGACTCGGAGATACCGGCACGGCCCTGGCGGAAATCTACGACGCGGACTTTGACCCGCTCTATGCCACCGGTCGATTGTCCAATCTTTCGACTCGTGCGTTGGCGGGTATATCGGCCGAAGGCGCCCCCCAGTTCCCCTTCCAGGCGGGGTTCATCGTCGACGGGCCCCCCGGGAGCACCACCACCCTGATCATTCGCGCGGTCGGTCCGCAGCTGGGCCAAGTTTTCGGAATTGGCGATGCTCTCGCGGACCCGCAGCTCACGCTCTTGGACGGCCAGCACTACGCGCTTATCACGAATGCCAATTGGCAATCCCAGACCACCGTCGGGCTGCCGGCTGGCTATTCGATCCAGACCAACTCCGCCACGATCCAAACGGATTGGGAGTCGGTGGGCGCCTTCGATCTGACCACGGGGCCCACCGCGTTCACGCCGATCTCCGCCACGATCGCGAATACCAACGCTGGCACCACGACCGATACCACGACTGACAACGGCTATGACGCGGCGATCGAAATCAAGGTGCCGCCCGGCACCTATACGGTGGAGATTGTCTCCGCGTCCCAGCAGGCCGAGGGCGAATCCGTGGTCGAGATTTGGGAGATCCCCAATCCGACCCCGTTCTGAGTTCAGGGCTAGTTGAACGGCGCCGCGGGCAGCCCGGCGCCGTTGAATAGATTCGCGCTGGGATCGTCGTGCCAGGCGTACCGCACGTTGACGGGATGGGGGACGTGCGGGGAACGCACCAGCACCGTATCGCCGAGGATGGAAGCGCTCGCGGGGTAGAATCGGCCGTCCGCGCCTGCCACCTCGAAGCTCTGCAGCGGCCGGCCCGATGCGATGAGCCCATTGTCTCCAAAGCGGAAATGCAGGCGCAGCGAGTCGCCTTCGACTTCGGCGGTCGTGAAAACGGGTCCGGAAAAGTCCGCCGAAATTCCATAGGCCTGGGACTTTGCGATCAGCGCCAGACGCCGGCCGATTTCGGATTTGTCCGGCCGATCCAGGGTGACGGCTTCGCCCGTGTGTTCGAGGCGCAGGGACTCGGCCGCGGCCGGGTCAGTGCCGGCCCAAAAAAGCGGGAGATCCGGGAGGCCGAAGTGCGCGCGCCAGGCGCGAATGGCCCCCGCGTCCGGCGGCGCGCCGAACCAGATGATTCCACGCGCCGCGTCGGGCAGGACCCGATCGAGATGGGCGGGATCGGCGGACACCACGGCCACGGGCACGCCGAGGCGCGATTGAAGATGGCGCGCAAAGGAGGCGGCGACATCGTGGTCGACCGCGCCGGCGCCGATCCACACCTCGCCGACCGCGACCCCCTGCACCGTCGTCTCCTCGGCGGGCGTTCCGGTCGTGCTGGCCGCCAGATCCTGCCCGGCGGCGCTTGCGTCCAAGGCAGGTAGATACGCGATCCACGCTCCCTGGCCGTCGGCGAAGGCGAACGCAGTCTGCCCGTCAAACGACACTTTCACTTTCGCGTGCGGCGCCGCGGTGCCCCAGATCGGCAGCGGAACACCCCGCTGCAAGACGGTCCCGTCGCCGAACAGCGGGGCAAGCGCGATGGCGGCCAGTCCCAGGATCATGCCGGTTCGCCGCGATGGAGAAATGCGTGCAGTTCCGCCGCCAGGATCGGACCGAAGCCGGGAACGACTTGAATCTCTTCGATGGAGGCCGAGCGCAGCCGGTCCAGGTTGCTGAACTTCTCCCAGAGCGCGGCGCGGCGCACCGGACCCAGGCCCTCCATCTCCTCGAGCAGCGACTCGCGGATTTTACGCGAACGCAAATCCGCATTGTACGTGTTGGCGAAGCGGTGGGCTTCGTCCCGCAGGCGCTGCAGCAGCTGCAATCCGGGATGGGCGACGGGCAGGTTCAAAGGAGGGCGTCCGTCCGGAAAAATGATCGTCTCCTCCCTCTTGGCGAGACCGATCAGCGGCGGCGGCTCCAGTTCCAGCGCGACAAACGCCTTGAGCGCCGCTCCCACCTGGCCTTCGCCGCCATCGATCACCACCAAATCGGGAAACGCGCGTCCCTCTTCGCGGACCCGGCGATAGCGCCGTCCCACCACTTCCTCCATCGCCCGGAAGTCGTCGTTGCCGACGAAGCTCTTGATCTGAAATCGGCGATATTGGTCCTTGTCGGGCTTCCCGTCGGCGAACCGCACCATCGATGCCACGACGAACGTCCCGGAAATATGCGAGATATCGAAGCACTCCATTGCCCGCGGCGGCGAGGGGAGGACGAGCGCTTCTCCCAGCATCCGCATCGCCGTTTCGGCGACATTGATCACGGTCGGATCCGTGCGCTCGAAGCGGCGCGTCTTTTCCAGCGTGCGATCCAGTGCGAACACGACGTCGCGCAGGCCGGCGGCCTTTTCGAACTCCTGCTTCTGGGCCGCCGCGGCCATTTCAACCCGGAGCAGCTCGAGCCATTCGCGGGACTTGCCGTCCAGAAATCCGCAGGCGTCCGCCACCCGCCGTCGGTAGTCCTCGGTGGTGACGGTATTCGGAAATCCATACAGATCGCGGCGCACGTCGTCGTAGAGCTGCCAGGATCCGTCCGGCTGCCGCTGAGGATTCGAGTCCGCGAGCAGAATGCCGAATTGGCGCCGCATTTGCCCCAGGGTCTTCCGCAGCAGCCCGCTATGGGCAAATGGTCCGAAATAACGCGAGCGATCATCGCGCCGCAGCCGGGTCAGCCGGAATTTCGGCAGCTCCTCGTTCAGGTCGACCCGGACAAGCAGGAAGCGCTTGTCGTCGGTAAAGTCGGTGTTGTAGCGCGGCTTCCACTGCTTGATCAGCTTGCCCTCGAGCAGCAGGGCCTCCGGCTCGCTCCGGACCTCGAATATATCGAAGTCGGCGATCAGCTCGATCAGGGCCCGAATCTTTGGCTGGGAGATCGCCGCCGCGCGTCCCCGTTGAAAATAGGTTGAGACGCGTTTCTTAAGGCTCCGGGCCTTGCCGACATAGATAATGCGGCCCAGCCGGTCCTTCATCAGGTACACGCCGGGCGTGTCCGGCAACTGGCGCACTTTTTCTTTGAGGTTAACCGGTTCGTCCATCGGGCGCTGCCCTGCCAATCTGTCCCTCATTACGGGAAAATTCCAAGCCAATGGATGGCATTTTTCCTAAAAACCCCTAGCCTTGGGTGGTCCAAATGGTGTCCCACCCCGCAAAAACCGTTCCGCGCGCGCGTTATGAACTCTTGACGCTGGGCGACGAACTGCTGCTGGGCCTCACGGTGAACGGTCATCTTTCTTTCATCGGTTCTGAGCTTGGACGGCGCGGAGTGGAGCTCAAACGAAACGTGACGATCACGGACGACGCGGACGACATCGCGGCGCAATTTCGCGAGAGCTGGGCGCGTTCCGACGTCGTGATCACGACGGGAGGATTGGGGCCCACCTGCGACGATCGCACGCGCGAGGCGATTGCGGAGGTGCTGGGGCTCAAGCTGGTCTTCGATCCGGCGATCGAAAAATGGATTGCCGACCGCTTCGCCCTGTTCGGCAAAAAAATGACGCCGAACAATCTCAAGCAGGCGTATCGGTTTTCCGAGGGCGAGGTGCTGGCGAACGGCAATGGCACCGCCCCTGGCTTGTGGGTCGAGCGGGACGGCAAGGTGCTCTGCATGCTCCCCGGTCCGCCCAACGAATTGCAGCCGATGTTTCGCGAACAGGTGCTGCCCCGACTGGCTGCCCGCAATCTGCTCCTGCCGCGCGAAGCCTACGTGCAGATTCGCACCGCCGGCATCGGCGAGTCGCTCCTCGAAACGAAATTGCAGCCCGTCTTCGACCGGGCCGGCAGCGGTCTCGTCGTGGCGTTTTGCGCCCATGCGGGCCAGGTCGATTGCCGCCTGAGTTCGCCGCAGGGCGCGCTTACGCCGGAGCAGGTGTTTGACGTCGCCCAGGAATGTGCGCGGGTCGTCGGCGAGGACTTTGTCACCTTCGGCGAGGATACGCTGGCCAAGGTGTGCGCCGACCTGCTGCGCGCGAGCGATCGCCGTCTCGCCGTCGCGGAAATGGCCACAAACGGCCTGCTGGCCTATGCGCTGAACGACATGTGCGGCGCTTCCAAATTTTTCGCCGGCGGCTGCGTATGCGCAACGAACGACGCGGTCGTGCAGCTGCTCGATGTTCCCGAGTGCCTGCTGTTGCAGCATGGCGCCGCCAGCGCCGAGGCCGCGGTCGCGATGGCGACCGGCGCCGCCGAGCGCCTGGGCGCGGACTATGGGATCGCCGTGACCGGTTTTGCCGCGCCTTGCGGTGGCTCCAAGGAGAACCCGATTGGCACGATCTACGTCGCCCTGCACGCGCCGCAAGGGATTTGGTCCCGCAAGGTATCCTATCCCGGTCCGCGAAAAACGATCCGCCAGCGCGTGGTAAATGCCTCCCTCGATTGGCTCCGCCGCGAACTCCTTCGCGCCCACACGCCCACTCCCGTGCCCGAACAGGCCCGGGTGATGCAATAGGTCAGGTGGAGCGCGTGGTCCCCACGCGCTGTTGGACCCCGTCCAACAACCTAGCCCGTCAACCGCTTCAGCGCCGTCAAATATTTTTCCCGCGTCCGCTCAATCACCTCCGCCGGCAGCCGCGGCGCCGGCGGCTTCTGATCCCACTTGAGCCCAAGCAAATGATCGCGCACGAACTGCTTGTCATAGCTCGGCGGCGACCGTCCCGGAGCATACTCGTCCGCTGGCCAGTACCGCGACGAGTCCGGCGTCAGCACCTCATCGATCAGAACCAGATTGCCGGCCGCGTCGGTCCCGAATTCGAACTTCGTGTCCGCCAAAATCATGCCGGCGTGTTTCGCCCGCTCATGGCCGAACCGGAACAGCCGAAGGCTCACGTCCTTGACTTTCCGATACAGGTCGCCACCCACGATCGCGGCGCCGCGCGCATCGTCGATCGGTTCGTCATGCTGCCCCTTCGGGGCCTTGGTCGTCGGCGTAAAAATAGGTTCCGGCAGGGCGTCAGCCTGCCGCAGCCCCGCCGGCAGCCGAATCCCGCACACCGAGCCGTCCTTCTGATAGGAGTTCCAGCCGCTGCCCGCGAGGTAGCCGCGGACGACGCATTCGATCGCCAGCGGCTTGAGCTTGCGCACCACCATGCTGCGCAGCCGCAAGTCCGGATCGGTGATGCCCCGCCGGGTCATTTCGCCCGCCTGATCCGCCAGCAAGTGATGGGGAATGATCTCCTGGAGCCGTGAAAACCACCACAGGCTCATCTGCGTAAGCAGGATGCCCTTGCCCGGAATCCCATCCGGCAAAATGACGTCAAACGCCGAAAGCCGATCCGTGGCCACCAGCAGCAGCGCGTCTCCCAAATCAAAGATCTCCCGAACCTTGCCCGACCCAACCCGAAGAAAGGGCAGGACAGGGATCTCCGTCACCGCCGTCTGCGGAAGCGTCAACATGCCCCAAATTTGAGCTCGTCCCAGGACACGCGTCGATGAAAACAGGAACCGCTTTCGACGGGTGGAGCGCATGGTCCCCATGCGCTTTAACCTCGAACCGCGTTTGGCGCCCTAGCGCATGGGGACCACGCGCTTCACCTTCACCCCGCCTGAAGCGGGGCCGCCGCCTCTCGAAAATGTTATTGCCGCCCCCTCCCCAAACCCTACCGTAACCCTCCCGCGGTTAGTCCCCATCGTCTAGCCCGGTTAGGACACCACCCTTTCACGGTGAGAACAGGGGTTCGAATCCCCTTGGGGACGCCACGCAAAAAATAACATGGGTGGAGCGCATGGTCCCCATGCGCTGAGCGACGTCGCCAACCCGTCGACCAAACCGGGCTCAACGCCAACCCCCGTTGACGATCGTGGCGAATCAGGTATGGTCGCCGCATGACAGCTTCCGGCTTTCTCGAACTCAAGCAGCGGGTCGCCCGCCTTTCCGAGAAAGAACGGCAATCGTTGTCGGCTTATCTGATCCGACTGGGCCAAGAACGTGCGGGATGGAAACAGGAAACCGCCCGGCGGCTAGATGCGATGGAAGCGGGCAACAAGGTTAGGGTGGCCGATCTGCGCAAGCAGTTAGGTCATGCCTGAGCTTCCGCACTACGAGAGCCACCTCTCGCACGAAACGGTGGCGTTCGTGGTCGCTTTGCCGAAAAGGAAGCAACGCAAGCTCCTTGATTTGGCGGACCAGATCGCACGTCAGCCCAACTCGATCGGTGACTACCGGACGAGCGACTCGGCAGGACGGACGATCGAGCACCTGCTGCTTGAAGGTTTCCTCTTCAGCTACTGGACGGATCACGCCAGCCGTGAACTACGGATTACCGAAATCGTCCAGGTTTGACTCTGCGAACGACGCGCTGCGTCCGCGGTCCGGGCGATTCATCATCGGCGGGCCGATGCCGGTCCCGGTCAAGTATCCATGAGTATTTACATCCGCGTTCAGAGGGAGCATGATTCCCGCACGGATCCGGTGTGCCTCTACAGCGAGCTTGATGCCGATCGCTGGGAAACTCGAAAGGTCGAAGCTTTTCGGGATGGCTCCTATGGATACGCGTCCAAGAAAGAGGCGAGAGGCCCGACTCGGCTCGGCGTGGAACCAATCCCAAGCTTGGGGGAGATAGCTCGGGACGATCAGTTCAAGCCCGCCGAAATCACGCGGGACGAATTTGACGAGATATGGGCTAAAGCTTTTTTCTGACGAAATGATCGGCGCCGGACGTTGTCGTGCCGTTAGATGCCCCGAGGTCTACACAAAACTCTACACAGCCCGCCCAATTCGAGCTGTTCGCCTTCCTCGGAAAACCCTCCGAAATCGGCTGTCGGTCGTTTCCCCTTGGGGACGCCACGCAAAAAATAACATGGGTGGAGGTGGAGCGCATGGTCCCCATGCGCTGAGCGACGTCGCCAAACCGGCTGAACGCCCGACTAAAACGTCACGCCGCCGGCCGAGATGGTGAGTCCGGCGAAGGCGTTTTGCCTTGCGGACGTCAGCCATGGGTCGTCAAACCTTCCTGTCAGGTTGCATCGATCCCAGGACTTCGGCTCAACGCCAAGGATTCCTCAACCCCCTCTATGCCCCACGAATTCACTCGGCGTTCGTTTCTCCAACTGCCTCTTGCCGCCGCGGCCCTATCCCTTGCTGGCAACGCGAGCGGCGAGGGCGCGCCGAAGCTAAAGGCTGGCATCCCCCGCGGCTTTCGCGTCGGCGCGCAGGAGGACCGCTATGGCGAGGAACTCCAAATCATGGGCGGGAAATTCGATCTGAAGGTCTCCACGGAGGACAGTGGCGGGGACCTTTTGATCTACGATACGACCCGCACGCAGCGCGGCGGTCCGGCGCTGCATCGGCATTTTCGACAGGACGAATGGTTCTATGTCCTGCACGGCGAATTCGTCGTCAAGGTGGGTGAGGACACGCTTCACCTCGGCCCCGGCGACTCGGCTTTCGCTCCGCGGATGATCCCGCATGTCTGGGCGATGCTCAGCGAAGGGCAGGGCCGCATGCTGGTGCTGTTCCAACCCGCGGGCTCCATGGAGGATTTCTTCCATGGGATGAGCCGCATCAGCCCGAATATTCCCAAAGACCAGGAAGTCTTTCGGCATCTCTGGGCAACCCACGGCCAGGAAATGTTGGGACCGCCGCTTTCTATCTGACCTCCCATCGCGTGGACGGAGGATCCCGTGAACACCGAAGTGCTCCAACCTTCAGCGCCCGGATTAATAGCGCACGGCAAGGACCTCTAACTGCGCCGATTTTGCTCCGAGCTTCACGATGGCCCTGTCTCCCGTCTTTGCATTGATCAGGGCGCGCGCCAATGGGGATAGGTGGCTGATTGCGTTCTTGGCCGGATCCGCCTCGTCCACGCCCACGATTCGGTAAACGGCCGTTTCCTGGCCGTCCCGGACCGTGACCCACGCGCCAAAGCGAACCTGATCGCGCTGGTCTGGGTTGGGAGGATCGACCACCTCGGCGGTCTCAAGGCTTCGCTGGATCGGCCGCAGCCGCTCGTCGATCAGCATTACTTCCCGTTTGGCTTCTTCTTCACCCGCGCCCATCCGGGTTGAGAGTTCAATTCGACGGCTCGCCAGCGCGTTGTATTCAGCCTGCAGCTGGGCCCGGCCGGACGCGGTCATGAGGTTTTTGGCTCCCGGCGGCAGGACGAACGAGCGGTTGGGACGCACCTCGGGCTCTTCCAGCGTGGATTCTTTTAAAAATGCGCGGCTCACGGCGAAATCTTACGCTTCCACTCGAAAGGCGAAAGGCGCAAAACAATATGTATCGCATATGATACAAAATGGTTGATGTTTCGGACATTTGGCTCAATATGTATCGCATAAGATACATGAACTTCGCCTCCACAGGTGAATTTATTCGCGCCGCGCGGAAGCAAGCCAAGCTCACCCAAGCCGAGCTGGCACAGCGCCTTCGCATGAGCCGCGCTACCCTTTCCAGGATCGAAAACGGGACGATTGAGGAGCTGGGGATCCGCAAGTTCGCCCAACTTTGCGACCGTCTCGGCCTTGAACTAGCCGTCCGACCACGCCGACCACCGACGCTGCAGGAAGCCTACGAACAGAATCGCCGAGATCGGCAGGAAGCGTTTCGGGCAACCGATGAAGTCCTCGCAAAGTTGAAACCCGACGCTCGTGGCTAACATCTTCGTCAATCGACAGCCGGTCGGCATACTGACGCGGGAAGAACCCCTTAACCGATTCGCCTACGACACGGAAGTGGCGCCAGGCCAAGCCGTGTCGCTGCTCATGCCGGCGGGAGGCGGGCCCTATTTTGGGGAGCGCGCAAGTGCGCTCCATCCGATATTCGACATGAGCCTGCCGGAAGGCGCGCTGCGTGAAGCCGTCTCAAACCTATTCGCGAAGGCGCTGCCCATTTTCGATGACCTGGCGTTGTTTCAGATTGTCGGTCGATCCGTCATCGGTCGCACGCGCTTCGCTCAGTCGACTTCCGACCTCGATCAGGTGCCGGCGGTCGACCTCACCGATCTTTTGAAATCCCGCGGCACGGGAGAACTGTTTGCCGACCTTCTAACACGATACGCCCAGTACTCGGGCGTCGCTGGGGTGCAGCCCAAGGTGCTTGTGCGGGATAACGGCGCCCTTCGCACGACCACCCTCAGTCCGGTCGAAACCGGAGAGCGGCTCACCGCCCATGGGTCGACCCACATCGTGAAGTCGTTCGACTCGGCCAAGTATCCGGGCCTTGCGGCCAACGAATTCCTGTGTCTGCGCGCCGCCAAGCGGGCCGGCTTGGACGTACGGGAATCGGATATCGCAAACGACGGCCGGGTCCTCGTCATCGAGCGGTTCGACCTGAGACCGGACGGCTCCTACTTGGGGTTCGAGGACGGCTGCGCTCTGGCCGGCCGGCACTCACGTGAGAAGTACGAAGGCTCCTACGAACAGCTGGCCGGGGCCCTGGCAGCCGTGATCCGAAGCCCAGTCGGGACCGCGGATGAGCTTGGTCGATTCTTTCGTTCTCTGGCTTTGTCGATTGCCGTCCGCAACGGGGATGCCCACCGCAAGAACTTCGGCGTCATCTATGATGACGCCACTGGCAACGTGACGTTTGCGCCTACGTTCGACGTGGTCACAACGAGCGCCTACCTCCCGAAGGACACGCTGGCCCTCACCATGGACGGGACGAAGCGATGGCCGGACCGGAAGCGCCTTGAGCGGTTTGGCGTCCGCCGGTGCCAATTGACGCCAGCTGCTGCCAAGGCCGTCGTGGCGGAGGTGGCCGAAGCGGTGGCCGCAACGGCCAACGACATCGGGACCCTCGCGGAACTGGATCCCGACGCTCGCGAAACCGGAGTCTTGATGAAGTCGGCATGGGCCGAAGGGGTGGCTTCACTGACCCACGTCGAGAACTAACCGCCGTCTCGTCGAAGTTCGCCCAGGCCTTGTCCCCAGGGCTGTTGCAACCTACCATGGTCGCGAGCCTCCGCTCCTTTCAGTGACCGCCTTTCGAAAGACCGTGTTGTTTGCCAAAAGCCTGAAAGCTTGCGCTCCCCTTGCATGGGCGCTGATCCTCGCCGGTTGCTCAGCCAAAATCCCGGACGTTTCGTCAGCGGACTTTGCCCAAATCGTCGATCACGTGACGGTCGGAGGCATTGACCGGCCGCAGGAGTGGACGCTTTCAAGCGCGCAGATTGCGCTTCTGGCGGCTTGGCTTTCCGCGCATTCGACAGGGTGGACCACGAAATTCGAAGATACGGCGCCAGGCGTCGAGATTTACCTGAGACGATCACGGGTAAATTTCGCCTATGTAAATATTCATCCCGAATTTGTCCAAATCGGCGACGCTTACAGAGATCTTTCAAGCGATGAGCGAGCGCGACTTGAAGCGATAATCAAAAACGAAAGTGGCTAGCCGGATCGGTCAAACCCCTCACCCCATGCGAATTTCCAAGATACTCGCCGCGGCCAGCTTGCTGGCTGGACCTTTCGCTCCAACGCTCCTCGCGGCCCCCGCGATCGATCCGTCGGCGCTGCCGAAAATCGGATCCGTCAGTGAACGCTACCAATCGTACAACATTGAAATGTTGGAAATCACCGGCGGCCGATTTTGGAAACCCTATGCGGACAAGTCGGCTGCAGCCGGAGGGGAACGCGCTGACCCGTACGCCTACCGGCCCCCGATCGACCTGACGCAGCCCTTGCGCCGGCGACTCGCCGCCGCCCTCGGACCGGTGTACGTGCGCGTGAGTGGCACTTGGGCCAACACGACTTATCTGGCCCCGGACGACGCTCCGGTGGATCCGGTTCCGGCCGGCTATGGCGGCGTGCTGACACGCGCCGCGTGGAAGAACGTCCTCGAATTTGCCAAGGCGGTGGACGGCGCGCTCGTCACCTCATTCGCCATTGGCGCGGGCACGCGCGACGCCTCCGGCGCCTGGCAGCCGGCCGAGGCGGAGGCATTTGTCGATTATACCCAGAGCATCGGCGGCACCATTGCCGCGACGGAGTTCATGAATGAACCCGACATTGCGGCATTTGGCGGCGCCCCGAAGGGTTACTCCGCCGAGGCGTACGTGCAGGACTACCGGCGTTTCCAGAAATTTGCGCGAGCCAAGCTCCCCTCCACGCTTTTGCTGGCTCCGGGCTCCGCCACGCAAAGTGCGCCGTTGCCGACGGGAGCGGGCCCCGTGAAATTTCACACTCTGCCCACCGTCGAGGCTTTTGCGGCGGCACCGGATTTGACCCTCGATGCATACATCTACCATTTCTATCCCGCGGTCTCGCGGCG
Source organism: Opitutaceae bacterium (assembly GCA_036502225.1). Lineage (GTDB taxonomy): Bacteria > Verrucomicrobiota > Verrucomicrobiia > Opitutales > Opitutaceae > Palsa-1447. The sequence goes on from DASXYY010000043.1 coordinate 22,672, forward strand.
AATGGCCACGCTCGCGCCCACCCTGCAGGTGACCGCGGAGGGCGCGCTGTCGGAAGAGTTTCTGTCGCGCCCGGATCAGGCCCGCGCTTTCTACGCGGGTTGGCGGGACCGCACCAAGCCGGGCAAGCCGCTGTGGGTGACGGAGACCGCCGAAGCGGCCGGCGGGAGGCAATCCGTGGGCGGCGAGTTTTCTCGATTCCTTTCGCTATCTCGATCAGCTCGGCCGATTGGCGCGCCAGGGCGTCCAGGTGGTGATGCACAATACGCTCGATGCGAGCGATTATGGCCTGCTCGACGAGAACACCCTGCGCCCGCGGCCGAACTATTGGGCGGCGCTGCTGTGGCACGATTTGATGGGCACGACGGTTCTCGACTCCGGCGTTCCGATCCACGCGGGCTTGCACGTTTACGCTCACGCGTTGAAAGCCGTTCCCGGTGGCACCGCGGTCCTGGTGATCGACACGAGCCGGACGCAGCCGCAGTCGATCGCTTTTCCACAGGCCAGCGACCGCTACACCCTGGCAGCCACGGCGGCCGGCGAACTCGATCAGAACGTCGAGCTTAACGGCACAACTCTGGCGTTGCGGACCGATGGAGGCCTTCCTGACCGGAAGCCGGTCGCGCAGCCGTCCGGGATCGCCGAGTTCGCGCCGGAGACAATCACCTTTCTCGCATTTGCGGGAGCGACCAATCCAGCCTGCAAATAAGCAATGTGCTAATCAAGGCTCCGCTCGAGGTGGAGCGCATGGTCCCCATGCGCTGAACGATCCGAGCAACCGTGTAACCGCCGATTCTTCCACCGGCGATTGCCAATGGATTGGCATCGCTCGACCCGCTTGAATGGACGTGCGATCAAACTTGGTCCATACCCGCTGTCATGAAATGGCGCGTTTTAATTCGGGTGATGCCGTTGATCGTGACACTGACCGGGGCGGCAGGAGCGGCCTCGCCGGACGATCAGTACGTCGCCGGGCCGGATTCGCGTCCGATGCCGGGCGTGCCGCGGGGCGAAACGTTTGCTTTCGAATTTTCCGGATCGCACATTTTCCCCGGCACCACGCGGACCGTGACGGTTTACGTCCCGGCGGAGTATCGCGGAGACAAGCCGGCCTGCGTATATGTGGGACTCGATAGCTTGGGATTCGAGGCGGCGACGGTGTTCGACAATCTGACTTTCCGTCACGAAATGCCCGTGACGATCGGCGTCGGCGTCGAGTCGGGCACCGTGCCGTCCGTCCATCCGCCGGAGAATCCGCGGTTTGACCGAAGCGTGGAATTCGACGGCTTGAATGACCGGCTGTCGCGATTCCTTCTGGAGGAACTGCTGCCGGAGGTGCAACGGCGCGGAACGCGCGATGGCCGGAAGATCAGGCTGTCCGACGATCCCAACGACCGCGCGATCGGCGGCGCCAGCACCGGCGGTATTGGTGCATTCACGACGGCTTGGGAGCGACCGGACGCTTTTCGGCGGGTGTTCTCGGCGATCGGCACGTACGTGGGGTGCGCGGCGGCGACCGCTATCCCGTGCTGGTGCGAAAGACCGAACCGAAGCCGATTCGAATCTTCATGCAGGATGGCTCCCGAGACGAGTGGCCCGGAGGCCCGGAAATGGGCGATTGGTGGATGTCGAATCAGACCATGGAGCGTGCTTTGGAATTCGCCGGTTACGATGTGCGGCACGTGTGGGGCGAGGGCACCCACAACGGCGATCAGGCGCTCGCCGTTTTTCCGGAGGCCATGAAATGGCTCTGGCGCGGCTGGCCAGGTCCGGTGACGGCGGGGCATTCGCAAAACACGTTTTTGCAGGCCATCCTGCCAGCGGACGGCGGGTGGGACCGCGTGGGGGGCGATCGAACCGTAGGCGAGGGACTGTCGGCCAACGCACACGGCGATATCCTGGGCATGGCGTCGGACGGGCGTTCGCTTTGGACGCTGCTGACGGGCGGCGGCGAATTTGAAGCCGGACCCGCTCTGACGGGGGTTGTTCGGTCTTTGGCCCAAGGGCCAGGCGATCGGCTTTATGTTTCGGATGAGGTTAGCGGCGCGCTTTTTTCGCTTACCGGCGGCCAACTTTCGGTCGTGACACCTGGTTTGTGGCCGGAGCAGATCGCCGTGTCGCCCGACGGCCGAATTTATGTGACGACGAATCCGACGGGCCCGGCGCGGGTGCGCGGCGGGCTGTGGCTGATTGCTTCCGGAATGACGCCGCGGCGCTTGGACCGCGAGTTGCGAGATCCGTCGGGAATCGCCCTTTCTCCCGACGGTTTGTGGCTGGCGGTGGTCGAACGGTCAGCGCACGGTGGATACAGCTACCGCGTGAAGCCAGACGGCAGCGTCGATGCCAGGCAGAGATTCTACTGGCTCCAGGTGGCGGACGAGGACGAAGACAGCGGAGCCCGAGCATTGGCGATGGACCGCGACGGTCGGCTGTACGCAGCCACGCGAATGGGCGTGCAGGTGCTCGACCGCAATGGACGCGTGCGTGCGATCCTGCCCTTGAACGGCCAGGCGGCGGTTGCGATCGCCTTTCTTTGGTGGGTCAGATTTCAACCAACTCTACGTCGTGGCCGCCGACCACCATCTGTACCGCCGCACGCTCCGTGTCACGGGGGCGCCGCCTGCAGCGTCCGCGATCAAGTTGCCCCCCTGGAACGCAGGATAGCGCCACGCCGCCCCTCAATGACCGATCATATGAGGGGCAAAGACCAACGCGCCAACGATCATTGCGGCAATGGCCGTAACGAGGACGGCGCCGGCTGCGACGTCCTTGGCGTGGCCAACCACGGGATGGTATTCCTTGGTCGTGGCGTCGGCCAGAAACTCGAACGCCGTGTTGAGGGCCTCAGCTGTCCAAACCGCGCCCGTGGCCAATACGATCAGACACCATTCGCTGCGCGACAGGCGCGAAGCAACGCCGGCTGCCACGACCAACGCAGTCGCTGCGGCGTGAATCCTGGCATTATGCTGCTACCGCAGCATGAGCCAGATGCCTTTCCCGGCGTATTTGAAACTACGAAGGCGACCGGTGAAGGCAAAGGGGCGTTTCATTGCCTAACCTGAAGCGGGCTGATCGGGAAATTCAATCCTTCGTCAGCCCGACGGGCGCCATTCGCGTTACCCGCCAAATTCAATCCGCTCGAGGCGGATGAATTGGCGAGGAAACCGACCTCCGCGGCTTACTTGCTCTTCTTCGCAAGCTTCGCCTGGCGCTTTTCTTTGGCAGACTTTTGCGGGGTCTTCTTGGTCTGTTTCTTCGCGTTGTGAGCTTTCGGCATGGGATGTCCTTTGGTTGTATTGCAAGCGTGGCGGATGCCACGCTCGACGTCCGGTGCCCGGAGGTCCGCGGCCAACGTGTTTGGCGTCAGCCGTGTGCTCCCCGAGTCGAACACGCAACAAGTGTACCCCCGGCGTTTTGCGAATGCGATCATAAATGGACTAGTGATTAATCTCTAGTGTTCTGGTCCGTTTGCCGCGATGATCGTGCGTGAGTTCGTTTTTTCAGGAGCTGGATTTTCAGGAGACCGCGATCGGAGAGCTGAGCCTGCGCAGGAAGTGCGTGCCGATGCTCAACAATCAGATCGTTTACGAGGTGAAGCTTGGAGAGGCGTTTCTCATGTCCAGTCTGTTTCACGTCGTCGAAGATGCGCTCGCCGACTTGGCGCTGGGCGAACTCGCCCCCGGCGAATGGGACGTCGTCGTCGGCGGACTCGGCCTCGGCTATACCGCGGTGGCGGCATTGGCGCATCCCTCGGTGCGCTCCCTTCGCGTCGTCGAGCTGCTGGCGCCAGTCATCGGCTGGCACCAACGTGGCCTGGTTCCACTGGGAGAAAAATTGGTGGGAGATCCACGCTGCCGCTTCATCCAGGGAGATTTTTTTGGGCTGTCCGCCCTAAAAACGGGATTTGATGACGGCCGCCGGTTTCACGCGATCCTCCTCGATATCGACCATTCGCCGCACAACCTGCTGGATCCGCGCAACGCCGCGTTCTATTCCCCCGAGGGGCTGAACCGGCTGGGCTCGCATCTGCATCCCGAGGGAATTTTTGCCCTCTGGTCGGACGATCCGCCGGATCAGGACTTCCTGAATCTGCTTTGTGATGTTTTCGCGGATGCGCGCGCGGAGGTCGTGCGTTTTCCGAATCCTTTTCTGGACCGCTTTTCGGCCAGCACCGTCTACATCGCCCGCAAAGTCACCGGGCGGGCCGTCACGTCGCTTTGAGTGCGGGTGGGAGCGCATGGTCCCCTTGCGCTTTAATCTCTCCCGCGTTTGGCGCCGAAGCGCATGGGGACCATGCGCTCCAGTGCGTCATCAAATACATGAACTCAGGATGTGAAAGTCAGACCCCGGTATCGGCATGGATATCGGCAGCGGAAGGAAACTGCGCCGCCGCGAGGCGGGGTGGGAAGCAACCGG
>DASXYY010000044.1:0-124855 GCA_036502225.1 Opitutaceae bacterium
CCCAACCAAATCCTCCTCCACCAATTCCACCCGCCACGGCTCCGGCAACCTCAGCAGGCGCCGGTAATGCTCGTTAACTGATTCCTCCATCCGCCAGTTCTACCCGCTCCCTGCTGCACCCACAACAAAACGTGAAGAACCTTAAAATACCATTGGTACGTCAACGGTCCCCAGCCGGTAATCGAGTTGGAAAGCTGCACCGTTCCGCCCAGGTTCACGCTGGCAGGGTTCGCGATATCAAACGAGGCGGTCGGAATGCCAGTCGTGAGGGGAGAGGTCGCGATGGATCCCCCTTCCCCAACTGCAACCGCAATATTTTGGGTGTCGGTCGCGACGCCGTAAAGTGTGGAGGTGTTCGGCACGCCGGTTGCCAAGACCGGACCGCCTGCGCCGATCGAATAGAAAACCGAACCGTAGTCGCCGACCGCGATTATATACTCGTCATTTACAAAGTTTGATCCCCCGGTTCCGCTCTCCACCGCGGTGTCGATCGTCGTGACCGCGCGGAGTCGCGGCCCGACCGGTCCCGACAGCATTGTCCAATTCCCGTTGGTGTACAACATTCCCAGATAGTCGCCATCGCCGACGACTCCGTCATCCCAACCATTGACGATGGCCTGCAAATCGGCGGAAGTCCCGGAAATGGCCGGCGTGAAGGTGACGGGGCCCGCTCCGCCCTGGCTCACCACGATATACAAAGCTCCTCCTTGGCCACAGGCCATGGTCAACGTGCCCCCCTCAGGTGAAGCGCCGCCGACGCCGTAAAGCGCAACCGGCGCGCCGACATTGCCCCAAGTCCACACGACGCCGTCTGGGGAGGTGGCAAAGGCGCCCCCGTCTCCCACGGCGATATAGCCGTTGGGCCACCATGCCACCGAGGTGAGATTGGGCCCGGAAGAACTGCGAGTCGTCCACGTGAACCCGTCAGGCGACGACAGAATGACGCCGCCCTGGCCGACCGCGACCATGAGCGCGTTCCCGCCCGCGATTCCGGTGAGCGAAGCGGAGGTGCCGCTGTTTTGCGCGACCCAATGAAAGCCTTCCGGCGACGTCAGGATCGTGCCGCCGTCCCCCACCGCGACAAAAAGCTGCTCACTCTCGCTCACTTGCATCAGGCTCACGCCCCGCAAAGTCTGCGTGGTCCCGCTGGACCGCCACGTCCAATCCTGCTGCGCTTCCGCGGCCGTGGCCATCGCCACTAGTGCAATCGTAATCAGCAGATTACGTATCATTGGCGCAGAGCTTTTTGCCCGAGTAATAAAGCGCAACGCCGAAATATCAGGCTATGCCGTCAGGGGCTTTAGACCCAACGCCGCGGCCGCAGACGTCTGATGGCTGTCGTACGTGTAGATTTCCCCAAAGCGGTGGTGTATTGCCGTGACGAGATGGAGACAATCGGCGGATCGCAGAAACACGGTGTCGGGTAAAGTTGTGTAGATGTTGGCCGCAGACTCGATGATGGTGGAATCGAGCGGGAGCCAGGTCCAGAAACCGCCCACATCGTCATTCGTGAATTGCCGAACCGCGGTCATGAACCGATCCCGCGTCCATTTTTTTTCCCGGAGCTGGCGATGGAATACGCCCATCAGTTCGGTGCGCACCAACTCGGAGATCAACACCTGGTCCTCGGATTCGAGCCGCGTTCGCATTGCGGGCGATTCCTTCTCGACGACATAGAGTTTTGCAACGGCGGACGTATCACAGAAGATCATGACTTAGCGGTCCCCGCGGATCTCGTCCAATGCGGCCTGCACGTTGTCGCCGGGCGGTTCAGCCATCATTGCCTCGTACTCGGGCAGCAGGACGCGCTTACGCTGCTGCGGACGGACCAGCGAAGGGTTGGCGAGCACGGCCACCAACACACCTCGGTCAGTGATCGGGATCGGGCGCTTCGAAGCTCCGGCCCGGCGGACTGATGGGCCGGTGTCGTCGTGAAGCTGCTTGACCGTGAGAGCGCGGGCGGAAGGCATGGGTGTAAGAGAGTCACATTTAGATTAAACGTCAAGAGTCACTGAGTCACATACCCCGGTTCAAAGGGGTCACGTCTGGGCACGCGGCGAAAGCGGGGTCGTACCACCGGGAGTGGCCGGCGCGTTAACCGCGCTACTCCCGCGGGCGCTGACTTCCCGGGCCAACCGGGAATCGCGTTTAAACCGCTCGCGGGCCAGACGGGCCAGCGTTTCGATCAGGTCATTGAACGGCAACCCGCTGTTCTCCCTCAGCAGCGGGAACATGCTTGATTCCCTGCGGGCATCTTGAGGTTTCCGATGTTCTGTGTATAGATCTGTGCATGAGCTTTAAGACCATCTCGCTCTCCGAAGACGCCTACAAAATCCTCAAGCGAGCCAAGCGCACTTCCCGGGAATCATTCACCGAAGTCGTAAGGCGGGCAACCTGGGATGAGCCGGCCGAAACCATGGGCGAAGCCCTTGATTTGCTCGAAGCTGAGTTCGGCAATGGAAAGACGGCCGTGACGGCCGAAGAGCTCGAAACCTCGCGACGTCTCCATGCCGCTCGGAAACCCGGCCGCAAATGATGCTCCTCGACTCCAACTTCCTGATCGACCTGCACGACGAATTGCGGCGCAAGGACGGCGCGGATGGCCCGGCGAAACGATTCATGCGGGCGAATAAAGCGCAACCCATGGTGATCACACCTGTGACCGCCAGCGAATATGCGGCTGGCATTCGTAACGAACGCGAGGCGCGGCGATTTCTGCGGCGCTTCCGCGTAGTGGCTTTGGGTCGGGACATTGCCCTGTTCGCTTCTCGGCTCGACCGCGAACAAAGTGCCAAGGGGACGCGGCTCGGGGAAAACGACACGTGGCAAGCTGCCGTCGCACTTCGCTTCGACCTCACCCTGGTCACTTCGGACGACGACTTTGAATTGGCCGCCGGGATAAAACGGCAAAACTACCGCGGCTGAGGCTGGGCCGCCCATCGGGATACACCCACCAAAACGTATCTACATCATGAAGCTATGAGGACGGCCAAGCTTTTCAAATATCGCGGCAGTCAAGCGGTGCTGTTGCCGAAGGCTTTTCGTTTCTCCGGTACGGAGGTATTGGTCGAACGCCGGGGAGAGGTGGTCATGCTTCGACCCAAGTTGCTTCCAAAATTCAAGACGCTCGCCGATGTTGCCCGCCCGGCGAATTCCGCCATGAACAACAACCAATCGACAGGCCGGCAAGGCCCTGATATTGCATAAGGTTGCAAACAATCATCCGGAGCCCACTCGATGCGCATCGCAAGCCTAGGTCACGCTTTCTTCGCGATCACCATGATTGGCCTGGGAGTTGCGGCCCTGCTCAATCCTGATCTCGTGCCGCTTTGGAGTGCGATGCCGGCCGGTGTTCCCGCGCATGGCGTGATCATCCCCATTGGCGCTCTGATCTCGATCGGCACCGGAATCGGCCTGCTTTTTCAGCGGGCCGCGGCCGTTGCGGCGCGCCTGCTGCTCGCTACGCTTTTGCTGTGGCTGCTGCTTTTTCGGGCGCCTGACTTTTTTCGCGGTTCCATTTTCGGCGCCTGCTGGTCCGTGTTTCCGATCGCGCTGACGTTGGCCGCCGCGTGGGTGCTTTATACCCATTTTGCCAATGACTGGGACCGCAAACATCTCAGCTTTGTCACGGGCAAGGGCGGCCTTCACCTCGCGCGTGCTCTTTACGGCCTCTGTCTGATCTTCTTCGGCCTGGCCCATTTCATCGACATGAAGGACACGCTCTCGCTGATTCCCCATTGGATTCCGGGCCACCTGTTTTGGGCGTATTTCACCGGCTGCGCTTTCATCGCGGCCGGCCTCGCGACCCTCATTGGATTCTGTGCCCGTGTGGCCGTTGCGCTCTCCGCTTTCCAGATCGGCGCGTTCCTCGTCTTGGTGTGGATCCCCATCGACGCGGCCGGCTCCAAGGGAATCTTCCAGTGGAGCGAGACGATCATTAACGTTGCGCTCTTGGCGGGCGCCTGGGTCGTCAGCGATTCGTACCGCAAGGGAGTCTCAGTCGACTGACCTCAGTTCTCCGTTGGCTCTGAAAACACGATTTGCCGCCCCCGTTGCAATACATCCTCCTGATTCACGGCAGCACCGCGACCCCGCCCCAGCCCTTGGAATGGGACGCCTTCTTCGAACGCGCCAAGGCCAGCGGCCTCTTCAAAGGTGGCAGCGCCATTGGCGCGAAAATGCAGATCGGCGCTCCCGTTACATCCGCCCTCTCGGAGCATATTTCCGGCTTCATGCGCTTTGACTCGGACGACAAGGAGTCGGTCCTGGAATTGCTGAAACTCCATCCCGTTATTCTCAATGGAGGTACCGTCGAACTCTGCGAGTTGCCGAAAGACTAGGGGCTTGGTTTCGGTCAATCGGCCTTGAGCGCGCAGCTTCAGCAACCATGGAGCGTAGGGTCCCTCTGCGCTGCGGCGCCAAGCGCGGATAAACGTCAAAGCGCAGAGGGACCATGCGCTCCACCCGCGGGCACCGGAGCGTAATGCTTGCGGAGGAGGAGCCGGTAGACGATCGCTCCGATCTGGCCGCCGCCGATGGGCCCCAGAATGTAGACGGTAAACCAGCCGCTGCCGTTGGTGGTGAATACAATGCGGCCCCAACCCGCGAGCGCGCTGAAAACGCGAGGTGCCAGGTCGCGGGCGGGATTGAAACCGGCCATCGTCAAGGGCGCGAAGAGCGAGATCAGCAGGGTGATGGTTAGCCCAATGGTTGCTGCGGTCAGTGGTCCCGACCGGGAGGCATTTCGCTCGTCGGTGGTGGCCAGAATCACCAGTAGAAGGATCGCCGTGCCCAGAGCTTCCACATAGAAAGCGGTGGCAGGTCCGATCAGGGTCAGTGTTTTGGAATCGAACGGACGGCCACCCGGATTGGGAAAGTATTCGCCAAAGACCATGGCCGAGGCCTCGCTGCCGGGATGGCCGCGGACGATGAAGTGGGTGGCCTCAAACACGCGCAGAGGGCCGGCAAATGCCAGATAGAGCACGGCGGCGGCAATGAATGCGCCGAGGAATTGCGAGACCAGATAGCCCGGCGCCCGGCGCCAGGAGAAGCCGTTCCACGTGGCTAAGGCCAGGGTGACGGCTGGATTCAGGTGGGCCCCGCTTAGGCTCCCGGTAAGGTAAATCGCTGTGGCGATTCCCAAGCCCCAGACGATGGCCACTTGAAATACGCCGACCTGCGCTCCGGTAAGCACGGCGGCGCAGACGCTGCCGCAGCCGAAGAAAACTAAGAGGAAAGTCCCGAAGAACTCGCCTACGGCCCAGGCGGGCAACCCAGGTTTGGCGCCGGAATGGCTCAAGGGGTCGCCGGACCGGCCGCGTCGTTCTCGATGGGAAAATGCCCCCCGATTTGGCGGATTCGCAGGGGTTCCAATTGGTGATCCGGCAACGAACAGAGTAGATCCAATCGGCGCGATATCTGGCTGGCGACTTGGACGAAGAGGCGTTTCTTCTCCTCGTCCGTGCCGTGACAATCGGCCGGATCGGGCGAGCCAAAATGGGCCATGGTCGGATGGCCGAGGAAGACCGGGCACGACTCTTTGGCGTTGTCGCACACCGTGATGACGAAATCGAACTTCACATTGGCGAATTCGTCCCACGATTTGCTGCGCGCGTCCGAAGCGTCGACTCCGTAGTGCTCCTTGAGGACCCAGAGAGCCAATGGATTCACCTGGCCGGTCGGTTTTGCTCCCGCGCTAAAGGTTTCGAAACGGCCTTTGCCTTTCGTGCGGAGCAGGTACTCGCCAATGATGCTGCGGGCGGAATTGCCGGTGCACAGAATGAGGGTTTTGTAGGGAGGACGATTCATGGGCAGCAGACGGGGCTGGTTTTGCCAATCCGGCGTGACAGTTTTCGGCGCTTCTCCGAATCGCGCCGGAAGGTGTCATCCTCGCGCACGCAATCCTGCAAGCAGGCCAGATTGGCGGACAACTCCCGGGGCGGTTTGGGCGGGAGCGAATAGATCATCCAATTCGCCTCCTTGCGCGCGACGACCAGGCCGCGGCTTTTCAGGTACGCCAAGTGCTTCGACACCTTCACCTGGGGCTGGCCCAGGATTTCCTGAAAATGGCAGACGCACAATTCGCCTTGCGTGAGCAGATTCAATATCCGCAACCGGGTGTGGTCGCAAAGGCACTGATAGATTTGGATAAGGCTCATGGAGATGCCTAGCAGCAACCGCCCGGGGTGCTCCCGCACCCGCAGTCGGACTCGGGGCCCGCCGCGGTCAGCCCGCAAGCCTCGCGCGCCAGGCAATCCGTGTGCTTGTGGGCCAGATGAAATTGAAGTTCGCCGATGGCGGCGTCGGCGTGATCGATCTGGTACTGCGCGACACAGCAGGGTTCGTATTCCACCTCGACTTCCAAGTCGTCCGACGGAACCACCTGAGAGGCCAAGTCGACAATCTTGGCGAGTTTCTCCGTCGCCAGACGGTGGGTGGAGTCATTGCCTGCCACCCAAGTTTGCAGCAGGCAGGTTTCGAGGCGCCGCACGGTGCCGCCGCAATCGATGAAATTCTTCAGGACGTGCCCCACTTCGGTCACATGAAAATCGGCCGGAATCGGATCTCCGTCGGGTAGGATGAGCCGGACGTTCCGGCCCGGGTGTTGGCGGAGGATTGTCTTGAGGGCAGCCAGCGTCATGCCTCAGTAGGTATATGCTCATGGAGGTATATGCAAGCGGATATCCGATTTCGCTCCTTGATCCCCTCCGACTACGCCTGGGTGCTCGCGCTTTGGCGCGGATACGATGGAGTCGACGGGCTTGATCTGCCCTAGCCTGGAAGTTTCATGAAAATCCGGAGAGTGGAGCGCGTGGTCCGGATGCGCTTTGCCGTCAAACGCGGACAGAGGTCAAAGCGCAGGGGGACCATGCGCTCCACCTGGCGGATAGCATCTATGGCGCCACCGCGTTGATCCCGCCGGTCTTTTCCGCCTGCTTCACCAACGCAATGGCGGCGCCTAGCTTCAGGTCCTCGAGTTTCTTGAAGTTGATGCAGCTGCGGCCGGTTTTCACCTTGCCGAGCTTCGCGGCGTTGCGCTCGACGAGGTAGCCGGTTTTGTCGCCGACGCAGATGTGGAGGGCGTAGCCGGTCTTTCCCGCGGCGATTCCGATCAGGAACCAGTCGCCTTCGCGGCCGCTGGCGGTTTTGTAGCGATACTTGCCGTAGCCGAGGATCGGCGCGGGGCCCATTCCGGACGTCATGAAGGGAGCGACTTTTGGCACCGCTTTGCGGATTGCCTTGTGCACCGCGGTCAGGGTGTCACGGTGCTCGGCGGGAAGAGAGGCCAGGAACTCATCGACGCTCGGCTGGGCTTTGGGCATGCGGAAGAAATAGAGCGGGCGGGATTGGGAAACAAGACGCGCGCTTTGCCGAAGCGTCGCAAACTAGACTGGGTTTGGCAAAGCCGCTGGTTCCCGACCGATCCGCTTTGCGGAGTTCAGCCACTGGTGGTCTCCTTGGGCGGGTTCGGCGCTTGGGCGTCGGAGGTATCGGGAGCGGTCGGGCCGCCGCTCCAGCCGTCATCCTCCGTCATGAAGTACCTGACCGTCTTCGTCTGTCTGGTCGTTGCCACTATCGCCGAATCGTTTGGTGACGCAACAGTTCGCATTGGCCTGTTCGAAAGAACCGGCGCCGCGCGGTTGCCCGTTGTCCTCGGCGGCGCCGCTCTACTTCTCGTCTACGGGGTTATGCTCAATCTGGCGCCGCTGCCCTTCGTCCGCGTCGTCGGATTTTATATCGCGACGCTTTTTGTGGTTTGGCAGGGGGTGAACTTCCTGACCTTCCGCACCGCGCCGAGTGGGCCTGTGCTGGCGGGAGGGATGTTGATTGTTGTGGGGGGGCTGATTGTTTCGTTTTGGCGGACGTAGCTGGGGTAGGTCATTAATCTATAACCCGGGTGGATCGCGGGGTCCTCACGCGCTTCGGCGCCAAACGCGGACAGAGGTTTAAGCGCATGGGGACCGTGCGCTCCACCTTAGGCCGAAGGCGCCGGATCAGGGCCGCCGTCGATGAGCCTCTGATCAAGCGTAAGCTTCGTCGGATGTGACCAGAGGATCGCCTTCCGAAAGTGCGGCTGGAAGGGATTCAGGATGTAGTTGAAGGCTCCCGGAATCACCGCGGAAGGAACCCTCATGACGGGGTGTTTGTTTTTTTGGAGCCACTGATCGCCGATCTGCGAGGTTTGCGAATGAGGCAGAGGATCGTTCCAGCCGCGGGGCAGGCTGCGCTCGGAGACGGTCCAAATCCACTGGGAGGGATCGCGTCCGGTTAGGGCGAGGCGAAACCAGATCCGCGGGTCGGCGCGTTCGTCGGCGGAGGCCGTATGGACCAGGATTTCCAGGACCGAAAGTGCCAGAGATTCGGCGCAGTAGATGGCGGGAAGGCCGGGGGAATTCCAGCGGCCACCGTAAATTCGGGCGCCGTCGCCTGATTTTGGTGTCGCGGCGAAGATTTCCTTTTCAACCCGCCAAAAGTGGCGGATCGGCGTCAAGCCAGCACTCCGTGGTGAATACGGCCGAGGAGCGTTTCCACGGTTCGGGCGCCGACTTCGAGCCGCGCGGCTTCCAACGGCACCCGGCCGTTGAGGCCGAACTGCGGCCGCTTGAGCCACGAACGTGCGCCAGCGGGACTGCCGGTGGCCTGTTCGGCCAGGAAGTAGAGGCGGGCGAGACGGACGATCTTTTCCGACTCGGCGGTGGAAAAGTGCCCGCTCGTTTTGCGGCGAGCCATGGTCGCGGGCGGGATCTGGAGGATTTCTCCGAGCCGGGTGACGGGGACCTCCAGAAACTCCGCAAGCTGCTCGGCCTCGCTCCAGTGCAGGCCGGCGAGGATGTTTTTCTCGGCTTCGGCGGGGTCGGCGGTGATTGATTGGAGTCGGGTCATATCAAATGATAGAAACTAAGGTATCAGGTGAGGCAAGCATCACGGGCTTTCCCTGTAGCCGGGGCCTATCCCGAGGTGGAGCGCGTGGTCCCCACGCGCTTTTCCGCTTTCGATACCGCAAGTGCCGGGGTCAGCGCCCCCGGCTACAGCAAGCGGCCGTTGGATCCCACTTCGGCCTGATGCTGGTCAAAGCAGGTCTTCGGGGGGCGGGGTATCGGGGTGACTCGGCGACCCGGCGTCGTGGCGCACGGCGTCATCGAGCAATTCCTCGAAGGTGGCCCGCTTTTGCGACGGGGGGTGGTCATGCCGGCGGTCCGGCAGAGGCAAATGCTCCCGACCCGAAAGGCGCAGTGAAGCGGCTTCGATTTTTTTCAGGGAGCCCACGAGCCCTTGTACGACTTATCGAGCGCCGATGGAAGTTGTTTCTGCAAGTGGCTGACAGGTCTTCATGGATCGGGTTCGAGCAGGCGAGGCCCGGGGCCTTCCGCGGCGAGTTTGTCCCAGGGGTTTCTCAGTGGGCAGGATTTGAGCGATAGGCAGCCGCAGCCGATGCAACCGGTAAGATGGTCGCGGAGTTGGGTGAGACGCGCGATGCGTTCGTCGAGTGCGGCATGCCAGCGCGCGGAAATCTTCGACCAATCCTGATCCGTCGGCGTGCGGCCGCGCGGGAGAGAATCGAGCGCGGCCTTGATCGAGGCGAGGGGAATGCCGAGACGTTGCGCGACTTTGATGATGGAAACGCGGCGGAGCGCTTCGCGAGGATAGCGGCGCTGGTTTCCGGCGCTGCGCCAGCTCAGCAGCAGGCCCTGCGATTCATAGAAGCGGACGGCGGATACGGCGATTCCGGCCCGCGCGGCGACTTCGCCGACGGTGAGTTCGCGCTGAAATTCCGTCGCCCCGGACCGGGGTGGGGCCGCGGGGGCCTGCGATCGTTTCATAAAATTCCTTGGACCTAAAGTGTACTTGAGGTTGTACCTTCGCGGCCATGAATGCAAACGATCCAGCCGACCATAAGATCCTCCTCGTTTCCACCAGCCTGCGATCGGGAAGCCACAGCCGAATCCTGGCCGGAGCCGCGTGCCGCGCCTTGGAGTCCGCGGGCCACCCGGTTGAAATGCTCGACCTGCGAGAAACTCCTCTGCCCCTGTGCGATGGCGGCGCCGCCTATCGCGATCCCAATGTGACCCGCCTGCGCGCACAGATTGAAGCCGTGGACGCCGTGCTGCTCGCTCTGCCCATCTATAACTACGATGTGAGCGCCGCGGCCAAGAACCTGATCGAACTCACGGGCGACGGTTGGGAGAACAAGGTCGTCGGGTTCCTCTGCGCGGCCGGAGGCAGCAGCAGCTACATGTCGGTCATGTCCTTTGCCAACAGCCTCATGCTCGATTTCCGTTGCGTGATTGTGCCGCGGTTCGTGTACGCGACCGGGGACGCATTTGCCGACGGGGAATTGTCGGACCGGGAGATACTTTCCCGAGTCGGTGATTTGGCGATCACCGCCGCCCGTTTGGGCGCGGGAGTGAAAGCGCAGCTGGCCGCCTGACGAACTCCCTACTTCGTGATCGGAGCGTGGTCCGGATCGAGGCCGACGCGGAATTCGATCACATCGGCCGGCGTGTGCGGACTGAGGACGACGTTTTTCTTCTGCAGCAGGCCGATATCCATCAGCGCGTCCATCAACGGACCGACGCCTTCCATAATCTGTCCGGATTTCACTTCGCCCGTGTTGAGCGTGACTTCGATTCCAACGGGGTCGGGCTTGATCACAGCCTGGTGGATGCCCGAGCCTCCGCCTACGTCCCAGCCGGCCGAGCGAAATACGGCGACGAAATCCTGCGCGAAGCGTTTGCCTTCGGTATCGTTGGGCACGCAGACGATGCGCACCTGCTGGCCGGTGTATTGGCGCAGGGCGACAATCAGAGTGTCCTTCTGGTCCTTGGATAGACGCCGGGCAACCGCAACATCGGCGACGGCAGTGCCGTTTCCGGCCGCCGTCTTGGTCGCGGAGGGGATGGGAATTGTGGCGTCGCCGCCGTAAGCATTATCGACTTCGGTCACTTCTGTAAGATGGTGCTGCTCCATCGCGCGACTCTGCGCGACAGAAAGGAATTCCTTTCGATGCCCGTAGAGATAAGCTAGACCTGCGGACGCAGCCAGCAGCCCAAGCCACACGGCTCCAGCAACTACCAGTAGGTGTTGGGCTTTGGACGTCGCTTCGAGCGAGTTCCAACCGGGGAGGGGGGGCATTTCACTATTATACGCCACCAAAGCAGGCCGCCTTCAAGACGTCTGATATGGGAAGGAACACGTATCCAGAGTCTTCCAACAATGGGCGGCGCGGGCAACGTCCAAAAGCGCGTGGGGACCACGCGCTCCACCCGCTAGTCACGGCCAATGCGTCGGAAATGTCAGAAAACGTTACACTCTCCGAGCGACGTAATACCGGCCGTGAATTTTGGTTGATTCATAAAATATTAAGAACTAATGACTTACAATAATCTTATCAGGTTGAGGATGATATGGTCTGACATGTGCTGATCAACCGCGCGGCGTAACCCCGCGGATAAAAAAACAAACCGACCTCAATAATCACATGCGTACAAAATTCATCACGGCGACTGTAGCCCTCGCGGCCGCGGCCCTTGCCCAAAACGCCCACGCCGGGCTCGTCTTCTCAATTGAAGGCCCCCAGGTTGAAGCGAGCACCGTCCCTGGAGTTACGACGGAAAACTTCGATAGCTTTACCCCCGGAAGCTACAGCAGCCTCACGACCGCCGTCGGCACCTTTGACGGTGGCGAGATCGTTGCCGCGAACGAATACGGCGGCGCCGGCGGGACGAACTATTGGGCGGTGGGTGCGGAAAGCAACACGCACTCGCAGACCCTGACCCTCACGTCTGCCCAGGACTACCTCGGTCTGTGGTGGTCGGCCGGCGATGCGTCAAACATCCTGACCTTCTTTGACGGCGCCACTGTCATCGGCACCTATAATGTTGCGGAAATCATCCCGAGTCTGAGCAGTGCCTATTTTGGCAATCCCAGTGACAGTTTTGCCAATGACAGCCAACCCTACGATTACCTGAACTTTACGACCACCGGATCCACGGTGATCACGTCGGTCGAGTTTACCGCCACGACTTTCACGGCCGGTTTCGAGGTGGATAACATCAGCGTGCTCCCCACGCCGATCACTCCTCCGGGCCAGGTTGTTCCGGAAACCAGCAGCACGTTCGCGCTGCTGCTCGCGGTGGCCGGCCTCTTCGCCGTGAGCCGCCGTCATCGCCAGGCGACCTGCGCCTAAGCGGCAAAGCACGGTTCGCACTTTCAGCCACCCGCGAGCAATTGCGGGTGGCTTTTTTTGCGATCGGCAGTATCAGGTAATCATCAGTTCTATGGCGCTCACGATGAAACCCGCCTGCGAGCGTTGCGACCGCTCGCTGCCGGCGCAGGAACATGGGGCTTACATCTGCTCGTATGAATGCACGTTCTGCTCGCAGTGCGCCGAGGTCATGAATCATAAGTGCCCGAATTGCGCGGGCGAGCTGGTTGGCCGGCCGACCCGGAAGAAAGCCGAGGCGGAGCCGCCGTTGATGCATTAAGGAGCCTTTTAAAGAGTTTCCGAGGGTGGAGCGCAGGTCCCCATGCGCTGAGCGACGCCAAACGCGGACAGAGGTTAAAGCGCGTGGGGACCATGCGCTCCACGTGCCACCTGCGATTCCACGTTGCCGGATGCGAAGCGCGTGACCTACCGTAGGCCATGCGTTCTTGGTTTTTGGCTGGGGTGGTTTTGATCCTGGGGGTGGCTAAAGCGGTGGCCGGCGAGGCATCGCCATGGGCGTCCCGGCGCGACGCGCTGGTGGAGCGGTTTCGCCGGCTGGAAGGGAAGGAGGGTGAATTCGGCGAAACTTATCGTCCGATTTACGCCGCGGCGCGCACCTGGTATGAACAGTGGGGCGGGCGGGAACCGCATGCGGTGGATTCGTGGATGGTCCCCCCGGACACCTATGCGGCCGAGCTCGCGTACGCGTGGGAGCACCACCAAAACTACTTTACGCAGAACCCCGCCGCGCAGTTCCCGCTGGTGTTCGACGCTCATCTGTCGGGGGGTGTCACGATGGCCACCAACTACTGGCTGAATCTTCCCACCGGATTCGGCGAACCCGGCCGGCGGTTTCCGCTCATCGTAGGCCTGCACGGCTCCGGATGGCTGGGTCACCCGCTTTCGATGGTCCGGGGAAATGCCGCCCATCCCACGATGATCCGCACGCTCTCCGTGACCCCGATCGACCAGGCCGGCCCGTGGAAGATTGAATTTCTCAACGCCTACCTGGACGAGCTCATCAAGATCCTGCCCGTGGATACGGACCGCATCTACGTTGAAGGGCACAGCCTGGGCGGAATCGCCACCTGGGAATGGGCCGAAGAGAACCCCGAGCGCTTTGCGGCGATTTCGCCGCGGGCCGGCATGGGCGAAACTTACCGGGCCTCGCGCTTGAAGCAGGTTCCCGCCTGGCCGATCCACGGTGAAATCGATACCGTCATCCCGCGGATATTCGCCGAACAGATGGTGAGCGCGCTGCAGGATGTCGGCGCGCCGGTTCGCTACACCGTGCTTCCCGGCGTGCCCCACAACATGCCGGGGGATCTCGACGAGGACCAGGTGGTGGATTGGTATTTGCGGCAGACCCGATTTCACGGTCCGCGGCCGGCCGATCCGCGCGACACACTCGGGTTTGGCGCGGGCGGTGTTTCGGCCTGGAGTGTGATTTCCGTTCCGGCGCGCCGCTATTTCGCGGGCGAGCCGTTTGTCCTGCACGAGTGGGAAGATCTGGCCGCGGCCGCCGCGAAGTTGAGCGACCGCCTTCATCGTCAGGGGCTCTCGGCGGATGCGCTGATCGAGGAGGTGCATGGAACGGGGCGCCAGATCACGCCGCGGATGCCGGCTCCGCATCCCCTGCGCACCGATATCCCCGCTCCGGGAGATACCGTGATCGTGCCGGCGGGAAACTATGTGCGTTTCTTTTTCCGCGGGCCGTCGGCGGACGGGCTCGAAGCCGCCGCCCGCGTGGCGGCGGAAGCGGCGACGGCGGGACAACCGGTGCAGCCCGGCGTTGTCGTCGAAATTCCAATGACGGTTTGGCTCGATCACCATGACTCGATTGCGGAGTACCGCCTTCCGGTGTTGGTTGAGCCGTCTCCGGCTCGCTGATGCGCACGACCTTTTCGACCCATTTGGGGATCTGCTCCCTTTCCTGGAATGAACACGAGTTGACGGGGTTTCAGTTGCCTCCGGC
This sequence comes from Opitutaceae bacterium, assembly GCA_036502225.1. Classification (GTDB taxonomy): domain Bacteria; phylum Verrucomicrobiota; class Verrucomicrobiia; order Opitutales; family Opitutaceae; genus Palsa-1447. The sequence continues at coordinate 14,181 of DASXYY010000044.1, forward strand.
GGAGCGGCGCCCCGATGACGTCGACCCGCCGCTTCCCATCATGGCGATCATCGAGCGGGTTCGCCGTCACCTTCATCAGGACTACCAGGATTTTTCCGACCTGAACTATGACTTTACGCAGGTGGGAGATTTTTGCGCGAGCGTGCTCAAGGCGGCCCTGACGGTGCCTGCCGGACAGACTCGCAGTTACGGTGAAATTGCGGCGGCCATCGGCCAGCCGCCCGCGGCGAGCCGGAGTGTCGGCGCCGCATTGGGGAGCAATCCGTGGCCGCTGCTCATTCCTTGTCACCGCGTGATTGCGGCCAATGGAAAGATGACGGGTTTCTCCAGCCCGGGCGGGATTGAAACCAAGCTCAAGCTGCTGGCTTTGGAGGGATCGCAGTTATTTCCGCTGTAGGAAAAAACTGCCCGATGGAGGGGACATATTTGGTAAACAGCTTACAGGTAGCGAGTTGTGAAAATGGCATGCGGGATGCTTTCATTGCGTCTCGTTTTCCATGTCGTACCTTTCTGCCGCCCCCGCCCAAATCCCGCACCTATGGGATGAAATCGTCCACTCGACGATCGAGGCGTGCATCCTGCGCAAGGAAGGCCGAGAGCGTGAGGTCGCCGGACTGATTCAAGAGAAACTTCCGACGCTGATTCGCCGCTGGTCGAGCACGTGCGGATTGTCGCCGGAAACCTGCAAACGGAATTTGCGCGCGCTATTCCAGCGCGTGCAGGAAGGCGTCGAGATGGGGTTTATCCACCGGCGACTCATCGTGGACGAAATTTGCGCCCGGCTGAGCGGGGGCTCGCCCAAGGCCGTGCCGGCGGCAGTCGCCGCCGAAAGCGGTCCGATTCGACTGCGCCGCCGCGTGGCCATCGACGACGTCTCCGGGATGCTGGACGCCATGGCCGAGGCCGAGCTCGAGACGCGCCGCGAAGCCATCCTGCCGATGCGCCCGGCCGCCTCGGCCCTGATTCATCTTTTCACGGGCGCAGAGAATTCGCCCGCCGTACTCACTGCTTAGTCAATCAACCAAAATCCGAATCGAAATCGTATCACTGTGAAAACCACCACCCTCAAGACCGCCGAAAAGGCGACCGAGAGCATCAACGCTACCGTCACGATCAAGAACAATGAATCCACGGGCATCACGAGCACGACCCTGCTCGTCGGCCTCGATTGGGGCACGAACACGTCGAGCCTGATGGCGAAGAGCCAGGGCGACGCGGCCGTCCGCCTCTCCGAACAGATTCCCACCGTTGTCGGCTTTGTGCCCGAGAACGTGCTCGAGGGCATCATCCCGAACAATGCCACGGTCCTCTTCGGCCGCGAGGCGCAGAAGTACAAGTTGCATGTGAACACGGTCCGTCCGCTGAAGGGCGGCGTGATCGACGATCTTTCCGCGGCGTCCCTTTTCGCGCAGCACCTGCGCAGCCGTCTCCCCGCCGGCGTGAAGGAAGTCCGCGCCGTCATCGGCATGCCGGCGAGCTCCGATCTCGCCGCCCGCGAGAACGCCCGCACGGCCGTCCAGGGCGTGTTCAACAAGGTCATCTTCGTGCCGGAGCCTTTCCTGGCCGCCCTCGGGTTCCGCGATGAAACCCGCCTGAGCGAGGTCGAGTACAAGGATCCGGTCCTCAATTCCCTCTATGTCGACATCGGCGCCGGTTCGACCGACGTGTGCCTGGTTCAAGGCCACTATCCGACGGTCGAGGACCAGCTGAGCGCTCCGTTCGCGGGCGACGCGGTCGACCAGATCATTCTCGACGGCATCCTGGCCAACTACCCGGACTGCGGCGTGACGCTCGCCCGCGTGCGCGAGCTCAAGGAAAAATTTTCTTTTGTCCTGGCCGACGATGCCGCGACGCCCGCGGTCGCGACCGTCATGGTCGCCGGCAAGCCCGTCAAGCTGGACGTCACCCGTCAGGTGGGTGCCGGCTGCCAGGCTCTGCTCGACAAGGCTTTTGAAATGACCCGCGAACTCATCACGCGCGCCGATCCGGACAGCGTGAACGAGCTCCTGCAGAACGTGATCGTCACCGGCGGCGGCAGCCTGATCAAGGGATTCGGCGTCGCCCTGCAGACCCGGCTCCTCGAGGAAGGCTTCGAGAATGTTCGCGTCAGCGTCCTGGGTGAAAACTACAAGGACTACGTGGCCCGCGGCGCGCTCAAGGTGGCCGGCCAGGCCAAGGATCGCCACTGGCAGACTTTGATCGGCGGCTAATATACGAATAGCCCGCTCGGTTTGGTTGCAACCTGCGGGGCGCTTAACGCCCCGCAGGTTTGTTTCGTTTCCGTGGCTTCGGTAGATAGAGTGGGGGCTGGTTTGACCGGCGCCGGATCACTTGAACGTTCCCGTGGACCAGTCGCGCCACCTCGTGTCCGCGCTCCGAAAGTACAATATCCCGACCGAGACTATGTTCGTGGGCGGCGAAGGCCACGGGCCGCGCCATCTCGACAATGAAGTGGAAATGTGGGAGCGGATCCGGGTTTTTTTGGGGAAGAATCTCTAGTCGAAGCCAAAGGATCGCAATCGCGGGCGGGGACCGCCCGTTGACGGTGGAACTTCCACTCACTAACGTGGAACTCTCGCCCCATGGATTACCTCATTGTCCTAGCCGCTGGCGCGCTGCTGTGCGGTCCTGCGCTGCATGCCGACAAGATTGATCTGGATCGTACCGACCCGGTGCCGGCAAATGAACCGATCCCCACGGCGGATTTCTTTCGCGATCCCCTGCTTCGCGATCCGCGCATCAACGCCACCGGCACGGAGCTGGCGGCGCTCGTGACGCAGGCGGACCGGGTTCGGGTGCTGCTGTGGGATATCACGCGCAAGGAGGCGCAGGTGACCGGAGGCATCGAGCGAACGGACGACGTCCAGCGGGTCGAATGGCTCGACGACAAGCACCTGGTCTACACACTGACGAGCGACAAGCACGCGAGCTTCGCGAACATGGTCGCGTCGGCCGGGGATTTCGCGGACGCCTATCCGCTGTTTCAATATTGGGGGGCGCGGCTCATCGCGGTGCCCCTGTCCGAGCCCGATCATCCGCTGTATTGGCTCAGCGAAAAGATCGTGGAAGGCGGCGACCTCTTCACGCCGCGCCAGGGGGCGGTGGTGGTGGCCGCCGCGCTCCGGCCGACCACGGTCACGGTGATTCCGCCGTCGCGCTTTGAGGCCAACTTCGACGGGATGAATGCGGTCATCGCGGCCAATCAGGCGGAGTGCGACCGGAGCTACCCGCTGGTGCCGGGCACGGCGGTCGACTATTTGGCGGATCGCGAAGGCAAGCTGGAGTTCGGCATCGCCGCCGACGATGCCGGAACGGCGACCCTGTATCGACTGCGGAACGACGCGTGGGTGCACTGTCCGGTGGACTTGGGCAAGGTCGAAATTCGCGGGGTGGGCAATGAGCCAAACCAGCTGATTGTGCTGGGCCCAAGGCGGCCCGGCAAAATCCGCACGCTGCAGTTCATGGACGCGGAGAGCGGTGATCTCGGGGACGAATTGCTCAGGGACCCGACCTATGAGTTCGACGGCACCCTGTTTCGCGATCCGGGCAACGGCAGCCTGGTCGGCGTCGAATACGATCGGGAAATCCCCACCCGGGTTTGGTTCAACGACGCCTACAACCGGCTGCAGAGGGTTCTCGACGGCACGGGTGTCTTCAAGGGAAAGAAGGTAGACATCATTTCCCTGGATAAGGACGCCTCGGTCATCGTGGTGTCGGTCTACACCGACCGTGAACCGGCCAGTTATTTCACCGTCGAGCTCACGCATCATCAGGTTGGGCTGATCAAGCAGTCGCGCCCCTGGATTGTCCCGGAGCGGATGCAGCCGATGCATTTTTTTCGCTTCAAGACCCGCGACGGGGCTCTGCTGGATGCCTATCTGACCCTGCCGGCCAAGGTCTCCAAGGACCATCCGGCGCCAATGATTGTCCTTTCGCATGGGGGGCCGTTCATGCGGGATGTGTGGGGGTTTCAGCCGGAAGTGCAATACCTGGCGAGCCTGGGCTATGCCGTGCTGCAGCCTAACTACCGCACTACGACCGGAAACGCCGTCCAGATGGCCGACGACCTCAGTGATGCCGTCGCTTTGGCGCTGCGAACGCATCTGGTCGACACCAAGCGGATAGCCATTGTCGGCCGCGGGTTCGGCGGGTATCTCGCCTTGGTCGGTGCGGCGCGCAATCCGTCGGCCTATCGATGCGCCATCACGATCGGAGGAATATCGGATTGGGCCGCGTTTGTCCGGGACGGGAAGTTCAATCAATACAGCGATCCCGGCTATGCCGCGCTGAAGCGCGATTTGGCGTCGGTTTCGGCGGGAATCGCCGTCGATCAGATCAAGGCGCCGGTTTTCGTCTACCACGAGGAGGACGATCCGATTGTTTCCGTGGACGAATCGCGGCACCTGGTTTCGGCGCTGGGGAAGAGCAACGTGCCCCATGAGGAGATGATCGTGGGAGGGGACGACAGCGGCCGGCATCACCTGGAAGATCGGGTGGAGATGTGGAACCGCGTCCGCGCCTTTCTCGCGAAGAATCTTTGATGGCCCGGGCTACTGCGCCCTGAGGAGCGGACGCGGGTCCGTCACCGTGACCGGCGCGGTGCTGCCCGGGACGATTTGCAGGGGGATTTCCATGCGCACGCTCTGCGGCGCGCCATCCACGAGGGCAGGACGGAATCGCCAGGCGGCCAGCGCCGGTACGAGTCGCTCGGCCAGCGCGCGGGACACGTGGCCCTGGGGCTGGATGTCACGGGGAATTCCGTCGGCACCGACGGTCAAGTCGACGCGCACCGTCGCGCCTTCAAAGTCGCGCGGGAGATCGGTGGGCGGCACAATATAAAGCGGCGCCGGCATGATGCGGGCCGCGAATGCGCTGCCCGCGAGAGCGAGGAACAAGAGGGTGAATTTCATGCCGGGAATACCCCGCGGATTGGCGAATTGTTACTCGAAATTCGCGGCCGGATGCGGCACGTGTTTCCCAAACGTCACAATGGCAATATCGCCTTGCACTAAGGAATAGGGAGACTCCCGCACCCACATGAACCTCTGGGGCGAAACCCTGACGGGCTCCTCCGTCCTATTCCTATTCCTCGCCTTGGCCCTCGCGCTGAGCTTCGAGTTCGTCAACGGCTTTCACGATACCGCCAACGCGGTCGCCACGGTCATTTATACTCACACGCTCAGGCCCTGGATCGCGGTGATCTGGTCCGGGATGTGGAATCTGATCGGCGTGCTCTATTCGAGCGGCACCGTGGCGTACGGCGTCATTGCGCTGCTGCCGGTCGAACTCGTCATCCACATCGGATCAGGCGCGGGGTTCGCGATGGTTTTTTCGCTCCTCTTGTCGGCGATCATCTGGAATCTCGGCACCTGGTACCTGGGTTTGCCGGCTTCGAGCTCCCATACCCTGATCGGATCAATCATGGGCGTGGGACTCGCGAATTCGATGATGACCCAAGGCCACGCCTTCGGCGAGGGAGTGAATTGGGCGCAGGCGCAGAAGGTCGGCCTATCGCTGCTCGTTTCGCCGATCGTCGGCTTTTGCTGCGCGGGTCTGCTCCTGCTGATCGGCAAGGCGCTCATTAAGCAGCCAAAACTCTTTGAACCGCCGGCCAAGGACACGCCTCCGCCGGCCGGCATTCGCAGCCTTTTGGTGCTCACCTGCACCGGCGTCAGTTTCGCCCACGGATCGAATGACGGCCAGAAAGGCATGGGCCTCATCATGCTGATTCTGATCGGCATCGTCCCCGGCGCGTTTGCGCTCAACATGCATACGGACGCCGCGGTGCTGCACCGGTTGTCCACGGAAGCGTCTCAGGTATCCGTGATGCTGCAACACGTCGGGGCGGACGCCACGATGACTGCCGAGGACGCCACGGCGCAGGTGTCGAACTTTCTCACCTCGGCCGGCGTCCGCACGCCCCGGACCACCTCCGCGCTGCTGGTGCTCAATAATTTCGTCGCGAACAAGCTGGCGGGCATCGACTCGTACGCGGTGATGCCGTCATCGGATCGGCGCAGCCTTCGCACCAACATTTATCTGGTGAGCAGCGGACTCGCGAAGCTGGGGACGGGGCCGATCTTTGCACCCGAATCCGAGCAAAAGGCACTGGTCGCCAAATATCGCGGCGATTTGGACGCGACGACCAAGTACATTCCCGTCTGGGTGAAAGTGGCGGTGGCGTTCGCGCTTGGCCTCGGCACCATGATTGGCTGGAAACGGATTGTCGTGACGGTGGGTGAAAAGATCGGAAAGACGCACTTGTCCTATGCTCAAGGCGCCTCGGCGGAATTGGTCGCCATGGCCACGATTCTCGCGGCCGACAATTACGGCCTACCCGTCAGCACGACTCACGTCTTGTCGTCGGGCGTGGCCGGAGCGATGGCGGCGAATCGGTCGGGATTGCAGGCGGCCACGCTGCGCAATCTGCTGCTGGCCTGGGTGCTGACGCTGCCGGTCTGCATTTTTCTCGGCGCGTCACTTTTCGCGTTCGGAATCTTTCTGATCTTTCACGTCTTCGGCGCGCACTAAGGCGCCAGGGCCCCCGTCGAACTCAAGGCGGCCAGAAAGCTTTCCGGTGTTTCGACGCACGACGCGTGGGCCGCGTCGGGCAAGATTTCAAGCCGGGCATGAGGGATCCGGCGTGCGTAGTCGCGGCCCTCTTCGAGGGGAACGAGTTCGTCGAATGCGCCCCAGATCACGACGGTCGGGACGGTGATTTCCGAAAGCCGATCGTCGACGACCTCCTCGAGCACCTGGCGATTCGATGAGATCGAGTGCACGGTCCAGGTGTCGCCTTTGTTCATCGACCACGCCAGATCGGCGCGAACGGCCTCGTCAGTCGCATAGGATGGCCGGTGAAAAACCTTGGCGAGGAGTGTCTTCGCCCCGGAAATGGTGTAGGCGTCGCCCCTCCGGTGCCGACATCATAGTAACGGATCCGTTCGCCAAAGATGGTCGCATATCGGGCGGGCGGCTCGGCACCGAAGGCGCCCGCTGCCGTTAAAACGAGCCAAAGGGGGAAAATTCGTTTCATGGTTGATCGGCAGTAGGTATGGTGAACCAGCGTGCGAAAAAGAGCAGGAGGGCCAGGCCCAAATAGCCGGCCGCATACGCCGCCGCCGGGAATTCGGATCGGCCCTCGAGCAACGGGAGGTAGCCGATCGTGCCGCTCCCGAGGAATTGCCATGAGTGCAGGAGGCCCGCCGCGCTGAGAGCGGCGGCGGCGAGGGCCCAGCAACCCGCCGTCAACAGGCGCCGGTCGATGATGAACACCGTGATGGCCGCCAGAATCATGGCGCAGTAAAACGTGCCCTGTTCGACGGCGAAGCCGCCGTCGATGAAATCGCCCGCGGCGCGAAATGCCAGCACTTGAGCGTTCGACCAATCGGCGGCAGGCCCCGTTGCGGTGAGACGCAGGGCGGTCTTGGCGAAGAACGTGCCCCACGCGAGCACGACCGGCGTGATGCCGAGCACCACTGCCGGCCAATGGCGCGAAGGCGTGGCTTCGAAAGCTTGGACCGCAATGATGAGACCCACCCAAATAATGATCGCCAGTCCCGCGTCGGCTGGCACGGCCCAGGCAACCAGCGCCATCGAGCCGGTGAAGCAGAGCAGAGTCATGCAAAGACCGTTGAGCGTGGAGTATCCCGCGCGGGCCCCCATGCGCTTCCAAGCCGGGTGGCCGATGTAAATCGACGTGGGAAACGGCGAGCCGAAACAGGCCGCCGCCAACGTTCCCAGCCCGTTGGCCATGAGCGAAGATCGCACGGAATAGCTGTCGCCGGCCGCGGCAGCCGATTCCACGCATTGCATCGAAGCCAGCAAGTTGAGCAAACCCATCGGCACGATGACGGAGAGGTAGGCGGTGAATTGCCCATCGATCATTCCGTGCCAGAGCAAGGTCGCGGCGAAGGGAGGCCGATGCCAGCCGACCGAATTCCATGGGGCCGCTCCTTGCGGCGCCAGATGAGTGAACCAGGCGATTGCCGTCCCGACGGCTAGAACGACGAGCGCCGGGGGAATGCCCGCCCGCGGTTTTACCCCCCCGAAATAGAAAAGCAGGACCAGGCCCAAGGTGACGAATCCGACGACGGGAAAGGCAAACGTACGCAGAAGAAAATTCAGGGTGAGAAAAGCAAGGCCCGCGCCTGACAGAGAAGCCAGCAGCGCCGCGCGGGGCGTGGCGCGCCTCAAGCGCTCGGCGACGAAGGCACCGAAAAATTCGATGGCTCCTGAGCCCAGGCACGCGACGAGCCCCGCCTGCCAGGCCTTCTCGTCCGGGTCGGGAGCATGGAGAGCGAGGGCGAGCTGCTTGGCGGGAAGCATCACCAAATATATGTACGCGATGAAAGCCGGAGTGTTGAGGCCGAAGGGAAGCGCGCAGACGTCGGTGCGATTTTCCCGACGGGCGAGCCGATGAGCTTGCCAGGCGTAGAAAATGTTTCCGACCAGATAGGAAACGGCGACGCCGGGAAGGATCCGGCCAAATACCATCGCCGCCGGCATGCCGACCACGCCGATGCAAAGCGCGGGAACCAGCACGAGCTGGACCAGGTTGTCGAGCGCGATGGCGCAAAACCCGTCGATGTCGCCCCGGACGAGAAGCTTCATGCCGAAGCGAGCTCCCGCACGACCGCGACGGCAAATAGCGAGGCCTGGCGCGCGGCGAACGGCGAAAGCGTGCGGTAGTCGTTGTCCGGCGACGACTGCGTTTGATTGCTGCCCGATCGCACGCACAGAAACGGCGCACGAAGGTAGTGGCACACTTCGGCGACGGAACCACTCTCCATTTCCATCAAGTCGGGCCGCAGCTGGCGAAGAATGTCTCGGATCCGGTCGGGCGGAAGGCCGAACTGGTCGCCGGAGGTAATTCGGCCCACGCGGACGCGTGGCCGGTAGGGGGGCTCCTGATGGGAGGCGAATTCGAGGGCATGCCGCTTCGCGACGCGTTTGGCCGCGGCCAGCAGCCGCGAATCGGCCGGGAAGACGATTGGCGAGTGATCGCCCAACGGGCCTTCGGACGCGAAGTATTCCATCCGTCCCGCCGGGCCGAGCGAGCCCATATCATGATTGCAGGTGATGGCGCCGATGATGACGTCGCCGTTCCGTACCGTGGGATTGATGCGCGACGCCGTGCCGCACATCAGCACTTCGCGCGGCCTGAAATGGGCGATGAAAAGGGTCGTCAACATGGCGGCGTTCGTCTTTCCGATTCCCGTGACGGCGACGACGGTGTCGCGCCGCGAAATCCGCCCGCGTCGATAGGGAAAACCGGCCAGACGACCGGCTTTTGGTTTCTTCAAGGCCCAAATTACCAGGTCCGTTTCCTGCGGAATTGCGCCCAGCACGAGCGTGGGGCCGCGCCTGCGCGATCCGACGGGGAGACGGGCGATCGGAATGCCCGCGACAATCACGGGCGGAGCGTGGCGCAGAGGCGGAGGTTGCATCGCAGGCATCCGTGGCTAAGCAGGTCGCATGCCTGGGTCCCTGCTCATCAAGCACGCGGCGGTATTGGCGACGATGGACGATCGCGGTCGCGAGATTTCGGATGGCGGGCTGTTCGCGGCCGAGGGGCGGATTCTGCAGGTGGGGCCCACGGCGGAGCTGCCGGCGACCGCCGACGAGGTCATCGATGCCAGCGGCCACGTGGTGCTGCCCGGATTCGTCAACACGCACCACCATATGTTTCAGAGTCTGACCCGCGCGGTTCCCGCTGCCCAGGATTCGGATTTGTTCGGGTGGTTGAACGAGCTTTATCCGATTTGGGCCCGGCTCACGCCCGCGATGATTCGGGTATCGGCTCTGACCGCCATGGCCGAGCTGCTGCTTTCGGGCTGCACCACCTCGAGCGATCATTTGTATTTGTTTCCCAATGGCTGCCGGGTGGATGACACGATCGAGGCGGCGCGGCAGATCGGGATTCGTTTTCACGCCACGCGCGGCGCGATGAGCGTGGGTCGGAGCCACGGAGGATTGCCGCCCGATAGTCTCGTGGAGGATGAAGGCGCCATTTTGCTGGACGCGCAGCGAATCGTGGAGACGCACCATGATCCCCGTCCCTTGAGCCTATTGCGCGTCGGGATTGCGCCTTGCTCGCCGTTTTCCGTCAGCCGGGACCTCATGAAGGAAGGCGCGAAACTGGCCCGGCAATATGGAGTTTCGCTGCATACGCATTTGGCGGAAAACGACGACGATGTTCGCTATAGCCGGGAGAAGCTTGGATGCACGCCCGCGGAATACGCCGAGGACCTGGGCTGGCTCGGGCGGGACGTGTGGCATGCCCATTGCGTCAAATTGGACCCGGCAGGGATCGCCCGCTTCGGCGCCACGCAAACGGGCGTCGCGCACTGTCCGTGTTCAAATATGCGGCTGGGATCCGGGGTGATTTCGCTCGGAGCCATGCTCAAGCATGGCGTGGCCGTCGGGTTGGGAGTGGACGGGTCGGCGTCCAACGATGGCGGACATATGCTGGCCGAAGCGCGTCAGGCGATGCTGCTGCAGCGAGTCGCCCATGGTCCGGCGGCGCTCACTGCGCGGCAGGCTTTGAAACTGGCGACGCGGGGAGGGGCGCGCGTGCTCAATCGGGACGACGTTGGCCAATTGACACCCGGCATGGCGGCGGACGTGGCGGGTTTTGATTTGAATCAGCCCGCCTTCGCCGGCGCCTGGCATGATCCGGTGGCGGCGCTGATTTTTTGCGGGCCGGTGAAGGCGGCTTTCACCGTGGTCAATGGGAAGGTGCTGGTGCGGGATGGCGAATTGCGGTCGGTGGAGCTGGGTGCACTGATGGAGACACACAATCGGCTTGCGCAGATACTGGTGGCCTGAGTCGAACCAAGCGTCGGGGACGCCGCTCCCACGGGATTTTGCGCCGATGCAATAATGCACGGCGAGCTGGCATAGCGGATGCTCAGTGCGGCCGCTGTAGACCAGCCATGAAAAACCGTATTCGTTTGCTGGCCTCACCCCTGGGCCTTGCCTTGCTTATCCTCTCCGCTCTGAGCGCGTTACCCGCTCGGGCTCAGACCACGGCGCCGTCGGCAACTCCGGCCGGCACCGATGTGACCACCATGGACCAGTATCGCGTGACGGGCGTGCCGATCGAGGATCAGATCCTTCCCACGGCGCGGCCGTTCGCTTCGGTGTTTGGGACGGACGACGACATTCTCGATGTGCCGCGCAACGTCACGATCATTTCGCGGGAGCAGATGGACGACATCAACATCCAGGATGTCACGGACTTCAGCAAACTCACATCGAGTTCGTACACCGATTCCAATTTCGGATCGCCGGCCAATCCGTCCATCCGCGGCCAATCGGCTGACGTGCTGGTCAACGGCATGCGCGACCGCATCGGCGAGAGCGGAGACGGAATGCCGGTCGATTTCAATTTATTGGAATCGGTCAACATCGTTCCCGGCCCGGCGACCGCCGTGCAGGGCGCGACCGCTTACGTCGGCGGTTTCGTCGACCTCATCACCAAGCAGCCGTTCTTCGATGGCGACCACGGCACGGTCAGCTACACCTACGGCTCGTACGACACGAATCGCTGGAACATCGACGTCGGCGGACCCATTTCGCCGACGCTGGCCTATCGGCTCAGCTATGCCGGCGAAGACAGCGACGGCTACTGGTACGACTGGATCAAGCAAACCACCTCGCTTTACGGCGCCCTGACGTGGCGTCCCACCAAGACCTACGAGCTCTCGGCTTATGTCCATGGTTTTTGGGCCGACTACCGGGAGAATTTTGGAATCGACCGGCCGACGCAGGCGCTGATCAACGACGGCCTCTACCAGTCCGGCACCAATATCAACAACGGCACCGCAGCCACCGCCGCCGATCCCCAGAATGCCGCCAATATTTCAGGCAGCAATACGATCGCGTGGGGTCCGGTGGTGCCGGTCGACTATCGCGAAACGGCGCAGGGCCTCGCCAGCCACGCTCATGGCCAGGAGTTCAACGTGCAGGTGGTCCAGACCGCGATGGTGGGCTCCGGCCTCAAGATCGTTAACAACACCATCTGGAGCTACACCAAGCGCGACACGTTCAATTCGGACGGCTACAGCGAGATCATCAATCCGGCGTGGTTCGCCGACAATCGAACCGAGCTGATCTTTTCGGGCGTTTGGGGCGACGTGAATGCCGGGTTGGAAGAGCGATTCACGGCGGTCAACGCCTACGACGATTTCTTCTTTGAGCCGGTGAATGTCTTCGACCTTTCCGAGGCGTTCAAACGCGCCACGTTGAACTACGCGCTCGCCTCGAGCGGAATCCTGGGATTCGGCGGCGTGGATGTTCCCGGCTGGCCCGGCCGTCCGGCGACCGTCGGGGTGATCAACAACGACACCAATCAGTCCGAGGAGTACAACGTTTCGCCCTACGTGCAGGGCACGTTCAAGCTGGGCCCCCAGTGGGACCTGGTGGCGGGGGCGCGGATGGACCTGATGCGCGTCGAGTCGCACGATCCGTTCTCGCCCGGGCAGGCCGCCAGCGTCGGGGTGGGAGAACCCAATGTCAATTTGAGCCTGGTCTACAAGCCGACGCCGAGCCTGTCCACGTATCTGACCGGTAACTACAGTCAGAATTACACCGGCGATCTCGCCGACGGCGGCGGATTCGGCCTCTACAACGATCCGAACACGGGCGCGCCGACGCTGCCGCGCGGCCTGTTCTCCGAACAAAGCAAGCTGATCGAGTACGGCGTCAAGCTGTCGGCCCTGAACAACACGCTGTTCTTCAGCACGGACGTTTTTGACCAGACCCGCCAAAACAAGCCGCAGGCGTCCCCCGTCATCCAATACGTATTCTACGGATTTGAGGCGCTCGCCAACTATCAGCCGAGCAAGAATTTTTATGCGACGTTTGGCTATTCGTGGATCAACGGGAGCCTGCCGGCGCCGGCGCCGTTTCAAGGTTACGCCACCCAGCAGTTGCCGGGCGGCCCGCCGGATCCGTTTACGGATCCGGGCGCCTATCAGAGGACCGGACGGCTGCGCGCGCCCGGCCAGCCCCTGGATACATTCAACGCGTTGGCCCACTATACGTTCGACAATGGGTTTGGGATTGAGGCCAATACGCTCATCACGAGCCCGATGAATAACGACTATCAGGGCTACCTGGTCATCCCGTGGCAGTACGAGATCGACGCCAGCCTGTTCTATAAGCTCAAGCACACCGTGCTTCGGCTGACCGGCCACAATATCACCAATCGTCATAACTGGGAACCGTCCGACGCCACCTACGCGCTCGAAGGCATCGTTCCCGAACCGGGGTTCGAACTGTTTGGCACCGTCAGCTACCGTTATTGAGCGGCTGCGCCGGCTGATGCTCTGGGGCGGCTGGCTCGCGGCGATCAGCGCCGCGGCCGCCGCCGACCGAACGGTGATCATGGACCAGGATGCCTTTGGCGGCGTCAACCTGCAGCCGATGCTCATGGTGATCCAAAGTCCCGGGGTGCGCGTGGCCGGAATCACCGTGGAGAGCGGCGACGGCTGGGAAAAGGAAAGCGCCGCGCAAACGCTCCGCATGCTCGAGCTGATCGGTCGCACCGATATCCCGGTCGCGGGGGGCGCCACTTTTCCGCTCATCAACAGCCAGGAGGAAACCCGGCGCTGGGAACGGCTGTACGGGACGCTGCCCTACAAGGGCGCCTGGATGGAAGCTTGGCCCGGCTACAATACCGTGAACCGGCCGCACTATCACGCGCCCGAAATCGTGCCGCCGCTTCCTCAGGGAATGCCGGCGACGAGCGTGGTCGCGGAGAGCGCGGCGGAGTTTCTGGTGCGCACCGTGCGCGCGCATCCGGGCGAAATTTCGATTTTGGCGATGGGCCCGTGCACCAATCTGGCCCTCGCCGTCCAGCGGGATCCGCAATTTGCCGCCGACGCGAAAGAACTGGTGATGATGGGCGGTTCGTTCAATCCGGATGCCAGCCGGGTCGATGAGTTTTCGCGGCAATTCATCAACAGTCCCCGCGTGGAATTCAATTTCCGGTGGGACCCGGAGGCGGCGCGAATCGTTCTGCATGCGCCGTGGCGACGGATGGTCCTCGTCCCGACCGACGCGACGGTGGGCACGCGGATGACAACGGCGCTCGCCCACGAAGCCGGATCGGGCGCCACCACGGCGTCGCGATATTTCGCGGCTTATGGCGATTCGGGCTATCCGATGTGGGATGAGACGGGCGCCTCCGTGTGGCTCGAGCCATCCATCGTGCGCGAGTCGGACGAACTGTTGGTGGATGTGGATATCGATCATGGCGCCGACTACGGCGCGACGCTCAGCTGGTATCCCGGATTCAACCCGGGTTTGGGCGAACGCCGGCTGACGGTGGTGCGCAAGATCGACATTCATCGGCTCGAGCGGCTGTTTGTCGCGCGAGTCACCGGGCAGGCGCCGCTGCCATGAATCGAGGGGGCGCCCTCGAGTATGGACTGGAGGATGTGCTGCCGCCCGGTACGGCGCTCCTGGTCAGCCTGCAGCAAGTGGCCTCGATGGTCGTCGGGGTGGTGACGCCGGCGCTCCTGCTCGGGGACATCCTTAAATTTCCTCCCAGCGAAACCGCTTACATCGTGAGCATGTCCCTGCTCGCGTCGGCCATCGGGACATTTGTGCAGACGGCGCGCTTCGGGTTCATCGGATCGGGGCTTCTGAGTGTGACCGGAACGAGTTTTGCTTTTCTTCAGCCGCTGATCAACGCCGGCCGGACGGGAGGATTGGCGCTCATGCTGGGCCTGTCGCTGTGCACCGCCCCGGCCGCGTTGGTCCTGGCGCCCTTTTTGCCGCGCCTCCGCCGCGTGTTCAACCCGTTGGTTTCAGGCGTCGTGGTGCTTCTAATCGGTCTGTCGATCATTCCCGAGGCCATGAACGGAATCGCGTCGCCGCCCTCGCCGGGCGCGCCGAGCTGGGCGGGGGCGGCGATCGCGGTCGCCGTCATGGCGGTGGTCATTGCCACTCAGGCGTTCGGCGGGCGCCGGTTGCGGCTCGCGGGAATCTTGATCGGCGTGGCGGCCGGCTATGCGCTTTGTGCCCTGTGCGGATATCTCCACGCGCCGGGTCCGAGTCCGTGGCTGGCCATTCCCCATCCGTTCAAGTTCGGCTTCGCATTCGACTGGAATCTGGCGGTGCCGTTCGCCTTTATCTACGTCGTTTCGCTGCTGGAGGCATTGGGCGACATGACGGCGACGGCGCAGCTCTCCGGATTGGACACGCGGGGCCCGGAACACGCCGCCCGGCTGCGAGGCGGCGTGCTGACCGATGGCCTGACGAGCATGGCGGCCGCGGTCATGGGCTCCTTCCCGAGCACGACCTATGCGCAGAACAACGGAGTGATCCAGATCACCGGTGTCGCCAGCCGCCGCATTGGACGCTGGATGGCGGTCGAACTGGCCCTGCTGGGAATCCTGCCGGCGGTGGGAAAATGGGTGACGGCGATGCCTCCCGCCGTGCTGGGCGGAATGGCGCTCCTGCTCTTCGGCATGGTTTCCGTCTCCGGATTGAGACTGATACAGAGCCGGGGGCTCACGCATCGCGACGCGCTCGTGGTGGCGGTATCGCTGGGAGTGGGGCTGGGCGCCCCGTCGCAGGCGCATTGGCTCGCGACGCTGCCGGGGGCGCTGCGGTCGCTGCTGGAGTCGGGGATTTCCGCCGGAGGGGTCGCGGCGCTGATTTTGAATCTTTGTTTGCCGGAGATTCGGGCGGAGGAAAGTGGAAGCGGCGTCCCGCCGCTTGAGGATTGAGAGAAGCGGCGGGGACGCCGCTTCTACGATCCGTCACGACCCGGGCGTGGCGTCAGCGTACTTGTCCCAATGTTGCGCGATCTCGTGGACCACCGCCGATCCCACGCTGTAGGCTGACTCGAGCGACGAGTTGTAGCCGGCGAAGCCGTGGAACAGGCTGTCGCCGATGTTTCCACCGGGCGGCGGCGTGCAGTAGTTGCTCGCGGTGCGCAGGAAAAGAACGCGCTGAAAATCGACTTTGCCCATGGCCCCGAGCCGTGTGAGCGCGGCGGCGATGCCCTGGTCTTCCATATCGGACATGGCGAATGTGCCGTCCCCATGCGTCCAAAGTTTGGTCCAATCCTCCGCCCATTTTGTCAGCCGCGGTCCGTGCCAGTACCGATTGCAGCCAAAGGTTTCACCCGTCAGGACGAATGGCGGCCGCAGGGCGTTGGGGAAACCGACATAGCGCGCCCGGTAGGCCTGCATGGCCGCCGTGTCGGGAATGGGCGACCGTTTCGTCAATTCGAACGCCCAATCGACCAAGTGCCGATTGAGGGCATAGGCCATCTGGCTCGGCTCCCAGCCTTCCGGGGTGGGAGTGGTATTCGGCGCCTGCGATCCAATTGGAAAAATGTCGTATGGCCAGGCCGCGTTGCCGTCGCGGGCGTCCAGTTCGTAGGCCACATCTGCGTCCACGACATAGTGGGCCCAGGCGGCGCTGCCGATCGACGCGACGGCCGGGTCGGCGCCGGCAATGCCGTTGATCAGCCAATAGGTGTGCGAGAAATCGAACTGGCCGCTGAGGATGAGCAGCGTCAGTTGGATGCTGGCTCGCGAAGTCGTTCCTTGAACGACGCCAATGACGCCATCCGGACCGATCAATACCGGGTGGTCGACGCCGGGCACAGTGACGGACCTGGTCCACTTCTCGCGGGATTCCCACGCGCTGAATTCACCGTGAGTTCCGGTCTGCTTGTCGTTCACGTCAAAGGTGACGACCACCGCGACCCGCACGGGAATCGGTGCGGCGATCGCTGCGACGGGCGGCAACGCGGCGAGCAAAAGCAGAGACAACAGGCGCATGGGAAAGCCTAGCAGCGTACATGCCATTCTCAGGGGCGGAACGCGAGTTGACCCCGGGCGCAAGATCCGCTGGGATGAGCGGGTTCTTTCACCAATTCGGGAGCGCGGGGAAGGCCGTGAGAATCGGCCACAGTCGCGCTGCGGTATCGCATCACAGACCCCAGCCGTGTCATTGCGGCAAAGCCAATCGGGAATCCTTCCCGGTGAAGGCGAGGGGCGAGGACGCGCGTTCCAATCGAAACGCGCAGAGCTGCGGAGTCCGAACATCCACCTCCCGAAGACTCACCACGCCGGCGCATATCACGAACGCCGGCGGCTTACCTTCATCGCAAAAATGGAGGGTGAGAGCGGCGCGCCCCGGGCGTTTCTGCTCCTCCCGCATCAGGACTCCAGCAGAAATGAAACGTCATCTCCTCGTGGCGGCGCTCGGCGCCGCCCTTCAATCGCAATCGACCGCCCAATCGCAATCGCCGCAAATGCTCGACACCATGGTCGTGTCGGCCAGCGGCATTCCCGAAAACATCGCCACGCTTCCCTACGACGTGGTGACCCTGCGCCCGGAGGATCTGGCGGCGCAGCAGATCGCCGACCTGCGGACGGCGCTGGCCGAAGCCCCCGGCGTCGTCATCGCGAACAGCGGCGCCACCGGCTCCCAGAGTTCGATCTTCATTCGCGGCGCCAATTCCGATCAGACGCTCTTCGTGGTCGATGGCGTCCGGTTGAACACGCCCTCGGATCCCTACAGCAACTTTCTCGGCGCCGACGGCCTGCTTGGCCTTGACCGGCTGGAAGTGCTGCTCGGGCCCCAAAGCACCGTGTACGGCAGTTCAGCGGCGGGCGGTGTCGTGGTGCTGGAGACGGCGCACGGGGAAGGCGCGCCGTCGGGCGAACTCGCCGCCGAGGCGGGTTCGTTCCACACGGTGAATGCCGAAGCGGCCTCGTCGGGGGCCGTTTCCGGTTTCGACTACAGCGCCTCGGCTGCCCGGGAAACGACGGACAACGACCGGGATTACAACAAGTATTCGGCCTGGAATTACTCCGCCCGCCTCGAGGACCAGGTGGCTCCGTGGCTGCTCGCGGGGGCGACCGTGCGCGGGGTCGCCTCGCACTATGAGGAGCCGGGCGCCACGCCCACGGATTTTCCCGACTACGGGGTGATCGTGAGCGACACCGAACTGGTCACGGGTTACGTGGAGGCGAACGCGGGTTCCGCCTTCCGTTCACGGGTGACCGCCGCGTGGGACCAGGACCAATACAGCTTCGATGACGGCTCGTCGTTCGATTTCTACCAGTACCGCAACACGCGCCGGGTGGCTCAGTGGCAGAATACCTGGCAGCCGGTGGACGCCTTTCAGCTGATCGCCGGACTGGATGGGGAATGGGCGGACTATTGGGCCACCGGCAGCGACTTCACCGATCGGCTGCTGGCCGCGTACGCTTTGTCGTCTTGGAAGCCGGTTGCCGGCCTCGAACTGACGGCCGGCGTTCGGCGCGACGATTACTCGGTCGAAGGCGGAGCGACGACCGGCCGCGGCGGCGCGTCCTACCGAATCGAACCGACGGGAACGAAGTTCCGCGCAAGCGTCGGCACCGGTTTCGAGGCCCCGACTCCCGGCGACCGGTTTGGCACCCCGCCTTACACGCTGCCGAATCCGGACGTTCAGCCCGAACGCTCGACCGGCTGGGACGCGGGCGTGGATCAGCGCTGGGATGCGGCCAAGACCACCTTTGGCGCGACGGTCTTCGGCAACCGGTTTCGGGACCTCCTTCAGTACGAGATTGAGGACTACACGACCTTTGCGGGCGAAGAAATCAATGTCGACCGGGCCACGACCCGCGGTTTTGAATTGTCCGCGCAATCGGATCCCACCCCGATGATTTCGACCCGGCTGGCCTACACCTATT
This sequence comes from Opitutaceae bacterium, assembly GCA_036502225.1. Classification (GTDB taxonomy): domain Bacteria; phylum Verrucomicrobiota; class Verrucomicrobiia; order Opitutales; family Opitutaceae; genus Palsa-1447. Next base: position 32,894 of record DASXYY010000044.1, read on the forward strand.
TGAGCGCCTACGACGATCTGACCGGCGAACGCTTGCAGCGCCGGCCGCGCCACGTGTTCGATGGCTCCGTGATATTCAAGCCGACCCGGGAACTTTCCGCCGGACTGGGCGTGCATATGGTCGCCGACAACTTCGACGGTCTGGATGGGCCGGCTCCGTTCGGAGGCTATACCACGGTGCGGATCTTTGCGCGGTGCCAAATCGTCCGGAGTTTCGCGATCCAGGCGCGGGTCGAAAATCTCCTGAATCGGCAGTATGAGGAAGTCGCGGGCTATCCCGCGTTGCCGCGCGGTTTCTTTGGAGGATTCGAATGGCGTCCCTGATGCGGACCTGGCTGGCGGCGCTTCTGCTGCTCCCTCTGGGGGCCGCGGGCGCCGCCGGCGTCCGCATCGTCTCGCAGACGGTCGGCACCGACGAGGCGTTGCTGGCCGTCGCCGACCCCGGCCAAATCGCGGCGCTGAGCCCCTTGGCGCACAACCCGGAATATTCCGCGGTGGCGCGCGAAGCGAAGCCGTACCCGGAGCTTGTCGTCAACGGCGATGCGGAATCGGTGCTCAAATTTCGTCCCAGCGTGGTGCTTTGCGCGGACTACAGCCGGGTGGAACTGGTGTCCCAGCTGCGCACGGCGGGGGTGCGAGTGATTGTGTTCAACCACTACGCCACCCTGCAGGATTCCTACGAGATGCTGCGGCGGATTGCGGCGGAAGTCGGCGCGCCCGAGCGGGCGGAAGCGGTGATCGCCGAATGCGAGCGCCGCACCGCCGCACTGCGCGAACGATTGAAAGGCATCAAACCGGTCCGGGTAATCTCACCGTCGACCTACGACATTATTCCCGGCGACCACACGACCTTCCAGGATCTGTGCGACCACGCCGGCGCGGAAAATCTGGCGGCGACGCTGGGACAGCTGCATGGCAATGTGGCTTCGCCGGACGAGCAAATGCTGGCTTGGCCCATCGACGAGGTCGTCGTCAGTGGAACCGACCGGGCGGCTGCCCTGGCGCCGTATCGGAAGCTTCCGCCGTACGAATTCATGGCGGCGGTGAGGGACGGGCGGGCGGCGCTGATGGAGCCGTGGATGCTGGGCTGCGTTTCTTTTCGGCGCGTCGACGCCTATTTTGCGCTGGCCCGCGCCCTCCATCCGGAGGCTTGGCGATGACGCGTGAGAGACGGATGGCGGGCTGGGCCCTGCCGGTCGCTTCGCTCGCGCTGGTCGTGCTGGCGGTCGTTTCCCTGAGCGTCGGTGACCTGCATTTGCCCCTGCCAAAGGTGTGGGCCGGCCTGCGCCGGACGGACCCTTGGGCGGCAACGATCGTCTGGCAGCTGCGGATGCCGCGGCTGGTCGTTGCGATCCTGGTTGGCGCCGCACTGAGTTCGGCGGGTCTTGTCATGCAGGCGTTTTTTCGCAATAGCCTGGCGAGCCCGGGCCTCCTCGGCGTCAGCACCGGCGGAGCCGCCGGCGCGGTGATGTCGATCGCGTTCGGATGGGCGGCGATCTCGCTTTGGTGCCTGCCGGTGTCAGCGATGATCGGCGCGTTTGTGGCGATGGCGGCGGTGCTGGCGTTTGCGCGCCGCGGCGCCAGCACCGAGGGGCTGATCTTGGCCGGACTGGCGCTGAACGCGTTGCTGGGTGCGGTGACCGGATACTTTCTCTGCCGCCATACCGACGTGTTCGATCGGAATGCCCAGATGGTTTTCTGGCTGATGGGCGGCATGGAGGATCGCACCTGGACGCATGTGCTGATCGCTTCCCCGATCGTGGTGGCGGCGATGTTCGTCTGGCCGCTGGGGCGGCCGATGGATTTGCTCAGCCTGGGGCAGGCCGAGGCGCAAAGCTTGGGCGTCGACGTCCGCCGCCTGCGGCGTCAATTGCTGGTGCTCAGCACCGTGCTGACGGCGGCGGCGACGGCCGTGTCGGGCGCAGTCGGCTTTGTGGGTCTCATCGTGCCGCACATTCTGCGTCTGACGATCGGACCGGAGCACAAGCGCCTCCTGCCGCTATCTTTGGTGGGCGGGGCGGCGTTTGTCGTGGGGTGCGATCTGGTCTGCCGATTGGTCGGCGGCCTTCCGTTGGGAATCGTGACGGCCCTGATTGGCGGGCCCTATTTTCTATGGCTGCTCCAACGGCAACGGTAGCGGCGTTGGAAGTGTTCGGCGCGACGGTGCCGGGCCGGATCGAAAGCGTTTCCGTGAGCTTGCCCGCGGGTCAATTGATCGGATTGGTGGGCCCGAATGGATCCGGCAAATCGACCCTGCTCCAGGTCGCCGCCGGGCTGCTGCCGGGAGGAAACGTGCGTTGGGCCGGTGAGCCGCTGGAAAAAATCGCGATGCTGGAACGCGGGCGGCGGGCTTCGTGGGTGCCCCAGGAAATCCGCTTCGAGTTCGGCTTTTCGGTGCGCTCCGTGGTGGGCCAGGGGCGCTTTGCCTTTGGCGACGACGGCCGGGGCATTGACGATGCGATCGCCCGCTTGGACCTCAACCATCTGGCCGATCGGCCCGTGGATCGCCTGTCCGGCGGCGAACGCCAGCGCGTGCTCCTCGCGCGCTCGCTGGTCACCGAGGCGCCGTTGTACCTGTGGGACGAACCGCTGGCGGCGCTGGATATTCGCCATGCCTTGCAGGTGCTGGTATTGGCGCGGGAACTGGCGGGCAGGGGCGCCACGGTGCTTCTCTCGCTCCATGATCTTCGTCTCGTGGAAAAGCTGGACCAGGTCGTCGCGCTGGACGCGGGAAAGTTGCGCGCCACCGGAACGCCTTCCGCCGTGCTGACCGCGGAATTTCTGCGTTCGGTCTTCGGCGTGCTCGCTTCGCGTTCGCCGGGCCTCACGCTGGAATTGCCATGAGCATGCCCCCCCCCTCCGAGGAGGAACACCGCCAGCAGATGAAGGCCCTGCAGGCGGAGATGCACGCCAAGATCGCGGCCGCAAAGGAAAAGCGCGACCTGCTGATCGTCCACACGGGCGACGGCAAGGGCAAGTCGACCGCCGCGTTCGGGCTGCTGGTCCGCATGCTGGCGCATAAGCGCCGCTGCGCCGTGATCCAATTCATCAAGTCAGGCGACACCGCTGTGGAGCGGAAACTGGCGGATCCGCTGCTGACCTGGCACCGGGTGGGGGACGGATTTACCTGGGACACGCAAAATCGCGCCGCGGACGTTGCGCGGTGCCGCGAGGGCTGGGATTTGGCCCGCGGGTATCTGCGTGATTCGGAGGTGAGGTTTTTGCTGCTCGACGAACTGAACATCGCGCTCGCGCACGACTACCTGCCGGTCGAGGAAGTGATCGTGGCGATGAAGTCCCGGGCCCCGGGAAAGCACGTGGTGATCACGGGGCGGAGCGCCCCGCCGGCGCTGATCGACGCGGCGGATTTGGTCACCGAGATGCGCGAGGTGAAGCACCCGTTTGCGCAAGGGGTCAAGGCGCAGGCGGGGATTGAGTTTTAGAATCCTATCGCGGGTGGAGCGCGTGGTCCCCACGCGCTTTGATCGTTATCCGCGTTTGACCCCAAAACGCGGGCAACGCCGAAGCGCGTGGGGACCACGCGCTCCACCCGCGATACAGCTTCGTCTCGTAGGACGTCTTTCGTTAGAGCCCGGCGTAGCTGGTCGCGTCCCCCAGCGTCCGCGCGTGACCGTCGAAAATCACCACGCGCTCGCGCGACAGGTTTTTCACGGTTTCGAGCGGGGAGTGCTTGGCCAGAATGAACCGCGGGCGGAAGCCCACCTCGACCTGGCCGAATTCCTCCCGGTAGCGAAGGCGCTGGGAGCTCGTGCCGGTCGCGGCATTGATTACGGCGATCGACGGCAGGCCGGCCTCTTCCATGAGCTCCATTTCCCACAGGAGCCCGCGGCCGTGGGGCACGCCGTAGGAACCGGCATCGCTGCCGGCGACGATCAGCACGCCGAATTCATGCGCCCGGCGCAGGCTGGCGCCGTGATTGGCCAGGATGCGGCGCAGATGGCCGCGGACGGTCTCATCCCAACCCATGCGGTCGGCGTGGAGCACCTGCGCGGCGACCGGCGCGAACGTCGGCACCCAGGCGATGCGCAGGTCGCGGGCGCGCGCGAGCTGGTCCTCGCGAATGAAGTAGCCGTGCTCGATCGAGTCGACGCCGCCTTCGATCACGCGGTCGATGCCGGTGTCGCCCGAAGCGTGTGCGAAGCTTTGCCGGCCGAATTCGCGCGCGGCGGAGGCGAGGGCGGTGACTTCCGAAAGGGACATCTGCGGCTCCGTGGTGACCGCGCCCTTCTGAAAATTGATGATGCCGGTGGGGATCAGCTTGATGCGATCCGCCCCCGCCGCGACGTGCGCCTGAACGCAGGCGTGCGCGGACGAATAGTTCTCGAGCGCGTCGGCCATGAACGAACCGTACCGTCCCCGGTGATGAATCGCGGCGCCCGGGCTTTCGTAATAGGGCACGCCTGCTCCGCGGGCCCGATATTTTTTGCTGAGGGCCAGCCCCACGCCGTCCTTGTCCCCGGCGTCGCGCACGCCGGTGACGCCCCAATCGAGCAGGCGCGGCAGGCGGGCGTCCGCCAGAGCCAGCAGCTCTTCGGGCGCCCGCTTGAGTTGGGCCGCGCGCTTGTCCGCTTCGAGTTCGCCGCCTTCCAAAAACAGGTGCGCGTGCGCCTCGGTCAGCCCGGGCAGCAGGGTGGCGTCCGGCGCATCGACATCGGGCTGGGTTTGGCCCGCGGCCAGGATCGAAGGGGGTGGCGTTTGGCCCGCGTCGCCGACGAAGCGAATCGTGTCGACGTCGTAGACCACGTGGGCGTCGCGCCGCGGAGTTTTCGACGTTCCGTCGATCAGCGCGCCGACGCGCATCCAAACCGGCCGCCCGGCCGCGGGGGTGGGAAAAGGTTCGGAAGGGTTCACACTTCTTCGGGAGTCGCTTCGGAGCAGATGGCCATGATGGCTTCCGCCTGGCGGAAGCCGGCGGTCTCCTGGCTTTCACCGTCGAGCGGTCGTCCGGCCGCCAGGGCGTTGCGCAGCTTGTCGACCATCGGGTGATCGGGCGGCAGGGGGCCGGGCGTCTTTTCCGGATTGGCCAGCGCGTAGTCCAGGCCCATTTCTCCGCCGAGCGTGAGGTAGGCGTTTTCCAATTGCTCGCGCACGCCTTTGGGCGTGCCCCAGGCAAAGTTGGATAGGCCGACCACGAAGTGAACGCCGCGCAGGTCGGGATCGGCCCGGATCAGCCGCATCGCGTCGAGACCGATGTTCACGAGGCCGTAGGTGTCGGCGCCAACCGGCGCGAGGCCCGGGTCGATGATGATCTGGTCCGGCTCGCGGCCGGCTTCCTCGATCAGCCGCGCGACGAAATATTTGGCGGCGGAATGGGCGTCCGTGGCGGACAGGCACTGTGAGGTGCCGCCCGGCACAAAATGCTCGGAGGCCATGACGATCACATTCGTGTCGTACTCTTTCACGAGGGCGATCATGTCGGCCAGGCGATCGCGCGAGGCCGCGATGGAATTGACGATCGGCGGCCCGCTGCGCTGGCGGTCGTAGTGCTTGAGCGCGATCTCGTGGTAGCGGATCGACGGATTGTCGAAGCTGAGCGGCACAGTGGTCGCTTCCTGGAGCGCCGGCACCAGATCGGGCAGGAAGGCCAGCATTTCCTCCATCTTCACCTGGATGCGTTGGGTGCCGTCGATATTGACGGTCAGGTACCGGGCACCCAGCTCGCCCTGGATCTTGGCGAGTTTCTGGTAGTCGGCCACGCTGCGGTCCGCGAACGCCTTGCGGGCGCGGGCGTACGAGTTGTTGATCAGTTCGCCGATGATGTTCAGGGCGGGCATGGGGGTGCGGGCGGAGAGGGAGGGGTTGGGGCGCGGCGGGAGGTGTGATCTTTGCCGAGCCAAAAATTGGCCCACGAGGAGGTGCCTCGCAGGGCTTGGTTCTGAATGACGGGGGAGTGCCCGAGCATCGAGTCGGCCACGCCGTCGGACTTGAGCCGTTCGTAGGCGCGCAGCCAGATGCAATCGCCGAAGCCGTCCACTTCGCAGCGCCCGTCGCGGGTTCCGCCGCAGGGGCCGTTGCGCTGATTCTTGGCGCACTGCGACTCGGGACAAAGGTAGGCGATTTCCGGCAGGGAGCAGTCGCCGCAATCCTTGCAGCGAAACATGACCGACTTGCTGGCGTGTTCGATCACGCGAAGCAGCGCCGGGCCCTGCCGGGGATTTTCGGAGGCGGCGCAGACGCTTTTGCCCCAGCGGGCGAGCGGTTCGCCGGGGGTGAACATCGCCGAGTGGACACGCTTCGAGATTTCGTAGGGAAGGCTGGTGCGGGCGGGTGTGAACGGGCCGCCGGCCCGCGACGGGTCGGAAAGCCCGGTTTCGGCGTTGCCGCCGTAAAGGTAGAATTCGTTCGGCCGGGAATAGTGGAATTCCCGGACGAATCCCTTCCAATCGTCGGGGGAAAAGGTCCGCTCGATTTCCAGGATCTTCGAGATCGATCCGAAGTCATGCACGCCGCCGAGGTAGGCGCCGCGGCAGCCCAGCCCGCGGTAGATCGCGATCTGCTTCGCCGCGAATTCCTGGAAAAAACGCGCGCCCTTGTCCGGCGACTTGGCCTGCTCGACGCACCGGTCGCGGAGCGCGGCTGTGACCACGACGCCGGGAATGCGTCCCTGGTGAAAGATCTCCGCGACGCGGCCGTTCAGCATGTAGACGTTGCCGATCAGCGGCACCCCGCCCATGCCTTTCGCACCCATGCAAAGGCGCAGCTCGTGCATCTTGCGCGCGTCGAATCCGATTTGATTGACGATGAACCGGGCGCCGCTGCGCACTTTGGCGGCCAGCTTGTGGTACTGCGGGATCACTTCGCCCTCGCGCAGTTTGAAATTCGTCGTGACGGCGCCGACGAGAAACTTCGTTTGGCCGAAGCGTTGGTCGAGTCCGTCGTTCATCTGCTGGAGCAGCGCGATGAGGCCGACCGAGTCGATGTCGAACACCGGCTTGGCGGCGCCGCCGGAGCCGGCGATCGGATAGTCGCCCGTCATCGCCAGGATGTTCTGGAAGCCCTCGCTATGCAGGAGCCAGGCCTCGCTCTCGAGTCCGTTGCGATTGTGATCCTTGCACGTGAGGTGGATGACCACCTCCTTGCCCGCGTACAGGATCGGCTTCCCGAGCGCGGACGGCGCGAGCTGCGGATTTCCGCCCGCATTGTCCGTGATCGAGATCCAATCGACGTCCGGGCATTCGACGAGCTGGGACGCGAACGCGCGCGCCTTGACGGCGCTGCGCTCCTGCATGCCCCCGCGCACGGAGACGAGCTCGGTTCCGATGAGGAACCGGCTCGAAGACTCCAGCTTGTCGCGGAGGGTGTCCATTCGCTGAAGCTACGGAAACTTCGCTTCGAGCTCTTGGCGGATGGCTTCGGCGGCCTGGGCGGGCGTCCCGGCGCGTTCGGCTTCATCGCTCCAGCGCAGGCCGGAAGTATAGGCATCGGCGCTCACGAGCCCCTGTTTTTGCGCCGCGGCGTCGATGCGCTCGGTGAAGCGCAGGCCGAGCGGAATTCGCACTTCGTCGTGGCCGTCCCACGCCTTGATCTCGGACGGAATGTCCTGCCAGTACAGCACCTGATAGGAGGAGCGGGCTTCCTGGTCGATCACGGCGGTCGCCGCGGCGGCGGCCGGCGCCGGCTTGAGCGCGACGCCGCGCTTGGCGACGGCGGCCGGAGCGGGCCCTTTGCCGACGAGGTACAGGAACAGGTCGACGGCGTTCGACGCATCGGCGCCATAGCCGTCGGCGCCGATTTCGTCGGCATACATCTGGCTGATGGGCGCTCCGCCGATCGCCATCTTGATGTGCCCCAGCCCCTTTTCCTCGAATCCGTCGATGACGGTTTTCATATACGTCATCGTGGTCGTGAGCAGGGCGCTCATGCCGATGATGTCCGGCTTGAATTCCTCGGTCGCGATCAGGAACTTTTCGATGCTTTGGTCGACGCCGATGTCCTTCACCTGGAATCCGGCGCCTTCGGCCATCATGCAGACGAGATTCTTGCCGATGTCGTGCAGGTCGCCGCGCACGGTGCCCATGATGAGGCGGCCGGTGCCGTCGCTGCCGCTGCCGCCCGAGGAAAGGAGCGGCTTGAGCACGGCCATGCCGGCTTTCATGGCGCGCGCGGCGATCAGCACCTCGGGCACATACAGGATGTTGTGCTTGAAGTCCTCGCCGACGACGCTCATTCCGGCGATCAGGCCGCATTCGAGCACTTCCTTGACGGGACGGCCGTCGGCGAGCGCGTCCTTGGTCATTTTCTCGACCTCCGAGGCTTTGCCCTCGTAGAGGTTCTGGTTCATTAGCGCATAGTCAGGCATGGCGGGGCTCCGTTAGCGTTTGAAGTGGGCGGCGTTGAATTCCGCGAGGGCCTTTTCCATGGCGAGGATGTTCGCCCGGGGCATGCCGGGGCTCGTCCCGCCGCCGACGGACAGGATGATGTCCTTGCCGCCGCTCTTCTCGAGAATCTCGAGAGTGGCTTCGCGGACCTCCTCGGGCGTGCCGCGCACGCCGATTTCGAGGGGATTCACGTTGCCCATCAGGGTGATCTTGCCGCCGACGCGGTCGATGACGTCCGCGATGTCGGTCTGCTTGCCCCAGTTCAGCACGTCGAAGCCGACATCCGGCAGATGCTCGAGGCACGCGTTTACGTCCGCGTCGTTGTGGTAGATCTTGATCCAGTCCTTCGGAAACGCGTCGCAGATGCGCTTGAGGTACGGGTGGCAGAATTCCTTGTAGTGATCCTCGTTCACGAACCCGACGATGTCGTCGAGGATGAAGATGCCTTCGACCGTCGGGCCCATGGCCTTCGCCTGAGCCTTGAGCCAGTCGATGATCACGCGGGTGCACAGGTCGAGGAGCTTGTGCGCCCACTCCGGCTTCTCGACCAGGTCGATCATGAAGTCGGTGGTGCTGCGGACAAAGCCGGCCGTGCACATCGGTCCGCGGGCGGTCGCGATCGGCAGGATGTAGCCGTGGTCGAGGATGCGCTGGCGGTGCATGCGCATGCGATGGAGCGAAAGCGCCATGAAAGCGTCGTTCTCCACCTCATACTCCGGAAACTTCTCGATGTCCTCGATGTGGAAGAGCGTGTGGTATTCGCTCGGGGTGTTGTCGGCCCAAAACTTGATCTTGGAGCCGAGCACGGACGGCTCGGCGGCCATGCCGTATTCCATCCACCACGACGGGACGAAGATGATGTCAGGGAACTCCCGATGGATCTTCAGGTGCGACTGGAACCACACCTCGGGATCCAGATAGAAATCCATGTGCTTGACGCCGACGTAGCCGGGGATCCACGGGCTGTCGATGATCATGGCCATCGGCACGGCGTCCATTTTTTCGCGGCGCGCCGCGCGTTTGAAGGTGGCCCATTGTTCAGGTCTCATGAGGGTAAATCAGGGGTTGATGAGGATTTCGGTGGCGGAAATTTCGAGCTGCACGCCGGCGGCGGCGGCCGCTTCCTGCAGGGCGGCCGGCAGCATCACCGCGGGATCGGGGCTCACCTGCAGGCGGCGCATCAGTCCGTCGCCCTTCTTGGTGCCCACGCGCAGCGAGACTTTGAGGCCGCGGCGCTTGCACGACACGCGGGTCTTGTCCGGCAGGGTGGTGTTCATGGGGGCAAGGAAGGCATCCACGTAGTGGGCGCCGACGCCGGACTTGTCGCGGACTTCCGGCAGCAGCTTGTCGCGCGCGGCCGCGTTGATGTCGCAGAGTTTGATCATGGGGAATTGTGCAGGGCGTAGTGGATCGCCTGGAGCGCCATGCTCCATTTGTGCGCGCGCCCATCCGAGGTGCAGTGGCAGCCTGACGCGGTGCCGGGGGAGGCCTCCGCCAGGGCGGCTTCCAGCGTGAGCCCGACCCGAGGCGTCTCCGTGGCGATCGCCTCCCTGAGGCCGTCTTCATCGTTCAGAAAGGCGCACATTTTGCGGTAGCCTTCGTCGCCGGGGGCGGGCGCGCAGGCGGCGCGGCGGATCGTCAGGCCGGCTTCGCCGGGAGCCAGGTCCAGCTCGTATTCGAAGGCAAGGGGCTGGCCCATGTTCGAACAGGTCGTGCCGTCGAACCGGAAGCGCGCATTCACTTCGCCATTCTCGCGGCGAGTGAGCCAGACGCGCTCGCCAGCCCACTTGCGCAGGGCCTTGGCGCCGATGCGGTAGGCGGCGGGCGCGGCGGCGGCGACCGATGGTCCGGTGAGCGAATGCCGGAACGGAGCCCGCCGATATTGGCACGGTGCGAAATTGCAGTCGAGGCAGGGCACCGTGTTGGGCTGGCCGGCCGGCGCGTGGCGCGTCAGCCCGATGACGGCGAGCAGGGCCTTGCGCGGAACGATCATGCCGCTGGGCAGCACGCGCAGCGGCTCGGGGAACGGGGCGCCGAGCCCCGCCTGCAGGCGGCCGAAGAGCGGCACCTGTTCGGCCACGTCCCATTCCGTATAACCCGGGCTGTAATGGGGCAGCGCGAAGCGCCCGTCGCGGGAGGCGAGCGCGCACAGTTCCCCGTTCAGTCCGGCGACCAGCGACTCGACCACCGCGGAGCCGAACATCTCCAAAAAGAAATACTCGTCGGGCTTGCCCTCGTTCCAGAGCGCGCGGGCGCGCTCTTCGAGTCCGGCGCCGGAGCTGGCGAGGGCGAGGATGATGCGGTCGGCGTTGGCGGCGCGGAGGCGGCGATACAGGCCGGGCGAACGGAAAATCGCTCCGTCGATCAGGACCGCGTCGTTGGAATAATTGAGCTCCGCTTCGCGGAAGTAGCGCCAGGGCTTGCCGTTTTCCGCGTACCACTGCCGGGCCTGCGCGACCAGTTCGTGGGCGCGTTCGCTCGGCTCGTGGGCGCGCGGGTAACCGAGCAGACGGCGGTATTCGGAGTCGCTGACCTCGAACGGGGCCGGATTGCGCAGGCTCTCCGGGAAGGCGGTGAGGGATTCCGGCGCGATCATGTCGGCGCCTCGGTCGTGTCTCCGACCGGATTGAATTGGCAGCCTTCGACGAAGTAGTCGAAGAACCGCGGATGGGTCTCCAGCCGGCAGTGCTCGGTGTGGTGCACCCAGTTCTCGAGTTCGGCGCGGCGGCTGCGCGAAAGCAGCGCGATGCAGGCGCCCTCGAGCGAGGCGTTGCCGATCTGCACGATGCGGTCCTCGTCCAGGTTGGGAATCAGCCCGATGCGCTTGGAGGCGGCGATGTTGAGATGGCGGCCGAAGCCGCCGGCCAGATAGAAGCGGTGCAGTTCGCCGGGCTGGATGCCGTAGGATTCGAAGGCGATGCGGAGACCGGCAACGTTGGCGCCCTTGGCCTGGGCCAGCGCGTTGACGTCGGCTTCGCTGAATGTGATGGGCCGTCCGGCGGAGGGCGCGACGACAATATCCTCGGGGCCGTGCTCAAAACGGCCGAGGGGATTCATGAGATTCGTGCGGCGCAGTTCGGCCAATAGGTCGATGAGGCCCGAGCCGCAGATGCCTTCGGGCACGCCGCCGCCGATGACCACGCATTGGGCGGTGCCATCATCGGCCAGCTCCACGCGTTCGATGGCGCCCGGCAGGCCGGGCATGCCGAATGAGATCTGGCCGCCTTCGAACGCGGGACCGGCGGGGCAGGACGCGGCGAGGAGCCGATGGCGGTTGCCGACGATCAGCTCGGTGTTCGTGCCGATGTCCATGACGGCGACGATGCCGTCTTCGCGGCCCACGTTGACGGCGAGCATGCACGCGGCGGCGTCGGCGCCGACGTGGCCGCTCACAATGGGGAGTCCGTAGGCGCGGGCTTTCGGATGCACCGGCAGCCCGAGCCGCGTGGCGAGTTCGGACAGGCTGGTGGTGGTGCGCGTCCCGGCGGCGTACTCCTGTTCGGTGAGCGATTGGTAGGGGCTCTGGCCGATCGAGTGCACGGACAACCGGAAGAACATGTCGCGCATCGTCGAGTTGCCGGCGATGATCACTTCGTAGATCGACTCCGGGTTGACGGGGAGCTCCTCGATCGCGTGGCTCAGGTAGCCGGCGAGCGTGCGCTGCAAAAGGCGGGTGCGGTCGCGGCTGTCGTACTCGATGCGCGCCATCACGTCCGATCCGGCGAAGCGCTGGGGATTTTCGAACGACGCGTCGGCGATCGTCTCGCCCGTCTCCAAATTGATGAGACGCAGGACCACGGTGGTGGTGCCCAGATCGATCGCCAGCCCGTGGGCGGGCTCGGTGCTGCGGGCGATCTCGACGCCGTCGAGCAGGATGCGGTCCCCGTCGCGGGTGACCGCCGGATCGATCGGGCGCGCGTCGCCGTTGCCCGGCAGGCGAAAGGCCTTGGTTTCGATGCGCATCTCGCCGCGGCGCATGGTATGGCAGCGCACGGTGCCGGAATCGACGTCGACGCGGGCGCGGCAGGACAGCCGGAAATTGCCGGCCAGGTGCGCTTCCTCGGGGCCCCGCGGGGTCAGCAATTCATTGCCCTCAAGCACTTCGACCACGCATTCTTTGCAGCGGCCTTGCTTGCGGCAGGAGGTTGGCACCAGGATGCCCAGGTTTTCCGCACAATCGAAAAGGGAAACGCCTTTGGGGACCTGCGCCGAACTCCGGTTGAATTGAAGTCCTACGCTCAAGGGGCCAAGTCTGCTCTCAAGGGAGCATCGGACCCAGAAGGATTCAACTCAACTGTTCAGTTCGCTGGCGCCGCAGGGTGCGGCCCGGGATCCAACGTCCCTGCACCATCTCCAGGCGGGGGTTGGCCGGAATGCCGAAGTCCCGGCTCGCAATGCGGGCGGCCAGCAGTTCGACCATCCAGGCGCCGATCAGGTCCTGGTTTTGCTGCAGCCCGGACACCCCCGTGCCTTCGAGGATGTGGCTCAGCGCCGCTATGCCCAAATCCGCTGGGACGCGCAGGCGGTGACGGTCAAGCACGGCCCGGATGCGAGGCAGGATCTGGGGAAGATGGACCAGGATGATGACATCGGGACGCTGCGCCTGCAGCCATTCGACCAGCGGGCCCTCCTCGCCGCCCTCGTCCAAGTGGACCGGGAGGGCTTGGCGGGGACCGAAGGCGTGTTCGCACCAACCGAGGTAGGCGGCCGTGTGGGCGTGCCCGCTACGTGCTTCTTCGTAGCGGCCGACGATCAAACCGGGGCGGCGGTAGCCGAGCTTCCGGGCTTCGTCGAGGGCCCGCACGGTGTCGTTGTAGAAGTGGCTGGTGACGCGATGGAGAGGCGTGCCGATGCTCAGGCCGACCGTCACGACCGCGTAGTGATCGAGCTCGGGCGGAAACTCCTGGTCGAAATCGGGGCTGCCGAAGCAAAGCAGGCCCTCGATGCCGCGGGTATCGAGGACGGAGCGGAAGCGCCGGTAGGTCATGCCGGGAGCGCGCAGCCAGAGCGGCTCCAGCCGGTAGCCGAGTTCGTTCGCCCGGCGGTTCATGCCTTCGTAGATGAGCGTCAGGTGCCGCGATTTCTCCCAGGGATGGGGCTCGTTATAGAACGAGATGACGGCAAAGCAGGACATCTGCCTTTCGTCCGCGGGCCGGCGCAGGCGGCGCATGACCTCGGCGATCGCCGGGTCCGGACGGTAGCTGTGCTCGGCAGCCAGGCGCTGCACGCGGTCGCGCGTGGCGGCGGACACTTCGGAACTGCCGCGCAGCGCCAGCGACACCGCGGAGGGTGAGAGCTTGGCCAGGCGCGCCAGGTCCCTTAGGTTCATCTGTAGCCGCGGGCCTATCCCGAGGTGGAGCGCGTGGTCCCCACGCGCTGATCGATATCGAACGCGGGACCGCCGGGGTCAGCGCCCCCGGCTACAGCGCGCTGCCGCGCGGGTATGCAATCATTAGATGGTTCGCAGGCCATGGCCTTCAGGGGACCAGCTTCATTGCGGCTTTCATATAGCCCATCGCATACGCCATCCCCGCATGCCACGGTGCCCCGCAGCTCATGCTGGGCGTATGGTCGGGAATCAGCACGCCCTCGTACCGGTTGCGCTTCAGGATCGCGAGGATGCGCGTCATGTCGACGTCGCCGTCGTCGATGAAGGTCTCCTTGTAGAAGGGCGCCTTGCCGTGGATGTTGCGGAAGTGGACGTATCCCAGGCGGCCTTGCGCGCTGTAGCGATCGGTGGCCTCGTACACGTCGCCGTGCTCCATCTCGGCGAGTGTGCCGACGCAGAATTCGAGCGTGTTCGAGCGGCTGGGGTTCACGTCGATCAGCTTCTGATAGAGGCCGGTCTTCCAGACGAGACGTGGCTGGCCGCGGACCGTCGGAATCGGGGGATCGTCCGGATGGGCCGCCAGCTTGACGCCGGCGGCTTCCGCGACGGGAAGAACTTCGTTGAGAAACGCGCCCAGGCGGCGCCAAAGCTCGTCGGCGGTGATCGGCGCGAGCGTGCCTTCGGGCGCGTTCGCGTCGTAAATCATGTTCCACACCATTCCGTTGGGAATGGGGCGATCGAGGGGGCCGTCCATGCCGACCGATTCCGCCTGGCCGCGGGCGAAATTTCCGGTGACGCGTCCGGCGACGCCCGCCAGGCTGAAATTATAGCCCAGGACCGGAATGCCGGCTTCGCCCATTCGCCGGATGATCGTCTTCACGTTCTCGATGTGCTCGGCGCGGCGGGGACCGTCCAGCAGGATGTCGTGCCAGTGCGCAGGATCGATGTTCTCGATCGCTTCGAACTTCAGGCCTTCGGCCTCGATGCCCTTGCGGATCGTCTCCAGCTCTTCGAGCGTCCAGAGCTTGCCGGGATCGCCGGCCAGTCCCCAGCCGGAGTCGGAGCCGGTGGGCTGGCCGCCGCGGGGATTATCGGGCGCGCCGCGAAAATAATCGACGAGATGCGCCACGATGTGGGTCGCGCCGGCTTGGCGCGCGAAGCGGAAGTTCTCCGCGGTGAGCATGTGGCGGTAGAGGCCGAGGCCTAGTTTCATGGGGAAGGGAAGATCGGACGGGGTGCCTCCGAGAGCCGAGAGGCAATCCGTTCTAGTATTTGAATGCGTTCGCTGGCGGTGGTGCTATGCAAGCGGGGTTTCGCGCGCAAGGTAAGTTCTGCGCCGTGGCATTCAAGCCAGCCCCAGCCGTCGGGCAATTCCCCGGGGGAAAGCAGCTCGGGATCGGACACCAGATAAAGCAGGCTCGCGCTGCGCCAGCGCGCCATTTTCGCGAACTTGGTCCCTTCGTGAAGGGCCCGCTGGGCGACGCGCAGACGGCGGGCGAGGCGGTCGTGCGTGGCGTGGCGAAGCCCGCGCAAGTCATAGCACTCGAATTCCGCAAACAGCTCGTCACTCCGCCGCAGGTCGGGCCGGTGCGCGCCGATCAATGTGCGCAGATCCGCTATGCGCTGGGCGAGTTCGATGAGCTCCGCGGCCAGCGCGGCCTCGGGCGCGGCGTCGCGAATGAAATCGGACCGGCTCGCCTTGCATTCGAAGACGGCCGTGAAGGCGTTGGGGTGCTCGACGCTCCGGGTGCAGGCGGCGACGTCGGCGCGGTAGGAACTGCGCGGCAGGGGGACCTCGGTGGCGGCCAGCGTCAGGTCATGCTCAGCGGCCCAGGCCAGCGCGAGCCGCTTGAGTTCGCGGTGCCGGAGGGATTCCCCGGGCTTCACTTCGCTGCGGAGGGGCGGATCCGCCGGATCAGGTGAGGATACGTGGCCTGTCGCTCGGCTTGTGTCCTCCATGACGGGCAACGTAACTTTACGGCCCATGCGCGCCAGTCCATATTCGGCCGACGGAGAGGCCATCGGCCGGCGGATCGACGCGTTGCCGATGAACGCGGCGATGTGGGGCCGGGTGCTGCTCATTTCGCTGGGCGCCCTGTTCGAAATCTACGACCTGTTCCTCACGGCCTATTTGTCGCCGGGACTCGTGAAGGCCGGAATCTTCCGGCCGGAGGGATCGGGCTTCTGGATCTTTTCGTCTCAGGCCCTGTTCGGGGCGGTGACCTTCGCTGGTTTATGGGTCGGCACCGTGGCCTTCAGCGCGATTGCCGACCGCTATGGCCGGCGTCCGATTTTTGCGTTCTCGCTCCTGTGGTACACGGTGGCGACGGTGGCCATGGGGCTGCAGTCGCGGGCGGAGGGCGTTTATCTCTGGCGGTTCATCGCCGGCGTGGGCATCGGCGTGGAACTGGTCACCATCGATGCCTACATCAGCGAGTGGGTGCCGAAATCGGCCCGGACGCGGGCGTTTGCGTTCAATGCATTTGTGCAATTCCTCGGGGTGCCGCTGGCGGCGCTGTTGGCCACGCTGCTGGTCCCGCGCGCCCCGTTTGGCATCGACGGATGGCGGTGGGTGGCTTGGGTTTCCGCCACCGCGGCGTTGGCGGTTTGGATTGCGCGGAGACGGGTGCCGGAGTCGCCGCGGTGGCTGGCCGAACATGGAAGGGTGAAGGAAGCGGAGGCGATTTTGGCGGCTGTCGCCGGAGGCTTATCGCGAGGTGGAGCGCGTGGTCCCCACGCGCTGATGGAGGTCGAAAGCGGGACGGCCGGGAGGAGGAACGACGGCGGTTTCGCTGGCGACATCGAACAGCGCGTGGGGACCACGCGCTCCACCGAATACAGCCGAACCATCAAGGGGCGCGTTGTGATGCTGGTGATTTTTCAAATCTTCCAGGCCATCGGCTTCTACGGCTTCGGCAACTGGCTGCCGAACCTGCTGGCCCGGAACGGCGCCAGCTTCGTGCACAGTCTCTCGTACTCCTTTGCCATCGCCCTGGCGTACCCGCTTGGTCCGCTGTTGTGCTGCACGTTCGCCGATCGCTACGAACCCAAACGCCAGATCGTGCTCGCATCGCTGGCCATCGCGGTTTTCGGCATCGTCTTCGCCGAGCAGCACGCCGCCGCGGGACTGATCGCATTCGGCCTGCTCGTCACCTTCTCGAACTGCGCGATGAGCTACGCGTTTCACGCGTATCAAACCGAGCTCTTCCCCACGCGCATCCGCGCCCGCGCCGTCGGCTTCTGCTATTCCTGGAGCCGGCTCTCGACCGTGTTCTCCAGCTTCCTGATCGCGTTCTTTCTGGATAAATTCGGCGCGCGCGGCGTGTTTGGGTTCATCGCGGGCAGCATGCTGATCGTGGCGGCGGTGATCGGCGTATTCGGTCCGCTGACACGCGGGCGGAGGCTGGAGGAGATTTAGTTCGAAAGTCTGGTGAGGCTGCAGCCGGGGGCTTATTCCGAGGTGGAACGCGTGGTCCCCACGCGTTGTTTGACATCGAAAGCGGGACTGCCGGGGTCAGCGACCCCGGCCACAGCTTCGTCCGCCGAGACGAAGGCGACATTTTCGCCCGGTCAAACCACCACGCTGACCCGCTTCCCGCCATTTCGGGCCGATTCGTAGATCGCTTCCAGTATGATCACGTCCCGCCGGCCCATCTCGCCGGAAGCCCGCGCTTCCAGCCCATCCGCCCACTCCGTGACCATGCCGTCCATCTGCAGCGCCTGCTGGTTGACGGGATGGAAACGGCGTTCGCCCAGATTCGTGCGGAGCACCTGGCCGCGGTAGAAAAACGGGCTGCTGCCCATGTCGATCCAGCCGCGCGGCGCTGTGGCATGAAAATAGGTTTCGCTGTTCTCGTAGCTGGTTTTGCAGTCGGCATGGGCGCCGTCGGCGAAGTCCATGGTCCAATGGATGTTTTCCTCGACGGTGTTGAACATCGCGGGGCGCGAATTCTCCCCGAAGCCGGCGGTGACGGACGCGGGCGCGGCCTCGACCTTGGTCATGCACACTTCCTGAATCACGTAGACGCCCATGTCCATGAGCGGACCGCCGCCTGACAGCTTCCGGTTGATGCGCCAATATTTCTGGGGAGTCGCGTCGTCCGGAAAGCGGAAACCGTTGGCGCCGCGGATCGACTTGAACGGCCCGAAATGCCCGTCTTCTGCGATCTGGATCAGCGCCATGGTGCACGGGTCGTAATGCAGGCGGTAGCCGACTGCCAGGTGGACCCCGGCTTTTTTGCACGCGGCGATCATGGCGTCGCAGTCGGCGACGCTGGTCGCCATCGGCTTTTCCGTGATCACGTGCTTGCCGGCCCGCGCCGCGGCCTCGACGTGCCGACGGTGGAGCGCATTCGGCGTCACGACATACACGACATCGATGTCGGGGTTGTCCGCCATCTTCTCCATCGTGTCGTAGTTATAGATGCTGGTTTCGGGAAAGCCGTATTGGCGGGCCCAGCGCCGGCCCTTGGCCGGATCGCCGGTCACGACGCCGGCCAGACGACAGTGCTTGGTGTGCCGGAATGCAGGCGCCAGTTCGGTGGTGCTGTAGTTGCCGAGGCCGACGAGCGCGAAGCCCTTCTTGCGCTGGCCGGGCTCTTCGGCCCAAATGCGGCGCGGCAAGAGGGTCGCCGCGGCCGCCGTTGAAAGAGTCCCCAGGAACGCCCGCCGGTTGAGCTTCATGCCTCGGAGCTTAGGCCGGCGCGGCCGAATGGAAAATGCTTTCTTTAGCAGGTGGAGCGCATGGTCCCCATGCGCTGAGCGACGCCGCAAGCGCTTCGATGCCAAACGCGGATAACGATCCAAGCGCATGGGGACCATGCGCTCCACCTTTACATCAGAGAGTGACGCGTTGGCCGCCGTTGTTGGCCGATCGATAGATGGCCTCAAGGATGGTCACGTCGCGGCGGCCCATTTCGCCGGAGGCGCGGCTTTCCTTTCCGGCCGCCCATTCCGCGATCATGCCGTCCATCTGAAGCGCCTGTTGATTGACCGGCGGGAAATTGCGATCGCCGCGGCTCGTATGCAGCTCCTGGCCAAGGTAGAAGAACGGGCTTCCGCCAAGATCGACCCAGCCCTGCGGCGCGGTGGCGTGGAAGTACGTGTCGTTATTCGCGTAGCTGCTCGAGCATTTGGCCTTGGCGCTGTCGGCGTACTCCATTTCCCAGTGGATGGTTTCTTCGACCTGGTCGAACATTTCTGGACGCGTATTCGGTCCGAACTGAGCCGTGATTGCGACTGGCGGCGCTTCGGCCTTCGCCATGCAGACCGCTTGGATGACGTAAACGCCCATGTCCATGAGCGGTCCGCCGCCCGCCATCTGTTTGTTGAGGCGCCAGAAGTTGTTTCCGTTGGCATCTTCCACGCGAAATCCGTTGACGCCTTTGATCTTTAAAAATGGGCCGAACTCCTGCGCCTGCGACAGCCGGATGAACTCCATCGTGTGCGGTTCGAAGTGAAGCCGATAGCCGATGGCCAAATGCACGCCGGCGTTTTTGCAGGCGGCGATCATCGCGTCGCAATCGGCTACGCTGGTCGCCATGGGCTTTTCGCAGATGACCTGTTTTCCGGTCTTGGCCGCAGCCTCGACGTGGCGGCGGTGGAGGGCGTTGGGGGTCACGACGTAAATGACGTCGATATCCGGATTCTCCGCGATGCGCTGCATGGTGTCGTAGCCGTAGACGCTCGTTTCGGGAAAGCCGTAGTCGCGGGCCCAGTGGCGGCCTTTTTCCGGATCGCCCGTCACGACGCCAGCTAAGCGGCAATGTTTGGTTTCGCGCAGGGCCGGTCCCAGTTCGCTGGTCGCGTAGCGGCCGAGTCCCACCAGAGCCACGCCCTTTTTGCGGTCGCCGGATTCGTCGGCCCAAGCGAGACGCGGCAAAAGGGTCGCCGCCGCCGCCGTTGAAAGAGTCCCCAGGAACGCCCGCCGGTTGAGCATCATGCCACTGAGATTAGGGGCGGCAGGGCGGAATGAAAAATTCTTTCTTAGTGAAAGTCGTGCGACGCCTGCGCCGGCAGGTCGTCCAGGCGCAGGGGGCGGATTTCCTGGGCCTTGATGTGGACCACCCCGGCGGTGTTCTGCACGGCGCCGGTGATGCGGAGGGCGGACTCTTCGTTGATGACGAGCCGGTGGCTTTCGTAGATCTCGGGGCTGACGATGGCGTTGGCGATGCCGGTTTCGTCCTCGAGTGAGACGAACACGATGCCCTTGGCGGTGCCCGGCCGCTGGCGGCAGATGACGCTGCCGCCGATGGTGGCGCGCTCGCCGTTGCGGAGCACGACCAGATCGGCGGCGCGCGTGACATCGGGCAGGCGGTCGCGCACGAGGCGCATGGGATGCTCGCCGGCGGTGAGGCCCAGTCCGGAAAAATCCGCGCCCAGGCGCTCCGCGAGGGTCATGGGCGGAAGGGGCGAGGTGGATTCCAGGTCGGTCATCTGGAGCAGACTTTCGTCGGCCGACCAGGCGGCTTCGACCTGCCACAGCGCAGCGCGGCGGTGGCCAGCCAGCCGGTTGAGTGCGCCGACGGCGGCGAGGGCGCGGCGTTCGGCGGCGGTGAAGGTCGTGCGGCGGAAAAAATCGGCCAGCGTGGTGAAAGGGGATTTTTCACGCTCGGCGGCCATTTGGCTGACGGCGGATTCGCGCAGGCCTTTTACGCATCGTAGGCCCAAACGTAGATCAAAGCGGCGAGACGCCGCTTCCACCTTGCTGTAGCCGGGGGCGGTGACCCCGGCCGTCCCGCTTTCGGCACCGCAATTGCCGGGGTCAGCGCCCCCGGCTACAGCGCAAGCGATCGATGGGGCCTCTTCGATTTCGACGGTCGATTTCCATTCGGAGTGAGCGATGCACACCGGCTTCACCTTCAGCCCGTGCCGGCGGCCGTCCTGGATCAACGTGGCGGACGAATAGAACCCCATCGGCTGATTGTTCAGCAGCGACGCGTAGAATTCCGCGGGGCGGTGGACCTTGAGCCAGGTGCTGGCGTAGGCCAGGAGCGCGAACGAAATCGCGTGGCTTTCCGGGAATCCGTAGAGGGCGAACGTCGAGGCCGAACCGACGATCTGCTCGATCACGTGCGGGGAATGGCCCTTGGCCTGGAGCGCGGCGCAGAGTTTGGCCGTGATCCGCTGGAGCCGCTCGTGGCTCCGATGAAAACCGAGCGCGCGGCGAAGCTCCTCGGCCTCGGCGCCGCTGAAATCCGCCAGCTTCATCGCCAGGGCGAGCATCTGCTCCTGAAAGAGCACGACTCCAAACGTGCGGCCCAGGATCGGCAGCGTCTGCTCGTGGATCGACGGGTCGATGCAGACCACCGGCTCCAGGCCCGCGCGCCGCCGCACGAGCGGGTGCGTGAGGCCGCCCGTGATCGGCCCCGGCCGCACGATCGCCACCTGGATCGCCACGTCGTAGAAGCACGACGGATTCATCCGCGGCAAGATCGACATCTGGGCGCGCGATTCGACCTGGAAGACGCCGATCGTGTCGGCGCGGCGCATCATCGCGAACGTGGCTTCGTCGTCATAGGGAATGCGATGCAGATGGAACGGCTCCCCGCGCCGCTCGCACAGCGTGATGCAGTCCTGGAGGACGGCCATCATCCCCAGTCCGAGAAAATCGATTTTGACGAGGCCGAGGTCCTCGCAATCGTCCTTGTCCCATTGGATGACGGTGCGGCCGGGCATGCTGGCGTTTTCGATCGGCACGACCTGGTCGAGCCGGCCCGGGCAGAGCACCATGCCGCCCGAATGCTGGCCGAGGTGGCGCGGCAGCGATTGCAGGCGCTGGCAGAGTGTGATCATGGCCGGCAGCCGTGGATGCTCGTCCGGCAGGCCGGAGAGATGCAGCTGCTTCCCCAAGCCGAGTGTCTGGGGGAAATCGCCGTTGGCGTAGAGCGCGGAAAACCGGTCGAGGACGTCGTCGGGCAGCCCGAGCACCCTGCCGACCTCGCGCGAGGAACTGCGGCCGCGGTAGGTGATGACGTTCGCGACCATGCCGGCTCCGCGCGTCCCGTAGCGACGGTAGACCTCCTGGATGACGGATTCGCGCAAGTCGCCGCTCGGCAGATCCAGATCGATGTCGGGCCACGACGGGTGGCCGTCCTTGCCGACGCGGCCTTCGCTGAGGAAGCGCTCGAAGAGCAGCCGCGACTTGATCGGATCGACGGCCGTGATGCGCAGGGCGTAGCAGACGGCGCTGTTGGCGGCCGAGCCGCGGCCTTGGATCAGGATGCCGCGCTCGTGGCACCAGCGGCAGATATCCCACACGATCAGAAAATAGCCCGAGAACCCCAGCTTGAAGATCAGCGCCAGTTCGCGGTCGATCTGGCGCCAGACTTCGGGCGTCGCGGGCTGAAAGCGTTCGCGCACGCCTTCGTAGGTGCGTTCGCGCAGGTACGTTTCCATGCCGCCGCCGCCCGGCACGGGATATTCCGGAAACTGGTAGTCGAGCTGCGCGAGCGTGAAGTCGATCTGCTCGGCGACGCGGCGGCTGTTGCGGATCGCTTCGGGATGATCGCGAAAGAGCGCGGCCATGCGCGCGCCGGAGCGCAGATGGCGTTCGGCGTTGGGCGTCAGCCGGCGGCCGGCCCGGTCGAGCGTCGTGTGGTGGCGCAGGCAGCAAAAGACGTCGGCGATCAGCCGGCCTTCGCGCGTGGCGTGCAGCACGCCGCCAGTCGCGAGGAGCGGCAGGCGGGCTGCGTCGGCCAGACTCGCGAGCAGGCGCAGATTGGCGGCATCGCCGCGGATGCGGCGGTTCTGGGCTTCGACCCAGAGGCGGCCGGGAGGGAAGAGTTTTTGGAGCTGCTCCAGTTTGGCCAGGGCGCTGTCCCGACCGCCGTTTCGCCAGGCGTTCCAGAGCGGGCCCTCCTCGTCGCCGGTCAGGGCGATGAGGCCGTCGGTGTGGGCGGAGAGTTCCTGCCAGGTGGCGAAGGCCGGGCGTTTGCGGTCGGCAGGATCGGAGGAAGTGGAAGCGGCGTCTCCGCCTTCGCCAAGGCTATGGCGGACAGGCCGCCGCTTCGGAGTAGGAGAAAAGCGGCGGGACGCCGCTTCTACACTTCTTTCCGTCGTCTTTGCCGTGGTGAGCAGACGGCACAAATTTCGATACCCCGTCCGCGACGCCGCCAGCAGCGGCAGCACCGTTCCGTCCTCCAGCGTGAGCTCGGTGCCGACCAGGGGGCGCACCCCTTTTTCGCGCGCGGCCTGGTAGAGGCGCGGAGCGGAAAACACCCCGTCGCGGTCGAGCATCGCCAGGGCCGGCAATTCGAGACGCGCGGCCTCCTCGGCCAATTCTTCCGGCAGCGAGGCGCCGCGCAGAAAGCTGAACGCGCTCGACGCGTGAAGTTCGACGTAATCGGAGGCCGTCATGGCTAGTCCGGGCCAACCGAGCGTTGAGACAACTGCCTTTGCTGTAGCCGGGGGCTTATCCCGATGTAGCCGGGGGCGCTGACCCTGGCTTTTCCGCTTTCGACATCGAACAGCGCGTTGGGGACAACGCGCTCCACCTTTTCGCTTTCGATATCGCACGTGCCGGGGTCAGCGCCCCCGGCTACAGGGACTCGCTCGTCACTTCTTCGATCGGAGAGCGCTTTCATGGACTTTCCGGGCTAATCGTACTCCCCGTCGAGAAACCAGCCGCCGGGCGTGCGGAACAGGCGGTAGAGGCCGCCGTTTTCCAGCTCCACGTCCCAGTCCTCGCGCTCCCACCGCCGATCGGTCTGCCACCAGTCGCCGGAGCCATACCACGGACCGAGGAGGGCGCCCACGCGGCCGCGCACCGTTCCCGCCCAGACGAAGGCCGGCGTGCGGCCGAGGAGTTCGACGGTCGCGGGAATGGGTGGACGGTAGCGCCGCAGCGCCATCCCAGGCTGAAGCGCGTGATCGGCGCGGAGCGCGCCGAGATCGCCGAGCACCTCGGGCGGGGTGGCCAGATGAAAACTGTCCGGCCGATGCGTGTCGGCGACCTCGGGCGTGCCCACGCGGTCCGGACCGGTGAGGGCCGCCGTTCGCGCCAAGCTTTCGCTGAAGCCGTGCGGGTCGCGCAGCGCGGAATCGAACAGGCCCTCCTGGCGCTGGGGAATGCGCGTGGGTTCGATCGCCAGGGCGAGCGCGACGACGGCGGCCACCGTGCGCACGTGCTCCAGGTAGGTGACGAGCGCGCGGAACAGAATGTCCGGCTGATGCGTCGGCTGCGGCAGACGGATCGCGTGCGTGTGCATGGACTCGTCCTCGAGCGTGAGGAGCAGCTGCAGTTCGCGTGCGGCGAGCGCGGCATTCTGCAAGTCGAGCGCGAGCCGGTCGACGAGCCGGCGCAGCAGGAAGAGCAGGGGCTCGAGCGTTTCCATCGGATGCTCGCTTTCGAACGCGGCCGAGAATTCCTGCGCCGGCGTGGCCAGGTTGAGGGGGCGGGTGGTTTCGCCGGCGCAGCGTTCCCACAGCGCCAGCCCTTCGGCGCCCAGGCGGTGCAGGATGTCCGCCTTGGGCAGCGCCGCGAATTCCCCGAGGGTGTGGATGCCCCAGTCGGCGACGATGGCGGCGAGGGCGGGGGAAGGGTCGGCGGCGGCGAGGGGGAGCGGGGAGAGGAAGGCGCGGCCGTCGCGGATGCATTGGAACCTGGCTTGGCTGTAGCCGGGGGCTATCCCGAGGTGGAGCGCGTGGTCCCCACGCGCTCCACCTCCGGATAAGCCCCCGGCTACAGCTCTGGCGGCGTAGAGCGCCAATAGTGGAGTGGGAGCCAAACCGCCGGACACGCGCAGCCCGGCGGCGGCCAGCGACTCCAATGCCGTGCGCAGCGCCGGCTCGCGGCGGTCCTCGGGCAGTCCGCCCAAGGCGGCCGTGATGATGCCGGGTGCGGTGGCTTCAATGGCGGGCGACAGGGCGAATGCGGCGGCGAGGAGCGTCGCCTGCGCCTCCTGTTCGGCGGCCGAATTGGGCGCGCGCACCGCCAGGGTGGGGCAGCGGGCCAGCGCCTGCGGCACCGTGACGCCCAACTGCACGCCCGCGGCCGCCGCCGCCGGCGTGCAGGCCGCGATCAGCGGCGAACGCCGGGCGTCGTTTTCGAGCAGGGCGATGGGCTGATCGTCCGAGCCGTGCTCCAACCGCAGCACCGCCTGCAAGGCAAACTCATCGATGAACAAAACGCCGAACATGGGACGCGCTCCACCTGCTTGATCGATCTTTGGGCGTTTTCATGAACTAGCCTGCGGCCGCCAGCCGCTGGCGCTGGAGGAGGACGGGGAGCGACGTGCAAAGGGCCGAGCGTTCTTCCGCCTGGGCGGTCAGGGAATGGGACTGCGTCAGATCCAGGCGCAGCCGCGCGCTGGGAATCAGAGGAAAAGAGGTCAGGACGATCAGCGCCGCGGCGCTCTGCTCGACGGCGCGCTGCAGCCGGTACCACGCGGTGGGCGGCACGCGCCGCAGGACGGGCAATGCGGTGTCGCGCAGATCCATGGCCACGCAGGCGAAGTTCGCATCGCGGGCCAGCACGTCGGCCGCCGGCACGGCCTGCTCCGGCGCGCTGCAGCGCACCCAGACCAGCGAGGCCAGAGCCGGCGGGGGCCAGAACGAAGGGTCGAAGCGGTCGTCGGCATCGATGAGCGCCATGCGTCCTCCGCGTGCGCGGACCTGACATAGCATTTGCCCCAGGAGCAGCTGGCTGCCGCAGCTGGGCGACCGGCAGACCACTTCGGTCAGGGCGGCCTGCGGAACGCCGCCCGCGGCGGCGTCCACCTGCTCAATGCCGGTGGGGCAGACCTCGGCCGCCGCCCGGGACGACTGCGGGAAGCGGGCCTGCAAAAGTTCGCGCAGAGCGGAAATCCTGGACCCTGAATTCGGCATGGCTGGGTTGCTTCATCCGCGGCGAATCACGCCCACCACGACTCCCTGGCATTCCAGTTTTTCCCGCGGGACGATGTCCGCGTAACGCTTGTTTTCGGCGCGCAGCAGGGCGCGCCCCTTGAGGTGGACCAGGCGTTTGAGGGTGCTGGTCGTGCCGTCGACGAGGGCGGCGATGATCTCGCCGGGCCGCGGCTCGCGCCGCTCCAGGACCACCACGTCGCCATCCACGATGTGCGCGCCCACCATGGAGTCGCCCTGGACCCGCAGGGCCCACAGCTGCTCGGGACGCTGGCGGCGGATGCCGAAAAAGGAGGGATCGATGCCGATCGAATCCTCGCTCATCTGCTCCTCGATCGAGGGCACGCCCGCGGGGATTGAGCCGTAGACGGGGACGGAAAACAGGTGGGATTGCACTTCGCGCGCCCTCAGTCCCCAGGTTTTTCCGCCCAACTGCTCGATCTGCCCGCGGCGGGCGAGAGCCCGCAGGTGGCAAAAGGCGGCATTGGTGCTCTTGAACCCGAAGTGCCGCTGGATATCGCGGATCGAAGGAGGTATGCCCGCTTCGGCCTGCTGTTCGCGGATGAAATCCAGCACGGCCTGTTGGCGTTCGGTCAGCATGACGGCAGTACTGAACGTTTGTTCAGTACTGCCGTCAAGCGGTATTCTGTAGCCGGAGGCTATCTCGCTGTAGCCGGGGGCGCTGACCCCGGCCTTTCCGCTTTCGATATCGCAATTGCCGGGGTCAGCGCCCCCGGCTACGGCGCCGCGTGACGCTCTATTCAAATCCGCGTTCAATAAATTGCACGAAACCTTCTTGCGCAGTTGGCGTCACACCCGGGGCATGAAAACTGCCGTTCTCGCACCGCACATTCTCGACGAGGATCTTCAGATCGTTCGCGGCACGCTGGCCGCCATCAAACCGGAACTTAGACGCTTCTCGGGTCGCGCGGCGGACGCGGTGCAGGAGGCGCTGGAAAAGCTCGATCAGGCGCGGCGCGAATTTGCGCACGCCAAGGTGATCGAGTTCAGCCCAGCGCCAGGGCGATAATTCCAGCGGCCATCGCTCCGGCGGCCAGCAGGCGGCGCCGGCCTTCGGCCTCCTTGAGCACGCGGGCGCCGATGAAGGCGCCGATGACGATGCTCACCTCGCGCGCCGGCGCGACATAGGACACCGGAGTGAAGACCATGGCGGTGAGCACCAGGATATAGGCCATCGGTGACAGAACGGCGACGCCGGCGGCATAGAGGCGATGGACCTGCCAATGGTGGGCGACCTCGCTCCAGCGGCGCAGGGCGAAGGGCGTCAGCACCACGAGTTGGGTAAAGGCGGTACCAGCGTCATACAGCAGCGGGGGAATGTGCAGCCGGGAAACGCCGTGGCGGTCCCAGACCGTGTAAGTCGCGATGAAGGCGCCGCAGATCAGGCCCTGCCTGAGGGCCAGTCGGACGTGGGCGCGGTCGGCGTGAAACAGGCGGCCCGCGTCGGTGATGAAAAAGATCGCTGCGACGATGACGGCGGCGCCGGCCAGAGCCAGGGCCGAGGGGCGCTCGCCGAGCAGAACGATGGCTCCGACGGTGGAGAGTAGCGGCGCCGCCCCGCGCGAGAGCGGATAGACCAGGGAAAAATCACCGGTGCGATAGCTGCGTTGCAGCGAGAGTGAGTAACCGCTCTTGAGGAGGCCGCTGGCGACGACCCACAGCATGGTGGCGAGGTCGGGAACGGCCAGGTGCGGGCGCCAGAAATAAAGGTAGATGCCGATGGCGGGCACATAGAGCGCGTTGATCATCAACGCCGTCAGGTAGACGAACGGCAGTCCGCCTCCCGCCCGTTTGGCGCAGAAGTTCCAGGTCGCGTGCAGGCCGGCGGCCGAGAGGACGAGGGCGAGCGCCAGGCTGGTCATGGCGGAGTGTCAGAATCCAGCCGGTCCGATAGTCAGGCTTCGTTCAGAGGAGGAGCGGCGGGCGGCGCCTCGGGCGCGGGCGCGACGGCCGACTCGGCCACGGGAGCGGTCAGCGCGCCCGTCGGAGCGGATTTGCGGCGTTTGGCGCGGGTGGGCGCGTTGGCCTTGGGTGGGGGAACGGCCTTGGACTTGACCGCTTTGGGCTTGGCGGGCGCAGGCCGGGCCGCTTTGGCCATTTGCTTCGCGTGATTCCGCTGCTGTTCGGCCTCGAGTTCGCGCAGGTGCTTCTTGGCTTCCTTGGCGATCTTCTTGGCTTTGCGGAACGCCTTCTTGGCCGACTTGAAGTGCGCCTTGGCCGTGCGGGCTTCCAGTTTGGCGGCTTCGGTTCGGCGGCGCGCCGCCGCGATCTGATGGTTGAGTTCGTCGAGGCTTGAGGAAAGTGGCACGAGGTAATTGTACGGCCGCCGACGGCAGGCACAAGATTTGGGTCAGGGGACCGGCTGCGCCGTTGGGACGGTCGGCAATGGAAACGGGAAATGAAGAGCCGTGATCGGGACACCGCCGGTGAACGAAGGCCACGGCGATGTGGCGAGCGAATCCGGGTCGGTCCAGAGCGGTGTGGCGGAGTGGCCGCCGGGTGAATGGAGCGAGGCTTCCTCGCCGTGGGCATTGAAGCGGATGCGGACGATGGCGGCAGGCGGCGTTGGAGAGGAAGGCGGCGCGGGTGGAGAGGACGGCGCCGGAGATGGCACGCTGGGCGGCGTGGGGGCCGGAGGCGATGGGGGTGTGCTGGGCGGCGGTGTTGGCGCAGGCGTTGGAGTGGAGGGCGGGGGTGTGCTCGGAGGGGCCGGCGGAGTGGGGGCCGGAGGCGTCGGCGCGACCACGGTGATGGTAAAGGGTCCGGTGGGCTGGGTAGGCAGGTAGGTCGCATCGCCGCCATGCGCGATCCAATATTGGTAAGTCGTCGCGACCGTGGGGGTCCAGGCGATCGACCAGGTGCCGTTCGGATTTTCGGTGCCGGAGTTGCCACTGGCGGCGCCGTCCCAGTTGGTCCAGCCCGCTATGGAGTATTGCCAGACGCCGGTCCCGCCGCCGCCGGAGAAGGCGGGCGTGAACGTTTCGCCGAGAGTGAGGATGACGTTCGCGGCGCTGACCGCCGCCTGGGCCTGCAGGGCGGCCACGGTGACGGTCCAGGAAATGAAGGACGATTCGAGACCCGTGGCATCCGTGGCGGCGGCGGTGTAGGTGGTGGTCGTGCCCGCGGCGGCCGGTGCCGATTGCTGCGCATTGGACGTCCAGCCGTCGCCGCCGCCGGCGCTGGCGAATGAGGCGCCGTTCTGCCAGATCGTGATGCTCGTGAGGTCGCCGTTGTCGCTCTGCGCCGTCGCCGAGATCGTGTACGTGGATCCAGCGGTGGCTTGCGCCGGATTGACGGGGCCCGCGCTCGGATCCCAGACGACGACGGGCGCGTCGGCGGCGGCGCCCGTCTGCAGAGTGCCGAGGACACTCGGGACGTAAAAGTTGCCCTGGCTGCCGCCGCCCTGGTTGTAGAGATAGACGTAGATGAACACCCGCAGCGCGGCGAATTTGGGCAGCGGCGTGGCGTCGAACGTCCATTGGAAGCGATACGCCGGGCTGGGCCCGGGATTGGGTGTATTCACCGGTTGATACGGAGACCCGGCGCCGTCGGGGCGGCCGCCGTTCATCGCGATCGGGCTCCAGGAGCCGTCGGGGTTCTGCTGCTCGAGCCAGACGTCCAGGCCATAGATTCCTTCGGAGCCGCGCGGCGTGAACGGGGCGCAGGCGTAGGTCACGACTCCGCGGGAGTGATCCGTGCGTCCGAACCGGCTCGTGAACGGATTGCTGAGGGTGAGCGTGCTGCCGTCATGGTCCGCTCCGTAGACGTTGTCGGGAAACGGATGGTCGAGCGCGCCTCCGTGATACGGGGGATTCGCGGCATCCGGCGGCTGGCTCGGCCCGGGATCGGCGGCCCAGAGGCGGACGGTGCTGGCGACCAGAGCGGCGCCGTAGGGCCAGCGGCGTTTCACGGTGCGGCGTAGATTTCGACGAGGGCGATGCCTTGATCCGGCGTGCCGGAGGAACCCGCGATGGCCGCGGTGAAGGTGCCGGGCGGAAGGGCGGCGATCAGGGCGGAATCCGCGCTGCCGGGAGCAAAGGGGAAGGCGCCCACGGCGGCGCCGAGGCTGGCGATCTGGTCCGTTTGCGCCGAAAAGCCCCAATCGTCGTCGGTCGCGATCGGCGAGGCGGCTTGGTCGTAGAGCGTGAGGAAGGGATTTGAAAGCGGAGCACCGATGCCGAAGGGGGAGAGCGCGGGTCCGGCCGCGCGCAGCAGGACGCGCTCAGTGCCGCTGCCGGCAATGGAGGCGCCAATGATGAGCGCTTGGTCGCCCGTTCCGGCGAAGCCGCGGCTCGAGAGATTGACGATCTGGCAGCCGCTCCCGGGCGACAGATCGTAGACTTCGACCAGTCCGAGATGACCGGTGGCGTCTGCGGAGGGTGTGCCCGACGGCGGGCTCACGACGGCGCTGTAGAGGCCGGGTGCCAGCGTGACCACGAGCGCGCTGTCGCCGCCGCCGCCGGCCCAGCGCACGAGCGGAAACGCGCCGCATTGGGCCGCCGCCGCCGCCACGGCCGCGCCGCCGTCCGCGGCGGTCGTCCAGCCGGTGTTGCTCGCCTGCAGCGCTGCGCCGGCGAAGACCTGGAGTTGCGTGAGCGGGATGCATTCTGATTCCGGCAGTCCGAAATTCTGCAGGGTGGGCCCGACGCCGCGGATCAGGAGCGTTTTCGTCATTCCGGGGGCGCCGGAAAGATAGAAGCCGGCGATCAGGGAATTCTGGCCGCCTTCGACGAGACCGCGCGTCGAGACATTCACGAGTTTCGCCCCCGGCGCGGGCGCCGGGATGCTGATTTGCGGCGGCAGGACCCCAGGTGCGGGAGCACGGACCCAATCCACTTTGACATTGTCCGCACCGACCGTGATCTGCGCCGTCTGAATCGTTCCGTCCGCCCAACTCGCCGTGGCGGCGTAGCTGCCCGATCCGACCGGCACGGGAATCGCGTAGCCGCCGGCGTCGGCGGTCACCGCGCCCCAGCCCCCGTGATCCAGGGTGATCGTGACACCGGCTGAACCCTCGCCGCTGTCGTAGCGGCCGTTGCCATTCTGATCGCGATAGGCGACTCCCGTGACAAAGGCGGTTCCGAGCGGTCCGTACGGCAGGTCGCTCTGCGTCAGAAATTCCATGCTGCCGCGCACAAGGGTCAGCGTCCGGATGCCGGAGCCGGAGGCGCCGGTGAGATCGATTCCCGCCAGGCGGGTGTGCCCGAGCGTAAGATCGGGCAGCGAGTCGCCCTGGACCCAAAAGCCGGGAGGCGGCGAACCGCTGCCCGGATCGGACAGCCACGACAGGACAAACTCCCGCGGTCCGATGGCCGAACTGTAGAGGTCGGCCTGGGTTTCCTCCCAGAAGTTCGCGCCAAAGGGTCCGAATTGCGCGGTGCCTCCGCTCGCGTTGGGGCCGCTGAAGACCGCGGAGGCACCGGAGAACAGCACCGATTGCAGCGGGACGGCGGGATAGAAAGCCGGCGGCGTGCGTCCGGGCGGATAGGTCGGCGGCGGCCATGAGGCCGGCGCGCCGAGCGTGTGCGCCTGGGCTTGGAAGAGCGGATAAAAAGCGAGGGGGGCCGTGTCGACCGCCGCGGAGCGCGGATAGGCGCTGGAATTCGCGATTGCGAGAGCGCACGCCGCCTGCAAGTCGGCGAGCAATTGATCGTTCGTTTCCGGAGCCAGGGCCGCGAAGAAACCCGCCAGAACCGGATCGGTCGGCGCCGCGCTGATCATTTGGCTCAGCGTCGCGGGGGGATCGCTGCGCGCCCGATTGAGCCATTCCATCGCGACTTGTTCGTCCGGGGCCGGATTGCCTTGCGCCCACCACTGCGTCGCGGCTGCCGCCGCCAGGAGGAGGAGTTTCATCCCACAATAATGGCAAGTGCAGGTGCTATGTTCGGATATGAAGCTTGTATTCGCTTTTTTGGCGCTGATGGGGGCCGGGCTGGTGCTGGCGCCGCCGGTGGCGCGTTCGGTCCGCACCCGGGTTCAGCACGCCACGGATGCCGCCCAACAGTCCGTGTCCTCGGTGGCGGGCGAAGTGGATCGGCTGGGCAGCCGGCTGATCGAGGCCGTGGAGGAAACCGGCTCCGAATTGATCGACCGGCTGCCGCCGGAAACGCCGCCGGTGTGGAGCCCGCCCGCGGTTCCGCCGGTGAGCGAACCGATCTATCCGCGCCCGGCCTACATCCCGTGGCCCGGTCCGATGACGATTTTTCGTCACGAGACGTTTCGGCGCAGATGGGAGAGAATCGGCCGACCATGAAATGCGCATTGCTTTCGACGACCCCCGATTACACCCGCAACGCCGAGGTGCTGGCCGAATTTTACCGCTTGCAGGGAGACCTGGCGCTCTCGCTGGCGCTCCGGCCCGGCACCGTGCGGCTCTGGCTCGGCCGCCAGCGAACTCCGCGCCGGAACGCGTCCAAGCGCGGCGCCGATACGGCCCGCTGGCGCACCGCCCGTCTGAGCGGCAGCCGGCAGCAAGAGCTTCGCCGCCTGCTCGACGCCGACAGCCCGGAGCTGCCGGGCTGGCTGCTGGCCTCGCTGCCGGCTTGCACGCTCCTTGATATCGACGACGTGGATACGCCGGGCGCGCCGGGATTGGTCGCGCGCGAGCTCCTGCGCCTGCGCGACCAGCTGCTGCGCGCCAATCTTGGCCTGGCCAAGACGGCCGCCGCGCGCGCCCCGGGGCGGCTGCACGAATATGACGACCGTCTGAGCGCCGCCTGTTCCGGGCTGCTCGATGCGATTGATCGCTATGTTCCCGGGCCCCGGTCGGCCCGGTTTTCCTATTTCGCCGCCTACTGGATTCGCTACCACGTCGTGCGCTTCAATCAGAAGCACAGCTCCGTGGTCGGCTATCCGATCAACCGGCAGCGGTCGGGCGAAGGGTCGCGTCCGATCGTGGTGGGGATGCTGGACGACCTCGATGTGGGGGCGGCGGTGCTGAACGAGGCGGCGCCCGATCCCTGGGAAGACGCCGAAGAGGACGAATTGATCGGCCGCGTTCGCGACTGGCTGCGACGCTCGGTTTCGCCGGCGACGCGCGTAATGCTGGCGGCGAAACATGCCGTGGGTCCCCTGCCGGAAGCGGCGGGCGACTACCTGGACCATCTGCGCGAGATCGCTCGCGAACGCCTGCGCGATGCGACAGAGTCCGCGGCGTGCCGACCCTGCCCACCTACGCCGATGTCGTTGCCGCGCGCGAACGAATCCGTCCGCATGTGCGGGTGACGCCGGTGCGGACGAATCCGCAGCTCGATGCCGCCTGCGGTGCGACGCTCTTTTTCAAATGCGAGAATTTGCAGGCGACGGGCGCATTCAAGGCGCGCGGGGCCCACAACGCCGTCTTTGCGCTGGCCGAGTCCGCGGCATCCCGCGGCGTGGTCACTCATTCCTCCGGCAACCATGGCGCGGCGCTGGCGCTCGCGGGGCGTTCGCGCCAGATTCCGGTCTCGGTCGTGGTGCCGCGCGGAGCGGCGGCGAACAAGATCGAATCGATCCGCCGTTATGGCGGGGTGATCGTCGAGAGCGGACCCACGCTCGCCGATCGCGAATTGGCCGCGTCCCAGCTTCAGGCCGAATCCGGCGCCGTGTTCGTGCATCCCTCGAATGACGCCGCGGTCATCTCGGGCCAGGGAACGGCGGCGCTGGAATTGCTGGAACAGCAGCCGGACATCGAGGCCCTCGTCGCGCCGGTGGGAGGCGGAGGGATTTTGAGCGGCACGGCACTTGCGGCGTCGGGAGCCGGACGCCCCATCGCAGTTTACGGCGGAGAGCCCGCGGGCTCCGACGACGCGGCGCGGTCGCTGGCCGCGGGGCGCATCCTATTGCCGGATCATCCGAAAACGATCGCGGATGGGCTGCGTTCGGCGCTCGGCGATCTGACCTTTGCCATCCTGCGCGAGCGGGGCGTGCGAATTTTTACGGTAACCGAAGACCAGATTCTTGAAGCGATGCGCCTCTTGCGGCACGTGTTCGAGATGCCGGTCGAGCCGTCGTCGGCGGTGGCATACGCGGCGGTCGCTGCGAATCCGGATGTTTTCCGCGGGCGCCGGGTTGGGGTGATCCTGACCGGCGGGAATGTGGATCCGGCATTGCTGTAGCCGGGTGGAGCGCATGGTCCCCATGCGCTTCGGCGCCAAATGCGGGCGGAGATTTAAGCGCGTGGGGACCACGCGCTCCACCTTCCTTATTTCTTTTCCGGCTTCCGGAATTCCTTGTGGTCCTTGTGCTCGAGGCCGCCGAGCACCTTGAGCTGGGCGACCGCTCCGGCGTTGTCGCCGGCCTTGATCAGGTCGGACAGCTTGTCCAATTCGCCGATGAAGTGCTTCATGCCGTCCTCGAATTTGGCCTGGAAATCGGCCTGCTGATCGGCCGGAAGATCGGCCTCCTTGGCGGGCTTGAGCAGCAGGGCCGCTTCGCACTGCGTATGCATCGTGGCGACGAGGGCCAGGGACGAGTCGTTTTGGGACGGGTCGCTCAATTGGTGGCGGAGGACCTTGAAGGCCTTGCCGATCTTCTTCATGTGATCGCCAAGCTCAGTGTGATCATTGTCGCCGCCGCCCTGGGGGCCGGCGGCAGTAGATCCCGGAGCGACCGCCGCGGCTCCGGCCGGAGGGGGAGGGGGGCCAGAATTATCACCGGGCTGGGCAACCACGACCGGAAGTCCGGCCGCAAGCGTGAGAGAAAGCGTGGCAAGCAAACGGAAGTTCATGCGACGCGGAACATACGAGAGATCATCGCTCTGCCAAACGATATTTTGGAAAGTGGAAGCGGCGTCCCGCCGCTTCAGGGTCGTCGGAAAGCGGCGGGGACGCCGCTTTCACTTTATTTCGCTTTCGCGAAGAGCCGGGATATCAGCACGGCGCCGGCAGCGGACACGTTCAGTGATTCGAGCTTCCCCGAACCGTGAATCGTCACATTATGGGTGCAGGCTGCCGTCGTTTCGGGACCAACGCCGTGCTCCTCATTTCCTAGCACCAGCGCAATCGGCCCGTGGGTGGGGAACGCGGAGCCGCCTTTTCCGTGTGGGCTGGTGCCGACGACTGCATATCCCGCGCTCGCCAGCGCCCGAAGAAACGCCGGCAGATCTCGCGCGCTGTGCACCTCGATCCATTCCAGGCCTCCTTCGGCCACGCGGTAAGCGGCATCGTTGGGCCGCGCGGTGGTGGCGTCCCCTGGAATCACGATATGAGGGACTCCAAAGAACGCCGCCGTTCGTGCCAGCGCCCCCAGGTTATGGGCATTGCCGACGCGATCGAGCACCAGCACGGGCTCGCGAGCCTTGGCCCAGCGGACGAGGGCGTCCGGATGCACGTCGGAAAGCTTGGCCGCCGCGACAACTGCGACGATGCCGCCGTGGTGGATCGTGCCGGCGACTTTCTCCAGCTCCTCGGGTTCGATGCAGCGATAGATCTTTCGCGCGGCGGCGAGTGCCTTGGTCATGATGCCGATCTTCCGGCCGGTCGCGTAATCGAAATAAAGCCGCTGGATGGACTTGGCGTCCCGTTCGAAGCGCGCGCGGACGGCGGCCAGGCCGCAGATGCGAAGTTCGGGAGCGCTCATAGGCTTCCAGTCAGCGTGAATTCTTCGCGGTCGTGGTACAGGTGACGGATCAGCGTGCCGGGCGGCAGGGCCGGCGCGAGTTCTTTCAGCAGTCCGACCGGGTCCACCCGGCCAAACTTGAGATTCACGATGAAGTGCCGGCACCAGCGCCGCTCCACCCACGGCTTCAGGAGGTGGGACCACACGTGGTGCGGCTCCTCGACCAGATCGCAGAACAGCCAATCAATCGCCTGTCCCTTTAGCAGTGCGAATTTGAAGGCGTCCTCGCGGCGGTGTTCAATGAGCGGATGGTCGGCGGCGCCGCCCTTGAGCGGTCCGTTGTCGATCGCGAGCACGCGCGCCCCGCGCCTGGCGGCGCTGTAGCTCCAGCCGCCCGGCGCCGCGCCGAGGTCGACCACGGTTTCGTTGGCGCCCGGCGACCGCCCCAGGATTTGATAGGCCTCCTCGACCTTCAGGTAGGAGCGGGAAGGGGCCAGGCTATCGTCGGCCATGCGCCGCTGGCCGCCGCGCCAGGCGTCACGGGCGACGAACGCCCGCTTGAAGTCGGCGAACCAGACGAAGAGCCCGCGCGCGGCCCCTCGGCCCTGTCCGGCGCCGGGCTGCGCCAGTTTGGCCACCCGCGACATCCGCTTGCGCAGCAGTTCCTCAAACGCCGCCTGCACCGCCGAAATCCGCCGGCCCAATCCGTTGAGCTCCGCCGGGCCCTCCCACCACACGGGCCACGCTTCGGAAATAGCCTGTCCCTTTACGGCGGCCAGAAACCAATCGAGGATCCGGCTGGCAAGGGCGTTGACCGAATCGCCGGTGATTTCGGCGGGGTCCTGCAGGGCGAGATGAGGAAACGCCAACGCATCCAGCGGCTCCACCCGGCCGGAGTGGAGCAGCCAGCCGGGGCCGGAATAAGGGGACAGGCTATTTCCGCTGCGCCAGTCGAGCTCGGTGCGGGCCAGGGTTTCATAACCGGATTGGCAGACGAAAAGCATTGTTGGCATCAGGGGTGCCTGCGTTGTATCGTTAACTGCCGGTGTAACATGCGTTATGGGTTCGTCGTCACAGTTTTGAACTGAATCTGGCTGGCGCGGTCTTACATGCCTGCAGCTAGCCCAAACTTAAATTCTTATCGTCATGCGCTTCATTATATTTCTTCTGGGAATCGCGATCGGAGGATACGCCGTTCACCTCTACGACCAACGGGAATTCGGTTCGGTGGGCTACGGCACGGAGGCGGGGCCGGTGCATGACAACTGGGCCTCGAGGCTCCAGGAGTGGCATTTGACCCCGGACGACATCCGCAACGACCTGGCGCGCACGGGCGAGGTGGTGCGCCGGAACGGAGAAGTGGCGGGGCAGGCGATCGGAGACGCCGCCATCGTCGGCGAGATCAAGGCGAAGTACGTCATGGACAAGGATCTGTCCGCTCGGGACATCCATGTGGACTGCACCGACGGCTATGTTACCTTGAGCGGCACCGTGGCTTCCCCCGATCTGATCGGCAAGGCGGTCGTGCTCGCGCTCGACACGCATGGCGTCCGCAACGTGACCGCCAAGCTCGGCGCTCGCTGAGCATGTCGGTTCGCTTCGCCGTTTCCCTCTTTGCCGCCCTGGCATTTGCCGCCGGGGCGACGGCTGGGCCGGCCCAGGGATTTGCGCAGTTGGATCCGATTTGGTCGGTGGCGCCGGTCCGGGGCGCCGAAGCCCCGGTGCTGGGCAATGGACTTTTGAGCGCGAGCGTCTGGCTGGGAGCGGGGGGCGGCTTCAATTGGGAACTGCACCGGCGCGACCTGCCCCTGGCGCTGGGCAACTGCAACCTTCAGGCGTTCGGCGGCTACGAAACGGGCGACGCCAAACTGGACCTGTGGAATGCGGAGCTGCACGGATCGGTCACCGGCGAGCACGGCGCTGTGCGCTACCACTCGTTCATCTGCGCCAATCCCTCGGTCCTGGTGATCCAGCTCGGCGGGATTCGGCCGGCCACCGGACTGCTCGTCTGGCTTCCGAGCAAGCATTCGCCGGTGCCGAGCCTGGTGACGACCTCCGGCGAAGTTGCTTCCGTGGAAACGACGGGAGCGAACGGCGCCGCTTTGGCCGTGGTCTTGCGGCGGATCGAATCGCGGCCGGAACAGAAGGTGTACGCCGTGGCGGTCGAACCCGGCGCGACGTCCGCCGCCGCCTTGGCTGCCGCGACCGGCGACGTGGAGCGAGCCTCCAGTCTGGGCTTCAGGGCCTTGCTCGCCGTCCACCGCGCCCAATGGCATGGCGCCTATCGCGCCAACGCGCCGATGACCCCGGCGGACCAAGCGTTTTGGCTGCAGCGGTACAAGGCCCTTTCGCTCGGAACGACGCCCTGACCGCCCGCGTCCTGGCGCCGGTCGTCCTGGTCGCCGCGGTGCTGGCGGCCTATGCGAGCAGCCTGCATGGGGCGTTCGTTTTCGACGATCCCACGTCGATCGCCGGCAACGCGACCATCCGGCATCTGACCCATCTGCGCGCGATCCTGGCGACGCCGCATGCGACCGTTTCGGCCGAGGGGCGCCCTGTGCTCAATCTTTCGCTCGCCCTGAATTACGCCGTGGGCGGGACATCCGTCGAAGGCTACCACTGGTTCAATCTGGCGATCCACGCCGCCGCCAGCCTGGCCTTATTTGGCGTCTTGCGGCGGATCTTTGCGCTCGTCCCGAATTTGGAGCGCTGGGCGGACGAGCTCGGTTGGGCGGTGGCGCTGGTGTGGGCGGTGCATCCTCTGCAGACGGAATCGGTAACCTATGTCATCCAGCGCGCCGAGTCGCTCATGGGGCTCTTCTATTTGCTCACGCTGTATGCGTTCCTGCGCGGCTGGAACCGGGTCGCGGTGATCGCGTGTTTTCTCGGCATGGCAACCAAGGAAGACATGGTATCGGCGCCACTCGCCGTCCTGCTCTGCGACGGGTTGCTCATCGCCGGCTCATTCCGCCAGGCGCTGCGGGCGCGGCGGAGCCTCTATGCCGGAATGTTCTGCAGTTGGGCGCTGCTGGCCTATCTGATCGCGGGCACGGGCGGAAACCGCGGCGGCTCGATCGGATTTGGGATGGGCCTCGACGCGTTGTCCTACTGGTACACGCAATTTCCCGCGATTACCCGCTACCTTTCGCTCTCGATCTGGCCGCACCCGCTGGTGTTCGAATACGGCTCGCTCTCGATTCCCAGTTTCTGGCTCGTCTGGCGTCCGGCGGCGATCGTGGCGGCGTTGGCGGCGCTCACCGGGGTCG
The DNA here is from genome assembly GCA_036502225.1 of Opitutaceae bacterium. GTDB lineage: Bacteria > Verrucomicrobiota > Verrucomicrobiia > Opitutales > Opitutaceae > Palsa-1447. Next base: position 71,229 of record DASXYY010000044.1, read on the forward strand.
GATTGGTCCGCCGCTCGCCCGCCGGCTGGGCCGGGTTCTGCTTTTTCGCGATCTTGGCGCCGACGAGTCTCGTGCCCGGGACGACGCAGATGATCGTCGAGCACCGGATGTACCTGCCGCTCGCCGCCTTGCTGGCGGTCGTCGCCGGATTCGCCGCGAGGCGCTGGCCGCGCGCGACCATCGCCACGCTGGTGGTGGCCGCCGTGCCGTGCCTCGCGCTGACCCGCGCCCGCAACCGGGATTATCGGACGGCGGTCAACCTCTGGGACGTGACGGTGCAGCAGCGGCCCCAGAACGTTCTCGCCCGGATCATGCTGGCCAACGCCCTGCACGGCGAACACCGCGACGCCGAGGCGCTGACCCAGTTCAAGCAGGCCGTCGGCCTGCGTCCGCGATTCCCGCTGGGCCAGGAGGCCTTTGGGGAATTTCTGCTGGCGCAGGGCCGCGCCGCCGAGGCCGCGGAGCATTTTCGGGCGGCGATGGCCGCCAAGCCGGACTATGCCGACGCCCACGTGAACTTCGGCGTCGCGCTCGGACGGCTGGGGGACGTGGCGACCGCCGTCGCCCAGGAGCGGCGCGCGGTGGCGCTCGCCCCCGCGTATGAGACCGGGCACTACGAGCTGGCGCGCCTGCTCGCCCGCGACGGCCGGACCGCGGAAGCGGCCGCGGAATACCGCCGGTGCCTGGAGCTTGACCCCGACGATGCGGCGGCCCGCTCGGGACTCAGCGGCTTGAAGCGGCCTCCCGATAGGTCGGATCCAGGAGGCCCGCGTCGTTGAATTGCTCAGCGGCTTCGGCGGCGCGGCCTTGCGCCTGCCGGACCTGGCCCAAGTGGAAGCGGACGGCCGCATCGTTGGGATCCAGGGCGAGGGCGGCCTGGTAGGCCTGGGCCGCATCCGACCATTTCCGCTCGCCGCGCAGCACGTCGCCCAGATCGGTATTCGCATGGTAGATATTGGGATCGAGCTCCAACGTGCGGCGCAGTTCGGATTCCGCACCGGCCAAGTCCCCTCGCTGCTTGAGGGCGTAGGCGAGGTCGAAATGGTTGAAGGCGCTGTCGGGGAGTTTGACCGTGCTGTCGCGGTAGAGGGTGAGATCGGAGGCGTAGGCGTGATTGCGGTGATGGGTCGCCAGAGCCAGAGGGAGGGCGGCGGCGGCCAGGATATACGGAGCCGCCCGGCAGCGGCGGCGCGCCGCTTCGGCCGAACCGGCCGCCGCCAGGGCGGCCGCGGCGGCCAGCGGCAGATACATCCGATGTTCGGCCGCGGTCTGGCGATTGCCGGCGACCAGGCTCGTCGGCGCCAGGACCAGGAAGAAGACGCAGCCGAGGAAGGACGTTCGGGGCCACCGCAATAGGCCGACGAGTGTCAAAACCAGCAGCGCCAGGACGAGCGCCGCGGCCGGGAGGACGGCCCAGCCGGTGAAACTCCGCACGCCATAGTCGAAGACGAGCGGCGAAGGCCAAAGCGCCAGCCGAAGGTAGTGGGCGACGACGTGGAATTGCGTCTGGACGTAGCCGGCCCAGGGGATGCCGGAGCGAAATCCGACGGTATGGCCGCGCGCCCCGGCGATGAATGAGTTGCGGGCCAGAAAAAGCAGGCACGCCCAGAGCGCCCCGTGCAATTTTGCCCGCCGCTTCCATGCTTCCCGCACCGAACCGCTCAGGAACGCCCGGTCGTAAAGGAACGCCAGAAGCGGCGCGCAGTACATCGTTTCCTTTACGCCCATTCCGAGAAAGCACGCGATCACTGCCCCGATGGCCCACGTGCGGCGTGACCGGGCGCCCGGCGCTTCCACCGAGCGCGCCAGGGCATAGAGCGTGAAGAGCGTCAGCGCCGCGGCGAGCGATTCGGCCCGCTGGACAACATACGTGACCGCCTCGGTCAGCAGCGGATGCACCGTCCAGACCAGGGCGCCCGCGAAAGCCGCCGCCCGCGGCAGCGTCCGCCCGAGCAACGCGAGCAGCAGCAGCGCCGCCGCGAGGTGAACCCCCAGGTTGAACGCATGGTAGCTCCAGGTCGCCGAATCGCTGATCGCCCAGTTCAGTCCCAGCGACGCATTGAGGAGGGGCCGGCCCAGCACCGTGCCGCCTCCGACCCCCGCGGCGGGGGAAAGGACCGTCGAGGCGTGGCGCAACGTGGCATTCTCGAGAATTGCGCCGGTATCGTCGAAGACGAACGCCCCGCCGAAACTGTTCGCATACGCGGCGACGCCGGCCGCCACGATTCCCAACGCAGCGCTCAAGCGCAGCTTATCCACTCCGCGCACGGTAGGGCGGAGCGGTGGGCAGGCGAGTCGAAAGCGGGATTTTCAGATTCGGCATTGCGCCCCGGCGGCGGGGCCAAAAGGCTCGGCCCCATGCGTCTGGTCGCCGGGCTTGTCGCCCTGTTGCTCCTGATTTCCCTGCGCTCGCCGGCGGCCGAGGTGAGGCTCGGCATCGACGTGCTGGAAGACAGCCATTTCCTGCTGTTGCGCGGCAAACGCATCGGACTGCTCACCCATCCGGCGGGCGTGGACAGCCGCGGGGTTTCCACCGTCGAGGTGCTGCGGCACGCCCCAGGCGTGCAACTGGTGGCTCTTTTCGCGACCGAGCACGGGTTTCATGACAGCTTCGCGGGCGGCGCCGCCTTTACCGATCAGGTCGATCCGCGCACGGGCTTGCGCGTCTACGACATTTATCACGGCGGCGATGTGCAGCACGGCACGGTCCCAACCGCCGCGCAGCTCAAGGGCATCGACGCCCTGGTGATCGACCTGCAGGACGTCGGCGTCCGCAGCTACACTTTTTCGGGCACGATGAAGCGCGCGATGGAGGGCTGCTTTCAGCACAACGTCGAGGTGATCGTGCTGGACCGGCCCGATCCGCTCGGCGGCATCAAGGTGAGCGGCCCGCCGCTCGATCCCGATCTGGTGGGCGCCTCGCTCGTCTGCGAATTTCCGGTTCCCTACGTGCATGGCCTCACGATCGGGGAGCTGGCCCGGCTGGCGAAGGGCACGCCGGGGACGCTCCACATCGATCCGGCTCAGGTCCAGCACGGCAAGCTCGTCGTCGTGCCGATGGCCGGCTGGCGCCGTTCCATGCGCTGGACCGAAACGGGGCTCAATTGGGTCCAGACGTCGCCGGAAATCGGCGACTTCGCCGCGGTGATGGGCTACGCGATGACGGGCCTGGGTTGTGAACTGAGCCATTTCACCCACGGGGTGGGCGGGCAATATTGGTTTCGCGGCATCTCGAACCAGCTCATCCGTCCAGAGGTGCTGGCCCGCGAATTGCGCGCCCTGCACCTTCCCGGCCAGGATTATCGGGTGATCAGCGCCCCCAACGCCCGCACCCATCAGATGGGCATCGGCCTCTACATCGAAGTCACCGATTGGGACGAATGGCAGCCGGCCGACCTGAGTTTTCAGCTCATGCGCCTGGCCTGCCGCTTCGAACCGCGCAATCCGTACGCCGCGCCGACCAGGGCGCAATACAGCCTATTCCTCCACGAAATGGGCTCCGCCGCGCTTTTCCACGATCTGGCCGCGCACGGGGCGAGCGTCGACATCGACGGCTACCTGCGCCGCTGGGAAGTCCAGGATCGGCAATACCGCGAGGCCAGCCGCCGGTTCTGGCTGTATAACTGATGGCGCAGGTCGTTCTGGAGAACTTGGTCAAGGCCTACCCCGACAAGGGGGGGCAGGAAGTGCGCGCCGTCGACGGCATTGACCTGATCGTCAACGACCGGGAATTCATGGTGCTGGTCGGCCCGTCCGGCTGCGGCAAATCCACGACACTGCGGATGGTGGCCGGCCTGGAGAGCGTGACCTCCGGCGCGGTGAAGATCGACGGCCGGATCGTCAATGACGTGCCGCCGAAGGATCGCGACATCGCGATGGTGTTTCAGAATTACGCGCTCTACCCGCACCTGTCGGTGTTCGAGAACCTGGCTTTCGGACTCAAGCTGCGGAAGTTTCCCCGGGCGGAGATCGAGGCGCGCGTGGGCGAAGCCGCGGCCATGCTCGGCCTCGAGGGGCTGCTGGGCCGCAAGCCCAAGGCGCTTTCCGGCGGCCAGCGCCAGCGCGTGGCGGTGGGACGGGCGATCGTGCGCAAGCCCAAGGTGTTTCTGTTCGACGAGCCGCTGTCGAACCTGGACGCCAAGATGCGGGTCGGGATGCGCATGGAGCTGGCCAGGCTCCGCACCCGGCTCCAGGCGACCGTGATCTACGTGACGCACGATCAGGTCGAGGCCATGACCATGGGCGACCGCATTTGCGTGATGCAGTCCGGCCGTATCCTGCAAGTGGATCCGCCGCTTACCCTGTATCGGCGGCCCCGGGACCGCTTTGTCGCCGGATTCATCGGCAGCCCCGCCATGAATTTTTTCCACGGCCGCTGGGGCCAAGGCGGCTTTCGCGAAGAGCCGGCCGCGGCCTGGGCCGGCGCCGCCGCCGGCTGGACGCTCCCGATCGCACCGCCCGCGGGCGCGACGGCCGGGCCCATCGTGCTGGGACTTCGTCCGGAGCACATGCACGCGGCGGCCGCCGAGGGGCGCGTGCGGGTGGAGGCGCGCGTCGAAATCTTCGAGGCGATGGGCGCCGAAGCCTACTTGCACGCGACGACCGGCCTCACGTCGTTCGTCGCCCGGGTGGACCCCAGTGTCGCGCCCGCTCTCGGCGATACGCTGCCGCTCTGGCTCGATCTCGCCCACGCACGGTGGTTTGACGCTGCCTCCGGCATTGCCCTAGGCTGAAGCAGACATGGCGTGGGCTCGTCCGGTGCGTTCGGTGCTTTGGGCCGGTGAGGGACTCCTCGACCGGCTGCTTGCGCTTGCCGGTGCGGCCGCGTTTTCGCAAATCCCCGAGTTCATGCAGCAATATCTGCAGCGGCTCGGCGGCCATCTGGACGAGGCGCAGCGGCAGCTGGCGCAATTCAAGGACGCCGCGGCCGCCTCCGGACTCACGATCGACCAGCTCGCCCATCGGACGAGCCAGGACGCCGATTCCGGCATCGCGCGACTTTCCACTGTGATCCACGGGGCGATCGCACGCGTGGCGCAGTTGTCCGCGGATGAGACCGCGATTCGCGAAGCGTCGATCCCGGCGCGGCCGTTTGTCTTCCTCCGCCATGCCGATCCGCAGATCGCGCGCGCGACCTGGCACGTCTTTCGCCCCGCCTTTCCCACGACGCTGGAAGGGCTGGGCTATGCGCTGGTCGGCTTTCTATTCCTCATTTGCTTCTACCATGGGGCGGTGAAGCGTCCCGTCCGGCGCGCGTGGCAGCGGCGGCGCACGATCGCCACCGCGGCGGTGGGCCTCTTCGCCGCGATGTTGCTGGGCACGGCGCTGCATGCCCAGGGACCCTCGGCACTGACCGAGCCGGAGATCAAGGCCGCCTTCCTCTTTCACTTCACGCAGTTTGTCGATTGGCCTTCCGATGCGTTCGCGAACGCCCGTTCGCCGATGATGATCGGCGTCGCCGGAGACGATGGCATCGAGGACGTGCTCGAACGGATTGTGAAGGGCGAACACTGGGAGGGTCGCCCGCTGCTCGTCTGCCGGGTCCACACCGCCGAGGACGCGGCCGGCTGCCAACTTTTGTATATCGCACCGGGATCCGAACGACTGGTGCAGTCCGGAGAGCTCAAAAACAAGCCCGTGCTGACGGTCGGCAGCACGGAAACGTTTCTGCGCGACGGCGGAATGATTCGGTTCGTGCCCGACCGCAGCCGTCTGCGGCTGCGCATCAACGTCCAGGCCGCGCGCGAAGCCTCGCTGTCGATCAGCGCCGCGCTGCTGCGCCTCGCGGAAATCACCCCGGGGGAACCGCACGCATGAAGCCGTTCTCCGAATGGCCCCTCGCGATCAAGCTGCGCGCGATCATCACGGGCACCTGTCTGCTCACGGTTGCGGCCACCTGCGTCGCCTGGGTGCTTTACGAGCGCCACCAGGTGCGCAACCAGCTGCCGCCGGCCCAGGTCGTTCGCGCGCGGCTGATCGCCTACAATCTGTCCGCGGCCCTGGCGTTCAATACGCCGCACGACGCCGCGGAGCTCCTCGGCGCCCTGCGGATGGATCCCCACGTGACCTGGGCGGCGGTCTACGACGCCAGCGATCGCATGTTTGCCCAATATCTTGCGCCCGGCGTTGGCCAGTTCCCCAACCTGCCGAACGCGGCGCACGGACTGGAAGGTTACGTCTACACGAGCGGCCACCTGACCACCTGGACGCCGATCATCGTGAGCAACGAGCGCCTCGGCGTCCTGGTGGCGGACCGCGATCTGTCCGACCTGAACCGCCGCCTGGCAACGATCCCCTTGATCGCGTTCGGCGGCATGATCTTCGCTGGAATCGCCGCCTTCCTGCTGGCCGGCCTGCTGCAGCGCCTAATTTCCAATCCGATTCTCGAACTGGCCGGCGCGGCGGGCCGCGTCACCGAGCGAAAGGACTACACCTTGCGCGTCCGCCCCAAATCCGAGGACGAAATCGGCCGTCTGACCGAGGCCTTCAACAGCATGCTCGGCACCATCGACTCCACGTTGACGGCCAATGCCGAGCTCTACGATCAGATCCGGCGGCACGCCGACGAACTCGAGCTGCGGGTCAAGGCCCGCACGGTGGAGCTGGAATTTGCCAACGAGGAACTCGAGGCCTTCGGTTCGTCGGTGTCGCATGATTTGCGCGGGCCCTTGCGCTACATCGACGGCTACGTGCAGGCGGTCCTCGACGATTCGGTGTCGAATCTTTCGGCCGAGGCGCGCGAGCATCTGCGCAAGGTGATCGACCGCGCGAACCGCATGCACACGCTGATCAATGTGCTGCTCGAATTCTCGCGGCTGAGCCGGCTGGGCCTGCAACCGGAATTCGTGGACCTCGGACAACTGGCGGCCGAGGTATTTTCCGAGCTCAAGGCCGAGCATCCCGATCGCGACATTCGGTTGCGTCTGGTCGACGGGATCCCAACTTGCCAGGCCGACCGCGTTCTCAGCCGGCAGGTCCTGGTGAACCTGTTGTCCAACGCGATCAAATACACGCGGGGACGGACGCCGGCCCTCGTCGAGTTCGGGGGCAAGATCGAGGCCGCCGAAATCGAATATTTCGTCCGGGACAACGGCGTGGGCTTCAATCCGGACCGGGCGCAAAAGCTGTTCACCGCCTTTGAGCGCCTGCACGACCCGCGCCAATACGAGGGAGTCGGGGTGGGCCTGGCGACCGTCAAGCGCATCGTCCAGCGCCACGGCGGCAAAGTTCGTGCCGAGTCGGTCTTGAACGCCGGCACGACGTTCTATTTCACTCTACCGCTGCCGCGCAATGACACCTAGCTCCCCACCGCCCCTCACCGTCAATCTCCAGGAGCGATCCTACGTGATTGAATTCGGGGCCGGCTTGGGGGAGCCCATCGCCGCTCGGGTGCGGGCGCTGCAGTCCGAAGGCCGGCGCCTGGCGGTGGTCACCGATTCGCACGTGGCCGTGAAACAGCGCAAGGCGTTGCGCGAGTCCTTCGGGAATCTGCCGATCAAGGTGGTCGCCGCCGGCGAAAATTCGAAAACGCTGGCCGTGTTCGGGAGCCTGCTCGATTTCTTCGCCGCCGAAAAGCTGGACCGCGCCAGCGTCGTGTTTGCGGTGGGCGGCGGCGTGATCGGCGACCTCACCGGATTTGCCGCGGCCAGCTATTTGCGCGGCATCGACTATTATCAGGTGCCGACGTCCCTGCTGGCCATGGTCGACAGCTCGGTGGGAGGAAAGACGGGGATCAATCTGAAGGCCGGGAAGAACCTGGCGGGGGCGTTCCACCAACCCCGCGGCGTCTACGTGGATACGGCCCTGCTGCGCACGCTCCCGCGGAGTGAATTCGCGGCCGGCATGGCCGAAGTGATCAAATCCGGCCTGCTGGCCGACGTGAAGCTGTTCGAGGAATTGGAACGGACGCCGGCCGCTCCCGGCGATTCGCGCCTCGCGGGCATCGTGCGCCGCTGCTGCGAAATCAAGGCGCAGGTGGTCGAGGCCGATGAACGCGAACTCGCCCCGGAGGGCGGACGGGCCCTGCTCAACCTGGGGCACACCTTTGGCCACGCGATCGAGCGGGTGGCCGGCTATGGGACGTATCTGCACGGCGAAGGCGTGGCGATCGGTCTGTGCGCGGCGGCGATGCTGTCGCGCGAACTGGGGCTGATTACCAGCACCGACGAGGCCCGGGTCAAAAAGGCCGTCTCGGCCCACCGCCTGCCGGTGCGGCTGCGCAAACCGCTCAAGGCCGAGGGTCTCATGGCGGCCGCGGCGGCGGACAAGAAGGCCCGCGCCGGCCAGCGGCGCTTCGTCGTGTTGACGCGGCTGGGGGTGGCCGAGACGCGGTCCGACGTGCCCGCCGAGCTTGCCGAGGCTTGTTTCCGCGCCGTGGGCGCGAAATAGTCGACGCTTCACGCATGGCCGCCGTCGACGAATCCATCGTTCGGGAATACTTTGAGCAGAACGGGTTCTTTGTCCGGCAGGTCCGCAAGTACCAGGTTCAGTCCCGCAAGAAGCGCACCGAGGAGGAGGTCGACCTGCTCGTCTACAATCCGACCTGGCAGAAAGGCCGCCGGCCGCCGGATTTTCTGCTGTTCGCGTCCGAACTGCCCTACGTCCAGCGTGCGATGGTGGCGGTGAAGCCCTGGCATACGGACGTTTTCACGCCGGCCACCCTGCGCAATTCGCCCGCCAAGATCTTCAGCTTTCTCGAGGAGAACGTTCTCACCCAGGTGAAGCGCCTGTTTGCGCCCGACCCCTCCGAGGCCGGCGGCGGCCAGGTCACCAAGATCCTGGTCCTGCCCGCCCTGCCGACGGCCGAACCGTACCGCTCGCAAAGCGTCGCCCTGCTCAAGGAGCGCGGCGTCGACGCGATCATTTCGTTTCGCGCGATGCTGCTCGATCTGATCGAAAAGGTGGAGACCAACCGCAACTACAAGAAAAGCGACGCGCTCCAATTGATCCGCATCCTGAAGAACTACGACCTCCTGCAGGATCCCCAGCTCGACCTCCATGCCGACCTCCATTCATCCCCTCGCCATCGTTGAGCCGGGCGCCCAGCTCGGCGAGGACTGCGAGATTCATCCCTATGCGATCGTCAAACGCTGGGCCCGCCTGGGCGACCGCGTGGTCGTGCATCCCTTTTCGGTGGTGGGCGGCGACCCGCAGGATCTGAAGTTTGCCGGCGAGGAATCGTACGCCGAAATCGGCTCCGACACTCGTATCCGGGAAACCGTGACGGTCAACCGCGGCACGGGCGCGGGCGGCGCCACCCGGGTGGGCGCCGGCTGTCTCCTGATGGCCTGCTGCCATGTGGCCCACGACTGCGACGTCGGCGACGACGTCGTGATCGCCAACGCGGTGCTGCTCGCGGGCCACGTCACGATCGGCCCGCATGCGATCCTGGGCGGCGGCGCCGCCTTCCATCAATTTGTCCGGGTGGGCGAGCGGACCATGGTCAGCGGTGGCATGCGCTGTTCGCTCGATCTGCCGCCGTTTTCCCTGGCGGCCGAACGGGACGAAATCGTCGGGCTCAACCTGGTCGGGCTCAAGCGCAGCGGATTGCCGCGCGAGACGATTCGCGAAATCAAGGACGCTTACCGGGCCATCTATCTCGCGCCGGGAAACTTCCGCGAGCGGGCGGCGGGCGAATTGGCGAGCGGGCGGTACACCACGGCGGAAGGCCGCCAGTTCCTGGAATTCTTCGCGGGCGGCAAGCGCGGCTTCGCGCGCGCCCGGCGTGCGACGGCCGACGAGCCGTCCGAATAAACATGGCCGGATCGGGGCCGCCGCCGCTTGCCATCACCTGTGGAGATCCCGCGGGAATCGGGCCGGAGGTGATCGATGCCTGGGCGTCGGCGAACCGGGAGGACGCGAACCGGGTCGTCGTCATCGGACCGGCCCGGTGGGCGGGGCCGGGAGGGGGTTCGGGTGCGGCCAGATTTGGCGCGGTGATCCCCGTGGGCACGGATGATTATTCCGCCGTTCCGGGAAGCCCCGACGCTGAGAGTTCGCTCGTGGCCTGGGCGGCCCTGGAGGTGGCGGCCAAGGGCTGCCGCGACGGTCTCTTTTCGGGCGTGGTGACCGGTCCGGTCAGCAAGGAGCGGATGAACGCCATCGGATGGAGCTATCCCGGTCAGACCGAGTATTTCGCCGAACGATGGGGACGCCGCGAGGACGCGACCATGGCTTTTTGCGGAGGGAAATTGCGGGTGGTGCTGGTGACCTGGCACATCCCGCTGCGCGAGGTGCCTGCTCACCTGACGCCGAGTGCGCTCGCGCGCGCGATCGAAGCGGCGGATCAGCTGGCGCGAAAGGCGGGGTGCGCGGCGCCGCGCATCGCGGTGTGCGGCCTCAACCCTCACGCCGGCGAAGGCGGCCGAATGGGAACGGAGGAGCGCGACCTTATCGATCCCGTTTTGGAATCGCTGCGCCCGCGATACCCCGGCTTGTCGCGAACCCTGCCTGGCGATACGGTTTTCGTTCGGCAGGCCCGCGGCGAATTCGACGTGGCGGTGGCTCTTTACCACGACCAGGGCCTCGCACCGCTCAAGCTGGTCGACTTCGACTCGGCGGTGAATGTCACCCTCGGTTTGCCCCATATCCGCACCAGTCCCGACCACGGCACGGCCTACGCGATCGCGGGAAAGGGCCTGGCGAACGCCCAGAGCTTTGCGAACGCGGTTGCGTGGGCCCGGCGGCTGAGTACTAGTTCCTGAATGTCCGCCGAAGTCGCGCCACCTCCCGCCGTCGAAGCCCGTTTGGGCACTGAGGATTTGGTGCGCCTGACGGAGCCGGCGGGAAAAAAGGTCGGGGCTTTGATCGCCCGGGAGCAGCAAGGCAATTACTTGCGCATCGCGATCTCGGGCGGCGGGTGCAATGGGCTGAGCTATAAGCTGCGCTTTGCGGCGGCCCCCAAAAAGGGCGATATCCTGGTGCGGACGGGCGGGGCGGAAGTGCTTGTCGATATCAAGACGGCGCTTTACCTGAAGGGCACCTTGGTGGACTTCTCGGATCGGATGATCGGCGGCGGATTCAAGTTCACAAACCCCAATGCCAAAGCGAGTTGCTCGTGCGGGGAAAGCTTTTCGGTTTGATGCTGACCGCTGTCGCCGGGGGCGGTGACCCCGGCACTTGCGATGCCGAAAGCGGGACTGCCGGGGTCAGCGCCTCTGGCGACAGGCGCACCCTTTGACATTCGAGGCACATGCCAAGATAGGTATTGTCAACGAAGGCGTTCGGAGCGATTTTGGCTCCGACCCACACCTCGTTTTCAAACTATTTGATGGCCAATTCGCTCACTCCCGCCGCCGGTGGCGGAAATAGATCCGGACAGTATCAGCGCCGCAACGTCGACCCGTTTGCGAATATCCGGCGCAATCACCGGATCAAGGTTAAGGAAGTTCGCGTAATCTCTCCCGAAGGCAAGCAGCTGGGGATCATCGATACGAGCAAGGCCATCAATCTTGCTCTCGAAAACGGCCTCGACCTGGTCGAAGTCGCCCCGAATGCGACGCCGCCGGTCTGCCGGATCATGGATTTCGGCAAGTACGTCTACGAGGAGCAGAAGAAGCATTCCCACGCGAAGACGACCGGCAGCAAGATCAAGGAAATTGAGTTCAGCGCCCGCATCGAGCAGAACGACTTTTACACCAAGCTGCGGCATGCCGAGGAATTCCTCGCACACGGCAACAAGGTGAAGCTCCGGCTCAAGTTTCGCGGGCGGGAAATGGCGCATACGGAAATCGGCTTCGACGTGATGAAGCGAGCGGTCAAGGACCTCGCCGGCATGGGTCATCCGGATGCCGATCCCAAGCTGATCGGCCGCAACATCCACGTGATGCTGACGCCGCTGCCCATCAACAAGCGCAAGCCGAAGTTTCACATTCCCGATGAGTCCTCCGCTGAGCACAGCGAAGGCGATGAAACCGACGAGGCGTCGGAAACGGCGCCCGTGGCGCCGGCGGGCGCCTGAACGCGCGGGGCCGTTCCATGCGAAGAGCGGCGCTCGCCGCGCTGACTTTCCTCCTCGTCACTGCCGCGCGCGCCGTCGCTCCGGCGACGTACCTGCGCAACGGGCCGACGGAATACGTCAACTTGATCGACGTGTGCGGGCGCCTGGGCCTGCGCTTCGTCTTTTCGCGCGACGGCCGCACGATGACCGTGCAGGGCGGCGTGCACGTCGCGGAATTCTTTCCGTACAGCGAATCGAAGCGCGAAGTGATCTTCGATGGGGTACGCCTTTACCTGGGTGACTTGGAGATTCAGCGCGGCGGCCGCATTTACGTCAGTCGCACGGACTATGAGCACCGGTTGATCGGACTATTTCGGCCCGATCTGCTGAATCCCCCTCTGCGCCGGCCGCATGTGATCATCCTCGATCCCGGACATGGCGGCCCCGACCCGGGAACCCAAAATTTCCGGCGGCACCTGCAGGAGAAAACCTTGACGCTCGACGTGGCGCTGCGTCTCAAGCCGATCCTGGAGGCTCAGGGCTGGACCGTGATCATGACGCGCACGCGCGATATCCAGCTGGTCCCGGACAAAATCAAGGACCTGGAGATGCGCGCGCGCCTGGCCGGGCAATACCGCGCCGATGTCTTTTTGAGCATCCATTTTGATGCCGGACCAAACGAAAGCACGCACGGCTCGATGATTCTCAGCTACAATCCGGCGGGTCAGCGTTCGAGCAAGTCCTGGGGAGGGCGTTCCGACGCCCAGGGCCGCCCGATGCCCGGCAATCGGTGGGATGGCTGGAACGCAGTTTTGGCCAACTGCGTCTTTCACCATTTGCCGCATTGGCTCGGCACAAGCGATTCCGGGGAGCGCATCCAGGACATCTCCGTCCTGCGCAACAATGCCGATTGTCCGGCCGTATTGGTGGAGCCCGCCTATTTGAGCAACGACGCCGAAGCGCAGCGCCTGCAGAATCCCGCGTTTCGCGAGCAGATCGCCGAGACCCTGGCCGCTGGGCTCAAGGACTACGCGCAGACCATTGCGCTCTTGCCGACCCGGACAGTTCGCTGAGGATCTGGGGGCATGGTCTAGGCGGTAGCCGGGGGCGGTGACCCCGGCAATTGCGACGTCGAAAGCGGGACTGCCGGAGTCAGCGCCCCCGGCTGCAGCGGGATAAGCCCCCGTCTCTACAGACGAACGCCGTCGAGGTTTGCGCCGCTTGCAGCCGGCAGGCCGGTCTTCGGCCCCAGATAGGCCGAGATCGATTCGGCGAAGATCCGGCCATAGTCGGCCTTTTTCTTTTCGCCCATCCCGGGAATCGTGTTCATGCCGGCGAGCGTGATGGGTTGCTGGCGGGCCAGCGCCCGCAGCGAAGCGTCGCCCAGGATGATGTACGCCGGAACGTTGCGGTCGTCGGCGAGCTGCTTGCGCAGCGCGCGAAGATGCTGGAAGAGCGCCTCGTCGTAGGGTGCGTCGTCCGGATTGCCGGTCGGGACGGCGCGCTTCGCGGCCTTCGGACTGAGCGGTTTCGTCAGCGTGACCGTTGTTCGCGTGCGCAGGACGGCGAGGCCGGAGTCCGTGATCTCAACCGTGGGAAATTCGCCGGTGGCGAGTTCGGCGTACCCCAGCCGGATCAACTCACGGCCCACGTGCAGCCAGTCCGGGCGCGAGAGATCGCGGCCGATGCCATACGTCGACAGCTCCGTGTGATTCCAGCGCTTGATCTTTTCGGACTCGGCGCCGGTGAGCACCTCGGCGATGTGATTCATGCCCACGCTGAATCCGCTCGCCTGGCGCACACGGAAGACGCAGGACAGGAATTTTTGCGCGGAGATCGTGCCATCGTAGGTCTCGCGCGGCGAAAGGCAGTTGTCGCAGGCGGCGCAGGCCGCCAGGGGAAACGTTTCGCCAAAGTACGCCAGGAGTTCGGAGCGGCGGCAGCCGGCGCTCTCCGCGTAGTGCAGAATCTTGCGGAGCTGCGCCGTGGCGACGGTCTGTTCGCGCTCGTCCGACATCTGCTCGATGAAATGGCGCTGTTTGACGGCATCGCCCGCGCTGTACAGCAGCACGCATTCGCCGGGGAGCCCGTCGCGGCCGGCCCGGCCCGTCTCCTGGTAGTAGCCCTCGATGTTCTTCGGCAGATCGTGATGCAGCACCCAGCGCACGTTGGGCTTGTTGATCCCCATCCCGAACGCGATCGTCGCGCAGACGATGCGTGCGTCGTCCCGGATGAACTGCTCCTGCCGCTTGGTGCGTTCCGCGGAATCCAGTCCGGCGTGATAAGCGAGGGCGCGATGCCCACGCGAGCTGAGCGACTCGGCCACCCGCTCGGTGGCAGCCCGGCTGGCGCAATAGATGATGCCGGACTCATCCTCGCGCCGCGCGAGAAAGTGGAGGATCTGGTTCAGGGGCTTGTCCTTGACCAGCACGCGGTAAGTGAGGTTGGGACGATTGAAGCTCGAGACGAAAATCCCCGGATCTTTCAGGCTGAGCTGGGTGATCACGTCCTGGCGGACGCGGTCCGTGGCGGTCGCGGTCAGCGCGATGGCCGGAATCCCGGGCAGCAACCGGCGCAGTTTCGCGAGCTGCCGATACTCCGGCCGAAAATCATGGCCCCAATCCGACACGCAATGCGCCTCGTCGATCGCGAGGCCGGTGACGTTCCAATTGAGCAGGTGGTCGGACCAGCCGTCGAGCAGCAGCCGCTCCGGCGCGACGTAGAGCAGCTTGTATTGTCCCTGATGGAGTCCGCGCAGCCGGCGCCGGGCCTCGTCCTCGTCCAATCCCGAATTGAGGAACGTCGCGGGTACGCCCGCCGCAGTGAGCTGGTCCACCTGATCCTTCATCAGGGCGATCAGCGGCGAGATGACGACCGTGAGACCCTCGCGGACCAGCGCGGGCAATTGAAAACACAGGGACTTGCCGCCGCCGGTCGGGAGCAGCGCGAATACGTCGTTCCCCGCCAGCCACGATTCCATGATCTCCCGCTGATGCGGGCGGAAGGTATCGTAGCCGAAGACGCGTTTGAGGATTTGGTTCAGGTCCGCCATGTGCCGCCGTGATAATAACACGCGGGGCAAATTTGCGAGTAGAAGCGGCGGCTACCGCAGGGCGCACTAGACTTCTCTCGCGCGCAGAATCAAAACAAGAATGCCGCCGAGCCCCTGGGGGGCTCGGCGGCTTTGCTCGAGGCCGGCGACTGCCTCGAAAGTGTCCTCAGACCCAGGCCGGTGAGAGCTGGGCGGACGAGCGTGCGGGTTCAAACCACTCGGACGGCGCCGCGTCGGGGGCGAATTCCGGGCACGCCTCGGCGAGGCGGGCACGGAGACGCTCACGAGCGCGCGCGATCCGGCTTTTGACCGTGCCGGGATTGATTCCGAGCTGCTGAGCAATCTCATCGTAGGACCGATTTTGGAGGTTGCGCAGCGTCAGGATCTCCCGGTGATGGGAATCCAACTTTTCCATGCAGGTGGACACGAGTTCCGAGAATTCCTCCCGGGAGCTCTCGTGCGCCGGGTCGGGCGAGTTGGATGAAAACAGGTCGGCCAGCGTGGCATCACCTTCTTCGCCGATCGGGCAATCGAGCGACAGGGTCGCATGCCGTTTGCGGCGGAAGAAATACCAGTAGCGGTTGCGGGCGAGGTTCACCGCGATGCGGTGCAGCCAGGTCGCGAGCGAGGAGTCGCCCCGGAATCGGGGCAGGTTGCGATGAGCGCGGACAAACGTATCTTGCGTGATCTCTTCAGCATCCGCGTGGTTGTGCAGGAGGCTGTGCGCGACCGCGAATATCTTGGCCTGATAGCGGCGCATGATCTCGACGAACGCGGCTTCGTCGCCGCTCACGAAGCGTCGCACCAATTCCGCGTCCTCGATGGCTCCGGCTTGGGCGGCTTCGGAGACCGGGCGCGAATGACGGACCGGGCGGTGGGTAATGGTTTGGGTGGGAGTCGTCATGTATGTGGTGAAGCTTTAGGTTGTGATCTTGCCTCTCCTTTACCTCGTTTCGTGCCAACCTGCCCTGGTTATGCACAAACGGTTGTTCACGAACGGCTAGAGAATTTGGTGCATTCGACGGCGGGCTATTTTCCCGGTTGGTTCCATGCAAAATACACAGGTTGGGACGTTGCATTTCGCAAAATGCAAAGGGTCGGAGGCCCGCAATCGTGACGTTCCCGCTACGATAAAACTCAGACCGGGGATGATGCTTGACGAATTGTTACGACGGGAGCGAACTGGCCAGCAATCCGCTCCGCCGCAGGCCCGACTCCTGCTACGGAGCATTTTTACAACACACTTCTATGTTCTCCATTCTTCGACTGAGAATGATGTTAGCGGGCGTTTGCGCGCTTGCATTCGCCCTCCTCGCCACGTCCACGGTCTACGGCCAAGGTGTCACCACCTCCAGCGTTGCGGGTTTCGTCACTGGCACCAACGGCGCGCCGCTCGTGGGCGCCACCGTCACCGTTACCCGTGTCAATACGGGAACCCGTTTCACCGCCACCACGCGGGCGAGCGGACAATTCAATATTCCCGGTCTCTCCTCCGGCGGTCCCTACACGATCGCGGTCACGGCGACCAATTATACGCCCGGCACGATCGATGGAATCACGCTCGGCATCAACGAAACGTACCAGCACGACTTCGCCCTCTCCTCTGAAATCGTGAAGATGGAAGCGGTGACCGTCCAGGCCAGCCAGGATCCCGTATTCGATTCGCAGGCCATGGGCTCCAACACGGAGTTCAGCGCGCAGCAGATCCAGGAAGTGACCTCCGTCCGACAGGATGTGCAGGACCTGGAGAACCTCGACCCCCGCGCCAACCTGCAGCAATCGTCCAATGGCGACGTGAATTACACGCTTAGCGTGCAGGGCCAGAATCCGCGCGAAAGCTTGTTCCTGATCGACGGCGTGACCGCCTCGGACAACTTCGGCCTCAATTCGGACGGCTATGCCGGCCTCAAGAACCCAGTGCCGCTCCCCTGGATCGAGTCGATCTCGCTCGATCTCGAGCCCTACGATATCATCTACAGCAACTTCCTGGGCGCGGTGCTCAACACCACCCTGAAGTCCGGCACGAACAGCTTCCACGGTTCGGTCTATGAACTGTACACCGGCACGAACTTCCGCGGGCAGGACCCGGTGGTCGGCGCCCTCGGCAAGCACGAGCCGATCCAATCGCATACCTACGGCGCGTCGCTCGGCGGCCCCATCATCAAGAACAAGCTGTTCTTCTTCGCCGGCTACGAGGCCTTCCGCGAAATCGCCGCCCCGCCCCCGCAGACTTTCTTCCCGGATCCGTCTCAGGAAGCGGCCATCGTGGCCAAGGCCGAGTCGCTCGGCGACACGAACCCCGGTTCCGCGGTCGCTCCGATCCACGCCTGGTCGCAAAACTTCGTGGGCAAGCTCGACTGGAACATCTCGGATGACCACCACTTCGAATTCACCTTTCGCCACACGGACGGCCTGTATCCGCTGATCTACAATTACACTTTCAACAACGAAACGTCCCTCAGCGGTTCCTGGTACAGCTCGCACCGCATCGACCAATCCTACACGGCCAAGGTCAACAGCAATTGGGACAAGCTCCTCCCCGGTCTTTCCTCGGAAATCGAAGGCACGTACCGCAAGTACAACGGCACGGCGGAGCTGCTCGGGCCCGATGGACCCGCCGCGGTCATTCTCAATGTGAATGGCGTCAGCACCGCCGGCGGCACGCAGCCGTTCGAGTTTTATCTCGGGCCCTCGCCGAACTACCAGTTCAACCAGCTCTACACCGAGGAAATGGAAGAGCACGCCTACGGCGAGTATTCCATCGGCAACCACACGTTCAAATTCGGCGGCCAGCTCGACCGCATGCAGATGACGAACGCCTTCGTTCCGAACTACTACGGGACCTACTTCTTCACGACGGTTCAGGACTACCTGAACCAGACGCCGACCGGCGTGACCCTGGCGACCTACAACAAGGCGGCGGGCTTCACTTCGATCGAACAGACGATCGCCCATTATGCGCAGCTCAACGTGACCCCCTTGCTGGAAGATACCTGGAAGCCGAATGAGGATCTGACCATCGTCGCGGGCCTGCGGATGGATTACCCCTACGAGGCCCAGAAGCCGACCCTGAGCTCGATCTATCTCACTCAGACCGGCGTGAGCAACCAGACGACGATCAACGGCGACTACACGATTTCACCGCGCCTGGGCTTCAACTACAATCTGCCCGGGCAGACCAAGACCCAGATCCGCGGCGGCATGGGCCTGTTCCTGGGCGCGCCTCCCTTCGTGTGGCTGGAGAATTCCTTCAGCACCGCCGGGGTGACGACGACCTACACGATCAACGATTCGTCCGCGATCATCCCGGGCTACACGTACACGGGCAATCCCGCCACGCAGGCTCTTCCGCCCAACGCCTCGAACGGCGTTTCGGTCGGCACGCCGAGCATCGACGTGCTGCAGCCGGGCCTGCACCTTCCGGCGAACTGGAAGGAAAATATCGCGATCGATCATGAGCTCCCGTTCTGGCACATCACGGCCACGGCGGAAGCCGACTTCAGCCAGGTGCAGGAAGATCTCTTCTATCAGGAGACGAATCTGAAGCTGGCGAGCAGCGGCCCGACGACCACGCCCGACGGTGCGATCCGCTACGGCGGCCCGATCACTCCCGGTTCGGTCAGCAGCGGCAACGTCGTGCCCGGCTTCACTTCGAGCAATTATTACGTGAGCGTCGCCAGCGAAGCGAGCAGCACGCTGGAAGCGAATTCGCACTTGGGCCAGATCCTGGAGCTTTCCAATACGGATTTGGGCGGAACGCAGGAATACACCCTGATGCTTCACCGTCCGATGATCGACGACTGGTCTTGGTCGCTCGCCTACACGCACACGCACGCGACGCAGGTCGCGACGATGGGCGGCACGACGGCCGGCGGCGGTTACGGCGCCGACTCCTACATCAACCCGAACGACAACGTGGCCTACCGCTCCGCCTATTCGACCCCCAATAAGGTGGTCGGCCAGATCACCAAGCGCTACCGATTCTTCCACCTTCACAATTCGGCGACCACGATCTCGGCGCAGTACATCGGGCAGACCGGCGTGCCGTACAGCTACACCTTCAAGGGTGACGCCGACGGTTCCGGCAACTCGGGCGCTTCGCTGTTCTACGTTCCGACCGGTCCGAGCGATCCGAAGGTCGCATGGATCAGCCCGACGGAAGAGACCAACTTCTTCACCTGGCTGGGCAATCACCCGGAACTGGAGAAGTGGGCTGGCAAGATCGCCCCGCGCAACGAGTTCAACTCGGCCTGGCAGCACACCGTGGATCTCCATGTGGAGCAGCAGGTGCCGATCTACGGCACGGCGCGCCTGACGCTTTTTGCGGACTGCTTCAACTTTGCGAACCTCATCAATCGCAAGTGGGGTCTCGTCCATGACTTTGGCGTCTACAACGACCAAGGCGGCCGCTGGACCGTGGCGGGCACGGGCTACAACCCCGCCGGCAACGGCGGCCAGGGCCAGTACCAGTACACCTTCAACTCCAGCACGCTCGGGGTGCCGACGATCTATTCGGATATGTCGCGCTACATGATCCAGATCGGCGGACGCTTGGAGTTCTGAGCGAAGCCAATACCGACCTGACCTCCGTGGCAGGTCGGGTCGACAGGGCCCGTGCTCCCGTTGCGGAGGCGGGCCTTTTTTTGTCGATCGGCGGAAAGACAAGAGCTGTAGCCGGCAGCCTATCTCAGGTGGAGCGCGTGGTCCCCACGCGCTGTTTGGCGTCGAAAGCGGAACTGCCGGGGTCAGCGCCGCCACAGGCGCGCAAAGCGTTGCGGGCGTAAGGGGCGTTGCGGGCGTTGTTCGCTTGGCGCTTCGCCGATCTTGAGGGTTTCCCCGAAATATTCACGCTAGGCCGATGTCCAGCTCGCGTCGCGCACCGCTGACCGCCGTTGCGGCGGGCAGCATCGCGCTCGCGGTCGGGCTGGCGTACGGGAATGCGCTCCACGGGCCGTTTCTGTACGACGACGAAGGTTCGGTGCTGCGCAACCCGAGCCTGCAGCATTGGCTCACGGCGCTGCGGCCGCCGGCGGGCGGCTGGCCCACCAGCGGCCGTCCGGTGTTCAACTTGAGCCTGGCCCTCAACTACGCGCTGTCGGGGCTCAAGACGGACAGCTACCACGTGCTCAGCATCCTGATTCACCTGGCCGCCGCCTGGTTGCTCTTTGGCCTGGTGCGGCGCACGCTGAGCCGAATCGGCTACGAGGAAAATCGCGCCACGGGGGTGTCGTGGGCGGTGGCTCTGATCTGGGCGGTCCACCCGCTGCTGACGGAGGCCGTCACCTACATCAGCCAGCGTTCGGAATCGCTGATGGGGCTCTTTTTCCTCCTGACGTTGTACGCATTCGAAAAGGGGTCACGTGTCGGCACGCGGCAAACCGCTCAAGGGCCGTCGGCGCAAATTTGGCTGACCGTGTCCGTGGTCGCGTGCGCGCTCGGCATGGCGAGCAAGGAAGTCATGGTGACTGTGCCCGTGATCGTCCTGCTCTACGATCGGGTCTTTGTGGCGCGCACGTGGCGGGGCGTGATGGAGCGCAAGGGCTACTACCTGGCGTTGGCCGCCACCTGGATTGAATTGGCTGCGCTGATGCACGAGGCCGGCACCCGCGGGGGCACGGCCGGGTTTGGCACGGCGATTCCGTGGTGGGCGTATGCGATGACGCAGTTTCGGGGCATCGCGGACTATCTGCGGCTGGCAATCTGGCCCCATCCGTTATTGTTCAGCTATGGGCTGACGCTCGGCGGGCCGCCGGCGGAGGTGGCCATCGCGGGGGTGGTGGTGTTGGCGTTGGCAGTGACGTCGCTCGGGGCGGCGTGCCGGGGGTCGAAAGTGGGATTTCTGGGAGCGTGGTTTTTTGTGATTTTGAGCCCGACCTCGACGGTCGTGCCGATCGCGACGGAACTGATTGCGGAGCATCGCATGTATTTGTCGCTGGCGGCGGTGGTGGCGCTGGTCGTGTGCGTTTGCGAGCGGCGGGTTCGAGCGGTAGCCGGGGGCGCTGACCCCGGTGGTTGCGGCGTCGAAAGCGGGACGGCCGGGGTCGGCGCCCCCGGCTACAGCGCAAGCGTGGCGCTACGTCGCCAAAAATATCCCGGGACCAGGGGCTTACTTATCGCCGTCTTGGTGGTGGCCGTGGCCGAAGTGGTTGCCACCCGCATTCGCAACCGCGCTTACAACTCGGTGTTGACGCTGTGGGGCGACACGGTGGCGGCCTCCCCGGACGATGCCGGAGCGCGCAATAACTATGGCAATGCCCTGGCCGAAGCGGGGCAATTGGACGCGGCCGCCGAGCAATTTGAAGCGGCGCTCCGATTGGTGCCGGACTACGACGATCCCCACTTCAACTTGGCGAACACGCTCGTGAAGCTGGGCCGACCGGACGCGGCGATCTCCCATTATCAGGCGGCCCTCCGCGTGCGTCCGGACGACGCGCGCCTTCGCTATGGCCTGGGCTCGGCTTTGCACAAGACCGGGCACGACGCGGAGGCGTTGCGGGAGTATCAAAAGGCGCTTGCCGGTGAATCCGACGCTTCGTTCGTGTGGTATGACCTGGGCAACGCGCTGCTCGAATTGGGCCAGCTGCCCGACGCCAAAACGGCCTTTGCCCACGCGCTGC
This sequence comes from Opitutaceae bacterium, assembly GCA_036502225.1. Taxonomy (GTDB): domain Bacteria; phylum Verrucomicrobiota; class Verrucomicrobiia; order Opitutales; family Opitutaceae; genus Palsa-1447. The sequence continues at coordinate 92,836 of DASXYY010000044.1, forward strand.
GAATCAAACCCGACTATCCCGACGCGCTGGTCAATTACGCCGGCGTCCTGGCCCAGACCGGAGACACCGCTGGCGCGATCGCGGGCTTTCAGGCGGTGCTCAAGCTGGAACCGAACGCGGCGGACGTGCGCAACAATCTGGGCGGCCTGTTCGCCGAAAGCGGACGCCTGGCCGAGGCCGAAGAGCAGTTCAAGGCGGCCCTGGCGATCAATCCGGACTATCGCGAAGCGCGCGACAACCTCGCCCGTGTCCAGGCGATGGAGGCGCCCGGACATCCGTGAGCGAACTCTCGAATCGGGCGGATCGTTCCCGGTGGCTGTCCTCGGCGGCGCCCCTGGCGCTGGTCGTCGTCACCTTCAAGGTCTATCAGTCGGTCACGAGCGCCGGTTTCATTTGGGACGACGATGGGCATGTCACCGCGCCCGCGTTGCGTTCGCTGGAAGGACTGGCACGCATCTGGTTTCGGCCCGGCGCCACTCAGCAATACTATCCGGTGCTGCACAGCGCCTTCTGGCTCGAGCATGTCCTCTGGGGCGATACCGCCTGGGCCTATCATTTGCTGAATGTGGCTTGGCACGCGATGGCCGCGGTGCTCTTCGCCCGACTGCTCGGGGCGGTCGCCCGCGAAAAGTTCGCGCCGGAGTGGGCCTGGTGGGCGGCCGGATTGTTTGCCCTTCACCCGGTGAACGTGGAATCCGTCGCTTGGATATCGGAGCAGAAGAATACCCTTTCGGCGGTGTTCTACCTGCTCGCCGCGATTTCATTTCTGCGCTGGCGTGATTCGGAGCGCCGCGCGGGCGGGTACGCCCGGGCGACGCTCTGGTTTCTGCTGGCGCTCGGATCCAAATCGGTGACCGCCACGCTGCCCGCCGCGCTCTGCGTGATGCTCTGGTGGCGTGAGGGAAGCCTCGAATGGCGGCGTGACGTGCGGCCGTTGGGGCCCTGGTTCCTCGCCGCCCTTTCGGCGGGCGCCTTCACGGCCTGGATGGAGCGCGCCTATATCGGCGCACGGGGAGCGCATTTTGCCCTCACCGCCGGAGATCGCTTCGCGTTGGCGGGGCGAATTGCGTGGTTCTACCTGAGGAAGCTGTTTTGGCCGGATCACCTGCTCTTCGTCTATCCCCGGTGGGAGGTGGCCCGCTGGCCGTCGTGGATGGTTGGATACGCGGTGGCCGCCCTGGCGATTACGGGAGCGCTCTGGCTCCGGCGCCGGCAGTCCCGGGCACCCCTGGCATTCGCCCTGCTTTTTCTGGGGACGCTTCTTCCCGCTCTGGGGTTCATCAATGTCTATCCGTTTGTTTTCTCCTATGTGGCCGACCACTTCGTGTATCTGGCCGGCCTGGCGGTGTTCGCGGCGGCGGGCGCGGCATGGGAAAATTGGCGCCGCTCGGCGCCGAACGGAACGCTGCCGCGGGCCGCCTTTGCCCTGGTTCTGATCGTGCTGGCCAGTCTCACGTGGCGGCAATCGCGCCTCTATCACGATCAGGAGACGCTGTACCGCGCGACGATCGCTGAAAATCCGTCCGCGTGGCTGGCCCAGGAGAATCTGGGCGTCGTCCTGGCGAATTCGGGGCGTTGGCGCGAGGCGGCCGCTCACGACCAAGCCGCGCTGGCGCTGAACCCCGATTACGCCGAGACTCACAGCAACTACGGCAACGTGCTGGCGCACGACGGCCGCTGGGCGGAAGCGTTGGAGCAATACCAGGCCGCCTTGCGGCTCCGTCCCGACTTTGTGCCGGCCCAAGACAACGGGGCCAAGGCGGAGTATGCCGTGGCGAGCGGGCTCGCCAATGCCGGCCACTTCCAGGACGCGATCGGGCACTATAGTGCGGCCCTGAGTTTGCGTCCGGATTTCGTCGCAGCCTTGTCCGAACGCGGACTGGCCGAAACGTACGCGAACCAGCCCCGGCGCGCCGTGCAAGATTTGCGGCGCGCCCTGGGGCTCGCGCCGCAATCGGAGACCACCCACGCCTACCTTGGCTTGGCGCTCTCCAATCTGGGCGACGCTGCCGGCGCGGCCGCCGAATACCGCGAGGCGCTCCGTCTCAATCCGAGCGATTCGGAGGTGCGGGATCGTTTGGCGGAATTGCCGCGATGAAGCGGGCGGGTGCGAATCGGCGCTGGCTGGCAATCGCGATCCTGACGATCGCCGTCGCCGCGGCCTATGCGACCGCGCTCGGAGGCGGTTTTGTCTACCTGGATGGCCCCGCTATCCGGCAGAACGACACGCTGCGACATGGTTTCGACTGGAAAGCCATTCTGAACCCGCCGACGGCGGGAGGAGTGACGGTCGGCGGACGTCCCCTGGTGAATGTGACGCTCGCGCTGAACTACGCGCTCGGCGGACTGAATCCGTGGGGATACCATCTCTTCAATGGGCTGATCCATCTGCTGGCGGCGTGGGTGCTCTTTGACCTGGTTCGCCGCGTGCTGGCCCGGCGCGAAGGGGACACGGGAAGGGCTGAACTCACGGCGTTGATGGTGAGCGCGGTGTGGGCGGTTCATCCGCTGACGACGGAAGCTGTCACGTACGTGGTGCAGCGGGCCGAGTCGCTGATGGGGCTCTGCTATCTCCTCACGCTCTACACCTTTGTTCGTTGGATTCAGGCGGAGCGGCCGGTGATCGGCTGGGCCGTCTTGAGCGTGGTTGCGTGCGGCTTGGGCATGACGGCCAAAGAGGTGATGGTTTCGGCTCCGGTCATCGTCGTCCTGTTCGATCGCGCCTTCGTGGCCACGTCGTTCCGAGAAGCCGGGCGTCGCCGCTGGGGCTACTACGCGGCGCTGGCGCTCACCTGGATTCCGCTGGCGGCGCTGGTCGCGCAGGGCGGTGGAAATCGGGGCGGCACCGCGGGTTTCGATCTGGGCTTTTCCTGGTGGGGCTACCTGCGGACGCAATTTCCTGCGATCCTGCATTATTTGCGGATGGCGGTCTGGCCTCATCCGCTGAATTTCTATTCCACGCCGACCTGGGAGTTTTCGAATCTGCGGGTGGCCGGGTCGGGAGTGATCGTCGTGGCGCTGGCTGTCACGGCAATGTTCGGCGCGCTGCGCGGCCGAGCGTGGGGCTTTCTCGGAACGGCTTTCTTCGCCGTGCTGGCGCCGACCTCGCTCGTGCCAGGCATGAGCCAGACGATGGCGGAACATCGGATGTATTTGGCGCTGGTGCCGGTGGTGGTTTTCTTGGTCCTGATTCTCCGCCGTGCCGCTTGCGCTGTAGCCGGGGGCTTATCCCAAGGTGGAGCGTGTGGTCCCCACGCGCTGTTTGGTATTGAAAGCCGGACTGCCGGGGTCACCGCCCCCGGCTACAGCGCCAACCTTGTTTTCGTAATCGTGGGGGCGATTTGGGTCGTTGCATTGGGCGTGGCCACGTCCCGCCGGAACCTGGACTACAAAGACGAACTGACCCTCTGGACCGACACCGCCCGTCGCAGTCCCGACAACGCCTTTGTCCTGAACAATCTGGGGGTGGCGCTGGCTGCCGCCAACCGGCCTGGGGAGGCAATCGCGCCCCTGACTGAAGCGGCGCGCATTCGGCCATCGTATGCCGAAGCGGAGGACAACCTAGGCCTCGCGCTGGCGGAAGCTGGCCGTCCCGCCGAGGCGCTGCCTCATTATGAGCGGGCCCTGGTCCTGCGGCCGCACGACCTCGAGGCGGAAGCCAATCTGGGAGTCGCGTGCGTGGCGCTGAACCGGCCGGATGAGGCCGTGACGTATTTTCGCCGCGCGCTGGCGGACGATCCGCGCAACCACGCGGCGCGAGCCAACCTGGCGGCGGCGCTGGCGCGGAGGGGCCGATGGGACGAGGCGGCCAAGGAATTTCGCCAGGCGTTGGAAGGCGAACCCGCGAACGCGGAGATGCACTACGACTTTGCCAACGTCTTGGCGGCGCAGGCGCAGTGGGCGGATGCCGCGGACCAATATCGACGCGCAGTCCAACTGGGACTGGGCTCGTCGGATGCCGAGGCGAATCTGGGAGCAGCGCTGGCGAACCTGGGCCAGTGGCCCGAGGCCATCGCGAGTTATCGGAGCGCCCTGGCGCAGGCGCCCTCCGATCCGGACATCCACTACAACCTGGGGCTGGCGTTGCGCGCCAGCGGACATCGAAGCGACGCCGACTCGGAATTCGCTGCTGCGGAGAGGCTGCGGCGATCTCAGAATCAGCGCTAGCTCGGAACAATAACTTGAGAACGTCTCCAGATCGACGAAGCGGAGTCAACTCGCCCAAGGTGGAGCGCATGGTCCCCGTGCGCTTGGTCGCCAAACGCGGTTGGACGTCAAAGCGCGTGGGGACCACGCGCTCCACCCGTGAAAAATCGTGAAATGAAAAACGCCGGCGCAGCCACCGTAGAAGCGGCGTCTCGCCGCTTCGTTCGCCTCGGGCGTACGGGCGAAGCCATCATGGGTGCGGCGATCGTGGCCGCCCTGGCGATTTGGATCTATTGGCCCGCGCTTGCCGGTGGCTGGGTTTGGGATGACGCGCTCGAAATTCCCCTGAACCCCGATCTGCGGGCGCCCCTCGGTTGGGCGAAAGTGTGGTTCAATCCAGCCGGGCCCGATTATCTGCCGTTGAAGACCACGGTGCAATGGATCGCCTGCCATCTCTGGGGCCAGGCTCCGGCTGGATTTCATTGGCTGACATTGGCGCTCCACGTGACGGCGGCCCTGCTCCTGTGGCGGCTGCTGCGCCGGTTGAAAATCCCCGGGGCGTTTCTTGCCTGCCTCTTGTTCGCGGTGCATCCGGTCGCGGTTGAATCGGTGGCGTGGATTGCCGAACTGAAGAACACCCTCTCGCTGCCGCTCGCGTTGCTGGCGTTTGAGTCGATCGCCTTGCAATGGGCGCCCGTCAAACGGGACGGTGACCTCGGCACCGGCGAGATCGAAAGCGGAAAAGCGCGTGGGGACCACGCGCTCCACCTCCGGCCGGCTAGTTCATGGCCGCGCGATCTGGCCGCGAACCTTTGGTTCGTCGCCGCGCTGCTCTGCAAAACGTCGGTCGTCATGCTGCCGTGCGTGGCGCTGCTTTACGTTTGGTGGCGGCGGGGACGTCTGGAAAGGAACGACCTAAAGCGTGCGGCCCCCTTTGCGTCGGCGGCGATCTTGGGTTTCGTGACGATTGTATTCCAAAATACCCGGAGCCTGGCCGCTCAGGCCGTTCGGGTCGGTCCCCTGTCTCGCGTAGCAATAGCGGGTCATTCGGCCGGATTCTATTTGAGCAAGCTGCTGTGGCCGGCGGACCTGATGCCGGTCTATCCGCAATGGAAGGTGGACCCGCCTCACGCTTGGCAATTCCTGCCCTGGCTCGGGTTTGCCGGAGCCGTCGTGGGCCTCGTCCGAATGCGATCCGCGTGGTCGCGCGCGCTGCTTTTCGCGCTGGGTGCCGTGCTGCTGAATCTGTTGCCCGTGCTGGGCTTCGTGCCAATGGCCTACCAGCGAATATCCTGGGTGGGGGACCATTTGGCCTATGTCGCGCTGGCCGCGGCCATGGCTGCAATCGGCGCCCTTTGGGGTTGGGCCTATGCGCGTTGGGCGGATCGGACGGCCCGGACCGCGCTGCTGGCCGCGGCGGCCGCCGCGGTGGGGGCGATGGCATATGCAAGTCGCCACTACGCCGCCGCGTTTCGCAGCGACGACGCCCTATGGAGCGTCGCGCTTGAGCGAAATCCGCGGTCGTGGCTGGCGGCCAATAACCTGGGGTTGGACGAGGAAAAGGCGGGCCGCACCGAAGCCGCGCGGACTCATTTTGAAATGGCGCTCGCCGCCCGCTCGGAGTTTCCCGAGGCGGAGGTCAACTGGGGCGATACGTGGCTCAAGGCCGGCCAGGTGAGCCGGGCCATTCCGGCCTATCGGCGAGCGATCGATGAAAAGCCGGACTTTCCCGACGCCCACGCGCGGTTGGCGCTGGCGCTGGCCCGGACCGGCGATTGGAGCGGAGCGGCGGAGCAGTATGGCGACGCGTCCACGTTGCGGCCCGCCGAGGAGGATCTCCATCGGGAGTGGGGCAATGCGCTCGGAAACAGCCGCCGGGTGAACGAAGCGATCGTCCAATATCGCGAGGCGCTGCGCCTGCAGCCGGACGACGAGGCGGCGCGGGCGAGTTTGGGGCTTGCGCTGGTGGAGACCGGCGATCTCGACGGCGCGATCGCGGAGCTCAAGCAGGCGCTGCGCGGGCAGCCCGGCGCGGCCGACGCCGAGGAGTATCTCGGCTACGCGCTCGCGAAGTCGCATCGGTGGGACGAGGCAATCGCGAGCTATCGCGAGGCGCTGAAAGGCGATGCGGGCAATCCGGATTTGCACTACAATCTGGCGGATGCGCTGCAGGCGGTGGGGCGGATGGACGAGGCGCGGGCGGAACTGGCGCGCGGGCAGGAGTTGGAGCGCAGCCGGCCGTAGGCATGAGATTGCTGAAGGTGGAGCGCATGGTCCCCATGCGCTTCGGCGCCAAACGCGGATCGACGTCAAAGCGCATGGGGACCATGCGCTCCACCTTGCGGCGAGACGCCGCTTCCACGCCGGCCTAGTTTCCGCTATAGGCAAAGCAGTGCCCAAGTCCTTCCCCCGCGCACTCATAGCGATCCAGGCGGCCGTTCTGGCGGGCCTGGGCTGGTGGGTGTTTGCGCCGGCGCTGCACGGCACGTGGCTTTGGGATGACTCCCTGGAAATCAGCCAGAACGCGGTCTTGCGCGACCCGCAGGGATGGCGGCTGGCGTGGATTCGACCGACGGGGCTCGACTACCTGCCGCTCAAGACCGACCTGCAGTGGGTCGAGTGGCATCTCTGGGGCGACCGGGTGGCAGGTTACCACGCGGCCAATATTGCCCTGCACCTCCTCGGCGCGTTTCTCCTGTGGCAGCTGCTGTCGCGCCTGGGCCTGCGCTGGGCGTGGCTCGGCGCGCTGATCTTCGCCGTGCATCCGCTGGCCGTCGAATCGGTGGCGTGGATCGCCGAGTTCAAGAATGTGGCCTCGTTTCCGCTCGTGATGGTGTCGGCACTGGCGTTTTTGCGGTGGATCGATGCGGATTCGCCGCGCGCCGGCCCGCCGGCCCCGGCGACCGGGTGCCTGATCGTGAGCGGAGCGGCCTTTGCCGCGGCGATGCTGATCAAGACTTCGGCCGCGCCGGTGCCGGTCCTCCTGCTGGTCCTCGGGTGGTGGCGGCAGGGCCGCGTCTCCGCCCGCGCCGGGGCGGCCGCCGCGGCGCTGTCCGTTGTATCCATTGTGCTGGGACTCATTACGCTGCACTGCCAGTGGACGCTCGGGATGCGCGCGGCGCGCGGCGTGCCCGAGGTGACAACGGATTGGATACAGGCGGGGTCGAGCCTGATGCTGGAGCTGCGCGACGCCCTCTACCCGCGCCTCCTCTCGCCGGTCTATGCGCCCGTGGGCTCGGCGCCGCTGGCGGCCGCGGCCGCGGTGCTTCTGGCCGGGGGCACGGCGCTTTTTCTCGCGCGCCGGCGGACGTGGGGTGGGGCGGCGCTTTTGACCTCGGCCTGGTTCGTGGGCTGCCTGCTGCCGGTCCTCGGGCTGGTCCCGATGGCCTACCTGCGGGTGGCGCCGCGGGCGGATCACCTGGCCTATCTTTCCCTGGCGGCCGGCGCGGGCGGGGCGGCCGCCGTCCTCGGCGCGCTCGGGAGCCGGGCCGGCCAAGTGGGACAAGCGGCGCTCGGCGCCATCACGGTCACCGGCCTGCTGGCCCTGGCGCTCAGCAGCCGGAATTACTCCGGGGTGTTTGTCAGCCCCGACGCCTTGTGGCGCTTCGCCGCGGCCCGCGAGCCGGGCGCCTGGGTGGCCCACGCCAATCTGGGACGGGTGGAACTCGATGCGGGCCGCTGGGCGGAAGCCGCTAAACAGTTGAGTTCGGCCGCCGCCCTGCAGCCCCGCTCGGCCGAAGTGCGGACGGACTGGGGCAACGCGCTGCGGCGCCTGGGGCGTTCCGAGGAGGCGGAGGCCCAATACCGCGCCGCCATCCGCATCGAGCCGGATTTCGCCGGGGCCCGCTATGACTATGGCCAGGCCCTGCTGGTGGACGGCCAGCCCGCGGCCGCCGCCGAGGCCCTGCGGGCGGCGGTGAAGTTGGATCCTCAATACGCCGCGGCGCATAACAACCTGGGGCTGGCGCTGATGCGCCTGGGGGATTCGGCCCGCGCGATCGACGAATATCGCGCCGCGCTCCGATGGGAGCCGGGCCTCGCCGAGGCCCACCTGAACCTGGGAAACGCATATTTTCGTCAGGGTGACGCGGGCCGGGCGGCGGCCGAGTACCAGTCGGCCCTGTCGCTGCGGCCCCATTACCAGGCCGCCCACCTGAACCTGAGCCGGGCGCTGATGGCCTTGGGACGGATGGATGAAGCCCGGGCGGAGATCGAGGCGGCGGATCGGTAGGTTGACCGGGGTGGAGCGCGTGGTCCCCACGCGCTTCGGCGTCAAACGCGGATGGACGTTCAAGCGCAGGGGGACCATGCGCTCCCCCTTAGGAGAGGGCCTTTTGCCGCCTTACTGTAACAAAGCTGCGAATACGTTTAGCCCGTTGTCAGAGGGGATTTAAACTCCGGTCCGAACCCCCGAAATTACCCATCCGAAGGGCTCCAGAGGGGATTGTGAATAACTCGAAGCTTTCTTCCCTCTGAGGCCCGGATTTTCACAAAAAACCTATTGACGGTTTTCAGCCCCAGGCCAATAGGTTGTGGTCGCGAGAGCGCAGTACCACATCCTGTAGTGGTCAGTAACCCGTTAATAAGATCCAATAACTTTTGATCGCTCGCGGCCTTTTGCGGCCGCAAACACGGCGGTTCTCGCGTACACCCCCATGCAAAAGTCTTTTACTGTCGGCACGAAAACCTTCCACCTCGACCAGACCAAGGCGGAAGCCGCCTTTGCGGCCAAACGGGTCATCAATGGCCGTGCGACGATGACCTTCAACCTCCTGCCGCTCAAGTACCAGTGGGCGTATGACTTGTACCGGACGATGAAGGCCAACCATTGGGAGCCGGAAGACATCCCGATGGGCAAGGACATCGAGCAGTGGCGGGATGATAAGGCGCTGTCCGACGTGGAGCGCTGGATCATCCGGATGGGTATCGGATACTTTTCGGCCGCCGAAGGCATCGTCGGCGACAACATTCAGCATGTCGTCCGCGAGCTGGTGACCGCCCCCGAGCTCAAGCTGGTCCTGGGCCGCCATGCCCACGAGGAGAACATCCACGCCGACTCCCTCCTGTACATGATCGCTTCCCTGGGCATCAACCCGCACGAGTGCGAGGCGATGTTCGAGGACGTTCCCACGATCGTCCGCAAGAACGAGTTCGTGACCCGCATTTCGCGCGATTTGCGCCGGGACCTGGATATGACGGATCCCGCCAACCAGCGCCTGCTGGCCAAGAACATCTTCGTCTTCGGACAGTGCATGGAAGGCACGCAGTTCTACGGGCTGTTCGGCATGATTCTCTCCCTTTACCGCCAGAACAAGTTCCCGGGCATCGGCCAGATGTTCCGTTACACCCTGCGCGACGAGTCCAACCACATCGAGGTGTTCCGCAACCTGTTCATGGACCTCGTGGAAGAGAACCGGCAGATTTGGACGGGCGAGTTCAAGGAGGAGCTGCGCGCCCTCATGCAGGAAGCCGTCACGCTCGAGAAGGAATTCATCCGCGACTGCCTGCCCGTGAACGGCGTCGGCCTTCGCCTGGAAGATTTTCTCACGTACATCGAGTACATCGCAGACCGCCGCCTTGAAGGCTGCGGACTGACGCCGCTCGCGGGCGGCATCAAGAATCCTCTCCCCTGGTTGGCCGAGATGATGGACATCAAGAAGGAGCAAAACTTCTTCGAAGGCCGCGTCACGGAATACCAGAAAGCCTCGTCCCTCACCGTAGCTTCAGACGACGAACTCTGATCCGGCGCCCCCTCGCCGGCTGACTTTACCCCCGTCGGTTCTTACCCCCTCCACCTGCGCATCGGAGCGATGCGCTCCATTGTCATCGTCCCTTTTTCCGTCCTAGCCATGAGCACACCGTCCCTCGCCCACGATTTGGCGCTTAAGCGCACCGTCCAGACCCCCGTCGAACAAAAGCCGCACTACGCCTGGCGCGACGTCGTCGTCGGCGCCGATTTCGGCCTCCCCGCCATTGTCGTCCTCTGCCCGCACGGCGAGGAGCGTTTTGCCATAGCCGAAGTCGCCGACACCCTCGGCAAGGCGCTGACCAACGTTTGCCTGGCCCGCGGTGACTCGGAAATCTTCACCGACGCCAACCGCGCCTGGGTGCTGCGGATCTGCCGCGAGCTGGGCGGCAACCTGACCGAGATGGCGCGCCACCAGAACCCGCTGTCGCTGACCCTCAACGCCCTCTACGAGCTGATCGAGAAGACGCTGGTCGACAACAACGCGTACTTCGTCGCCAAGAGCCTCCTCCTCAACCGCGCGCGCAAGCTCAATTACGACCGCGACGTTCCCGCGCAGAATGCCCTGCGGGTCATCCGCCGGAACAACCAGGTCGTGCCGTGGAATGAGCAGAAGGTGGAGATCGCGATCCGCAAGACGTTCCTGTCCCTCCAGCGCGATTCCGCTCCGGCCGTTCGGATCACCCGCGCCGTCGCCGACCGCGTCAACGGATCCAAGCAAGTCTTCGTTCACATCGAGGAGATCCAGGACATGGTGCAGGAGGAGCTGATGAAGTCCGGCCATTACAAGGTGGCCGAGGCGTACATCCTTTTCCGCGCCGAGCGCAAGGCGGCCCGCGAGGCCGGCAATGGCGACATCGACGCCCCGGCGCCCGCGCCCGCTCCGGAGCAGGGCCAGATGGTCGTCGTGAAGCGCGCCAACGGGGAGAATTCCTTCTGGGACGGCGCCGACCTGCGCAAGCGCATCGAATTCGCGCGCATCGGCCTCGATCTCTGCCTGAACAACGAGCTGATCGAGCACGAGCTGCGCCGCTCGGTGTACGACCAGATCACGCAGAAGGACCTCGATGCCACGATCATCCTCAACTCCAAGACCCTGATCGAACGGGACGCCGACTTCGCCAAGTTTGCCGGCCGCATCCAGCTCACCTACATCTACGAAGAGGTGCTGGGCTGGGACATCACGGAGGACGGCATCGGCAAGCTGAAGGACTTCCACCAGCGCGCGTTCCGCAAGTACCTCGAGCACGGCGTCGCCATCAAGCGCCTGAATCCGCGTCTCCTGGAATACGATCTGACCCGACTTGCCGCCGCCATCGATCCGTCCTCCGACCTGGAATTCGACTTCCTGGGCATCCAGACGCTTTACGATCGCTACCTGATCGTCGACAAGGTCAGCAAGCCGTCCAAGCGCATCGAGACGCCCCAGTTTTTCTGGATGCGCGTTTCGATGGGCCTGTTCCTGGATGAACCCGAGGCCCGCGAGGACAAGATCGCCGCGCTCTACTCGCTCTACAAGACGCGGCGCTTCTGCTCGTCGACCCCCACGCTGTTCAATGCGGGCACGCTGCACTCGCAGCTGTCCAGCTGCTACCTCTACCACGTCGCCGACTCGATCGAGGGCATCTTTCAGCGCGGCATCGCCGAAAACGCCTACCTCTCCAAGTGGGCCGGCGGCCTCGGCGGCTCCTGGACCTCGGTCCGCGGCACCGGCGCCTACATCGGCGGCACCAACGGCGAGTCCCAGGGCGTCATCCCGTTCCTGAAGCTGCACAACGACCAGCTGGTCGCGGTGAACCAGGGCGGCAAGCGCAAGGGCTCCGGCTGCGCCTACCTCGAGACCTGGCACAACGACATCTTCGAATTCCTCGAGCTGCGCAAGAACACGGGCGACGACCGCCGCCGTACTCATGACATGAATACGGCCAACTGGATCCCCGACCTGTTCATGAAGCGGGTCGAGGCGCGCCAGCACTGGACGCTCTTCCGCTCGAACCAGACGCCGGATCTGCACGAGATCTACGGCCGCCGCTTCGAGGAGCGCTACACCCACTACGAGAAGCTCGCCGAGGAAGGAAAGATCTTCGGCCAGAAGGTCGAGGCCCTCGACCTGTGGAAGAAGATGCTCTCGATGCTCTTCGAGACCGGCCATCCCTGGATCACCTTCAAGGACGCCTGCAACATCCGCTCGCCTCAGGATCACGTCGGCGTCATCCACTCGTCGAATCTCTGCACCGAGATCACCCTCAACACTTCGGCCGATGAGACCGCGGTGTGCAACCTGGGCTCGATCATCCTCGACTCGCACCTCAAGGCCGACGGCTCGCTCGACCACGACAAGCTGCGCGATACGATCCGCATGGCGGTGCGCGCCCTCGATAACGTCATCGACATCAATTTCTATCCGACCGAGGCCGCCAAGCGCTCGAATCTGCGCCACCGGCCGATCGGCCTGGGCCTGATGGGCCTGGCGAACGCCCTCTATATGAAGGGCATCGCCTTCGCCTCCGACGCCGCCGTCGACTTCAACGACGAGGCGATGGAAGCGGTCGCCTACTACGCCTACGAGGCCAGCTCCGACCTGGCGGCCGAGCGCGGCACGTATTCGACCTACCACGGCTCCAAGTGGGACCGGGGCCTCCTCCCGCCCGACACCCTCGATCTCCTCGAGCAGGAGCGCGGCGTGCCGGTCGATGTTCCGCGCGGCGGCCGCATGGATTGGGAAGTCCTCCGCGGCAAGATCCGCTCCCAAGGCATGCGCAACAGCAACGTGCTCGCGATCGCGCCGACCGCGACGATTTCGAACATCACCAACACCTCGCCCTGCATCGAGCCGACCTACAAGAACCTGTTCGTCAAATCGAACCTGTCCGGCGAATTCATCGTCCTCAATCCGTACCTCGTGAAGGATCTCAAGGCCCAAGGGCTCTGGGACCAGGACATGATCGACCACCTGAAGTACTTCGACGGCGAACTGAAGGACATCGACCGTGTCCCGGCCGACCTCAAGGCGAAGTATCTGACCGCTTTCGACATCGATCCCAAGTGGATCGTCGAAGCCGCCGGCCGCCGCCAGAAGTGGATCGACCAGTCGCAGTCGGTAAATCTGTGGATCAAGACGCCGGACCTGAAGACGCTCTCCCACATGTACCGGCATGCCTGGCACGCCGGCCTCAAGACCACGTACTACCTCCGCAGCCTGGGCGCCTCGAACATCGAGAAGGCCACGGTCGCGATCAAAAAGGAAATGCGCGGCACGGTCGGCGGAGCCGGCGACAAGGCCGTCGTTACCGAACCGCACGTCGAACCGAAGCGCGAATTCTCCCCCGAGGAAAAGATCGCCTGCTCGATCGAGGCGATGCGCAACGGCGGGACGTGCGAGGCCTGTCAATAGGTCGCCGATGGCGCTCGCCGTAGCCGGAGGCCTATCCCGAGGTGGAGCGCGTGGTCCCCACGCGCTTTTCCGCTTTCGACGTCAAACTTGCCGGGGTCGCCGACCCCGGGCTACAGGGTGCCCGCCTGCTTGGCGAGGCTTCCGGCTAGGCCTGGGATAGTGCCCGGCCGTGGCGATTGGCCCCGCTGGGAGGTCAATACGTCCCTGATACATTGCCGGGTGCGATCGGAACGGCACCGTGGGCCCGAACTTTTATCGGGTCCCAATGCCGCCACTCCGCGTCCTGATCGCCGACGACGAACCGCTCGCCCGCGAGCGCGTGCGGATGTTTCTTGCCGGCAAGCCCACGATTCAGGTGGTTTTCGAGAGCGGCGACGGGGCGGACGCGCTCAGTGAGCTGCGGAGCAATCCACCGGACATCGCCATCCTGGATATCCGGATGCCGGGTTTGTCCGGCATCGAGATCCTGCGGGAATTGCCCGCGGAACGGCGCCCTGCCGTGATTCTGGCCACCGCTCATGACCGGTTTGCGGTCGATGCGTTCGGGGTGCAGGTCGTCGACTACCTCGTGAAGCCGTTCGACCAATCGAGGTTCGATCTCGCCCTGAGCCGGGCCGTGGCGCAGGTCGCGTCCCGCCGGCGCGTGCGTTCCGCCGGGTCGGACTCAAATGCCGATCCCCGCCAGCTCGAGGTGTCGGTCGACGGCGATAGCGTCCTCGTTCGCGCAGTCGAAATCCTCTGGATCGAGGCGGCCAACAACTATTGTCTGATCCACCTGTTTGGACCGCGCCGCCTGCTGGTCCGGGCGACCTTGGGTTCGCTGCAGCAGAAGCTCGGGTCCGGTTTCGTTCGCATCAATCGTTCGGCGCTCGTGAGCGTCCGTGAAATCGCAGAGCTTCGGCCCGGAAAATTCGGCGACTACACCGTGGGGTTGCGTTGCGGCGCCAGCCTGCCGCTCAGCCGGAAAAGTTTGAGCGCGGTAAAGGCTCTCTAGGTTCGTGGGTGGAGCGCGTGGTCCCCACGCGCTTCGGCGCCAGACGTGGGCGGCCCTCCTTCGCCCGTTGGGCTTCGGCGGGCTGGCTTCTCATTGAGAAGCCAGGACCATGCGCTCCACCCGCCGGCCTCTCGCCACCGCTTTTGGGCGCTTCGACACAGACCGCTTTACGGTGCGCGCGGGTTCGCGACAACTCCCTGCTCCGTGCGGATTAACCTACCTCCGCCGGCAGCTGAGTATCCTAACACCACACATGTCCCGACATCGTATCCGTTCTCAATCGAGCTGGTTTTGGCCGGCTTTTTCACTGGCCGCTCTGGCCCTCGCCGCATTGCCGGCGGGTCTCCATGCGCAGGGCTGCGTTCCCATCAAGGAGATGGGCGATCAAACCGTCGCCATCGACGGAGTCACCACTGGCAGCGCGGCGGACAAATGGAGCTTCTCGGAGCAGTACGAGCATTTCCGTTCGTACCTGGATTACATCGGAAGCTTCAATAATACCCCGGCGCGAAACCTCGCCGGCAACCAAGTCATCAACGTCGTCGACCAGTTCGACAGTTCGATCAGCTTCACGCCGGATGCACGGGATACGTTCTCCCTGGACATTCCCTATTTTGCGGCGACGCGCTCCCAACTTGTGAACGGTCTCGGCCGCTACCGGACCGCGGCCCGCGATCTCGGCGACCTGCGGGCCAGCGTGGATCGGTGGATCATCAATCCCAAGTCGAATCCGCGCGGCAATATTTCCCTCGGAGTCGGCCTCAGCATTCCGACCGGCAAGAGCAACGTGAAGGACGAATTCCACACCACCAGCGGTCTGGTCGACAAAAACGTGGACCAATCGATCCAACCCGGCCTCGGCGGCTGGGGATTCATCGTCGCCGGCAGCGCTTACTACAAGCTTCTCGCGAGCACGTCCCTGTATGCCGACGGCTTCTATATGGCGACTCCCCAAGACACGAACGGCACCCGCACCACGTCCGCCATCACCTCGGAAACCGCCTACGACTCGGTCTACGATCAATATGAGCTGCGCGGAGGGGTGACCGAGAAAATCGTTCGCCTGGGCAGCGGCCAGCTCACGGCCAGCCTCGGAGGCCGGTGGGAGGGCGTCCCCTCCAACGATCTCATTGGCCGAAGCGACGGATTCCGCCGCCCGGGCTACGTGATTTCGGTCGAGCCCGGCGTGGCGTATTTGCTGCCGCACGACTCGTTTTCGCTCAGCATTCCCGTCGCGGAATACATGAACCGCACGCAGAGCTATCCCGACACGCTCACGGGAGGGCACGGCGACGCTTTCTTCGCGAAATTCCTCGTTCTCGCCACCTATTCCCACCGATGGTAGTCCGTTTCATATTCTGGGCGCTGAGGGCGATGTGCTTCGGCTTCATCGCGCCATTGGCGCTGGCTGCGACCGACGCGCCGGCGAAGGGCGCAGCCCCGATCGAGATCTCCCATGGCTCGCGGGTGAAAATCGCGAAATTCCTGGTGGCGGGAAAGACCACGGTGTTCGACTTCTACAGCGCCTATTGCCCCGTCTGCATGGAGCTGAAGCCGGGCGTGGAGAAGCTGCACCGCAGCCGCGACGATATCGCCGTCGTATTCGTCGACATCAACCGCCCTGGTTTCAAGGGGATCGACTGGGACTCCCCGGTATCGAAGCAATACAATCTTCCCTCCACGCCGCAGTTCAAGGTTTACGGGCCAGATGGCCGGCTTCGCGCGGAGGGAAAGCCCGCGTACGATCTAGTGACCGGTTGGATGAAGTAGGCTCGGCCCAGGTGGAGCGCGTGGTCCCCACGCGCTTCGGCGCCAAATGCGGACGGACGTCAAAGCGCATGGGGACCATGCGCTCCACCTTCCAACCCGAGGAAACGCCGGGCTAAGGGCCGACCGACAATTCGCGGGTGCTGTGAATTGTCTCCCCGTCGACGCCCCGCAGTTCGGCTTCGAGGATGAAACGTCCGGACGTGCTCGGCCAGGTCACACCAAAATCGACCGCGGTTCGGCCGTACGAATCGATCGTCGCATTCCGCGTAGCTTCGTAGACGGTCGAACCGTCCATGCTTCGCAGGCGAAGCGCAACTGGGCCGCTCCATGGCTCTCCGAGATCGTTGATCAGGCGAACGCCGATCTTCTCCTCGGTGCCGGCTTTCGCATCATCCCGCCAGAAATCGACCATGAGGCCCACCGGCGCGAACGCATCTTTGACGTACCGGAGGAACTCAGACTCCCACGCGAGCGAGCCGACGTCGCTCCAATTGTCGCTCGTTTGACCATCCGGCCGCGAGTAGCCGAGCGTCGTGAAGTGCATCACCGCGGCCGCATGGCGATTGGCTCTCCAGAACTCCGTCTCGGCCGCGAGGCACCGGGCATAGAGGTGCCGGCGCTCGGCCGTCGTCGAGTGTTTCCCGAGCAGATTTTCGTAGACCTCTTTGGTCAGGGTAGTGGGCGTGCCGTCCCGATTCAGCCAAAGCCAGCCGTATTCATTGATGACCACCGCGTGCGTTCCGTCGTTGTGGCGGGCGTTGCCCTGCGGAATCGGATCGGCGGTGGCGAGATCGGACAGCCGGAAGTTCGGCTTCTGGAAGTGGTACGGATGGGATTCAAACACGTCGCCCGGTTCGGCCGGCGGGCTGTAGCTGTTGCTCCAGGGCCGATGGGAAAGGTCGAGACCGCGTACCTGCGCCACCGCGGGCCCTGTTTGGTCGCTCGTGGTTTCGTTGCTCGCATCCCAAATGATGACCGAAGGATGGTTCCAGCGCTCTCGCATCCATTCCGTGTACTCCCGAGCCAGTTCCTCCGAACGCAAGGCCGTGGGATACTTGCTCCAACCGGGGCCGCCGTACCAGACGGGAAACTCATCCTCGATCAGGATGCCCAATTCGTCGGCGATGTCGTACCACCGCTCCGGCGGGAAGCCGATGCAGTAACGGAGGCAATTCCAGTGCATGTCCTTTACTCGCTGGTGGAGCCGGCGCACCCACGCGGCATCCCAAGGGCGGTCGCCGCACTCGCTGTCCTCAAAGAAGCGATACAAGGTGACGTTGCTGCCTCGCGGAAAATAGGGATGCCCGTTGAGCAACGCCTGGTGGGTGGCCGGATCGAACCGCAATTCCCGCATGCCGAAGCGGGTTTGGCAGTCGTCGGAACCGCTGTTCACTTCCAGCGCGTAGAGAAAGGGATCTTCCGGCGACCACAGCCGGCAGCCGTTGATGGGCAGCTCGACGTCCACGGTGGTCTCGCGGTCCGATGCCATCGTAGTCGGAACCGTGGTGAGACGGGCCGCAATCCGGCCGGATTTCACTTCGCGCACGATAAATTGCACGGGCCGGACACAGGATTCTCCGGAGTTGAGCAGGACCGCTTGGACGCGCACCTTCCGTTGCGAAATCTCGGGCACGGCTTGGATGCGGAGAATATGCGGGTTGCCCGAAAGGATGAGTTCGACGGAGTCGAAGATTCCGGGAATGTAGCGCTCCTTTTCGAAATCGAGCCCGGAAGGGATGGCCGCCGTCACCGCGTCCCGGTCCGCGCCGACGCGCACCAAGAGCTCGTTTTCGCCCGCCTTCAACGCGGCCGCAGCATTGAAATATCCCGGGGTAAAGCAGGGTGCATGAAACCCGAGATCGACTCCGTTCAGAAAAACCTTCGTGCCGTACATGGCCTTGGAGACCTTGATGAGGGCGACGGCCGGCAGGGGGCCCGGTACGCTGAATGACCGCCGGTACCAAAACGCATCCCGAGCCGGGTCCCTTTGCGCGTTGCTGCGCCGATCCGCCACGCTCGGGCCCGGTTCGGGCACAAACGAAGGATTGGCCAGGGAAACAAGTCCCGGAACGGGCACTGTGCGCGCAAAATCTCTGGGCGCTTTGTCCATTCCGCCATCGGCAATCCGCCAAACGCCATCCAAGGACATGGTTCGCCGTGGGAAGGCGTCCGAAGTCGCAGCGACGACTTCGCCTCGCGTCATCGCAATAAGAAGTGCCACGGCGACCAATGAGACGATGCGGGGCATGTTGTTATGAGAGATGATCAATATGACGATTTCAAGTATCTGCGGCCCAGCTGCTCCCGGAGCAGATGGAGCGCCTGGGGATCATGCGCTCAACCCGCCGATAGTCTCGGGCGGCCAGGGGGTCATGTCTCGGCACGCGGCTTGCCGCGTGCCGAGACATGACCCCCTGGCTTGGGGAGGGCGCGCTTTTGAAGGCAGTGCCGGATTCGGCAATATTCCAGCGGTCCGGTGGCTATACCTGGAGGTGAGTTCGCACGACTTCGTCGGTCAGGCCTGAAACCTCGCCGGATATTGTGACGGCACCCCGGTCCATGGCGTAGAAGCGGTCGCCCGCGGCCCGGCAGAAGTCCACGTACTGTTCGACGAGGAGAATGGCCAGGCCGCCGTCCTGGCGGAGACGCCGCAGCGTGTCGCCGATTTCTTCGATGATCGACGGTTGAATTCCTTCGGTCGGCTCATCGAGCATCAGCAGTTTCGGCCGCGTGAGCAGGGCGCGGGCGATCGCAAGCTGCTGCTGCTGGCCGCCGCTCAGGACGCCGCCCTTTCGGGCGAGCATGGATTTCAGAACCGGGAACAAGGCATATACCCGCTCGAGCTCCTGGCGGATTTCGGGCCGCGATCGGCGATGGAGACGCAGGCCCACGGCCAGATTCTCTTCGACGGTGAGATGCGGAAAAATCTCTCGCCCCTGGGGAACGTAGCCGATGCCGGTGCGAGCGCGTTCCGCCGTCGGCAGGTGGTTGAGCGCCCGCCCGTCGAGCGAAATGGTTCCCGCGCGAACCGACCGCAGGCCCATGATCGCCCGCAAGGTCGTCGTTTTGCCGACGCCGTTGCGACCCATCAGGCAAACGACCTCGCCCGCTTGAACCGCCAGATCGACGCCGCGAA
The DNA here is from genome assembly GCA_036502225.1 of Opitutaceae bacterium. GTDB lineage: Bacteria > Verrucomicrobiota > Verrucomicrobiia > Opitutales > Opitutaceae > Palsa-1447. The sequence continues at coordinate 112,022 of DASXYY010000044.1, forward strand.
GTATGCGCGAACCGCCGATGTCAGCCTCGACGGCCGCCAGTTTGAGCAGGGGCGTCACCGGCTGACCTTTCCCCGGCCCAGATAGACTTCGCGCACTTTCGCATTGGCCTGGATCTCCTCGAACCGGCCGTCGCACAGCACCGAACCCTGGTGCAGGACGGTCACGGTGCGATCCTGAGCAATCTGCTTCACGAAAGTCATATCATGTTCGACCACGACCAGGCTGTGCCGCCCCGCCAAGGAGATCAGCAGTTCTCCGGTCCGATGGGTTTCCTCGTCGGTCATGCCCGCCGCGGGTTCATCGACCAGCAGCACGGCCGGGTCCTGCGCCAGCAGCATGCCGATTTCCAGCCATTGCTTTTCACCGTGCGCCAGCTGGCCCGCCCGCCAGTCCCGCTTGGTTTCGAGCCGGATGAGCCCGAGCAGCTCGTGGATCCGCGCGCGCTCGGCCGGAGTCGTCCGATGAAACAAGGTGGCGAATACCCCGCGTGGACCGTGGAGCGACAAGAGCAGGTTTTCGAACACCGTATGGTCGACGTACACGGATGGCGTCTGAAATTTTCGCCCGATGCCGAGCCGGTTGATCTCGTATTCGTTGAGGCGGGTGAGATCCGTGGCTTCGCCGAATATGATGCGCCCGGTGTCCGGCTTGGTGCGGCCGGTCAGCAGATCGAAGAAGGTCGACTTGCCCGCACCGTTGGGGCCGATGATGACCCGCAGCTCGCCGCGCTTCAGGCGGAAGTTGAGTTCGGAGATCGCTTTGAAGCCGTCGAATGTCTTGCTGACCTGCTCGACGGCCAGGATGGCGGGCGGCGTCACGGGGAAGCGTCGCGCCGACGGCGCCACCAGCGGGCGATGATTCCGGGCAGGCTGACGACGCCGCCGGGGAGGAAAAGAACGACCAGAATGAAGAGCGAGCCGAGGATGATCAGCCAGAGGTCGGGGTAGGCCCGCGCCGCCCAACTCTTCAGCGCGTTCACGCCGATCGAGCCCAAGACGGGACCGATCAGAGTGCCCCGTCCGCCGACCGCCACCCAGACGACGGCTTCGAGCGACTTGTCCGGCGTCATTTCGCTGGGATTAATGCCCCCGACCTGGGGCACGTAGAGCGCGCCCGCCAGCGACGCGATGATCGCGCTGAGCACGAAAACGAAGAGTTTGACGTGGGCCGTGGCGTAGCCCGAGAAGAGGACCCGATTCTCACTGTCGCGCACCGCCCGCTGCACTTTGCCCAGCTTGGTGGCCGTGAGCCATTTGCAGCCGAGATAGACAACCAGAAGAAGCACGCTCGTGCAGACATAGAGTCCGCGCTGGGTGGCGGGGCTGCGCAGGTCGTGGCCGAGGACGAACTTGAAATCCGTGAAGCCGTTGTTGCCGCCGAACGTGAAGTCATTGCGAAAGAACATCAGGCTCGCCGCATAGGTGAGGGCCTGGGTGAGAATGGAAAAGTAGACGCCGCGAATCCGGGATCGAAACGCAAGGAAGCCGAAGGCAAGGGCAACCAGGCCCGGAACCCAGATGACCGCCGACGCCGCGAACCAGAAATGCCGGAACGGCACCCAATGAACCGGCAGCCGCGGATAGCCCAGAAAAACCATGAAATCGGGGAGATCGCTATGGTATTGTCCGAGGCGGCCGATCATCAGCATCAGGTGCATGCCGAGCATGTAGCCTCCGAGGGCGAAAAACAGGCACTGCCCAAGACTCAGCAGACCCGTGTAGCCCCACACCAGGTCCACGCTGATGGCAAGGATCGCGTAGCACAGATACTTCCCGTAAAGATTGATCGTGAAATCGCTGACGTGCAGCCCGCTCCCGGGCGGCGTGAAGGCATTGAGGCAGGGCAAAACCACAATGAGGACGAAGGCGGCAATCGCCACCGCGATGGACTCGATCCGGGCCGGGATTCGCCGAAGGATGCCCCGCCGGATGACGATGGTGTCGCTGAAATTCGGCATCAGTCGAGGCTCCGGCTTTTGGTGCTGAAGAGACCGCCCGGCTTCCACTGCAGGAAGAGGATGATCACGCACAGCACGATGATTTTACCCATCACCGGCGAGCCGGTGGTTTGTTGCAGCACCTGATCGGACGTGCCGATGGCGGCGGCGGAACTCACGGTGCCGCCGATGCTGCCGACGCCCCCGACCACTACGGTCATGAAACTGTCGACGATATAGTTCTGACCCAGGCTTGGCCCCACATTGCCGATTTGGGAAAGAAACGCGCCCGCCAGGCCGCCCAAGCCGGAACCGAAGGCAAAGGTCAGCAAATTGATCCGCTCCGTCCGCACGCCCATGCAGGATGCCATATCGCGGTTCTGCATGACGGCACGGATGAACAGACCGAGGGGCGTGCGGGTCAGCAGCAGCCAGGTTCCGATGACGATCAGGACCGCGAATCCGATCACGAAGACCCGGTTGTAGCCGAATTCGACGTCGTGCACCGTGAAATGTCCCAGCAGCCAGGCCGGCGAATTGACCTGAACGTTGTTCGCTCCGAAGATCATTCGAAACGCCTGCTGCATGATCAGCGAGACTCCCCAGGTGGCGAGAAGCGACTCCAGCGGCCGGCGGTAAAGGAAGCGGATCACCGTGCGCTCGACGACGATGCCGGCGAGCGCCGCCATAAAAAAGCTGAGCGGAATCGCGAATAGGAAGTAGCTTTCGTACCACCCGCCGGTCGCGTTGAGCCCCGGGAGGGAGAAGCCGAAGGCGATCGGATGCCCAGCGAAACTGAACGGCAGCGTGATGTGAAATCCGAATCCCGACCCGAAGATATTCTGAACGACGTAGCTGGTATAGGCGCCCACCGCGATCATTTCGCCGTGGGCCATGTTGATGATGCCCATCAGGCCGAACGTGATCGCCAGGCCCAGCGCCACCACGAGCAGGATTGAGCCTTGGCTGAGCCCCCGGAAGAGCGTTCCAAAGAAATTGATGATCGTGATGTGGCGTTCGATGCGCGCCAGAGCGGCCGTGGCGGCGGCCGCCAGCGGCGGCGGGCCGGCGGCTTGCACCTGTTTCAGACGGTCGACCGCGCCGACGGCCGCGAGGTCGCCAAGGCGCCGGACCGCGGCGATGCGTGAGGTCAGATCGCTGCCGCCCAATTCGAGCAAAGCCGTCGCTGCTTGCAGGGCCTTGCGCACGGCGCCGTCGCTTTCAACCCCGAGGCGGGCGCGCAGCAGAGGCAGATAGTGCGTTCGCTGCGAATTGCCCAACTTGACCACCGCCGAACGGCGGGCGTCGGGATCGGGGTCGGAGAGGGCGAGGGCGTCGAGCGCCTGCTGGATCGCGGCGCGCTGGCGCATGTCGGTGTCCACCGAATCGAGGTCGCCGACGGCGAATCGCAGCTCGATGCCCTGAGGGTCGCGCAGCACGCTTCCGTCGTCGAGCCGGCGGGCGCGCGCCTTCCCCTGGGCGTCCTGCTGCTCCTCCAGAATCACTGGCACCTTCGGTCCGGATGGACCGACGTAGATCAGAATCTCATCCCGGGTCCAAGCGGTCATCGTTTCCCGCGCCAGGCGGGATCCGGACGCGGAGAGCTGCTCGAGCAGCCGTTGCTGTTCCGGCCCGGATGCGAGCACCGCGTGGACGAGGGTTTGGCGAACGGCGCCGTCACCCATGGGCGCCGCTTCCGCGTGCGTCCCCGCCCAGATTGCGCAGAGCAACGCACCCACTGCGCGGGCGAGGGCGGGGAGCGAAAAAGGAGGGAGACGCATCGGCCTCCCTCCTAAGCTGGAATCATTCCGTTATTCGGCCGTGTTCGCTTTATTTGCCCGCGGCCAGCTTTTCGTCCAGCGCCTTGAGCTGAAAGGGCTCGCCATAGACGGCGGGGAATTCCTTGAGAATCTTGAATTGCCCGTTGGCCTTCGTTTCGCCGATGTAGACCGTCTTCGTCACGTGGTGATTGGCCTGCATCGTCACCTTGCCGCCCGGCCCGACGAACGAGATGCCGCCGCCTTCGAGCACCGCCCGCACCTCGTCCACGTCAAAGCTGCCGGCTTTTTCGACCGCGGCCTTCCAAAGATAGACCCCGTCGTAGGAGAGCACCATCGGACTGTCCACGGCGCGCTTTTCCTTCACGACGCCGGGATAGTTCTCGGTTTCCAGCCACTTCTTCCAGGCGGTCAGGAATGCCTTGTTTTCCGGCGAGTTGATCGATTGGAAATACGTCCAGCAGCCGAGCTCGCCGACCAGGTCCTTGGTCGGCATGCTGCGCAGCTCGTCCTCGGCCAGGCTGAAGGAGACCACCGGGCAATCGGCCGGCGTCAGGCCCGCGGCGACAATCTCCTTGAAGAGCGGAACGTTGGAGTCGCCGTTGATGGTGTTGATCACGCAGGCGTCGCCGCTGGCCGCAAATTGCTTGATGTCGGCCACGATCTGCTGGAAATCGGTGTACCCGAACGGCACATACTTGCCCGCCGAGATCACCTTGCCGTCGGCGTCCTTGCGCAAACCGCCGCCGATATTCTCCACCGGGACCCCGTGAAGCAGCAGGTACTTGTAGAGAATGAGATTCGTCGTCTGCGGATAGACATAGTCCGTGCCGAGCAGATAGAACTTCTTCTTTCCCTGCTGCAGCAGGTAGTCGACCGCGGGAGTCGCCTGCTGGTTGACGGCTTCGGCGGTATAGAAAATATTCTTCGAAAGCTCCTCGCCCTCGTATTGGACGGGGTAGAACAGAAGGCCGTTGTCCTTTTCCACCACCGGCAGGACGTACTTGCGGCTGACCGAAGTCCAGCAGCCGAAGATCACGGCCACCTTGTCCTGTTCCAGGAGCTGCTTCGATTTTTCGGCAAACGTGGGCCAGTCCGAAGCGGGATCGACGATCACCGGCTCGATCTTGCGCCCCAGTATGCCGCCTTGAGCGTTGATTTCGTCGAACGCAAAAAGGAGGGTGTCCCGCAGCGAAGTCTCGCTGATGGCCATGGTGCCGGACAGCGAATGGAGAACGCCGACCTTGACGGTCGAGTCGTCGGCGGAAGCCGTCGTGGAACCGAGCGCCAGGGCCAGTCCGCCGGCGGCGAGGAGGCTGAATAGTGTGGTTTTGATCATGGGATGAATCGGGTTGAAAAACGGATGCTCAGAATTGAAAGAGCGCTTGAACGGCCAAAAAGACATCATGGGCGATGGGTCCGTTGTTGTGGTATTCGATATACGAGAATTCCGGCCGCAGCGTCAGATGAGGCGCGACCTTGAGCGCCGGGCTGATCGTGTATTTGGTGAAACCCAGGCCCGGCGCCGCCGTGGTGTCGTCGAGTTTTCCCGCACTCACGCGGAAGGCGCTGGAGAGGGTCGGGGTGAAGCTATAGTCGAGCAGGGCCAGGCCGTCGTCGCCGGACGAGCCCGGACCGTGGTTCTGGCGGATCCACTCCGCCGCCACGGTGGCGTTTCCGGCCGCGTACTGTATCCAGACGTTGGGAACGGTCGTCGATTGCCGCTGGTAAGGCTGGTTCCCTTTGCTGTCGTACCCGAGTCCGCTCCAGATCGTCAGTCCCTTGACCGGCGTGAGGGCGAGGAACAGTTCGGTGCCGGCGTTGTGCTTCAATTCGCCGTCGCCGCGGTAGATGGTCGGACCATTCAGCGAATCGAGCAGGGCGGCGCCCGCCGTGAAATAGGTGGAGGCGTATTTGATCTTCACGCCTTCGTGATAGGCCGGGTAGAACATGATCGTGCCGCTCGGATTGATGTAGGCGGAGCTGACTTGGAACATGTTCACGGGGTCGAATGCCTCGTAGCCCATCCAGCTGAGGAAACGTCCGCCCGTGATCGTCAGGCCGTGGCCGGCGTCGTACGTGACATTGGCGTCGATGAGCGTCAGGTCGCTCGTGCCGGATTCCGTTTCGGTGTAGTAGACGCCGAGATCGGCGCTGACCGGCGCAAAGTTGAGCAGCAGGCTCGCCTTCGCGGCGTCGAGATTGAACGAATCGCTCGAGGTCCCTCCCGAGGGATCCACGTATTGGTAGGATCCGACCGCGTAGCCGCTGAGGCTGACGTTGTCGTTGAGTTTGACGTCGGCGAACGCGGTGGTCGCGGCGAGGATTCCGCCGAGACCGAGGGCAAGCCGAGCATGGGACGCGAGTTTGGTGGTGCCTGGTAGGAGCATGAGATGAAGGGACTTCGGATGCAGGTGAATCGGGTCCTGCCTTAGCTTTCCTCATGCCGTCGGACGTAAATAAGTCATAAAAACGTTCCGGTGGGCATGATAAGAATTCATGGGGAATTATTTTCACGCGAAACCGAACGTTGTATCCTGAAATGGATACGCACTTGCGATAAGGGCCGCCGCCCAGGAATTTCCGCTTCCGGCCGCGGAGGTCGCGGCTCGGCGACTCCGGCTAGGACCCGGTCTGGCTACTCAACCCGCAACGCCACCATCGGACTGACCCTCGTCGTCCGGCGGGCGGGCAGCCAGCAGGCGAAAATCGCCACGGCGAATAGGACCGCGGCGGCGCCGGTCACCGCCCAAGGATTCTTGCCGGGGAGATAGGGGAGCATGCGCTCCAGCACGACTAGGACGGTGTAGGCACCGGCGAGCCCCAATAGCGCCCCGCTGGCGGCGAGCAGCACCCCGTTGCGCAGAAACATCCAGAGAATGCTCGCGGGCTGGGCGCCGAGCGCCATGCGAATTCCGATCTCCTTGGTGCGCTCGTTGGCCAGATTCGCCACGACGCCATAGATTCCGATGGCGGAGAGCAGAAGCCCCAGCACGGCGATCTGGCCAAGCACGCGACGCAGAAAGGTGAAATAGGAATAGGTCGACGCCATGTCCTCGTCGATCGTCGCGTCGTACGCGAGGGCCAGGGTGGGTTGAAGGGCGGCGATGGCCTTGCGCAGCGGTTCTTTCAACGTGCCCGGCGGCCCCGAGGTCCGGACCATGAGCGTGACCGCTTGGCCGGGATCCTGCGCCCACGGGCGCAAGTACCTCAGCCGCGTCATCGTGGGATTGAAGAACTCCTGGACGCCCTTGAAATCCCGCATGACTCCGACCACTTCCATCCAGACCGTCTTGTCCTCCTCCCCGGTCCCGGCGAAGCGTTTGCCCAGGGCCGCTTCACCCGGCCAAAGCGCCTTGGCCATCGATTCGTCGACGATCGCGACCGGCAGAGAATGGTAGGTGTCGGCGTCGGTAAATTCGCGGCCTTGGACCAAGTGCATTCCGAACACCTCGAACCAGCCGGGACTCACGCTGAAAAAGCCGGCTTCGGGCTCCTGCCCCTTCTTGGGCGGCGGCCGGCCTTCGACGATGAAGGCATGCGTCCGGCCGCCCCAGGAGGGCGAGCCGTCGCTGATGGCGGCCGCCTGCACGCCCGGCAGCACGCGAAGCCTTTCCCGCGCCTGGCGTCCGAATTCCTCCACGTTGTCGCGGTTCTGGTCGCCACCAAAGTGATCCTGGTCGAGTGGGATGACTCCGATCGTCTCGTGCGAAGGATTCCAGCCGAGGTCGCGATGGGTCAGACGATAAATGCCGCTGACGAAAAACCCCGCCCCGGTCAGCAGGGTCAGAGCCAGGGCCAATTCGAGCAGCACCAGACCTTGGCTGAGCCAGCGGCGCGACCGGTCGGACGTGCTGCCGCGGGCATTGGCCTTGAGCCGCGCGCCGACGTCCGATCGCGCCGCCATCCATGCCGGCACGGTGCCGAACAGCACGGCGGTCAACAGCGAGATCAGGAATGTAAAAACAATGACCTGAAAATTGAGGGGGAAATCGAGGCCGAGAAATTGGGAAATGAAGGCGTTGCTCCAGATCGCAAAGAGAAGGCCCAGCGCGCCTCCGACCACCGACATGATGGCGCTTTCCAAAATGAACATGCCCATGAGGCGCCACTTCGGGCAGCCGAGCGCGAGGCGGATCGCCACCTCATGAGAGCGTCCGGTCGTCCGCACGATCTGCAGGTTCGCCAGATTGATGCAGGCAATGAGCAGCACCAGGCTCGAAAGCGCGGCGATCGTCCAAGTCAGGTGCACGCCGTCGTCGCCGAATTGATTCGTCGGAAAGGCGATCACCTGCAGTCCGCGTCCCGCGTTGGTGTCCGGGTAGTCATGCTCCAGGCGCTTGGCGATGACATCCAATCCCGCCTGAGCCTGCGCCATCGAAAGTCCCGGCTTGATGCGTCCCAACACCACTTCCCAGCCGACCTTGCGCATGGTCCGGCTTTCCGTCACCGGATCCAGGTAGAAGAAGGAGGGCCTGCCGTTGAAGAGTCCGGGATCGTCCAGAAACGGCGGCGTGACGCCGATGATGGTGCTTGGCCGATTATTCAACCGCACCACGCGGCCGATGACCTTGGGATCGGCGCTAAATTGCTGACGCCAGAACCGGTCGCTGATCAGACAGACGAATGCATTCGACTTGGACTCCTTCTCCGTCGGAGCCCGGCCGAGTTCAGGCACGGCGCCGAGGACCGAAAGGAAATTCGCGGTCATCATCACGGTGCCCTCCTGAACCGGAGGCTTTCCGGTTTCGGCGTAGCTCGTCTCCTGCCAGGGCTGATAGGCGGCCAAGTCGGTAAAGACGGTGTTCTGTTCCTTGAGATCGAAAAAGTCCGCCGGCGCGGTCGGCACGCGTCCGTAGCGGGGATGCTTCGTCCAGACCTGCACCAGCGAAGACGGGTCTCGAAACGGCAGGCCTTGGAGCAGCAGGCGATCCAGCACGCTGAAGGCGGTCGTGTTGATCCCGATGCCCAGCGCCAAGGTGATCAGAGCGACGATCGTGAAACCGGGGTGGGAGATCAGCTGCCGCAGCGCGTGTTTCATCGGGGTAAAATTGATATCTGAAAGTCAGGGGAGGGAAAGCGAACTTGGGTGACGCCGCTGTAGCCGGCGGCTTATCCCAATGTAGCCGGGGCGCTGACCCCGGCTTTTCCGCATTCGACATCGCAGGTGCCGGGGTCGTCGCCCCCGGCTACAGCTGGCCGACGCAGGTCGATTCAAGGTGGAGCGCATGGTCCCCATGCGCTTTGGGCACGGGGCGGTTTGCGGTGTCGTTCAGCGCATCGGGACGATGCGCTCCACTTTGGACGGGCTCATTGATTCCTAAGGAAATTCGAAGCGAGGCATCCCGCCGGCCAATCGTTGTAAACTATTATCCGACAAGGCGATATTCTCCTCGATCGAAACCATTGCATCATGGGGGCGAGCTCAAGGTTGCGAACTGGGGAGACGATTGGATGGAGGTGACTTCTCATGGAGTCGCACACCGCACTTTCCATGTCTTCGTTCTCACTCTCATGGACGCTCCGCAGCTGGAGCGCGGGGGCCTTATTGGTCGCTCTCGGCGCGCCTCCCCTCCGTTCGCAGGAGGCGCCCCGGACGGACGCCGTTGCGGCGCTTAGCTCCAAGATCGAGGAGATGGAGGCGGAAATAAAGACGCTGAAATCCCAGCTCGCGACGGTCCAGGCCACCCAGGCCGCGGCGGCCGCCACCGCGAGCGCGCCGGAGGCGGATGAAAGCTACCCCAAGCTGAACTTTCACGGCTTCGGCGACATCAACTACACCTATTCTTCGCAAAGCCAGTCCTTCCCCAATGAGTTCTGGCTCGGCGAACTGGACCTCTATGTGACGGCGCAGCTTTCGCCGAACATCAGCATCCTGTCCGAGAACGTCCTCAGTGCTGATTCCACTTTTGATACGTGGAATCTGGAGGCCGAACGCCTGATCTTCGACTACAAGTTCAACCCGTATTTCAATGTGGCCGCGGGCCGGTTTCACACCGAGATCGGCTACTACAACACGCAGTTCCACCACGGCACCTGGCTGCAGATGGATACGCACCGTCCCTGGTTCCTCAACTTTGAGGACGACGGCGGCATCCTGCCCGTGCACATGGTCGGCCTGTCCATCGACGGCGAAATCCCCTCCGGCGGAGCGAACCTCCATTATTTCGCTCAGGTCGGAAATGGCCGCTCCTACAACGGCCCGACTTCCCCGGTCGAGCCCACGCAGGCCGACCACGTCGACAATGGCCGCAAGGCGGTGAATTTGGAAATCATCTCCAAGCCGTCCGGTTTGCCGGGAGTGCAATTCGGCCTTGGCGTTTACCATCAGGTCGTTTCGCCCCAGGCCGTCACCCCCGGGCAGGGTGCCGACGGTTTCGACGTCGTCCCGGTCCCGAACGCGCTGCCCTCCGTGCGCGAACTCATCGGAAACGCCTTCTTCGTCTACTCAGCCAACGGCTGGAATTTCCTTAACGAGGCCTTCGTCATCAGCCACACGCCGAGCGGCGGCTCTGCTTACAACACCGTCGCGGGCTACACCGAGCTGAGCAAGCAATTCGGCGCCTGGACGCCCTACGCCCGGTTCACATATGTGAATTCCCCCAGCGGCGATCCGGTTTACCATCTGATCCAGACCACCGGTCTGCGCTATGGTCCCACGCTGGGCATTCGCTACGACTTCACCGATTTCGCCTGTTTCAAGATCCAGTACGATCACAACGACGAGAGCAACGAACTCGAGGCTGCGCCCACGGACGCGTTGTCGCTGCAGATCGGTTTCACGTTTTGAGCCTCCCGAGACGCTTGGCACGACCGTGAAGTTTCTCCGCAGACTCCTGGGCTGGATCGCAGCCGTCGCCCTGGCGGTGGAGGCGCAGGCCGGAGTCGCACGCGCCGAAGCGTTGGCGATCGTCGTGGCCCCAAGCGTGACCGTGGACAACCTGACCCTGTCCGATCTGGTCAAGATCTACAAAGGCGAGACGGTCGACGGCCCCGGCGGCATCCATTGGGCCGTGCTCAGCCGCGAACGGAATTCCCCGGAGAAGTCGGCGGCGCTCAAGCTCATCTATCACATGACCGAGCCGGTTTATAATCGGTTTTTCATGCAGGCGGTGTTCGCCGGCACATTGCCCGCGGCTCCGCGCATTGTCACCAATCCCCTGGCGATGAAGGCGGCCGCGGCCAACAACCGCGGCACGATCGCCTATATTCTGGCTTCACAGGTGGATGATTCGGTCAAGGCGATCAAGATCGACGGCCTGGCTCCCTCCGATCCGAATTACCCGCTCAAGCTGGCGAACTAAGCGATCGTCCCCGCCATGAAAACAAGCCTGCCGGTTTTCGGGTTGGTGCTTCTGCTGGTTTCCGGCGCGGGGGCCCGTGCTGGCTCCGATTCGGGCGTGAAGTTCATGCCAGCCCTAACAGCGCGGGCGTCGATCTATGATGATGCCGTCCCGTTCCAGACGGACACGGGCGCGTCGGTCACCCTTTCGGAATTTCGCGGGCGCCCCGTCATCCTCTCGCTGTTCTTCTCGACTTGCCACGTGGCGTGCCCGGCCACCATCGCCGAGTTGCTCGACGTCAGCCGCCGTCTGCCGCGGGCCAGCCGAATTCCCATTCTTCTGGTGACCATCGATCCGCAGACGGATACGGTTGAACAACTCGCCGCTTGCCGGACCGAAAACCGCCTGCCCGGTGGCATCTTGCTCTTGCGCGGCCATCCTACCCAGGTTCGCAAGCTCGCTGCGGCGGCTGGCATTGTCTATCGCGTGGAGGCGGCCCGCATCGTTCACCGTCCGAAGGTGGTCGTGCTGGATTCGAGCGGCGTCGTGGCGGCCAGCTTCCCCGGCACCCATGCGAATCCGGAAACAATCGTCCAGGCTGCGCTTCAGGCGGTAACCGAGGAGGCCCGCGATTTTAGCCCGCCGTCGGAGACTGGTCCGAAACGACCTTGATCACCAGATAGCTGGCCGGCGTCGTCCCGATGTTGCGGAGTCCGCGGCGATCGTTGGGAGCCGCGTAAAAGAACGACCCGGCCTTGAGGCGGCACGCGATGCCGTTCGCCATCACCTCAACTTCGCCGGATCGGATAATGAAAAGCTCGTTGCCGTCGTCCACCAGGTCCGACTTTGTCTGCTGCCCCACGTTGAGCGTCGTGGTGTGGATCGACAGGCGCTTGAATGTCAGGGTGGGAGAATCGACGACGTTGACGCGCGATCCGGTCGCGTTAGGCGTGGACGGCAGATGATCCGTATCGAACACTCCGGAGCCGAGCATGCCGGGGACGGCCTGCTCCGCGGCCGGCTTGTCCGCCACCGTGTGCACGCGATCCGTCACGAAATTGATCACATAATAGGTCGCCGGCTCGGTGCTGTTGTTGATCGCATTGTGCGGATCGTGCGACGCAAAGAAAACGAGCGAACCCGGTCCGGCGTGCTGAAGCTCGCCATGCACCGTCGCGTCGATGGTGCCTTCCTTGATGAAGAGCATTTCCTCCCACGGGTGCTCGTGGATCGGGTGGGACATCTTGCCCGGGAGCAGCGTGGAGATGTGCATCTCGAACTTGTCCAGCGCCGGGGTGGGATTGTCGAAGACCGGTCGCATCACGCCGACGCCCGTGGGTTTGGCGACCAGGGTGTCCCACGCGACAAAGGTCGTGCCGAGGGGCGTGGAGTGGGAAGGGGGGCCGTATTTCACGACGATGGGGGCGGCGGCGCCGAGTGATTGGACAAGCGCGGTGGCGGCCAGGCTGAACAGAATACGATGAGGGATCATAAGGGGCAGTTTCAAAAGCGAAGCGAGATGCGGGGAAAGGCAACTCAGCAAATGGCAGCTGAGCCAATGCTTGTCACGGGGTGGAGCACGTGGTCCCCACGCGCTTCGGCGTCGAAAGAGGGACTGCCGGGGTCGGCGCCCCCGGCTACAGGGGTGGAGCGAATGGTCCCCATGCGCTTCGGCGCCAAACGCGGATAGAGGTCAAAGCGCATGGGGACCATGCGCTCCAGTGCGTCATCAAATACATGAACTCAGGATGTGAAAGTCAGACCCCGGTATCGGCATGGATATCGGCAGCGGAAGGAAACTGCGCCGCCGCGAGGCGGGGTGGGAAGCAACCGGAA
>DASXYY010000045.1:0-158539 GCA_036502225.1 Opitutaceae bacterium
CGCCTCGAACTGCTCCGCGCTCCAGATTATCCCTTGGATCCTCGCCAACCGCTCCAACTCGCCATCGCCGGCTTCGTCTTCAGCAGCCGCGAAATCGGTCAGTGGACGATACTCTGACGATCTCTATGGGACGGCTGTGAAGTGGTTTCTCCTGTGGGGGCGGTCCGGGTGGCCGGATATCCCCCTACGTAAGTGAAATGGTAAATCCCGCCGTTGGGCAAGGTCCGAGTGAGCGGCTGCGCATTCGCATCGTACGTCCAGGAAGTGACTTTCCCATTGGCGTCCGTCACCGACAGGACATTGTTTGACAAGTCGTAGGCATACGTGACGGTGTTGCCAAGAGAATCCTTGGCCGTGAGCAGGCGGTTATGCGAATCGTACGAGTAAGTCGTCGTGTTCCCGGCCGCATCCGTCGCAGTGAGCCGATTTCCACTGGCGTCGTAGGTGAACTGCTGCTTATTGCCAACCGGATCGGTGCAGCTGGTCAGGTTGCCGTAGAAATCATATGTATAGCTGATGGTGCTGCGGTCAGGATCGAGCAGCGAAATCAGATGATAGTTGGGATCATAGGTATAAACCCAGGTCGAACCGGATCGATCGACCATCGTGGTCACGATATCGGACGATAGTCCATTTTGCTGATACGAGAACGTTGCGGCAGGATGGGTAGCGATCCCGTCCTGCTGGGAGACAACCCTACCGGCCCCATCGTACGTATTTTGAACAACAACGTTGCCTGTGCCGTCGGTCGTCGAAAGCAGGTCGCCGCTGCTATCGTACGTGAACGTAATTGGGTGGGCGTTTTGGTCCGAAATGGTTGTAATCAGGGCGTTGCCCGAGGAGTACGACAAGTTTACCACTCCGCCGAGCGGATCGGTGACGGACGAAACGCAGCCATTGCTGCCGTAACTCAGAGCAAGGCCGGCGCCGGAAACGGAGTCAGTGATGGAGGTGATTTGATTCTGGCCATTTCGGTTGACCGTGAGCTGTCTTCCGTGGGGGTCCACTTCGGCGGCCAAGAGGCCTGACGAAGCAAAGAGCAATTCGCTCTGGTCGCGAAACGTCAGCGTCCAACCTCCACCAGAGTTGGTTTTGAGAATGTCGTACTCGTCACCTTCCTGCGCGCAGACAAAAGTCGTGGTTGAGCCCGCCTGGGGCACAAACGTGGTCGAGTGAGTCGCATCCAGATTGAACACGAGATTTTTTCCGGAGGGGATCAGATTTGCCTCGAATTCCGAGGTCCATCCATAACCGAAAATCCCCGGCTGGGTTTGGGTCGCAGCGAGCAGGGAATTATAGCCGATGCTAATAGGGCGCGAGCCGGGTCCGGGGAAAAAGGCCAATCGATGCGATGTGACGTAGGCACCGGTCGCAAGCTCGACCGGATCGCCGCCTTGATGCATCGTCCCGTCCCGGCGCGACGCGACAAAATTTGACGCCCCCGTGCCGGACGCCGAGTTCTGATTGAAACCCGCCGGCATCACGTGGACAACTAAGCTGAGTGTCGGAGACGCGGCATAGGCTCCGACTTGCCCTGACGCATAGACCGATACGATTTGGGTGCCGGGCGTGCTCCAGCGGCCCCAAGCTGCGCCGGCGCCCGAAGCGACAGGCGTGGCATTGGTCCAGGCGTACCCAACCGGATAGCCAGGGACATCTCCGCCCGTTGCGTTGGCACTGAAGTAGGCGATCTGTCCAGCACCGATCCATGTCTGCAGCGGCGATGCGGTGATTTGTTGCTGGGGCTGGTCGGTGACGATCACCGTCGCCTGCTGGGAGGCGCCGCCGGAGCCCACAGACACCATGTAAGTTCCGGGAACGCTCCAGGACATGCGCGCGGCCCCTCCGCCCAGGCTGTTTGCCCCACTCCAACTGTAGCTGGTGCCGCCGCTGGCAGAGAAATAGGCCATTTCGCCAGCATAAACGGTCTGTATGCTTGGGTATATTGCGAGCGAATTGGAGAGCTGGGTGCTTGATGGCACGACGGTGACTGACATGGTCACCGTATTCGAGGTATTGAATCCGGCAGTATTGTTCGAGAAAACGTACACAGGGTACGTTCCTGGCGTGTTCCAAGTTTGTGATGCCGTTCCCGCGAAGCCGGTTGCCCCACCCCATACGAAGCCCGCGCGGGCCACTGGCACGGGATCGCTGCACCACGCGGAAAAGTAGGCTGTTTGCCCCACTTTGATGGTTTGCGACGCGGGCCATGCCTGAATTGTCGGTGTCGAGGGAGATACGACATTGACGGCAAGATTTACTTGGTTTGATTTGCTGAAGCCCGTGCTGGCTGGGCTGGAGACACTAACGACTTGAGGGCCCGTTTTCGACCAGCTCGTCACACCGAATCCCGCCATATAGCCGCCGTTGCTCTGGCTCCATGAGTAGTTGCCGCTGCCGCCGCCAGCGACGGCCATATAAACGGGCTGCCCCACGACCACCGTTTGAGTTGCTGGTCCCGCAATGATGACTTGACGCTGCGGGGGCTGCACGGTCACTGCCATGGTAATAACGTTGGAGGCGGCATAGGTTCCATTGGGCTGCGCTTGGACAGTCACCAGTTGAGTGCCCGGAGCGCTCCAATTCCCGGTGAAACTTGCTCCGTTTGCCGTTCCGGTGCCGGTCCAGAAATAGGAAGTCGAGCCTCCCGAGGCGGAAAAAGTCACCGACTGTCCTGGATAGACATCGGACGCGCTTTGCGTGGCGGTAATGGTCTGCGGAGTCAGCGCCAGCGACCGCACCGCCAGCGCAGCGGCAGTCACGAGCACGACACATACGAAACGTGAAACAAATCGAAACAGATTGAAGGCAGAATTCATGAGTGGGCGCGAAACGAGGTTCAGTACGTTACGAGGCTCCGCGTCACATGAAGCCGAATGATCCGCCCATATTGGGGGGACGAGATGGGAGTCGCGTCCTGGACGAGAACGGTGGCTTGACCCCCACTGCTCGCACTCGATACCGTGATCGTAGCGCCGGTCCCGCTGCTCCAATTGGAACCATCCGACGAAACTTCTACGTTGTAGCTCAGGTCGGCCGGGGCGGGATCCGGCCGTTGGTATTGGAGCGCCAAGTACGAAAGCCCCCCCTGGCTCAAAAGCGAGATGATGGGGTAGCTGCCCACCACTGCAATTTGTGCCGGCAGCCCAAGGGCGTACTTCGCCAAGTTGGGCAAGTTATCGCCTGCCGGGAAGGCAGTATCGGCGCCCATGCCGGTTCCGTTTAGCGGCAGGCCATTGGTGCTGCGCCACGTGACTATCGGCTGGCAAACCGACGACAAGGTGGTGAGATTGGTCGCCGTGTCCGAGGAGAAGCTTTCCTGGGAGATACTCCCGTAAGTTGCAGCGGATAGCCGCCCCGCCGCGTCATAGCTGTAGCTAATGGACGTGGTTTCGACGGGCGAGGACACGGCGACGGCCCGGCCATTG
This sequence comes from Opitutaceae bacterium, assembly GCA_036502225.1. GTDB lineage: Bacteria > Verrucomicrobiota > Verrucomicrobiia > Opitutales > Opitutaceae > Palsa-1447. Next base: position 3,429 of record DASXYY010000045.1, read on the forward strand.
TAGTAATCCGCCGGCGTCGCTCCAGTTACATAGTCCAGAATCACGGGGATTCCGTTGCCGCTCGGCGAAAGCGTCCGGTCATTCTGGCTGGGATCGAGGCCATTCGCCTGCTTCCAGCTGTCCGCGATGCCGTCGTTGCTCTGGTTCGTGAAAAGAGGATTGGAGGAAACCACCTCGAACTTATCCAAGCCCACGTTGGCGGTCGAATGGCCGGCGATGGAAAATGGCAGCACTTGGCTTGAAGGCATCCCGGCAAAGAGAGCGCCGTAGTAGATCATCTGTCCATCAATGTAAAAGTCCCAGGTTTGGGCTCCGAAGTCCTCCCGAAAGGTGAAGCGATGCCAGGATGACGTCTGGTTTCCGGCGCCTAACGGTAGACTCGTCGGCTGCATGGGAGAGACCCAGGTTCCTCCGCCGGAACCGTTGCCATTCAACAACTGAAGCACCGCGGATGATGCGACCTTGAGAAAACCCACGCTTGCTCCGTTGACCGTGATGATGCTGGAACTCGTGACCGTCGGATCAGCCGCAGGCTGTGCATAGAAATCGACATATACGACACTCGCGGAGGCCGGGTTGGCGACCGCGGTCGAAAGCTGGGCCGACGGCTCCGAGGGGGTCAGGTTCACCGATTGGCTGCCCGTATAGGCCGCGCCGGTGACAATGTTGGCCGCGCCCTGGTTCACCAGCCAATCTTGCTGCCCGGCAATCGATCCCACACTGAAGCCGTCGCCGGCCTCAAAATCAGTAGCAAACGGTATTGTTGCAATGATTTGCACGGAGACCGGCAAAGACGAAACAGTGGCGTTGACGCTGTCGGTCACCTGGGCGGCGAGCGAATATTGGCCGATGGCGGCGGGGGTCCATCCGATCGAGTACGGCGAGGAGGTGGATTGGCCGATCGAGGACGCGCCTTGGTAAAACGTAACGTTTGAAACTGACGCGCCGCTCGTGGGTTGCGCCGTGGCGGTTAACGTAATCGGTATGCCCAGCGGGAAATTGGAACCGGGCGCGGGCGAGGTCAAACTAACCGTCGGCTGAGCTGTAAGATAGACGGTCGCGGTCAAGAACAGCGGAAAGGCGAGCAGATGAAGCGTTGGCATAGTTGGTTGAGCGTGCGAACGTAAAAGACAAAGAAACGACTTACCTGGCGTTCACAAGACACGGGCGCGCCCGTCACACAATGCGCGCTGTGGTGCATCGTCGAGCGGTATTGTGAAATCCACTCTCAATTCTTCCCGCCAAAGTCTGGATGATCGGGAATGTCGGAAGAGTGGCTGCGGTGGCGAGAAAAAACTTCTGATGATGAGCCAACTGAGGGATCAAATGGCGGGACGATTCAATTCAGAACACTGCCCGGTCCAGGGTGCGGTAATTGATTGCCTCCAGGATATGCAGGGACTGGATGGAGTCGGAGCCGGCCAAGTCCGCGATGGTTCGGGAGACCTTCAAGATGCGGTCGTAGGCTCGGGCGGACAGGGATAGGCGCTCCATCGCCGCCTGCAGGAGGTCGGCCTGAGCCGCGGTGAGCGTGCAGTGCTCCCGGATTTGAGGGTGGGACATCCGTGCGTTCACGGTCTGCGCCGACGGCCCGTAGCGAGCCTGCTGGATTGCGCGAGCGGCCAGCACGCGTTGGCGGATCGCGTCGGACGATTCACCCAATTGAGCCGAGCGCAGCTCCGCGATCGATAGCGCGGGGGCCTCGATGTGAATATCGATCCGGTCGAGCAACGGCCCGCCGACCCGGCTGCGATACCGCTCGATCATCGACGGGGGGCAGCGGCATTGATGGCGGTTGTCACCCAGATAGCCGCACGGACAGGGATTCATCGCCGCCACCAGCATGAATGCGCTCGGGAAGGTGAGTTTCGCCGCACGGCGCGAGATGCTCACTTCGCCGTCTTCCAGCGGCTGACGGAGCACCTGGAGCACGGAGCGCCGGAACTCTGGCAGCTCGTCCAGGAAGAGGACTCCGTGATGCGCCAGCGATATTTCGCCGGGACCCGGCATCGCTCCGCCCCCCAACAACGCGGCGTCCGAAACCGTGTGATGCGGCGCGCGGAACGGCCTTTGGTCGCGCGGATGGAGCGATTCCCGCAGCGTTCGTCCCGCAATCGAATGGACACACAGAATCTCCAGATACTCTTCCGGGGTGGGCGGCGGCATGATGCCGGGAATCCGCTTGGCCGCCATCGACTTTCCCGAACCCGGGGGCCCCAGAATGAGAAGATTGTGGGCCCCGGCCACTGCGACTTCGATGGCCCGCCGGACAGCGAATTGGCCTTTCAAATCAGCGAAATCGAGCCGCCGAATCGGTGGCGTGCCCTTCACGGAAAGGATTTCGCCTGTCACCCCCGGCGACTTGAACGGCCGCAAGACCGACTTTCCAGTGAGAAAATCCACGGCTTCCAGCAGGGTCCGGATCGGGTAGACCTGAATGGACGGCACGAGCGCCGCCTCGGCCGCGGACCCCTCGGAAATGAGAACGCCCTGCTTCCCCAATCGCCGGGCCAGCTGAGCAATCGCCAGGGCCCCTCGCACCGGGCGAGTCTGCCCGGAAAGGCTCAACTCGCCGGCAATGATAAATGGGGCTAGCCGTTCGGCCGGCAGCCTGCCCCCGGAGGCGATCAAGCTCAGAGCCAGCGGCAAGTCGTACATCGGCCCTTCCTTGCGCAAATCCCCGGGAGCCAGGTTAATGGTGGTCCGGGTCCTGAGGGCGGGAAAACCACAATTCGACAACGCCGTCAGCACTCGATCGCATGATTCCCGCACCGCCGCGTCGGGCAGCCCGACCAGAATCAAGCGTGGCTCACCCTGTTCGTTGGAGTTGACCTCCACGTGGACCGCTTCGGCCTGGATGCCGACCAGAGCCGCGGACGTGACATTCGCCAGCATTGCCCTGATAATAACAACCGTCAGACTCCGCCTGGCTTTCACTGTCCGGTCCCGCCCTTCCCTGCCATGATATTCCCTGAGTCCGTCCCGCCGCCCACCCGTCCTTTGGCGGCGCCAACCATCTGACCGCCGTGGCGACCCAAGGCGCCGCCTTTCTGTCCACCGAGTGGAGCATGGTGCTCGAAGCCCGGGAGGATTCCCTTCGCCGGCGCCACGCGCTGGAACGGCTTTGCGCCAACTATTGGCTGCCCCTTTACGCCTATCTGCGCCGCCGCGGGCATGCGCCGGCTGACGCCGAAGATCTCACCCAGGGCTTCCTCTGCCACGTGCTGGAGAGCGACATTTTCGAACGCTCCGATCCGGAAAAGGGCCGCTTTCGCGGTTTCCTGGTCGGTGCGCTCAAGCGCTACCTCGGCAGCCATTTTGAGAAGGAAAACGCGATCAAACGCGGAGGCGGCAACGTTCGGCTGGTCGATTGGTCCGCCGTTAACGCCGAACGGGAATTCATGCCATTCGCCGACTCGCCGCTCGACGCGAGCGAGGTATACGAAAGCAGCTGGGCCCTCGCCCTGCTGGGGCGGTCGCTCCGGCGGCTCGAAGAGGAGCAGGACACCCCGGAGCGAAGCCGCCGCTTCGCCCTGCTCAAGATTTTCCTGACCTCGACCCCCGACCACGGCGACTACGACCGCGTCGCCGGCGAGTTGGGCGTCGCCCGTCAAAACGTCGCGATGTGGGTGCACCGCCTTTCCGCCCGCTATGCCGAACTGGTCCGGATCGAAGTGGCCGCCACGGTGCGCGATCCGGCCGACGTCAAGGACGAGATGGCCCACCTGCTGCGCGTCCTGCGCCGATAGGATGAATATCTGTCCGACCTGCGGCGCGGCCGCCAGCGGCATGCTTTCGTCCGGAGGCCTCTGCATCAAGTGCGCCGGAGTCCGGGCGCTCGAAGCGGAATTGGACACCTTCGGCGCCGAACCCGCATCGATGCCGCAGCGCATCGGGCCCTATGAGCTGCTCGACGAGATCGGGCACGGCGGCATGGGCCGCGTGTTTCTCGCGCGCCAGGAGGGGCTGGAGCGCATCGTCGCCCTCAAGGTCGTATCGGAGCAGGGCTTCCTTTCAACCGAAGCCGAGCTGCGCTTCCGCCGCGAAGCGCGGACGATCGCGCGGCTGCATCACCCGAACATCGTCACCATTCACGACATGGGGCGGGCGGAGGGCTGCGTGTATTTCTCGATGGAATACATCGAGGGCGGCGACCTGGCCCGCCGGCTGAAGGAACGGTCCTATTCCCCGCGGCAGACTGCGCAACTCATGACCACGGTCGCCGCGGCGCTGGCTTACGCGCACCGCGAGGGCGTCATTCACCGCGATCTCAAGCCCTCGAACATCCTGCTCGACGGCGAACAGCCCCGCCTGGCCGATTTTGGCCTGGCCACCGACACGGAGCCCGGCTCGGACGTTACGAAGACGATGGCCATGCTCGGCACGCCGCATTACCTCGCTCCCGAAGCGGTGAAGGGCGGGAGCCGGCTGCTTTCCACCGCCAGCGACATCTACGCCCTGGGGGTCGTGCTGTTCGAAATGCTGACCGGCCGCACACCCTTCGCCGGTGCGACGGCGGTCGATCTGCCGAGGCTCCTCACGGAAGCCGAGCCGCCGGGACCTCGGCTCTTGTCTCCGGGACTTCCGCGAGACCTCGAAACCATCTGCCTCAAGTGCCTCGAAAAGGACCCCGCGCAGCGCTACGCCACCGCGCAGGATCTGGCCGATGATTTGGGCCGATTTCTGCGCGGAGACAGCATCCGGGCCCGACGGCCCAGTTTCACCCAGATGGTTTATCGGTTCACCCGCCGGCATCGCGTCGGCGTCGCCTCCGCCGCCTCCATCGCGCTGACGCTGGTGATCGCCACGATCGCGAGCGTGCGCCAGGCCGTGCGGGCGACGCGGGCCGAACAGCGCGCCGTCGCCGCCGCGCATGCCAGCGACGAAATTTCGAAGTTCCTGCGCGACGACGTGCTCTCTCAGGCCGATCCCGCCTTTCAGTCCGACCGGGATTTGAAATTGCGCACGGCGCTCGACAACGCCTCTCGGCACATTTCCGGCCGCTTTGCGGACGAGCCCATGGTCGAAGCCGACCTGCGCGAAACCCTCGCGCACACCTATTACTCCCTGGGGCTCTTCGGCGAGGCGGAGAATCACGAGCGTCGGACGCTGGCACTGCGGGAGAACGCGCTGCCGGCGGACGATCCTTCGATCCTTCGGGCGATGAGCGATCTGGCCAGCGATTTGACCTCGGAGGACAAATTCGCCGAAGCCGAGCCGCTGCTGCGGAAGGCGATCGCCACCTACCAGCGGGTACTCGGCCCGGCCAACGCCGAAACCCTCAACGCAAGAAATCTGCTGACCGATACCTACAAGGCGGAGGGTCGCCTGCCCGAGGCCGAGGCCAACTCGGCCCAATTGCTCGCGGTGGCCCGGGCCGCCCGGGGACCGGACGACCTCCAAACTCGGACCGCGCTTCAAAATTTGGCGGCGATCTATTTCGCGGAGGAAAAATATCCCGAATCGGAAAAGCTGAATCAAGAGGCCCTCGATGCCGACATCCGCGTGCAGGGAGCGGATAGTCCCATTGCCCTCAGCGCGCTGGGAAATCTCGCCTCGGTCTTTTGGGCGGAAGGCAAACTCCAGAAATCCGAATCGGAGAATCTGCGCCTGTTGGAAATACGGCGGAGGATCCAGGGCGGCGATCACCCCGACACGTTGCGAGCGATGCACAATCTGGCGACCACCTACAACGACGCCGGCGAAACGGCCAAGGCCGAAGAATGGGAACGGCGAGCCCTGGAAGGCCGCCGGCGGGCGCTCGGACCCGAACATAGCGACACACTATCGTCGATGAGTTCATTGGCATCCGACGAGATTGAGCTCGGGCATTGGCCGGAAGCGATTGCCCTCGGCACGCAGGCGCTCGCGATCGAACGGCGAGTGCTCGGGGTGGATCACTTCCTCACCCGCAATACGATGAACATCGTGGCGCGCATGCTGCTCAAAGCCGGACGCCTGGCGGACGCCGAGGCGCTGGATCGCGAACTGCTGAAAGTCTGCGTGGCCGACCCGAGGACCGGCCCCCGCCTCACATGGGCGGCCGAAGCCGGCCTCGGCTCGGTCCTTTTCGCCGAAAAGCGATATGCCGAGTCGGAAGCAAGCCTGCGGCACGTTTGGAGCGAGCGGGTGAAGTCCCAGCCCAACGACTGGGCGACCCACGCTGCCGCCAGCCAATTGGGAGAGGCGATAGCGGCGCAAGGACGCTTTCCAGAAGCCGAATCAATTGAACTACCGGCGTATCGAGAACTAGCTGCCCGGGCCGGGCAGATCCCTTTCCGGAACCGCCACGAAATGGCCGATGCCGGCGAACGGATCGTTCGGCTGTATGCCGCCTGGCGCCGGCCGGACGAAGCCGAATCCTGGCGGAAGCGAATCGCGGGCGCGGTTCAGAGCTCATAGTATTCAAAGAGCGCATACCCCCGGTCGCCCGGAGCGCCGGACACTTCGACGCTATATTGGCCGGGCGGAAGCGTGACGATCATGGCGGCGTCGCGCGAATTTTCCATCAGGGGGAACGCGCCCGTTTCCGCCATCACCGATTCCGTGGCCGCCGCGGGCTCGGCTTGGATCGGCGAGGGGCCCGGCAGCGGCTCCTTCCCCCAGGGGGCGCACGTCGCGATCGCCCGGCCGGAACCGTCCAGCAGGGTCAGCTGCGGCGCTACGAGCGCGTGAGCCAGGCCCAGGTGGGCCAGCGTGGGTCCGACGGCCCGCAGGAGGACCGGTTGCGGTTCCGTCCCGACGATTACAAATCCCGCGTAAAGGGACACGCCTTGAGTATCGACCTGTGCCAGCACAGATAGATTGGACAGGTGGGCGGTGGATTGGTTGTGGTCGGCGTCATAAAGTTCCACCAGCACCAGACCGGCAGCGCCCGAGGCGCTGCCAGCCTGGACCGTGTAGTTCCCCGTCGAAAGGGTTTCGAGCAGCGCGTCGTCCCGCGAAGTCGGCGCCAGCGCAAAGGCGCCCGTCGCGGCAAAGGCGTCGGCGAGGCGCGCTTGGCCGCCCCAGCCGGAGTTCGAGGCGATCAGTTGGAACTGGTCGTCAAACAACGAAAGCACGGGATCCGGTAGCGGCCGCGGAACGTTAAACTCGGCCAGCGTCGGCCCCACCGCGCGGACCAATGTCTGCTCCGAGCCGCTACCGGAAAGTGAATAACCGACCGTCACGTAGTTTGGGCCGGGACCTGCCGAGGCCATCACCGAGAAGCTCACGGCCTTCGCCGTCGATGCGATCGTCGTCATGGGATCCACCGGGGAGTTTGGGACTGCGCCGCGACCAGGAGTTGAAACAGGATGCTCACATACCTCGATTACCGGAACGGCTTCGCGCGATTTCATACTTTTTTTCTGATTTTAACCCCCTAAAGTGGGGCGATGCGCCTACCCCTCCTCGGAGCCGTTATTGCCATTGCCTTGCTGGCAGGTTGCGCCGGTCCATCCGTCACCCCGGGCCCGAGCCCCGCCGCGACGCCAGTGGCTCCGGCCGTCGTGGAGCAGGCGCCGGCGCATTTTACGGTCGATTTCGACACCTCAACCGGCCCCGTCGTCGTGGCCATCGAGACCAAGGACGCCCCGATCGGCGCCCAGCGCTTCTATGAGCTGGTCAAGGCGCACTATTTCGATGGCGCGCGCTTTTTCCGCGTGGTTCCCGGCTTTGTCGTGCAGTTCGGCATCGCGGGAGATCCGGCCCTGACGAAAAAGTGGGACGTCGCCATCAAGGACGACCCCGTCACCAAGCGGAACGCCCGCGGAACCGTGGTCTTCGCCGCCACCGACCAGCCGAATTCCCGGACCACTCAGCTCTTCATCAATCTGGGACCCAACGGCCGGCTGGACAGCCTCGGCTTCGCCCCCATCGGCCAGGTCGTCAGCGGCATGGAGAACGTCGACAAGATCGATTCCGAATACGGCGAAGCGCCCGACCAGGACAAGATCACCGACAAGGGAAACGAGTATCTGCAGTCGGAGTTTCCGAAACTCGATTACATCAAGACGGCCCGTCTGAAATCCGAATAAGGCCCGCGTAGCGGAGCACCGGGCGCCCGGCAGCGCGCGATTCGCCCGGAAGCACTTCGAAGCGTGCTTCCCAGTCGTTTTCGTCCGCGCCGTCGATCAGCACCTGCGCCACGGCGACATCGTCGTCCCAGTGGGTGTGCTTCGCGGAACGGCCTTCGGGATCCAGTCGGAAGCGGCCTCTTTCCAGCGCGTATCCGCCAAAGGCGGTCTCCAATTCGCGAACGAGATCCGCGCGCGGCTCCATCCGCTCGGCGGCGCGTTCCCAGTCGCGGGCCGCCACGTCCTGCAAAAAGCCCAGAATCGCCGTCCGCACCAGGCGCCGAAATCCTTCCCGGTCCCGGGTGACATCAAAGGTCTCGGGCCGCGCCGGCTTTTCCTTGGCTTCCGCGGCCTGGAAGCTCGGATTGCGCAGACGTTCCCACTCGTCCATGAGGCTGGAGTCGATACCTCGGATCAGCTCGCGAAAATAGTCCTCCATTTCAAGCACCGCCTCGGATTTGGCGGCCTGCGGCACCGTTTGGGCCAGCACCTTCCAGACCTGTGACAGATGGCGCAGCAGCAGGCCCTCGATGCGTTCCAGGCCGTATTCCCGCACGTAGTCGGCGAACGACAGGTACCGTTCGTACATTTCGCGGGCGATCGACTTGGGCCGGACATGCTCGTCCTCGATCCACGGATGGGCCGCCGCAAACGCATTGAACGTCTCGTAGACGAATTCCCGTTTCGGTTTCGGGTGCTCGATCTCGTCCAGCTTCGCCATCCGTTCCTCGTACGGCACGTCGGCCGCTTTCATTTCCTCCAGTTTGGCGGTCTTCAGCTGGTCCACCTGCCGGCGGAGGATCATTTCCGGATCCTCGACGATCGACTCGCAGAGGGTGAGGACGTCCAAATGATAGTCCGGATCCTCCGGAGTGAGCCGGCCGACCGTATCGATCAGGTAAAGCGAAAGCGCCTGATGCAGCGAAAAGTCGGACTGCAGATCGACCGCCACCGAAATCTTCTGCGATCCCCCCAACGTCACGATTCCCCGCGTCAGCATCGCGCGGAACAGCTGCCAGGCCCGCTGGACCAGGGCGCGCTTCCTCGCCGCGGTTTCGTGGCTGGCGGCGATCAAATGGCGGGCCGCCCGGCACCCATCGCCGGCCCGGCTGAACATGAGCAGCAGCATGCCCTGGGTGATCCGAAACCGCGACGTGAGCTCCTCCGACGGCGCCACCTGCAGACGCTGGAACGTCTTTTCGTCCCAGCTGACCGAACCCTCGGGTGCCCGCTGCTTCGGTCCTTTCTTTCCCTTTTCCTCGGCGATCTTGTTCGCGATGACGTGTTCGGGCGCCTGCACGACCACAAATCCCCGGTCGTCAAAACCCTTGCGGCCGGCGCGGCCGCCAATTTGCCGAAAATCCCGCACGCTCAGAATCGCCGCCTTTTGGCCGTCGTACTTCCACAGCTGCGTGAACACGACGGTGCGGATCGGCACGTTGATCCCCACGCCGAGCGTGTCCGTGCCGCAAATCACCTTGAGCAGGCCGCGCTGCGCGAGCGATTCGACCAGCAGCCGGTACCGGGGCAGGAGGCCCGCGTGATGCAGCCCAATTCCCTGCCGCAGCCAGCGGCGCATTTCCTTGCCATACGGACTGCTGAACCGGACTCCCTCCAACTCGGTTTGCAAGGCCGCCTTCTCCTCGCGGCTGCACAGGTTCAGGCTCATCAAGTCCTGCGCGGCTTCCGCCGCCGAGCGTTGCGTGAAGTAGACGAGATAGATCGGGGCCCGCCCCGCCGTCAGCAGCGCCTGCACCTGGTCCTGCAGGGGCGTTTCCGAGTACGTGAATTCCAGGGGCACCGGCCGGCGATCGCTGCGCACGGTCACGGCGGGCACTCCCGTCAGCGAGGTCAGCGCCTTTTCGAAAAATGCCGTGTTGCCGAGCGTGGCGGACATCAGCAGGAACTGGCTCCGCGCCAGCGTGAGGAGCGGCACCTGCCAGGCCCAGCCCCGTTCGGCGTCCGAATAGTAGTGGAACTCGTCCATCACCACCGCGGCCATCTCCGCGGCATCGCCCTCGGCCAGCGCGATGTTGGCGAGAATCTCTGCGGTGCAGCAAAGGACCGGCGCGCCGGGATTGACGCTCGCATCGCCGGTCATCAGGCCCACGCGCTCCGCCCCAAATTCCCGGCAGAGGGCCAGGAACTTCTCGTTGACCAACGCCTTGATCGGCGAGGTGTAGACGGACCGGCGCCCCTGGGCCAATTGGGCGCGGTGCAGCGCCGAGGCCACCAGCGATTTGCCGGAGCCCGTCGGGGTGTTCAGAATGACATGATTGCCGGAGAGCAGCTCGAGGATCGCCTCCTCCTGCTCCGGATAAAGCGTCAACCCACGCGCCGCCAGTTCCGCCAGGAACTGCTCAAGCACGGGTCAGTGGGTGAATAGGAGCGGTGCGAACGCCGCCAGATTGGAACGCCATACCAGCCAGCAGTGCATGCCCGGGGTTTCGATGTCAACGTGGGCGACGCCCTGCTGCGCGAGCCAGGCGCGCAATCGGCGACTATTGCCGAGCAGTCCATCCTCCGTTCCGCAGGCCACCCAGAGCAGGCGCAATTGGTCGTTGATCGCGGAAGTCACTTTCGGGAACGACGTCGGCAAGTCGGCGGCGAAGTGCCCCGCGCTGAAGGAGCCGACATAGGCGAACGTGTCCAGATGGTTCAATCCGACCAACAGGGACTCGGCCCCGCCCATGGAAAGCCCCGCGATCGCGCGGTGCTCCCGATCCGGCACGACTCGGTATTCGGCTTCCACCTGCGGCAACACTTCGTCGAGCAAGGTTTCGCCAAATTTCTCGTAGTTCGCTCCGCGCAAGGGATCCGGTTCCGGCTCCACCCGATGCCGAGCCACGATGGCGGGCAACCCATAACCGAGCGGCATCACCACCAGCATCGGCCGCGCCTGGTGGGTCGCGATGAGATTGTCCAGGATCACATTGGCCAATCCGATGGACGTCCAACCGCTGGCGTCGTCGCTGAATCCGTGCAGAAGATACAGCACCGGGTAGCGGCGGTCTCCGGAAGTTTCATACCCGGGAGGCGTGTAGACGTAGTAGTCGCGATCGTCGCCCACGATGCCCGAGTGGTAGAAATGGTGATGCACTTCGCCGTGGGGAATATTGTTGGTTTCCCACGGCAGGTACGACGGCCCCGGAACATGCACCATGCTCGTGACTTCGCGCACATTCGGCTTCAGCAGCGAGTTGCCCGGGTCGACGAGCGTCTGATCGTCCACCCGGAAAGAGTAGCCATAGTATTCCGGGTCGAGCGGTCCGACCGTCGCCTCCCAGACATTGCCGTCGCTTGGCGTCATCGCGATCGAAGTGGGAGAACCTTCCAGCGATAGCAGCACGGGGCCGGAGCTGGTCGAACGAAAGCGGAACGTGACGGTTCGGTCCGCGTGGACCTCCGGCGAAACCAAATCCGGCTGACGGACGTGGTGCGAGATGGGGCCCGGAACGATAGCGGGATCGAAAGCCGGTGGAGGGGGCGGCGGTGCCGGCGGTCCCGGCACGGGAGTAACTGAAACCACGGACGTCTGACTCGGAGGCTGCGGCGGGGGCGTCTGCGCAACGGCCGCAACGGCCGCCGCCCAAGCGCACAGACCCGCCAATGGGTAGAACGTGCGATGCATAGGGTTCGGGCAATGAAGCCAGAACGGCCCGCGGCGCCAGTGAGAAAAAATCCCGTACTGGGTGGAGCGCGTGGTCCCCACGCGCTTTAATCTCTGCCCGCTTGCGACGCCCAAGCGCATGGGGACCATGCGCTCCACCCGCTACAGCTAAGCAACCCCCACCCGGGACTCGTCCAGCAGCCGCTGCAGCCGCTGCGTTTCCGCCACGAGGGCCGCGTTGCGCGCGGTCAACTCGTGGCGTTGGGACGCATCCGTGACGGCAGCCAGCAATTCTTCGCGCAGCCAGGGCTTGGAGATAAATCGGCAGATTTCCCCGGAAGCGATGGCCTCCATCACTTCCTTCAAGTGCAGGACCGCGGTCAAAAGGATGCGCGAGCACTCCGGACGCATCCGCCGGCACTCCTTCAGAAAATCCAGGCCCATCATGTTCGGCATGCGATGGTCGGAAATCACGACCCCGAACTCTTCCCGGCGCATCAACTGCAGCGCGTCGGCGGCGGAAGAGCAGGTGGAAACCTTGTAGCCCTCGCGCTCCAGGATCGCGCGCAGCGTCACCAGCACCATGGCTTCGTCGTCGACGACGAGGACAGCCGGATGAGGAGAAGGCGCGTTCATGCGTAGAGTGTAACATTCTGATCGGCGCGTCCGCCGAGGACTGTTGGGAAATTCGCCGACCAGTGGAAGCGGAGGCCTATCCCAAGGTGGAGCGCGTGGTCCCCACGCGCTCCACCTCAATCACTCCCGGGCCAGCAGGTGGGCCTCGAGGCGGGCGTAGGTGACCTTCCCGAAAGCGAATTGCTGGACCAGGCGCCACGTTCCAAGTCGCTCGACGGCCACCGGGTTGGGCGCATAGCGCTCGGCGCCGTCGAGGCGATGGACTACGCTGCTCAGACGGGCCCGGACCGAATCCAGCGAGACCTCAGCGGCCGCCTTGGCCGGGGGCAGCACATCGGTTTCCCGCTCCACGGCCGCCTCGCCCAGCCATTGGATGTCCTTGGGCAAAATCTTGTCCCGATTGCGACGCTGGGCCAGACCCGCCGCCGCCGACACCCTCGCCACCTGTTCATCGGCCGAAAACGTGCGCAGCAGCTTCAGCGCCAGCTTTTGGGACACCCGTCCGTCGCGGACGAACTCCAACAGACGAGGATCCGCCGCATGCAAATGCTGGGCGTTGGCAATATAAGTGCGCGAAAAGCCCGTTTTGAGCGCAATCTGCTCCCGGGTCAGGGCTTGGTCCAACTTCGCCAGGCGTGAAAGGAATATCATCCGCTCCAGGAGCGTGAAGGGCTTCCCGCTATTGTAGGTCAGCTGGGAGGCGAAAACATCGGGCTCCGCCTCGTCGTTCTCCACCACCCGGCACAAGACATGCTGATAGTCGAAGCGGGGGTTGAGCGGGCCCGGCGCCGGCCGGAGCGCCTTGCCCTCCTCGCACAGCGCGAAACCGCCGTCCTTGGCGATGATCTGAAGGCTGCCGGCGCGTTCGAACGCCCGATGCCGCCGATGGCCATCCACCACGAGAAACCGCTGGCCGTCGCGGCGAACCTTGATCGGCTCGCGCTGGCCCTCGGTCATCAGGCTGAGGGCGAGCCCGTCGATATCGCCATAGAAGATGCGGACGTTGAAATTGACGTCCACCCACACGTCTTCGAGCGCCAGCTGCACCAGCGCCGCGCCTGTATGTGCGACCATGCGCTTAGACCGCGCGGGCCAGATCGGCTTCCTCGGCCAAATCCTCGAGCGCGATCGGAACCGGTTGCGCCGCGGGGCGGGCGGCTTCGCCCGCGCGAATCATGCGAATGCGGGCCGGCTCGTCGGTCAGGCGGGAGGCCGCCGCGGCGGTGCCGCGGCCGCGCGAACGCGACAGCGCGGCTTCCTCGCGGAACAGCTGGGCGCCCAGCGCGGCGGCGTCGCCGACATCCGACCGCATGGCAATGATGAAGCGCTTCAGATCATCCAGCTGAGCCAGACGCTCGTTCAGAATGCCCGCGATGTCGCGGTGTTCGGCCTGCGCCAAGGGGGCGGCGCCGGCCGGATCGGCCACGACGTCTTCCAGGCGCATCTCGCCGTCGCTGCCGGGCAGCGCCTCTTCGAGGGACTGGACCTGCGGGATGAGCGGAAGGCGCCCCGCCGGCAGCTCGCCATTGGCGGTGCTGCGGCGTTCGCGCCGCAGCTTGTCCTGCAGTCCGATCGGAAGGCGGATCACGTGGCGGGTCTTCGCAATGAAACGGTCGATCGCCATGCTGATCCACGGCGTGGCGTAGGTGCTGAATTGCCCCACGGAGGGATCGTAGCGGCCCGCGGCGATCAGCAGGCCGTCGCTGCCCGCGGCAAACAGATCGTCCGCGAGGACGGTCGGGTGCATCCGGGCTCGCTGAATCACGATTTTGGCGACCAAAAGCAAATTTCCGATCACGATGTCGTCGCGGACGCGGCGGGCGGCCATCAGGGCTTCCGCCAGGCGGCCGCGCGCGGCGGTCGTGGCGCCCGCATGGGCCTCGGCGCTGCCCGGGGCGGGCGGCGGAAAGGCGCGCAGGGCGACCTGCTCGATGACGTCGAAAGTGAAACGCAGCAGGAACGACGCCTGCCACTCCTGATAGGCTTCGGGCGAGATCACGCGCGAGCGGCGCTCGGCGATCTTGGCTTCCATCTCCTCGGCGTGGCTCGGCGCGAATCCGGCGAAACGATACGAGGACTTCTTTTCTCCGCCGCGCTTGCGGTCCTGATCGGAACCTTCGCGGAAATAGGGCAGATGACCGGCCTTGAGCTCGGCGGCCACGCGCTCGAGGGGGTAGCCGAGGGCCGCCAGGCGGGAACCCACTTCGCCTTGCGCGGTCACAAAGCGGCCGGCCAGCGAACGGGTGTGCTCGGGAGCATAGGCGGGGTGATCGCGGAGCAGACGCTTGGTGCCTTCGGAGAATTCGCAGTTGGCCATTTCGGTTCCTTGGTTGGTGGGGGCAGAACGGGTGTGTGCGCTAATCAACGGCGCATCCGGCAGTCCCAACATTTTTTCCTGTTCAAATCTCGTTCAAATCCCCCTGGGGGATTCGCCCTAGAGAACAGGTGGAGCGCATGGTCCCCATGCGCTTAGGCCACCGCCCGCGTCGAACTCGGAAGCGCGTGGGGACCACGCGCTCCCCTCGCTAGATTTGATCGGGAATTGTGAGCGCGAAGGCCGCGCCCGCACCGCCCGCCAGGAGCCGGATCCGTCCTCCCATCGCCGACAAGGCGTCGGCGCAGAGCAGCAAACCCAAGCCGGTTCCGCCGGGACGCGTGGTCACCGGGGAATCAAAAAGCTGGGCGCGCACGGTCCCGTCCACGCCGGGGCCGTCGTCCCTCACCTCCACGCGAACCGCGCGGCGCGCGAATCGCGCGCGGATCACGACCCGCTTCGCGCCGGCCTCGTGCGAATTGCGCAGCAGATTCAGCACCACGAGGCGGAGCAGCCGCCGGTCGAGCGCCACCGCATCGCCTCCCCCGCGGCGTTCCCCGACGTCGAGCGAAACCTCGAGCGGAGTGTCGTCCTGCTGCGGCCGATACGCGGCCGCCGCCTCCGCGAGCCACGATGCCAGCAAACCGGTTTCCGGAGCGCCATAGTCGCAGCGGATCATTTCCAGGCCCAGATTGTAATCGCCGAGAAAGCGGTCGAATTGCGCGAGGAGTTCCGCGCGGTGCTCCGCCGTCAGCGCCGCCTCCGCTCCCAGCGTGAGCAATTCCAGCCCCGCCCGCACGAGCGCCAGCCGGTTGCGCGCCTTGTGTCCGACGAGCGAGGCCATGAAGCCCACCGCCGAGAGCCGCGCGCGGGCCCGCTCCGCGCGGCTCATAGGGAAACGGCAAACGCCGCCTCGATCGAGACCACGCCGGAAACCGCCTTGTCGATGAAAACCGCCCCGCCCGCCCGCGAAAGCACCTCGCCCAGCGCGTGCAGGTTGCCCGTGCGCCCGCTCGACGGGCCAAAGGCGAAATCGGCGCGCACGTCCGCCACCTCGCTCGCCAGCGGGGCGGAGCCGGTCACGACCACATAGGGGCGTTCGCCCCGGATCGACTCGCGATTGAGCACGACCGGAGCCGCGGCCAGACGGTCGCGCATGCGGCGCGAGTCATGGACCACCGCGGCCGCCAGAGTCACCTCGGCGCCCGGCGCGGCGCGCAGCAGGAGATATTCCGCCAGATGGCGCAGGCCGTTCACCAGCTCGAGCGGTGCGCACTCGACGAATGTATCCGACATGAGGGGACGCAGCGCGAGCGACTTCCGCTCGGCGGCCCAGCGGTCCGACCCTTGAAAATAACGGCGCAGCGCGTTCAGGCCCACGTTGACGGCGGCGCGGCTGCCGCTGCCGTGGGCGCCCCACGGACTGTCGAGATGCGTGTTCACCGAATCGAGCAGCTTGGCGACCAGTTCGGAGGTGCGCGGCGCCTTTTCGGCCGACGCGGCGATCGACAGCGTGGTCAATTGGTCGCGCAGGCTCTGCACCAGGCCGCGGTGAACGTCCGAGGCCGCCAGGCGAAGATCATAGGCGCCGAGGGCTTCGGCCAGCCGGGCGGACGTCTCCGTGCCTTCCCGCGCCTGGCGCGCCGTTTCGCGGCGCTCCCGGGTTTCGCGGATGGCGTCGCGGGTGCTGACGCGCAGCTCGGCCAGCGTGGTCTTGGATTTGACCGCCCGCTTGACCGCCCGCAGCTCGATGGCCTCGTCGGCGATCGTGTCGGAGTCGTTTCCCGTGTGGATGATGATCGCCAGGTCCCGGTCGAATTCCCGCAGGGCGCGGACAAAGGCCAGCCCGTCCATGCTCGCGCGCGGCATCCCGACGTCGACGATGGCGGCGTCGCAGGGATGCTCGCGGGCATAGTCCAGGGCGCGCGACGGCTCCATGAATTCGGCCAGTCGGCCGAGCCCGTGCAGCTGCGCCCGCAGGCTCAGCATCTGGGCGCGCTCGTCCTCCAGGATCAGGATGACCGGGTCCGCGTTCAGCCGTCCGCTCATGCCTCCACGCCGACGGGCCGCTGCGCGGCGTCGGCGGCGATGCGCCATCCGGCCTTGGGCTCGCTCGTCACGATCGCGTTGAAATTGACTCCGTGGCGCCCGAAGACGCGGCGCAGCTGGGAAATGTATTCATTGACCGAATGCCCGGCGTCGTTCGCATCCACGCCCCACACGGTGCGGACCAGCTCCTCCTTGAGGAGCAGGGTGCCCGACGCCCGTGCGAATTCGCGCAAAATGCCATGCTGCTTGGGGCGGATTCGCTCGTGCGTGCCGTTTTCGAAGCGCAGGTTGAGATCGGGAGCCACCACCGCCCCGCCGAACCAGAATTCCTCGGCCCCGAGCAGCACGCCGCCCGCCTTGCGGAGCGGACGATCCGGCGCCCGGCGGCGCAGCAGTTTGCGCAGACGCACCACGAGTTCCTCGCAGTGAAAGGGCTTGCGCAGGAAATCATCGGCGCCGGCCTCCAGGCACTCGACCGCCAGCCGCGGCTGGGGGTGATCGGAGACGGCGATGATCGGGAAGTTTTCGGCGGCGTTGCGCCAGTCGCGAATCAGATCGAGCCCGGCCAGCCGGCCGGCGGTCGGAAGATCCACGAGGGCCAGGTCAAAGCTGCGGCGGCGAAACGCATCGCGCGCCGATCCGGCCTGCGGGTACCACTCCAGCTCGAATTCCCTCAGGGCAAGCTGAAGGATGCCGCCCAAGTCCGGGCTTTCGACGAGCAAAAGCAGGCGATTCCGGCGTGGGCTCATAAGGTCGCGAAGGTGTCTTCGCGACTAACATCGACCCATTGGGGCCGGACTTGAGCTCCTAGGCGGAAGTGGCGCTGGCCCTGATTTTTACCACGGTGTCCTTGGCGCGGGAAAGGAGGTCGCGATCGGCGTCGAGGGCATGGATCTGGATCGCGGTGACTTTGTCGCCCTCGAGCTTGATTTCCCCGAGGCGTACGTCGATGAGCGAAAGCTCGATCGCGATACGGTCCAATTGGTTAAGCACCGCCTCCTTGTTGTCGCCATTCGCGCAAGATTGCAGCGCGATGATGTCCTGCGGCAGGTCTTGCAGGCTGTGCCGCACATCCGAAAGCGTCTCCGAGGACGACCCGAGAAAAGGCCGGTGATGCATCGTCGGAAGCGTGACCGCGTCGTCCACGCCCGGCTCTTCGACGATTTCAGGAGTGATGAAGGCGATCAGGGTCGTGTGGACGAGCTGATCGCTGCGACTCTTGAAGGCATAGCCCAAAAGGGGCACGTCACCCAAACCGGGAATCTTGCTGTCCGTCACGATGTGCGAACGTTCCTCCAGGCCGGCGATCGCCAAAGTCTTTCCATTTGGGATCGGAACCGAATAGGAATAGGATCGGCTGCTCGTGATCGGATACGGATTGCCGCCGATCGTCTGCGAACCGACGATCGAGGATACATTGATCGAGAAATTGCACTGGATCAGCTCACTACCGCGGCCGCGCCCCGGCAGGACGTTGGGCAGCACGGTCAGCGAAGTGCCGACTTCCAAATAGGTGATTTGAGTGGAGGTGGCGGCGGTGGCCGAACCAAAGGTCGTTGACCCCTGTTGGATGGGTTCTTCGGTCGTCGCCTTAAAGGTCACTTGGTTGTTGTTGGCCGTGAAGATGACGGGGTCCTGCACGATCGTGCTTTTGCTGTCGGATGCGATCGCCTGCAGCGTCATGCCCATCGCGGGGGCGCTCAACATCGACACGGGAAGAAATCCGTGCGGGCTCAGCAGCTTCTGAATGGGAAGGCCGTTGGCATTGCCGGTGCTCGACCCGGAACTGCTCGAACTGGTGCCGGCCGCGCCCGTCGTGCCGGTCGTGGTGCCCGAGCTGGACGCCACTTGCGGCCCTCCCCACGTGATGGGTCCGGCGTTGCCGAGCAGCGTTTGGGACCAATCGACACCCACATTTTGCGTCGGATTACGCTGGGTCTCGACGAATTTCACGGAAATGCGAATCAACTTCTGGGGATGATCGATTGTCTTGAGGTATTGCGCCACCAGATCGTGCTGGTGCTGGGTCGCCACGACGAACAGCGTGCTCGAGTCCTGATCCCAAATCGGCTCCGCCGCCTCGTTGCGGCGGTGATGCTCCTTGCCGCCGTCGTCGTCGCGGGAGATCGCCAGGATATTTTTAACATCGTCCAGAATCTTGCTGGTCTTCGAGTCAAACGAGCCGCCGCCGCCAACCCCTGAATTGTGCATTCCCGAACCTCCGCCGGCTCCGCCCATGCCGCCCGAGGAACTCGTGGTGGAGGCGGCCAATTGGGTGCTAAGGTCGTTATTCGCGATCGAGACGTGCGTCAGATTGTTGAAGTGAAGCGGATACGCCCGGGTAATCAGCTCGTTCTCGTCGACCCGCTGAAATCGCCACAGTCCGTGCTGGTACTCGATGTTGAAATTATAGTCCTGCGAGAGCAGCATGAGCAGATCGTACGGGTTCATCGTGACGTCGCTGCTGATCCGATCCGAAAAATCCTGTTCGCTGGGCGCGATGTAGGAAAGGTGGGATTCCGCGGCCAATAACCGGATCGCGCTTCCCAGGGTCGCATTGCGGAGCGGCACTCGCGTCGCCGGCAATTCTTCCAGGGTCGCCGCCACATCGGGCGGCACATCGGCCGTGCCGAAAGAGGCCGCCGCCAATCCGGCGAATCCGGCCAGGCCGGCGATCAGGGGGATGAAGCGCATGGCCGGATTATAACAGCGGAAAATGCGCGGCGCCGGATTTCGCGCCCCCGGATCGGCGCCGGGGACTGCTAAACTTCGGTCATGGCCCCGTTGCTTTCACTTCCCATCGCTGCCGCGACGTTTGCCGTCGGCGCGCTGGTGGGCAGGGGTCTGGGCGGCCTTCTGCGCAAGATGGCCAACGACGGCGGCTTTGCCTCGTCGCGCTACTATTCGATGGCCCGAGGCTTGGCGGCTTCATTGCCGGCGGTGGGACACTGGTTCGCTCCGCGCGGCACGCGGTGCTCCCGCCTCGCGCTGCTGGAATTCCTCTGCGGATTTGCCGCGCTCGCGAGCTGGGAGCTCTTTCCCGCCGGCAAAGCCCTGTGCGGTGCAGTCTTCCTGATCACGCTCATTGGCGCCTTCTTCATCGATCTGGACCACATGATCATTCCCGATCTGTTCACGATCGGCCTCGCGGTGATTGGACTTCTGCTCTGCCTGCTCTGCCCCAGCCTGCATGATTTTGGCAGCCTGACCGTACTGCATTCCTTGCGTTCTTTGGCGGCAGGATTGCTGGGCCTGGCGATCGGCTCCGCGACGGTGCTGTGGTTCGGTTTGATCGGCGAAACCCTGCTATCCCGCGAAGTGATGGGATTCGGCGACGTGAAATTCGTGGGAGCGATCGGTGTTTTCTGCGGCTGGCAGGGCGCGCTTTTCGCACTTTTTGGCGGCGCGGTCCTCGGGGCGATCACCTTGATTGTCGGGCGGATTGGCGCGGCTCTTTCCGGCCGCCGCAGTTCTCTCCTGTTGGAGTCACCCGCTTCGGCCCGCGAAAACGGACGGGTGGGAGTCAGCCAGCCCTTCCCCTTTGGCCCGATGCTGGCCACGGCAGCGGCCCTCTATTTTTTGGGATTTCACTCGGGCGTGGACGCGTTCTTCGCCCCGTACCAGGCCCTCTTCGCAAAAAACTTCTAAAGCGGCCCCAGATTCGATCGGCCCCCTGTTAAACTTTCTTCACGGCCCAATCTCTTCCGGCGCCGCGATTCTCAAACCAAACCAATAACCATCAGAAAGGTCTCAATGCAACTCGTTCGCAAGCTCCTCTCCATCGCCCGTTCGCGTGCCAGCCGGAATCAAAAGATTCGCGGCCTCAGCACGGCGGAACTCGTCGGCATCATCGTCATCATCGGCATCCTCGGCGCCCTCGGCGGCACGTATATCGGCAGCCTGGTCACCACGGCCAACAGCAACACCGGCAACTCGAACGCTTCCAGCCTGAACTCGCTGTGCGCGTCGATGCTGGCGGCCGGCGTTCCGGTCACGGTCGGCGGCAGCGCCGGTGCCTACACCTACACGATCACCGGCGCCAACTCGGGCAATGCGATGACGGATACCCAGCTCGTCACCGAGTTGAACAACGGCATCCAGGATCCGACCAACACCAACGTGATCTATCGGCTCACGCCGCAAGTGAAGACCGCCGCCTCGTACGTTTCGTCGAACACGGCCCCGTCTGGCACCGCGACCGCGATCACCTGGACGTTCACGGCCGGCGCCACGCCCTGATCCCTTGAACCTTGCCTGAGACCCTCATGAATTGCGGGTTCTCATCTTCCAAGAGCGCTCGCCCCCGTCCCGGATTCTTCGGGAAGGTGGCGGGCCTCAGCATCGTTGAGGCGGTCGGCATGGTGATTCTCGCCGGCGTGCTGGCGGGGATGGCCTATCCGGCGATCTCCGGGCTGCGCCAATCCGGCCTCAATCAGCAGGCCATCGGCATCGCCCAGGCGATCAACCAGGCTCAACAGACCTACAATCTGCGCGTCGCCAGCGCCGAGACGAACTGGGAGGCGGCTTCGGGATCGGCGGCAAAGTACCAGCTCATCTGGCAGTACATTCCGTACGCGTCGTCGAGCATTTCCGGATACACCCCATCGGGCTTCACGCTCACGCTCGGCTCCACCTTGAACACCAAGGTGACCATCGCGGATACCGGCGGCAACGCCGTTTCGTACTGACGCAGCGGCGGAGCCACCGCCATGCCACTGACTTCCCGCCGCCCGGCCACGGCCGGCTTTTCGCTCGCCGAGATGATCGCGGGCTTCGTGCTGTTCGCCGCGATCATGGCCGCTCTCACCTATGGAACGGCCTCCTTGTTCCAAATGCAGGCTCGGCCCGACGTGACCTACCAGGGCAGTTCCTACACCCTGGCGCCCAGCCTGACGGACTTCAATTCGGCGGTCAGCCTGCACGCCGCCTTTGCCGCCGCCGTCGATGCGAGCGACAATCTGATCGTGCTGGGCGGAGTCCGCACCCATCCGGTGCAGGATGCGAACGGCCCAAGCGCCACCCTCAAGCTTTCCTTCAGCGACACGTCGCTCCCCGCCGCCGCCGCCTGCGATCCCTTCTCGGCGTTTTCGTCCTGGGATCAGAAATCGGTCAACGCCAGCCAGTTTTCCTCGGATTGGTCGAGCAATCCCGACCCGGCCGATTTCACGATCCTGACCGTGCAGGGTCTTTCGCACATCACTTCGGTCGCCCAGCAGCGCCGCTATACCACGACACTCGGCACCGGCGAAAGCGTGGTGATGTACCAGGTCAGCTGGCAGGGCTACAGCTGGTCCACCGGCCTGCCCGTCGCCACCACTGCGTATTCCTACCGGATCTACTATGACGCGGCCGAGGATGTCTGGGCCATCCGCCCCGGCGTGTCCCACTACTGGTATCGCACCGATGTCGCCTGGGATCGCGACCAGGAAGCCCCGTCGCGCGTCGTCTTCGCCGATCCCTATGTTCTGGCTGGCCACGATGCCCAAGCGCAGGTCAGCGCGGTCTCCCGTTTCGTCTATTTCCTCCCGCAATGCCGCTGATCCGACGCGCGTTTCATCCCGGCAGTCAGCGCGCCATGGCGAGCGCGGCGGTGCTCGTGTTTGCCGTGTTCGCGATCGTGATGCTGATGGCGAATTTCAATCTTAACTACGCCGTCAACCAGACGAGCGACGCCTTTGATGTCTTCCATTCGCAAATGGTGGAAAAAAACGGTGTTTCGCAGATCGTAAAGGAGAGCATCCTGGCCGTGGCGGAAACGGCGACGACACAAAGCACCAATTCCCTCCAAACCGAGATTAACAACCGGCTGGCGGCGCTCACGTTCCCCGACGGCGGCAGCCTGGCTCTGAGCGGGCCCAATTCCGCGACGACGGTGCCCACGAACGGCTTTTATCCCTCCGGCACGCCGGCTTCCGCGTCGCAGCCGGCCTATTTCTCGCCGTCGACCTACACCCGGGCCGTGGCAGGAATGGGCAATCTGTTCACCTCGCTGGTCACCCAGGGACCCGCCGCGGACCTAGGGCGCATCACGTTTCAATTCAATCGGGTCAGCGGAAGCGAAGCCAATGACAGCCGCACCTACACGGTCAATGCCGACCTTTTTTCGGTGCCCATCACCAACCTCGACGTGGTGGCCTATGGATTGCCGGCCAGCGGCCAGGTGCCCGCGGCGGCGCCGCAACTGCCTTCGGGCTTCATCGGTTCCGGCACCTCCTGCCTGGTGGTGACTTCCAACAATCCCGCGAACGACGCGACCGCCTACCCGGACCTGTTCAATCCCAGCGGCGTCGAACAGCTGCCCTATCAGTACCGCAACGCCGCCAGCTTCAGTTGGAACGCCTACGAATACATTTGGTCGACGGCCTACCAAGACCAGCTGATCGCCGCCGCGGAAGTTCCCACCTCGGCCAACCTGCCCTCGCCCGCGCCGCAGGGTTCCGTCTACGATTTCGCCGCCGCCCAGGAGCCCGTCGTCACCGGCCTCACCAGCACCGGCAATGCGATCACCATTGATTGCAGCCTCGTCACGGCCCCCATCATCGAGGTCGTTGACTCCGAGGGCATCGGTTCGGTCACGGTCCAAGGCAGCGCCGTCTCGGGCATTCCGTTCGTCCTCATCGTCCGCAATACGGCCGGATCGGGCAGCCAGACGTCGGTGACGTTCTCCGGCAACAATCTCCGACCGGTTCTCTATTATTTCGAGAATGCGAGCCTCGCTTTCTCCAACACCCCGCAAATCCTGGGCGGACTCCTCCTTGATCGCACGTCGACCGTCACCGGCGCTTTCGCCTGGTACGGTCACGTCTCGTTCTACGGTCCGGCCAATCCCTTTGCCTCCGAAGTCGCCACGGTCAATGACAGCCCCGCGGTCAAGGTCGCGCTGGAAGACATCGCCCCCCGCGTGCTGCTCGTGTCCACCAATTCACCCTATACGCCGAGTCTCGCACCATGAGAAACGCACGCCCTGCCTTTACCACGCTCGAACTGATCGTAGCGATTGTCCTCTTCAGCATGGCAATGTCCGGCGTGCTGTATATGGGCAAGGCCATGCGAGACCACCAGACGGCCTCGATGTCCGCCAGCCAGCAAAATGCCTACGCGACCTTTCAATCCGAAGTGGCGCAGCAGGGCATCAATCCGTCGCTGGTGGGCAACCCGATGGCCGCCGCGATCAATCAATCGGGCTCGACGGGCAATCAAGTTTCCCTCGGCACGAATACCAATCTGTCGGTCTCCCGCGGCGCCCAGGCTGCCTTCGAGACTCAATCGGTCGCGGCGCCGACCGTCGCCCAGCGCCGACTCGGCGGATCCGCGAGCGTCGACGGAATCGCGTACGCCGTCACTGCAGCCGGCGCTTCGGCGGGCGCCGCCAGCGCCAACCAGGGCAACGGCCAGGGCGTCGGGCGCGGCTCGGCGGTGGGATTCGCGGTGGAAACCTCGGGGCCGGTCGCGGCCGTGAGCGCGATTCCCCTGACGCCTCCGATTTTCAACACCTACTTCAATCAGACCAACGGCAACGACCTCACCAACGCTCCGTTCCCGCTGAATAACATCGCCACGCTGCCGTCCACCAATCCTCCCGGAACGGTCTACCGCTATACCACGGATGGATCGATGCCGACTTCCAGCAGCCCGCTGTGGGACAACAATCCCGGCTGGACGCCGGCCTCTTTTCCCGCGGGCGTCACCCTCGCGGCCTTCAACAGCGATCCGCAGTACGCCACCAGCCAGCCGGTCAGCACGACGCTCTACATGAGCCTGGTGATCACCTATGCCCGGGCGGACGGACGTTCGGCCGCGACCGCCACCGAATTCACTCTGGCCGATCTGACCGACGCGACGGCAACCGGGGTGGTTTTGGGAACGAATGTCGACTCCTACGGCGTGTCGACGGCCGTCAAGTACACGATGGACGGCACGGATCCTTCGGTCGACGGAGCGGCCTACGCCAGCGCTTTTGTGCCGGCACAGGGACAGTTCAACCCGAACGTCACGCTGGAAGCGACCGCGACCTCGAGCGATCCGAGAATCCACGCCGCCACCATCCTGCAGGAAATTCTCACCGCGGAGTCCGCCCCCCTCACCCCGCCCACCTTCATCACCCCCAACTCTTCGCCGCTCTCTCCGGGAACACCCGTCGTCATCAGTGTCACCGGCTCCGCCAGCCCCCGGACCAATGTCAACAATGGGTCTCCCACCAATAGCAGCAGCACGGCGACCTCGTTCCCCCTGGAGTAAACCCCCCGGGGGCTTTTCGCTGTTATACTCGGTGCATGGAGTGGCACCGATTCTTCGAGGCTAACTGCGGCCGCAAGGGCCTCAGCGACTTTTTCATCCGGGAAACCGGTGAGGTCGCGATGATGATTGGCAAGTACTTGGAGTATGTGACGGAGCCGATTACCCGCCAGGAATTCCAGAACTTGGTCGACCTGATTTTTGCGGGCGAACCGCCGGAGTTGGGCCTGAAAGCCTATGAGCCGGCGTTCGCCATGGATGGCCGCCGGTTCCGCGTATCCTACTACAAGACGCTCGGCGGCCGTGAAATCACCCTGCGTCTTCCCGCGACCAGCATCCCCTCGCCGGACCAGCTGGGTGTCCCCGCCGCCGTTGTCGACGCCTTTTGCCGGATGCGCGGCGGTTTGGTTCTGGTATCCGGCCAAATGGGCTCGGGCAAAAGCACCAGCGTGGCCTCCCTGTGGATGCACCTCGCCCAGCAGACGCCCCACCGGATCGTGGCGGTCGAGGATCCAATCGAATTCGTCTACCCCACCCGGCTGGGCCCCAGCATGTTCACGATGCGCGAATGCGACACATCGTGCCTGGGCTATGAGCAGGCGCTGCTCGAAGTGCGCCGCCAAAATGCCACCGCGGTGAGCATCGGCGAAATCCGCGGCGCCGAATCGGCGGAAAAATGTCTGCGCTTCGCCCTGATCGGCCTGCTCGTCGTCGCCACGATCCACGGAGAAAACGTCGGTTCGACGCTCGCCTCGTACGTGGCCGAACTGCCCAAGGAACGCGCCGATTGGGCCCTGTCGAATCTGGCCGGCGCCTGCCGGCTCGTGCTCGCCCAACGCCTGATCCGAAATCCCGACACCGGCGGCCTCGTCCCCATCCACGAGACGATGTTCAATTTCAGCTACGAGGGCAAACACCTCGGCATCTCCGCCAATATTCGCGAAGGGCACCTCGAGCGCCTCCGCCGCGACATCCAAGGCTACCGGGCCGAAGGCATGCAGACGTTCGACGACAGCCTCAACCGCGCCGTCAACGAAGGCCGCCTGCCCGCCGAGTTCCGTCCGCCTCCCAACGCGCTATGATCCAACCTTGTCTCGACCTGGCTTTGGGCCGGGCTTTCACGCCGGATTCGCAGGACATGTTCGTGTCCCTGGCCCGGCGTTTTGCCAAACGCCCGCTCGCGGCGGTCACAATGTACAAGGACGGCCTGGAGGCTGTCGCGGTCACGTTTGCCGGCGGCCAGGCGAAATTCGGGAGCGCCGAATTCAGCAATGCCACGGGGGACGATGCCGACGCCAATTTCCTCCGCGCCTTTGCCGCCAAGCACAAGGCCCGCGATTGCGTGATCAACGTCACCACCGGGTACACCGCCAGCCTCTCCTCCCGCACCCGCCGGGCGGAGAGCCCGTCAGAGGCGCTGCTGCTGATGCGCGACAATCCCGATCGCCTGCTCGGGGAGCCGGCGGCGCATGCCTGCCGGCACTCCATTGCCTACCATCCGACCCACAGCTTCGCGGTCGTGTTCGCCCACCGGGACAGCGACATCAGCGCCGCGATGGGACTCGCCGCCCGCTCGGAATTGCGCCTGGCGCGGGTGCAGAGCGGCATGTCGAGCCTGCTCATGTATGTCCTGAACAAATACTGGGCTCAGCTGACTCCCGAGGCCGAACTGCTGCTCGCGGATCGCGGTTCGGTTTTTTATCTTTCCGTCTCCGAAGCGTCCCTCGGCCGCCCCCTCTTCGACGTGGGCCTGAAGGAGACCGCGCTCAAGCAGGCCATCACGGAACGCGTGGGCAAGCTGAAGGCGGGAGGCAAAGTGCTCCTGGTGGACACGAGCGGCCTCGATATCGCCGCGCTGCTGAACGAGCGCGGAGGGATGACGGTCCTCACCCCGCTCGCCGAGGAGCCCCAGCCCGCCCTGCGCGCGATTTGCGCGGACGATCCGGCCGTCGGATACGATCTTTATTCCGGCGAGCGCGACGCCCGCCCGTTCGCCCCCGCCCGCATGCGGATCGTGCCGTTCCTGTTTTGGGGTGTGACCGCCGCCACGATCGCGGTGGTCGGCACGAACACCGTGCGCGAAAGCTATGCCAAAGGCCTGAGCGAACACTATAAAGCGCAAGTCACGGCGCTGAGCGCCGGCAAGGACCATCAGGAGCAAATTATTAGCGATATCAAAGCGCGGGGCAAAACCGCGCAAATGATGTACGACTGGCTGGAGATCAGCCCGCCGACCCAGAAATTGATGGTCCAAATCACCACCGAGATGGCAGCGGCGAACAAGGAGGCATTGTCGGAGAGCCGGCCGATCGTCCAGGTCGACAGCCTCTCCCTCAATCTGAACGAAGGCCAGCCGCAGATGCGCGTGGCGATCGTGCTGCTGGGCGACGCTTCGGCCGCCAATCGGGTATTTCAGCGCATTTCGGCGCTATTTTCCCGCCTGGGCTACACGACCATCGACCTCAAACAAACGCTCGTTCCGCAAGGATTTCGCTACGAACACGTGCTGAACATGCCGAAGACACTGGGGTCATGAAGTCGTACACCCTTCCGGCCGGCATCCTCCTGGCCGTCACCGGGCTCCTGGGACTGGGAATCACGACGAGCCTGAAGCATGCGGGCCAGGCGTCCGCGCAGGCGAACGCCGACCACTCGGACCAAATTGCCGCCAGCGCCGATCTGGACCGGGCGCGCGCCAACGCAAACCGCATGGAAAAGCAGGCCAAGCCGGCGGACGACTTCCTGGCCCTCTGGCAGGTGAACCTGAGCAACGACACCACGATCGATGACATCTTCGATCGCCTGGACAAGCTGGCGATCGCCAATGTCCTTTCGCCTTCCGGCAAGAATTTCACCAATTCCTCCCAGTACTTTTTTGACGGCAAGCAACTGCCGGTCCTGAGCGTCGATATCACTGTGGCGGGCGACTACGCCCGCACTTTGAGCTGGCTGGGGGCCGTGGAAAGCTCCTTTCCCCTGGCCCGCGTCCAGCAGATTTCATACACGGGCACCGGCAGTTCGATCGCACTGGCGGCCCACCTGATCTTCCCCCGCAAGTTCAATTCGAAATGAACTCCTCCCGCCTTATCGCCGTCCTGATTCTGCCGGGGTTCCTGGCATCCGCTGCGTTCGCCATCGGCGTCGACCTGCAAACCCCCTTTGGCCAGATGACCGTCGACTACAAGAATCCGGTCGAAGTCCCGGCCAATCTCTTCAATCCCTTCAAGGCTCAGCTCCTTCAAAAAGGCGATGACCACAGTGCAGTCGCAACAGTGAGCGACGACGCCGTTCGGGCGGCCGTCGCCTCCCGCGGCCTTTCCGGCCTGGTGCTGGCCGCCGCGGCGTCCGACAACCGCGCCATTATCGGAAACGAGGTCTTCGGCGTCGGCGACGAACTTTCGTTCACGGACGACAAGGGCGCCAGCGCGCCGCTCGTCTCCAGCGCCACGGTCGTTCTGAAAAGCATTTCCAAGCAAACCCTGCTCCTCGAACTGACCGCCGGCGGCGAATCGCCGCGCATGGTGGCCATTTCGCTGCGCGCCTTCCTGGCGCCCTAGTTCATGGTCTCGTCCCTGATCAGTTCCGCGACGGACCCGGCCGGACGCGGCGCGGGCGAGCCGGCGCCGGACGAGGCGATCGATTTCGAGCGGCTGTTCGACACCTACGGCATCACGCCGATGCCGCTCGGCACGGCGCGGATCCCCCTCGACCTCATCCGCGCCTACCAGAACTGGTGCGATTTCCTGGGCGGCGGCCCGGACTTGGCGGAGGAGCCGTGGCTGCCGGTCGGCTCGATCGGACCGCTGCTGATTCTCGGCCACTTCCAGCCGCCCCGCAAGCAGCCCGCGCTTCTGCCGCCCTGGTTTTCGGGGCGCGCGCTCGTGCCCGAGGAAAGCTATCGCCGCATCGCGGCCGAACTGCGCGACCGCCAGGCCCAGAATCTCCGGCACACCTACGATCATCCGCCGAAAGGCGCGCTGCCGGCCGAGCCCCCCGGCTACGCCGACGACCGGGCGGCCCTGCAGTTCATCCTGGATCACTTCGTCCTGGAGCCGGCCGTCCGCGCCGCGGCCCGGGCCGGGCTGGAGCGCAACATGGCCGTCGGCGATTTGCCGGCCGGCCTGCGCGAGGCCGTGCTCTTCCTCCGCCAGCGCGGCGCAGTGGTGGACGTCCGGTTTCTCGACGTGCCCAAGGAACTGCTCAGCATGGCGCAGCGGACCACGCAGGCGTATCATGGCTTCTGTTACAAGCGCACGCCCAGCGCCTTTTTTGTGGCGTTTCACGAAATGCCGCCGCATCCGGCATGCGACGAGTTCACGGCGATGTTTCGCGCCGAAGTGGAGGACGAGCACCGCCGCCCGATCTATTTCTCGCTGACCGAACTCGACCAGCTCAAGCAGGCGGTCCAGCAGTCCCGGGCCGCCGACGTGCGGGTGAACGCGCCGGTTCAGGTCGAGGGCGGCGCCTTCACCCAGGCGGTCGAAATCAAGCTCACGACCGAAATGATCCGCCGCATCGATCCCGACCGGCTGGGCACGACCGACGAGCAGCTCGTTCACTGGGTGATCGGGCAGGCCATCGTCGCCAACGCGCAGGACCTGCACGTGATGTTCGAGCGCAGCTCCGGCGTCTTTCGCATCAGCAAGGACGGCATGCTGCAGACGCTTTACACCTTCAGCGAGCAGCGCTGGGGCATGGTGGTCGGCATCCTGCGCGACATGGCCAAGATGTCGGGGCCGTTCTTCCAGGCCATCAGCTCGCGCTTCAGCGTGCTGTTTGACGGCTCGCCCGTGGATTTCCGCGTCGAGGCGACCCCGTTCCGCGACTTCGACCGCGCGCAGAACATGAGCCTGCGCCTGCGAAAAATGGACAATCGCATCCGCACGCTGGGGGACCTGCAGATGCGCGAGGCGGATTTGCGCCAGATGCGCCGTCTGATTTCCCGGCCCGACGGGATGTTCCTATTCACGGGCCCGACCTGCCACGGCAAGTCGACCACCATTTATGCGGCCTTGAACGAGTTGAACCGCCCCGAAATCAAGATCATGACGGCGGAGGATCCCATCGAGCAACTGATCGAGGGCGCCCACCAGGCCCAGGTCGACAACGTCAAGGGGCTCACCTTCGCCTCGCTGCTGCGGTCGTTTCTGCGCTCGGCGCCCAACATCATCCTGGTCGGCGAAATCCGCGACCCGGAAACGGCGGAAATGGCCGTGGGCGCCGCCCACACCGGCCACTTGGTGTTCAGCACGCTTCACGTCCGAAGCGCCGCCGCCGTCCCGACCCGCCTCGCCGACCTGAAGATTCCCGCGGGCATGGTCGCCGACACCCTGATTGCCGCCCAATCGCAGCGCCTGATTCGCAGCCTGTGCCCGGTGTGCAAGATCGCGATCAAGACCACGCCCGCGGCGGAAAAGTGCTTTCTCGACTCCGGTCTCGAGCCGCCGGCGACCATGTATTCGACGGGCCAGGACAATCGCTGCGCCCGCTGCCAGGGCAAAGGCTACAGCGGCATGACCGCCATCATGGAGCTGCTCGAACCGGACGACGAAATCTTTGAATTGATCCGCGGCGAGGCGGGCATGCGCGCCATCTCGACCGCGGCGGAGAAAAAAGGCTTTAAGCCGCTGCGTGTCCAGGCGCTGACCCGCGTGGCCGAAGGTCTCACCTCGCTCGAAGAGGCGCAGCGCAAAGTTCTCTACACCGTCGGATAACATCATGGCGAGCTTCACCTATCCCTGGACCTTCCGGGTGTTCATGATCCGCCACCGGGGCCGCAACCGCGAAGTGGAAGTCTATGGCCCGGTGTCGGCGGGAGGCGCGCGTTTCGCGGCCGGCAAGGCCGACGACGAGGAGCTGAGCGAAAAAACCCTGTCGGGTTTCGACCGGAAGGTGCGCACGACCTTCAGCCGCAAGAGCGCCACGGTCACTGAGCTCGAGAAGTTCTACAATGGCATGGGCGTCGCGCTGCACTTGGGCGCCGATTTCCGCACCGCCTTGGACTTGGTGGTCCCCAGCGCCGAAACCGCCTATTTTCGCGGCGTCATGGCCGCCCTCTACGAGCAAAAGAGCAGCAGCTCGAGCATCGCCGCGCTGATGCGGAACTTTCCGGAGGCCTTCACCAATGTGGCCATATCCATGGTCGAGCAGGGCGAGACTTCCGGCAAGCTGGACGCCGTCTTCCAGAAGCTGGCCCTCATGACGCGCAATCGGCTGATGATCACCGGGGAGATCAAGGCCGGCCTCTATTACCCCACCTTCATCGGCATCCTGCTGATGATCGCGATGGTCGTCGTGAATTTCATGGTGCTGCCCATGATCACGAAGAATTTCGTGATGTTCCATACGAAGCTGCCGCCGGCCACCCAGATGCTGTTTGACATGCTGCAGTTTTGCTCGACCCACCCCGCGGTCGCGTTCTTTCCGCCCGTGGTCGCGGTTTTCGCCTTTCTTCGGCGCAGCTGGATTCTGAAACAGCCGATCTCCCAACGCGCGGTCATTCGAATTCCCAAGCTCGGCCTGCTCCTGCAAAAGGAAATCATGTCGCGCAGCCTACGGACACTGACGATGCTGTATCAAACCGGCGTCTACCAAAAGGACGCCTTTGCCATCACGGCGAGCGTCGCCGACCACGTCGAATACACCGCGTACTTCAAGGCGGTCAGCGGCCATCTTTCCCGCTCCGCCAGCCTCTACCAGGCTTTCCTTCGCGAGCGCCATCGGATCGGAAAACTCGGCAACATGCTGGCCGACCAAATGAAGGTGGCGGCCTCCGCCGCCGACCCTTCTATCATCCTAGGGCGCATCTCGGAAATGTACGAAGAAGAGGCCCTGCGGGATGCGAAAAATTTGCCCAAGCTGATCGAGCCTCTCTTGACCCTGATCATTCTTGGGTTTGTAGGTCTCTTGGCCGCAGCCATTTACCTACCGAACTTGTACCTGATGTCCCATATCGCGGCGCATCCGGACCTGATCTCGAAATAGCGGTTTCCGCCGCCCCACCGAACCCCGGGGCGCTGCTAACATTGGGGCATGAAACTTTCGTCGCTTGGTGCAGCACTGGCTTTGGTTCTGGGTGCCGCTGCCGCCCTCCCGGGCCAAAACGTCAGTCTGACGGAGAACGGCACCGGCGCGAACGAGGTCGTCAACATCTCAAGCTCGGGCGTGGGCAACGACCTCAACGTGTATGCCGGCGTGCTCGACCTCTCGATCGACAGCAACGCCGTGATCGGATTCTGCATCGACCCCTGGCACTGGAGCGGCTCCGGCGTCATGAACTACAGCGCCGAGAACCTCAGCCTCGGTCCCGACGTGGGGAGCGGCATGGGAGCTGAGGTCTCGAAGGAAATCGAACAGCTCTGGCATCAGTACTATTCGGCGACGATGAGCAGCTCGGCGGCCGCCGGCCTGCAGATTGCGATCTGGGACTTGGTCGACCAGGCGATCAATGCGCAGAACAGCGCGTACTGGTTCACGCTCAACAGCAGCAACAATTACGGCGCCGCAAGCATGATCTCGTGGGTGGAGGCAAACGTGAACGCCCCCACGTCGAATCTCGTCGCGCTGACGGGCCCCGGCCAGAATTACGTGGTGCTGCAGTCCGACGTCACCGCCTACGCGCCCGTCGTCAGCAACGCCTCCATTTCCGGCGTCTCCGGCCAGACGATGACCTACACCATTTCCGCGACCAACCAGGCCACCAGCTACAACGCGACCAATCTTCCCGCCGGATTCACCGTGAACACGAACACGGGTTTGATCAGCGGCACCGCGTCGACCGGCGGAACCTACACGGTGACAATGACCGCGACGAACACCGGCGGCACCGGCACCGGCACGCTGACCATTACGGTCAACTACTCGCTCACGATCACGGGTTCCCCTTCCGCTGGCGGCACCTTCACGGGAGCCGGCACTTACGCGTCGGGCGCGACGGCCTCGATCTCGGAGACGGCGGGCTCCGGCTACCGCACGGGTGGCTGGGGCGGCGCCAACGCGTCCTCCGTGGCTTCGGCCAGCAGCGCGTCCACGACGATCCCGATGACCGCCAATCGCGTGTTGACCGCGAACTTCATTCAGCGCGGCGTTCTGACCGTCGCGACCACGACGGGAGGAACGGCCACCGGCAGCGGCACGTTCGATGTCGGGTCTTCGGCGCCCATCGCCGCCACGGTGACCAACGTCGACTACTTCTTCGGCAACTGGTCGGGCAGCGGGGTTGCCAGCGCTTCGAGCGCCTCCACCACCGACGTCGTGAGCGGCAATCAAACGGTCACCGCCAACTTCACGGAATATACCCCGGTCATCACGAGTCCGCTGACCGCTTCCGCCATTTCCGGACAATCGTTCACCTATTCGACTACCGCTTCGCACCATCCGACCCTCTACAGCGCGTCGAACCTGCCGAGCGGATTGACGATCAATACGTCCACCGGAGTCATCACCGGTTCCACCACGGCGTCGGGCAGCATCAACGTCACGTTGGGTGCCACCAACGCCGGTGGCACCGGCAACGCGACGCTGGTCATTTCGATCGGCGTCACACTGGCGACTTCCGCTTCGCCCGCGGCCGGCGGCACCGTTTCCGGCGCCGGCACCTACGCCTATGGCTCCGCGGCCGCGATCACGGCAACACCGGCGGCCGGCTATCGAGCCTCGGGCTGGACCGGATCTGGCGCGAGCATGGTCCAAAACGTTTCCGCCGCTTCGACCTACATCGCGATGCAGGCCAACACGTCGATTGTCGCCAACTTCGTCAAGCAAGGCGTCATCACCGTCGTCGCCAACACGGGTGGAACGACGACGGGTGGCGGCACGTTCGACCTCGGTGCCAGCGCTCCGATCGCGGCCACCGCGACCGCGAACTACGTGTTCTCGGGTTGGACCGGAACCGGCGTCGCCAATAGTTCTTCCGCCAGCACGTCTGTCAGCGTTTCCGGCAATGAGACGGTCACGGCCAACTTCACGATGCTGGCGCCGGTCATCACGAGCGCGCTGACGCTGAGCGACAATCTGAATGAGCCCACGACCGCCTATACGATCACGGCGACGCACAACCCGACCAGCTACAATGCGGCGGGCCTGCCGGGCGGCCTGACGGTCAACACCGCAACGGGCGTCATCACCGGAACGCCGACTGCCACGGGCACGTTCAATGTGACGATTTCCGCCACCAATGCGGGTGGCACCGGCAGCGCCATCCTCGTGTTGAAAGTGGCCCAAACCTATAGTCTGACGATCACCGCCTCGCCCAGCGCGGGCGGAAATTACGTTGGAGCGGGCGTCTATTCGCCCGGCGCAGTCGTCAATATCTCCGAGTCGGCCGCCAGCGGCTATCGCACCAATGGCTGGGGCGGATCCGGAGCGTCGGCCGTGGGATCGGCGAGCAGCGCTTCGACCACGATCACCATGAACGCCAACTACGCCCTGACGGCGCAGTTCGTGCAGCAGGGCGTCGTGACGGTCACCGCGGGCTCGGGCGGGACGGCCACCGGCAGCGGCACGTTCGATGTCGGCACCGCGGCGCCGATCGCCGCGGTGGCCACCTCGGGCTATGTCTTTGTGGGTTGGACCGGCAGCAACGACGTCGCGAGCAACGAAACGGCATCCACGACAATCAGCGTGACCGGCAACGAAAACGTGTCGGCGAACTTCACGTCGTCATCGAACGTCGAGCAACTCGGCACGATTGTGTTCCCGAATGCGGTGCCGCCCGGCGTTCCCGGCTACGCGGCCACGACCTCGACCATGAACGCGGTGGTGACGAACTCGAGCACCAAGACCGTCACGATCGGGGAACTTGGAGTGACGGGCAACTTCTCGACCAACGTCGCGCTGCCGATCACGGTCGCCCCGGGAGCGTCCACGTCCATTCCGCTCACCTTCGCCCCCCAAGTGCTGGGATTGCAGACCGGCACGCTGACGGGCGTTTCCAACGATTCGTCGACCCCGATGTTCCAGTTCACCCTCCAGGGCACGGGTGTCAATCCGAGCTCGCCGCCTTCCGCGACGATCACCGCCTCCGCGACGGGCTACACGGGATCCCCGTTCTACGTCTCGAGCACGGCGTTCGCGCCGGACAACAACCTGACCCAGCACTCCATCGAGTGGATGTCGCCGGAGGGTGTCTGGAATGTCGATACGGCCAGCGCCTCGGGCGGCAACAGCAGCCGCACGCTGGGCATCTCCTTCACCGAGGTGGGGAACTGGACGCTCCGCGCCGGGGCCAGCGTGGACGGCGGGCAAACGTGGTACTACAGCCCGTCGGTGACGGTCTCGGTTTCCAGCGGCACCGCGAATTACACGCTTCAGTCGATGGCGGTGCCGAGCGCCTCGAACCAAGTCTGGTACTCGAGCTCGCCGGTGGTGCAGAAGACGTATCAGGTCCTGCACACCAATCCGACGACGCCGGGGAATTGACCGGTATTAGTATTAAAAGCCGAGGCCGCGCCGAAAGGCGCGGCCTTTTTGTTGGTGGAGCGCGTGGTCCCCACGCGCTTCAACGTCTACCCGCGTTTGGCGCCAAAGCGCATGGGGACCATGCGTTCCACCCGGTTGCGCTCTCGGGTCGAAGGTTGAATGTCCTCCTTCGCGCGTTGCGCTACGGCGGACGCGGATCGCAGGGCGATCCGCGAAAAGCGCCCCGCCGGAAAAGCGGGGCGCTTCACTTAACGCGGCTGCGCGCTTAGCGCAGGAATTCTTTGACCCAGGGCCGGGAGGCCGTGACGGCGGCGAAGCGCGCCGCGCCCAGGTCCTCGCTGATCAGAGTCAGCAGGTCGAGGAGCTGCAGGGCCGGCGCCTGGCCGTGGGTGCGATCGAAATGGCTCAAAACCGTTTCGAGACGCACGCGGGGTGGATCGGGCAGAAGGGTGCGAAAATCCGGCGGCAACAGGGCCGGCATGCCGTCGCGGACCAGGCAATACCGGGGGGGATCGTCGACCAGCCCGGGCCCCTCCCACCCTGGCTCCAGGTCCGCCAGCAGCGAAACCAAGCTTTTCAGGTAGGGGCGGTAGACGGTCAGATCGAAGTGCGCCAGGCAGCCGGTGGGCACCGGCATGAGGTTTCGGGCAAAGAAAACCGGTTTGGCGCCGAAGAAATTGTCGGGATCGAGTGGCCGGGGAAGTCCAAGGGGATGGGTGATTCCAAAGGACGATTCGGGGGCAGGAAAGTGCATGAGGTAGGCCGGACCAGCGGTCAGAAATCGCTGATATAATTCGGTCAATGTTAGCAGCGCTTCCCGCCCAACGATGACTTTTCCACTGATTCTTTCACTTCTCGTCGGGTCATCGACGCCCGCGCCTATCTACTTCAGCCATGCGCCGTTAGGAAACGTGATTCGGGTTTTGTCAGCTCGTTTTCATGTGCACATTGCGCTGGAAGCCAATGCCAAATCGCCAATTACCGGCGATTTCAGCCAGCTCACTCTCAACGAGAGTCTCGACCTGGCCGCCAAGGAGGCGGGCATGGACGTGATTCATTTGGGCACCAAAGACTCCGACGGATTCGTGCTCAAGGTCCCCAAAGTCGCCGACCGATCGGCCGCGCTGGAGGATGCGGCCCGCCGGCGCGCTGAACTGCTGAAGGAACGCTCTTTGCTCGATCACGCAAACAATTCTCAAGCGGGCTCCGATCATGCCGATTGATCCTAGTGGGCCGGAGGAGTCCCTGCCCCAATTCATGAGCGATCTTCCGGAGGAAATTTCGCCGGGTCCCATCGACCACGGTTATTTTCTGCAGGGCAAGGCCAAGGCCGAGCTGCAGATCCACTGTCGTTTCAGCGAACTGATGCTGCAGAGCCGGGAGATCGAGGACCAGACACGGATCGAATACCTCGGGCGCCAGGTTCAGCTCTGGGAGGCTCTGAAGAGCCTCGCCGAAACGTGCTTTTCACTTTGGGGTCAGGCCGATCCTTCCCGCCGCGACGTGTTCATCCGCGAAGCGCTGGCGATCAAGGAGCGTTGCGCCGACGAGGGCGAGGACCTGGTGATGGCCGCGCTGGCCAATCCGGTCGAAGCCAAGAGCATCGCCCGCGTCCTGCTCCTCGGCCACAACTTTCTTCGCACGCTCGATATTTGCCTCGAGGCGCTCCTGCGCTACCCCTCCCAAAAATCGCTGACCCGCAAACCCGTCCGGACCGAAGTCGTGATCGACTGGGCCGTCGGCGGAATCCGCGAATGGGTCTGCAATTTTCCGTATTCCTTCGAGAAGGCCGCCAAGGGCCGCAAGACCCCCCAGAAGATGGCGCACGTGACGCGCCACTATTCGACCGATCGCAGCGCCCGCAGCCAGATCAGCCACAAGCAGATCGCGAACATCTTCCTGCTTCGCGACACGACGATCGCCGATCTCGAACGCCGCGGACTTTCCCATCTGCGCGCCTCGCTGGAAGGCGATCAGTCCGGAACGTTCAACCTGGACGAGCTGAAGAACTGAGCGGCAATCAGCCCCATCGCCGATCCCACGGCGATATCGCTGAAAACGTGCTGCTTGGTCGACAGCGTCGAGTAAAGAATCGCGCCGCACCAGGCCGCGTTGAAGATTCGCCAGCCGAGGGACGCGCCGAGCGAGCGGAGGATCCGATCGAGAACGACCGCCGTGAGCACGGCGTACGCCGCATGCATCGACGGAAAGGCGTTGCCGCCCGGATCGACGCGTTTCAGGAAATCCGCGCCCTCGTGCAGCACCTTGGTCGGCCAGAAGGTGAAGACCGCCAGGCCGGACAGCCCGAGCGCGGCGGAAACCCAGCCATAGTGGTAAAGCTCCGGGCGGTTTCTCATGAGGGCCGGCGGAAGCGAAACGTAAACCCAGAGCGTGAAATAGATGCCGATCGTCCAGGTTTGATAGGGCACCAGGGCGTCCACCACACCCGGCCGCATGATGCGCACCGGAAATTGCGGGTGATTGAGCGCGGCGAAATAAGCGACGAAAAAGAGTGTGATGAACGCGGTGGTCCCGAAGGCCTTGAGCGGCATTTCGGCCCGCACGCGGGCGAAGAGCGCCCGGCTTCCGGCGCCGCTCATACGATGATCGCGGCCAGCAGACCGATCGCCGCCATGCCGAACCACCAGGCGTCGACGTGCCAGGCGAATAGGTGCAGGCCGAGGTTCGGACCCAAAACGATGCACAGGGACCACGTGAGTCCCGAAAGGCCCAGGTAACGTCCGCGCTTCCCCGCACCGGCCAATTCGGAGATATAGGCGCTCGACACCGGCATCGCGATCATTTCGCCCAATGAAAAGAGTCCGACGCAAGCGAGAAAGCCCGCGCGCGAACGGGCAAAGGCGTTCAGGACGAATCCCAGGGACGCCACGAGGTAGCCCGTCGCGATGGTGGCGCGCACGGGCAGCCGGCGGGTGATCGTGGTCAGCGGCAATTCGCAGCAGACGATCAATGCGCCGTTGACGGAGATCAGAAAGCCGTAGACCGCCGGGCTCATTCCGAAATGGGTGACCGCCAGCCCGTACGTGGTCGTGTATTGGGCGAAAATCAGCCCGATGCCGAGCGTGCCCGCCAGCTGGCGCCGCATGCGGCCGTCCTGCCGAAAAATTTTGGCCATTTCGAGCACGCCCGAGCCGCTCGGCGCCGGATGCCCTCCGCGCGGAAGCGCGACGAAGGCGACGAGGCCGAAGAGGATCGACGTCGCGGCATCGCCGACAAAGAGCCAGCCAAAACCGTGCCCGGCGAGAAATCCGGCGGTGGCCGGACCGAACGCCCACCCGGCGTTGAACGCCGTGCGGTAAGCTGAAAACGCCGTCACGCGGTGTTCCCCCTGCGGCACCAGATCGGCGAGCAGCGCGCTGCTCGCGGGCCGGTACATTTCGCCCGTGAGACCGACCAGGCACGCAAGGGCGAGGATCACGGGGTATGAGCCGGCCAGCGCCAGCAGCAGCATTGACGCCGCTCCCGTAAACATGGAGAGGACGATGGTCGGACGGCGGCCCAAATGGTCCGCCAGATGCCCGCCGAGGACGCTCGCTCCGAGATTGCCGACCCCGTAGGCGCCCACCGCGATGCCCGCCTGCCCGAGCGAATAGCCCTTGCCGGTCAGATAAAGCGTCAAAAACGGAACGACGAACCCTCCGAATTTGTTGATGAACGCGCCGAGAAACAAAAACCAGGCCTCTCTCGGCAGGGAGCCGAGACTGGAGCGAAGCGAGGTGGACGGGTTCATATGCAAAAAAACCCTGCTCTCCTTTCGGCGAGCAGGGCAAAGATCGTTGATTTGAGTCGGGATCTAATGCGGCCGGCCAGCCGAGGCGCGATTTCGCGCGAACATGACGCCATAAACACTCGTCCCCGCGAGCGAACGAAGCGTTTTCGGAGTGCGGGCGGCCGGCGTCATTGCGCCGCAGGTATGCGCGCCAGCTTTTCGGTCGTCAAGCCTTTGTCATGCCGCCGCTCCGGCGAGCCGGCGCGGTCCACCCAGCCCGCGAGCGCGATGCCGGCGGCGCTCGTGGCGACCACGACGCCCAGCGCCCAGCGCAGACCGATCGCGGAAGCGATGAGCCCGATCGCGGGCGGGCCGGCCAGGAACCCCAGATAACCGGTGGTCGAGACGGCGGCGAGCGATTCGGCGGCCGGCCGGCCGCGCACCCGTCCAGCCGCGCTGAATACGATGGGCACGATGGTCGAGAAGCCCAGTCCGGCCAGGCCAAATCCCACCATCGTCGCGGCGGCCGAAGGCAGCGCGACCGCGGCCGCCAGTCCGGCGGCGGCGGCGGCCGCACCGGCCCGAAGCATGCGGCCGGGTCCAAATCGGGCGATCAGCCGGTCGCCCAGCACACGCCCGAACGCCATCGTCACGGAGAAGCAGGCGTAACCCCATGCCGCGGTCCCGTCCGAAGCCTGCCGCACATCGCGCAGAAAGAGCGCCGACCAATCGGCCATGGCGCCCTCCCCGATCATGCTGCAGAAGGCGATCAGGCCGAGGGCGAGGATGAGCGGCTCGAATATCGCCGTGCGGGTTTTCCGAGATCGCGCGCTTGCGCTGTAGCCGGGGGCGCTGACCCCGGCGGTTGCGCTTTCGACGTCAAACCGCGCGTGGGGACCACGCGCTCCACCCCGGGATAGGCCCCCGGCTACACTTAAACGCATAGACGCCCAGGCTATGAGTGAGCCGCAGACAATGGCTGCACCCAAGAAATGCCACGGCGTCGCGATCCCCGCGCCGGCGACAATTCCCCCCGCCGCGGCACCCAACAACCCGCCCAAGCTAAACAATGCGTGGAACGACGCCATGATCGGCCGCCCGTGGCGCTTCTCCTCCGCGACCGCCTCCGCATTCATGGCGACGTCGAGCGCCCCATGCACACAGCCAAACGCGAAAAGTCCGATCGCCAGGCCGGCGCGGCCGGGCCAAATCCAGAGGGTCGGCAGCAGCGCCGCGTACGCCACGCCGGCCAGGCCGCAAATGCGCCGGGTGCCCAGCCGCCCCGACCACGCACCGCTGAGGGGCATCGAAATAAACGCGCCCGCCGCCATGGCCAGCAGCGCCAGGCCGATCTGGCCATGGCTCAGCGAACGGGCCGACTGAACCGCCGGAAGGCGGGATACCCAGGTGGCGAGCAGCGCGCCGTTGGCCAGAAACAGCGCGCTCACCGCGAGCCGCGGCTTCACGTCGCGGTCTCTTCCTTGCGGGGCGTCTCGTCCGGGCCGCTGGGGGCCTGCTCGTGAAAGCTGACCCAATCCGTCTGAATCTTGTCCCACTCCTTGACGGCCAGTCCGTGCGATTGGAACAGGTCGCGAATCTCGCGGGTATCCCAGTGCACAATGTCCTCCAGAATCGGGACCAGCACGCTGAGCGCGTCGTCGCTCAGCACCGTGCGCGCCGCGATGCGGCCGATCGACTTGGTCTCGGAGACCGCGATCGTGAATCCATCGCGGCTGTTCACATCGTGCATCACCTGGAGGTCGGAACTGCCGTCGCCGATGTAAATGGTGCGGTCGCTCGCGATTCCCAGCTTCGAGCCCAGGGCCTGCAGAACCGCCACCTTGCCGTAGCCGGCGGGGACCCGGCGGATCGCGGCGATCTCACCCGTGCTCCGCTCGTATTCGAATTGCGCGCCGAAGACGTGGTCGGCGGGCACGATTCCTTCGAGGGCCGATTGCACCACCTCCTGAGGAGCCGCCGAAATCACATAGAATCGAAATTGGTTTCCGCCCAAATCACCTCCTAGGATCGAGGCAAAACGGGCCACGTGATGCTTCAGGCGGACCCGTTTGCCGGCGGCAATCAGATGCTCAGGCCGCACGCCCCGGAAAGCCGGATCGTGCCGCAGCAGATAAGCCAGCTCCGCGCCCTGATTGACCAAAGTAGAGCGGGACAGGCCCGCAACCTTATCGGCAAAATCCTTGATTCCAACCATTTCCGCTAAGACGTGGCCGGAGTCGTTGAAGCTGAGCGTCTGGTCGAAGTCGCTGGCGACCAGATACTCGGGCGTACGTGAGAACGGGACGACTGTATTCATGGTTTCGGGCTTTTGCCCGTGTTATGAACATAGTTTGACACCCTTCGGAGGCGAGATCTGTTATTACAACTTGGCTGTTTCTTGCTATTACAGGTTCGATGCTGTTAGTTACAGCTTATGGATCGCACCCTGCCGAAGCACCGTGAGATTTCGCGCGAGCTCTTGGCTGATATCGCGAGCGGGCGCTACGCGGGCGGCAAGGTTCCCAGCGAAGCCCAGCTGGTGAAGCGGTTTGGCGTTTCCCGGCCCACCGTGGCGAGAGCGCTGCGGGACCTGCAAGCGGAGGGATTGATCGAACGGCGGGCAGGGTCA
This sequence comes from Opitutaceae bacterium, assembly GCA_036502225.1. GTDB lineage: Bacteria > Verrucomicrobiota > Verrucomicrobiia > Opitutales > Opitutaceae > Palsa-1447. The sequence continues at coordinate 45,108 of DASXYY010000045.1, forward strand.
GGCACCTTTGTGAAGGCCCCCAACGCCAGCCCGGGGACGCCTTCGCGCCAATTGGGGCTGCTCGTTCCGGAACGCGGCACGACCGAGATCTTTGAAATGATCTGCGGAGAAATCTCCAGTCTGGCCCGGGCGCACGACTACGCCTTGCTCTATGGGGGTTCGGCGCTTCCCGGCACCGAGTCGGATGGGAGCGAGCGCCACGCCTGGGCGATGTGCGAGCAGTTCATCGCGCGGGCCGTTCAAGGCGTGTTCTTTGCGCCGTTTGAATTGAGCGGCGGCGGCGCGGCGGCCAATCGGCGGATCGCGGACGCGCTCGGAAGCGCCGGCATCCCCCTCATCCTGCTCGACCGCGATATCGTTCCGTTTCCGCAGCGCAGCCGTTTCGATCTGGTCGGCGTCGACAACGTCGGAGGCGCGTATCAGCTCGCCGAGCACCTGATCAAGCTGGGCTGCCGCCGCATTGCCTTCCTGGCGCGGCCCGGCCATGCGCCGACCGTCGACGCGCGGATCGCGGGCGTGCGCGAGGCGCTGGCCCGCCAGGAGCAGGCGTCGCCGACGGATTGGGTGCGCATCGGGGAGGCGTCGAATGTGGCGTTCGTCCGCGAGCGCCTCGTGGGCGAAAAATGGGAAGCGGTGATCTGCGGCAACGACGTGACGGCCGCCCAGCTGCTGCGGACCCTCGAAAAGCTCGGGACCAAGGTGCCGGATCGGATACGCGTGGTCGGATTCGACGACGCGAACTTTGCCTCGCTCCTCGGAGTCACGCTGACGACGCTGCAGCAGCCCACCCGCGACATCGCGGTGGCCGCGTTCGCGGCGCTCAACGACCGTCTCGCTCAGCCGGCCCTGCCGGCGCGGACGGTGCTCTTGGCCGGGCGGCTGGTCGTGCGGGAGTCGTGCGGGGCGTACCTTCCGCGCGATTAGCGCAGTCTATGGGTGGAGCGCATGGTCCCCATGCGCTTTGACCTTTATCCGCGTTTGGCGCCGAAGCGCGTGGGGACCACGCGCTCCACCCTCTTCGGGCAGATCAAACGTGCGTCCCCGGCGCGAGCGACGCACCTTTCGGCACGACGAGGACGCCGTCCCGAATGATCACGTTGCCGTCAACATAGCGGCCATCGGGCTTGCCGTCGACGCTCAGCACGCAGTCGTCGCCGATGCGGGCATTCTTGTCGATGATCGCGTGTTTGATGTTGCAGCGCTTGCCGATGCCCAAGTGAGGCCGGCCGCGCGCCACATTGTCCTGCAGATGCTCCTCGGTCTCGTAAAAGTCGGCGCCCATCACGACCACGTCCTCGAGCACCGTTCCCTCGCCGATGTAGGAGCGTATGCCCAGCACGCAATGTTTCATGCGCGAATCCGTCAGGATGCTCCCGTCGCCAATGACCACATTGTCGATGTCGCACTTGTTGAGTTTCGACGCCGGCAGGTAGTTGTCCTTGGTGTAAATCGGCGCCGTCGGCAGGAAAAAGTTGAACGGCGGCAGCGGCTGGGCGAGCGCCAGGTTCGCCTCGAAGAAGGCATGCACGGTGCCGATGTCTTCCCAGTATCCCTCGAAAATGTAGGCGTGGATCTTTTTCTTTCCCAGCAGCGACGGAATGACCTCCTTGCCGAAGTCCGTCATGTTGTTGTCCAACGAATCGGCCAGCGCGGCCCGGTTGAACAGGTAAATGCCCATCGACGCCAGGTTGTGCTTCTCGTCCTTGTGCTCCTTGAGGCGCGATTCGAGCGTGGGGCTGAGCGCGAGGCTTTCGCGAATCTTGGGGTCCTTGGGTTTTTCGACGAACTCCTGAATCGCCAGGTCGTCGCTCACCCTCATGAGTCCCAGTCCCTCCGATTTGGAAACCGGAAACGCGACCGCCGCGATGGTCACTTCCGCACCGGTCGCAAGGTGCTGATCGATGATGCTCCGAAAATCCATCCGGTAGAGCTGGTCGCCCGAAAGGATGAGCACCAGATCGTGCGGAAAACTCCGGAAATGCATCAGGTTTCGCCGCACGGCGTCGGCGGTGCCCTGGTACCAATCGGCGCTCTTTTCCGTTTGTTCCGCGGAGAGTATGTCAACAAAACCGCCGCCGAACGGATCAAAGTGGTAGGTCGACTGTATATGTCGATGCAGGGACGCCGTGTTGAACTGAGTAAGCAGGAAAATGCGATTGATGTCGGAATTGATGCAGTTGCTGATCGGAATATCGACCAGCCGATACTTGCCGGCCAGCGGCACAGCCGGCTTGCATCGTTCCATGGTAAGGGGCGCCAGTCGCGTTCCACGTCCGCCGCCCATAATGACGGCGAGCACTTTTTTCTGCGTAGTCATGTAAATGGGGGTGCGTCCTAAATCCTTGCTCAAGGTGGGCGGGACGCGATATTTGGCCAACTAAATTATGTGCGGAATCGTGGGATATATCGGGAAGCAGCGCGCGGCCGCGATCATCTTGGAGGCGCTCAAGCGCATGGAATACCGCGGTTACGATTCCGCCGGCATCGCGATTCTCGAAAAGGACGGCTTCGACGTGGCGAAAAAGGTCGGCCGGGTTCAGAATCTCGTGCAGGAAACCGCCCGCCATACTCTGAACGGCAGCACCGGCATTGGCCACACGCGCTGGGCCACCCACGGCGGCGTGACCGATGCCAACGCCCATCCGCACGTGAGCAGCGATGGCAAGATCGCGCTGATCCATAATGGCGTCATTGAGAACTACGCCCAGATCAAAACGTTCCTCACGGCCAAGGGCTATACATTCCAGTCGCAAACCGACACGGAAGTCCTTTGCAACCTGATCGCGTATCACTACGCGAAGGAGCCCTCCGGCGGTCCGGCCAGCCGATTTGTCGAGGCCGTGCGCAAGACGTTGCATCACGTCGAGGGGACCTACGGCATCGCCGTGCTTTGCGTGGACTTCCCCAGCGAGATCGTCGCCGCGCGCAAGGCGTCTCCGCTGATTCTCGGCGTGGGCGACGGCGAATACATCCTGGCCAGCGACGCGTCCGCGCTCATCAGCCGCACGCAAAACGTGGTGTACCTGAAGGACGGCGAAATCGTCCATCTCACCGCCGGCAGCTTTTCCATCACCACGCTCGACCTGGCGGATGTCTCGCCCGTGGTCGACAAGATCACCTGGTCGATCACGGATGCGGATTTGGGCACGCACGCCCATTTCATGGAGAAGGAGATCTTCGAGCAGCCGCAGGCGCTCGAAAACACCATGCGCGGCCGTTTCTCCGAGGATGGCAGCACGGCGCAATTCGGCGGGCTCAATCTGACTCCGGCGGAATTCCGCTCGATCGACCGGTTCATGTTCTGCGCCTGCGGCACGGCGTGGCACGCGTGCCTGGTGGCCGAGCATCTGATCGAACGCTTTGCCCGGCTGCCCGTCGAAGTCGATTATGCGTCGGAATTCCGCTACCGAAATTCTCCGCTCGATCCGGCGACCCTGTTTTTTGTGATGAGCCAGTCGGGTGAAACCATCGACACCCTGGCGGCACTGCGGGAGGCCAAGCGCAAGGGCTACCGGGTTCTGGCAATCAACAATGTGGTCGGCTCGACCATCGCCCGCGAGGCGGACGGCGGCATCTACCAGCACGTCGGGCCCGAAATCGGCGTCGCGTCGACGAAGGCCTTCACCTCGCAATTGCTGCTCGGCGCCATGGTCGCGCTCTACATCGGCCGCATGCGGGACATGAGCTTTGCCGATGGCGTGCAATACGTGAACGCGCTGCGGCAGGCGCCGGACCTGGTCCGGCACACCCTGAAGCAGGCGCCCCGCATTCGCGAGATCGCCCGGCATTTCGCATCGGAGACGGACATGCTGTTCCTCGGACGGCTTTCGCTGTTTCCGATCGCCCTCGAGGGCGCGCTCAAGCTCAAGGAAATCTCCTACCTGCACGCCGAAGGCTATCCCGCGGCCGAAATGAAGCACGGGCCGATCGCGCTGATCAGCGAAAAATGCCCGAGCGTGTTCTTCGTGCCGAAGGGCGAGATCTTCAACAAGATCGTGTCGAGCATGCAGGAGATCAAGGCCCGCAAGGGTCCGATCATCGCGATCGTCACGGAGGGATGCGAACTGCCGCCCGGACTCGCGGACGAAATCATCCCGATTCCCGACTGCCACGAGGCCGTGCTGCCGATCGTCGCCTCCATCCCGGTGCAGCTCCTCAGCTACTACATTGCCGTCGAACGGGGCTGCGACGTGGACAAGCCGCGCAATCTCGCCAAGTCGGTCACCGTGGAGTGAGCACGGCGGCCGGACTGCCTCCTGCGCTCTGGCAATCGCTGTGGCTGACGCTGCGGCTGGCCGGTCTGACGACCTTGGTTCTGGGCCTGGTCGGCCTGCCGCTGGCGCAGTGGCTGAATGTGACGCGGTGGAAATTCGCCCCGGCCCTGGAAACCGCGGTCACGCTGCCGATCGTCCTTCCGCCCACGGTCCTCGGATTCTACCTGCTGGTCCTGTTTTCGCCGCTGCACGCGCCGGGCGCCTGGTGGCGCGAGCTGACGGGAACGTCACTCGCCTTCTCGTTTTCCGGACTCGTCGTGGCGTCGTGCTTCTATTCGCTGCCCTTCGCGGTGCAGCCGTTTCAGGCCGCCCTGCGAAGTGTGCCGGCCGAATTGCTGGACGCGGGGCGCGCCTTGGGGGCGCCGCCTTGGCGCGTGTGGCGCAGGCTGCATCTTCCTTTGGCGTGGCGAGGGATCGCGGCCGGGTTGACGCTGGGGTTTGCGCACACCTTGGGCGAATTTGGCGTGGTGTTGATGATCGGCGGGTCGATTCCGGGAGTCACCCGGGTGGCGAGCATTTCGCTTTACGATGAAGTCACCGCGCTGAACTTCGGCGAGGCGCATCGGTTTGCGGCGATGCTTCTGGTCCTCTCCTTCACGCTGCTCCTCGTGGTTTCGCTTTTGCAGCGGCGAGCTCTGCGGCTGTCATGAGGCGGGCGCTGACGCTCCTTTTCCTCGCGTCGATTTCAGCCGTCGCCCGACCGGCCACTGCGGACCCGGCAATTACGTTGGTTTCGCTTCCCTCCCCGGCATCGGAAACCGCCCAGCATCCGACGCTCGCCACCGATCGCCAGGGTCGCACGTGGCTGGGATGGGTTGAAACCGACGGAGGAATACCGGCCTTCTATTGCTCGGAGCTGGGCGGACCGGGCGGTTGGGGCGCCAAAGTTCTGGTCGCGGCCGATGACTTCGGCCAGCGGCCCATCCTGACGGCAACCCCGGGCGGGCATCTGGCGGCGGCGTTTTCATTGAAGGGCAACCGGTTTGTATGGACGCAGTCGCGAGACGGCGGACGCGACTGGGAGCCGTCGGTTCGGCACGACGGCGGCGATGGCGCCGTCGCCACCGTGCTTCAAAACCACTCGCTGCTGGCTGCGTGGCCGTCGCTCGACGATGCGCCGCGCGTCGCAGTGCAATATCTGACCGGCCCGTATGCGGCGGCCGCTCCGTATCTGCTCTCGCGGGAAGGAGCGATCGGCTCGATCCAACTTCAGCCGCTTTTGGACGGCGGTGCGGAGGTGATGTATGCCACGCATCTCGGTTCAACCGCGATCCATTTCGCGAGATTGCACCGCCGGCATTGGATGAACGGTCGCGTGCTTTCGGCACCGCAGCCGGCCAAACCGCACGAAGGATCGGGGCCGTTCGAGGAACGCTTCGACCTCGACGGCGGGCGCGTCGAAGTCGCGTGGCTCGAACCCAGCGGGGCGTGGGCCTCGTCATCTCCAGATGCTGGCGCACGGTTTGCCGCCCCGGTGCGTCTCGATTTCTCTTCCAGGCCTTTCTTCAACCTCGACGTGGCGCTGCTTCACGACAGCGCGGCGATGGTCATTTTTCGTAGCGCCTCCGGCCTTTATCTGCAACGTGTCGATCCCTCGGGCGTGCCTGGTATCGCCAGCCTTCTCACGGATGAAGCGTCCGCCGAATGGACGCGCACATCGAGTGTCGGCTCCGCTCGCATCGCGCTGGCCCTTGATTTCGCGGGCTCGGCGGATCACGCGTCCCTGGTGGCGGCGGTTGCAAGCCGCCCCAGCGGCGGCATCACGACGTTCCTGGTCGACGTGCCGGAAGCCGCGCTCCTCGCCGCGGCCGCGGAGGCGTGTCATTGCTCCCCGACCGCCCAGCAGTTGCAGGGATATTCGGTGCGCGGCACGGTGGTGAAACTCGATCTGGCTTCGCGGCAATTGACGCTGAATCTCGACCCAGCGCCCGGAGTGATGGACGCGGGCGAGCGCACCTTCGCGTTGGCCGACCGCGAACACCCGATTCTCGCGCCCGCGGACGATTGCCTGGGGCGGATCGATCTGACGCCGGGCGGATGGCGGATTTTTGATCTGCGGCGTCTGGGGCGGTAGGCACGGGTGGAGCGCATGGTCCCCCTGCGCTTCGGCGAAACTGTAGCCGGGGGCGCTGACCCCGGCACGTTTGACGTCGAAAGCGGAAAAGCGCGTGGGGACCACGCGCTCCACCCTGCTCACTCCAGCCCAAACACCGCCCTGGCGTACGCATCCACCTCAAACGGCTGCAGGTCCTCCGGCTGCTCGCCCAAACCGATGAAATAGATCGGCAGCTTGAGCTGGCGGTAGATTCCCACCAGCGCGCCGCCGCGGCTCGTGCCGTCGAGCTTTGTCACCACCAATCCGGTCAGGCCGAAGCTCTGGTGAAAGACTTTGGCCTGCTCGATCGAATTGGCGCCGAGCGATCCGTCGACCACCAGCCAGCGGTGCTGCGGCGCATCGGGGTCGTGCTTCTGGAGCACCCGGCGAATCTTCGCGAGCTCATCCATCAGGTTGGTCTTCGTATGCAGCCGCCCGGCCGTGTCGACGATCAGATAGTCCCGCCCTCTCGACTTCGCCGCCTTCCAGGCGTCAAACGCGAGCGCAGCGGCATCGGCGCCGGTGTGGCTCGACACCAGATCCAAATCGAGCCGCTTTGACCAGCTCTGCAACTGCTCCACCGCCGCCGCGCGAAAGGTGTCCGCGGCCGCGAGCGTCACGCCGCGCCCCGCCTGCTTGAGACGCCAACCCAATTTGGCGCACGTGGTCGTCTTGCCCGACCCGTTCACGCCAATCATCGCAATCACGGTCGGTTGCACGGGCGGCGCCCCTTCGGGCAACCGGCCCTCGCTGCCCTCCAGCACCCGTCGCAGCACCGCGGCGCCGATCTCGCCGGCCTCCTGTCCGCGGAGCTCCTTGTCCTTCCGGTAAGCCGTCTTGATCTCCTCGACGATTTCGGTGGTCGTCTCCACGCCAAAGTCGGCGGTGTACAGGGCCTCCTCCAGTTCGTCGATCGACGTCGCGTCGATCTTGCGTCCGCCAAAGAGCCCGCGCGTTTTGCCGGCGATGGCCGCAACGGTTTTGCTGAGGCCCTCCTTGAACCGCTTGACTAGCCCGAACATCGGCTCAGCTCTCCGCCTTGCGCGCGTCGCGTCCCAACTGGTCCTTCAAACGGTCCAGGATGCCATTGATGAAACGTTTCGCATCCGCATTGGAAAATTCCTTGGACAAGTCGATCGCCTCATTGATCGAGACCACCGGTGGGATGTCCTTGCGATACATCATTTCGTAGATCGCCACGCGCAGGATCGCCAGGTCGATGCGCGCAATCCGGTCGAACTCCCAATTCTGCGCGAGCGAACGGATGTGGGCGTCGATCTCCGCGGCGTGGTCGATCACCCCGTGGATGATCTCTTCGCCAAAGGCATAATGCTCGCGCGGCTTTTCCTGGTTCTGGAAGAACACCCGCAAGTCCTCGAGCAGATTGGCCGGCGGATTGATGCTCCAGGCGTAGATGTACTGGAGCGCGGCCACCCGGCCGTCCCGGCGAAGAGCGAATTGGGCGCGGCTCATTTAAGTAATTGCCGGCGAAGCGCGGCCATCGCCAGCGCCGCCCGTGCGAATTCGACCCCGCGGTTTACCGGGCCGATGCAGCGCGCCACGGCCTGGGCGTCGTTTTCCGCCACCACCACGCCGTTGATCACCGGCCGCTCGGTCGCAATCGACACGTTCTGCAGGGCGTGCGTGACGGCGTCGCCGATCAATTCGTAGTGCCGCGTGTCGCCCCGGATGATCACGCCCAGCGCAATGACGGCGTCGGGCTTTTTGCGCCGGGCGATTTGATGAGCGGCGAAAGGAATCTCGTTTGAACCGGGAACGCGCACGACGGTCAGATTGGACGTTTTGACCCCGGCCGCCAGCAGCCCTTCCCGGACCCGGCCCAACAGGCCGTCGATCAGCCGCTCGTTGTAGGACGCGGCGACGATCGCAACCCGAAAGGGCGCGCCGGACACCGGTGCGAGATGAGGAGCGGCAGTGCTCATAGTCGGAACCGGTTAGTCCATCCTTCCCCCGGCCCGGCGCAACGAGATTTGTTAGACGGAGATCTGTTCGACAATCTCCAAACCGTATCCGTCGAGGCCGACCACGCGACGGGAACTGTTGGACAGGAGCCGGATCTTGCGCAATCCGAGTGCCGCCAGGATCTGCGCTCCAATGCCATAGTCGCGAAAGCTCATGGGCATCTCGCTCGGATTTTCAATTCGCCGGACAATCTCGGCCCCGCCATTGGCGTGCTCCATGTAAAGCACCGCGCCCCGGCCGGCCCGCGCCACCTCTTCCAGCGAATGGGCGAACGTCCGCTGCGTATCGACGCCCTTCAGGCGCAGCACGTCGCCAAACAGGTTTTCGCTTTGAACCCGCACCAGCGTCGGTTCCGGCCCCAATTGGCCCTTGGTCAGCGCAAAGTGATGGCGGTTGTCGATCTTGCTGCGGAACACATGCAGGATGAAATCGCCGTATTCGGACGCAAACGGACGCTCGAGCACCTGCTCCACCAGCTGTTCGCGGCAGGCGCGATGTTCGATCAGCTGGGCGATGGAAATGACCTTGAGGTCGAATTTCCGGCTGAACTCCATGATCTCGGGCAGCCGCTGCACCGTGCCATCGTCGTTTACCAGTTCGCAGAGGATTCCCGCCGGATGCAGCCCGGCCAGCTTGGCCAAATCGACCGCCGCCTCGGTATGGCCCGCGCGCTCCAGCACTCCGCCTTCGCGCGCCCGCAGCGGAAACACATGCCCCGGCTGCACCAGATCCTCGGCGCGGGAGCGCGGGTCCGCGAGCAATTGAATCGTGCGCGTGCGATCGGCCGCGCTGATGCCCGTCGTGATTCCGCTCGCCGCGTCGACACTGACGGTGAAATCCGTCCGATGAATCTCGCGGTTGCGCGCGACCATCGGCCCCAAGCCCAACCGCCGCAGCTCAACGTCGAGGGTGGGCACGCACACAATGCCGCTGCAGTAGCGGATCATCATGTTGACCATCTGCGGCGTGGCCTTGCTGGCCGCCATGATCAAATCGCCCTCATTTTCGCGATCTTCGTCGTCGGTCACGATGACGAGGCGGCCCGCCGCAATATCGGCGACGGCGGCGGCTACGGTGGCAAAGGCGGCGGTGTCCGTGGAGGTCTTCACGCGGGGTCGGGAGGCAATTCGATCCAAAAACGGGCGCCTTGTCCAAGCGTAGATTCAACCCCGACTTCGGCCCCCAGCCGCTCCGCCCCCTTGCGAACGATGGCCAAGCCGATCCCCGTTCCCGGATAGCTATCCTGGGCATGAAGGCGCTCGAAGACGCGGAAGATCTTCTGGTGAAACTGGGGGGCGATGCCAATGCCGTTGTCCTCAATCCAGATCCACGCCCGTCCGTCCTTAAGCTCCGTACGAACCGCCACCTTGGGCTTTACCCCGGGGGCGACAAACTTCGTTCCGTTATCGAGCAGATTGGCGACCATCTGCACGAGAATCCCAAAATGACCTGGCACGGACGGCAGCGCGTCCGCCACCTCGACCTCGGCGCCGCGCGCCGTGAGCACTTCGCCGACCTGCTGGCGGGCGGCGGCCACCACCTGGCTGAGCGCCACCGATTCCAAGCGCACATCGGTCCGCGAAAGCCGGCTGTATTCCAGCAGATCGCGAATCAGATCGTCCATTCGCTTGGCGGCGCTGCCGATATGCTGCGCGTAACTGCGGCCCGTCTCGTCGAGCTTGTCGCGATAGTCCTCGAGGAGCGCTTCGCTGAAGCCCTGCATGCCGCGGAGCGGAGCCCGCAGATCGTGCGCAATCGTGTAGGCAAACGCTTCGAGTTCGGCGTTGATCTGCTGAAGTCGCTCCTGGCCCCGGGCCCGATCCGTATCGTCCTCGATCGCGAGCAGCACCAGCCCGGTGTGGTTGCCCGGCCGGTAAACTTTGCGCGCGCTCAGCAGCAGATGACGGCGGCCCAGCCGGGGAAACGCATGCTCCAGGGCAAAATTGTGCAGTTCATCCTGATCGTCCAGGACGCGCAGCAAACGAGCGAACAGCTCCGGTATGTTCCAGGGACCGCCGCCCAGCTCCGCGAACAGCACCCCTTCGGTCTCCAGGGTCGAGAGCCCGAACAACAGATAGAACGAGCGGTTGGCCGATACCACCCGCAGATCCCGATCGATCACGATCAGCGGCTCGCGCACCGTCGCCACGATGCATTGCGCGTATTCCTGCGCCTGCCTCAGAAGGTCCTGCTCGCGCTCCAAGCCCCGAAAGCGGGCCTGGATGAAACCGTAGGTCACCAGGCACTGCACGCACATCAGAGCGCCGGCGATCAGCGCGAGCACGAAGCCGGCCCGCCGCAGCAAGGTGGCATTCGCCTCCCGGGTGTGAAGCAGATGCTCCTCGTCGTTCCACATGCCATGGATCAGGTTGCGCGCCCCATCCACGTCGCTCTCACCCTGCCCGGTGCCGACCAGCCGCGCCGCCTCGGCTCCGCGGCCGTGAGCGGCCAGGGTCGTCACCTGATCGCCCCAATCGACGATCGCCTGGAGATGCCGCCGCAGTTCCCGGACGTTATCCCGCTGGGCCGGATTGTCTTGGGTGAGCTCCTGAATGCGCGCCACTTCGCGCCAGCCTTCGTCCACTCGGGCGTGGTAGGTGTCCAGCCAGCCGTTTTCCCGCGCCAGGAGGTATCCGCGCAGTTCCCCCGTCATGGCATTGATGTCGGCCTCGAAGGAGCGCAGCTCCGCCTCAACCTCCAGCGTGTGCGAAACCCAGCGCTCCGCGCCGCGCTCGCTCCGCAGGCCAAACCCCAGAACAATGATCACGGCGATGCCAAAAACACCGACGGCGATCCAACCCAGGTTGATCAATCGCGACCGCGACGACATGTGCCCGACAAGCTTGTGACAATATTCGGCCTACGCAAGCTGCCCGGACCTCATTTTGGCCCAGCGCTCCAGACGCTCGGCGATCCGGGCTTCCGCGCCGTTGGCGCCGGGCGTGTAGAGCTTGAGCGGGGTCTCCAGGTATGCCTGCCCCGAAATCCCCTCCGGAAATTCGTGGGAATAAAGATATCCCTTGCCGTGCTCCATGCGCTTGCTCGCGGCGCCGCCCTTGTCCCGCAGATACGCCGGCACGGATTGCACCGGCTTTTCCTTGAGCGCGCGATGCGCTTCACCCAGCGCGACAGTCGCCGAATTGCTTTTCGGCGCGGCGGCAATGTAAAGCGTCGCGTGCGCCAACGTGAGCTCCGCTTCCGGCAGACCGACGAACTCCACCGCGTGGTGCGCCGCGACCGCCAGCGGGAGAGCCAGGGGATCGGCCAGACCAATGTCCTCGCTGGCCAGAATCACCAGGCGTCGGGCGACGAACCGAGGGTCCTCGCCTCCCGCCAGCATCTTGGCCAGCCAATACATCGCCGCGTCGGGGTCGCCGCCGCGGCAGCTCTTGATGAACGCCGAGATCGTATCGTAGTGCTCATCCTCGTCCGCGTCGTACCGGATGCGCCGTTCGCGGGCAAAGACCTCGAGTTCCGCGGGGCCGATCTCGCCATTTTCCGGCAGGCTCAGCGCCAGCACTTCGAGAGAGTTGAGCGCCCGGCGCAGATCGCCGTCGCAAAGAACCGCGAGATGGTTGAGCACCTCCGCGCTCGCTGTAATTTTTCGCGCGCCGAGACCGCGCTCCCCATCCGACAACGCCCGTGCCAGCACGTTCGCGATGACCGCCGGCGCCAGCGGCTCCAGGCGGAACAGGTGGCTGCGCGAGAGGAGCGGCGGATTCACGTAGAATCCGGGGTTGTGCGTCGTGGCGCCAATCAGTCGGATGCTCCCCTCTTCCACGTCCGGCAGCAGCAGGTCCTGCTGGGACTTGTTGAAGCGGTGCAGCTCGTCGACGAACAGAATCGTGCCCCCGCCGGGGCGCCGGCGCGCCACCGCCAGGATTTCCCGCATTTCCGCCACGTTCGACATCACCGCATTCACGCGCACAAACCGCGATTTGGTTTCCCCGGCGATCGCCTCGGCGATGGAGGTTTTGCCCGACCCGGGCGGACCGTAGAAAATCAGCGATCCGAATCGATTTTGGGCCACCAGGCGCGGCAGGAGCGATCCCGCCTGCAGCAGATGACCCTGGCCCGCGACCTCGGACAGCCGCCGCGGGCGCATGCGGGCCGCGAGCGGCGCGCCGGGTCCGGGCGGCGTTTCCGTTTCGGAAACCGCTGTCGCTGCCAAAAAATCGGCCTGTAGATCGTCGGGCATTTCACCGGCCCGCGGCCGGCACCTGCTATGTTCTTCCGATGACCGCAGAAATCAAAGCGGAACGGACGCAGCGGCACCGGGCGCCGCTCCTCTGGCTGGTCGTGCCATACCTGGTGGGCGCATCCCTTCGGCGCCTGGGTGGCGAATGGCCGTTTCCCCACGCGGCCGCCACCGGCGCCGTCGCCGCCGCAATCGGACTCATGGCGGCCTTCGGCCGCAGCCGGACTCTGCACGTGCTCTGGGCTTGCGGCATGGCGGGCGCCGCGGGCTTGATCGGCATGCTCTATCCGGCCCGCCGGCCGATCGAGGGCGCGATCAAGCCGCACCGCGCCAGCGTGATCGTTCGCGTGGCGCGGATGGGCGCGCCCCATCCGCTGGATGAGCGCGTGGTCTCCGCGCGCTTCGGCGTTCGCGCCAACACCTGGCTCGCGAGCGGATTCGGCACGTTGTCCTCCAACGAAGAGCCGATCTATTTTTCCCTGCATTTGGCGGGCGGCGCGCCGCTCCCGATCCGCGGCGACGAGATCCAATTGCAGGGAACGCTCAAGCCCGTCCCCCGGCGCGGCGGTCCGGATTCCTTCAACGGCTATCTTCGCGGCAGCGGGATACAACGGGAGCTCAGCCCCGCCTATTTGGTCGCGATTCGCCGGGCCGCTTCCGCCTATGCACGCTGGCGCGAAGGTCTCGCGGATCGCATGATGGACCTGCTCGCCGTGGGATTCGATTCCGATCCCGACCTGGGGGCGATCTACCGCGCGATGATGCTGGGCCGGAAAGAAGGTCTCTCGGCCGCGCAAAAGCAGCTCTTCGTGCGGACGGGCACGATGCACCTCTTCGCCATCAACGGGCTCCACATCGGAATCGTCGCTCTGTCGCTGCACGCCCTGCTGGCCCTGTTGCGCACGCCCCGCCCGGTCGCGGCGCCCCTGGTGCTCGGCGCGCTTTGGCTCGATGTCGATTCGACCGGGGCGTCGCCGTCCGCCGTCCGGGCCTTTTTGATGGTCGGCGCCGTCGAACTCGCGTCCGCGATCGGTTTGCCCATGAACCCGCTGGCGGCGATCACTGCGGCCGGCGCGACCATGCTGGCCGTCGCGCCGGGCGCGGAGTTTGGTGCCAGCTTCCAGATGTCGTTTGGTGTCGTGGCGGTGCTGATACTATTGGGCGCGCCGCTTTCCCGCCGCTGGTCGCAGGTGTGGGATCCGTACCCGTTTCTGCCGGCGGCCACCCAGACCCTTTGGCAGCGCGGCCATTCAGCCGTCCAACGGCACCTCGCCGCCGCGCTCGGCTTCTCGGCCGCGGCCGCCTTGGTCAGCGCCGTCACCGGCGTCACCTATTTCAGCGTTTGGGCACCCGTGGGCCTGCTGGCCAATCTGGTGCTGATGCCGCTGGCCACCTTGGTGATCATCGCCGGGTTCACTGCAATCGTCGCCGGCGTGGCTCAGGCCGGTGCTCTGACGGCGCTGTTCAACGACGCGGCCCGGCTGATGCTCCATGCGATCGTTTTCGCCCTGCGGCGCTTCAGCGGCCTGCCCGGCGGTTGCGTCACCGCCCACCTGCGGGCCGATTGGCTCGGGTCCGCGGCGCTCGTGCTGCTCCTCGCCTCCTGCCTCCGGGGTTATGAGGGAAACTGGTCGGACGAACGCGGGGGCTGGTGGCCGCCCTTTCTGGTGACGGCCGGCCTGATGATTTTCGGCGTGATCTATGGCTGAACCCGCATTGAGTTGTACGCATGAAATCCGCGTACGAATTGGCGATGGAACGGCTGGCCAAGTCCGATCCCGAGGCGAACCGGCCGCTCGACGCGGCCCAAAAGGCCAGGCTCGCGGAGATCGACCGCGTCTATCAAGGCAAGCTGGCCGAACGGGAGATCTTCCTGAAGCAGCAGCGCGAGCGCGCCCTGGCCGATGGCAAGGCGGACGAGGTGGAGAAGATCACGAAGCAAATGGCGAGCGAGCGGGCGCGGCTTGAAGAGGAGCGCGAGGACGGGAAAAATAAAATTCGACACGCGTAGTGCCGCAGGGTGGAGCGCATGGTCCCCGTGCGCTTCGGGTTGCGACGTCGCTCAGCGCATGGGGACCATGCGCCCCACCCGTCTATTCCGGCTCCGCCGTCCCCTCCACCACCCACGCCTTGGCTTCCGGCACCTGGGCGAAGAACGCCTTGAGGGCCGCGCTTAGATGCTCCGCATAGCGATAGTGGGCCCCCATGCCGGTGCGAAGCTCGGCTTCGTAGACAAACTTGTCGCCGTGCGTCGTATGCTCGAATGGCGTCTGCGCGCCAAGCAGCAGCGAATACACATAGGCCGGAGAACCGCGCGCCAGCAGCTCCCGCGTGAGTTCCATCTGGTCGCGCAGCAGCTCCTGATGGCGCGTGCGATCGATCTCCGGCGGCAAATAAAATCCGGCCTGGACGAGCGGCGTATAGCGGCAGCCGGTGCGATGACGGTTCAGATCGCGGAGTTCGGCGAGCGCCAGATTGTTCCAGGCAAACGCGACGCGCATGCGGCGCAGCGCGCGCCCCTGCTGGCCATAGCGATTCGACCGATGGCGAAGCGCCTCGGCGATTGGCTGGTTTTCCGGCAGCCATCCCGGCGCGCGGCGGTCGACCTGAACCCAGACTTCGTCCGCCAGGGCGTCGCAGGAAAGCCGATCGCGGCCGAGTTGGAGGCTGGCCGCCAATTCGTCGGCGCACTGCTTGGAATACGACGCTTCGGTGAAGCTGTGCCGCATCAGGCGGGGCGATTGTTTGAGCAGCTCCTCGCGAATCAGCGCGGCGGCGGCGCGCGCTTCCGGATTCGGCAGTGAATCCAGGTGCTTCACCGTGGTCGCCCACATGCGCGAACTCTGCACCAGGCCCACGTTCGTGTGGGTGGCAAAGGGAATGAAATAGCGGGCCCGATCGAGCGCGTAATTCTTTCGCAGGCGCGCCAGCACGGCCGGCTTCGCCTCGGCCGGGGCGCGAACACGGGACGGATCGCTTTCGGCCAGCGCATCGAGCCGGCGATATTCCTCGTGGTAAGCGGCGAACGCGCGGGCCAAAATCGAACGCCATCGGTCCGCAAGATCGTCCGGCAGGCCGATCTCCGGCGGCGTCGGCAGGTTCGACGGCTCCATGGTGATATAGCGGGTGCTCGATTCCTGCCCGTCCGCCATCTGAGCCAGGTCGAAGAGCTTATACGCCAGCCACATCGACACCCCGTCCAGAGCCACCGCGAGGCCCCCGGTGAGACCGCCGATGGACGCATGCCCGTAGTCGACGAACTTCAGAATGCGGTCAATCGAGGCCTCCGGATTCTGCACATCCACTTTGGAAAGGATGGCGCCGATCCCCTCGTTGCTGCGCGAGTAGCGCGCCAGGACGGAGGCGAGCAGCTCGGGAGTGACCTTGGGAAGGTCAGAGGCGGTCGGGGGTGGAACAAGGGCGAGACCGGTGACTTTCATGTCGAAACAGTGCGGAAAGCCTCACCAAGGCATCATTTTGCAATTGAAACAAACGTTCTTTGGCAGGGTCCGTCGCAATTCCACTGTAACGCCGAGTCTTGCAGGGCGTCTCACAAATCAGCTAGCTTAAAGATCCCGCAATCAATTAACGCCCATGAAATTAAATCATCTTCTCTCATTCGCGCTCCTGGCCGGCCTGCCGATGGCGGCTTCCGCGCAGATCGGATTCGGAGTAAACGTGCGCATCACGGCAGCCCCTCCGCCCATGCGAGCCGAGATCATCCCGGCTGCCCCCGGGCCCGGCTATGTCTGGGTGCGCGGCCACTGGGCTTGGCGCCACGGCTGGGTATGGATGCCCGGCAGCTATCAGTATCGCCCGGGCTACAATTGGGTGCCCGGCCATTGGGACAGCCGCGGCGGCGAATATGTTTGGGTGGAAGGCCACTGGGCGGGCGCGGTCGCCGTGCAGGCGCCCCCTCGGGCCGTCGTCGAAGCCCACCCACCCGTTCCGCAAGGCGAGGTGGTGGTCAATGCTCCGCCGCCTCTCCAGACCGAAATCGTCACGGTTTCACCGGGGCCTGAATATGTCTGGATCGGCGGACACTGGGGTTGGAGCCGCCGCCACTGGGTGTGGGTCGGCGGCTACTGGGCCCACCGGCATCACCCCGGCGCCGTCTGGATCGGCGGACATTGGGATCGCCGCCCGGGCGGGTATGTGTGGGTCGAAGGCCGCTGGCGGTAAAATCAATCGTGAGGGAGGAGCGCGTGGTCCCCACGCGCTCCACCCACTCGGGATGAGCCCGAGCTAAAGCCTTATCGCGGCAGCAGCCAGTGCCCCAGCGACCAGGGCCCGAATCCCAGCACGACGCTCGCCAGCGCCAGACCCAGAGCCGTGATCCGGCTCCAGAAATCCACCGGCGTGCGCTCCGGGCGCGGCGTCAGTTCCGTGTTCGGCCGCCACACCTGGAAGTACATCGCGCCGATCCAGCTGAAATAATAATAGACCGAAATCACCACCGCGATCACCGCCGCGGCGAGCGGAATGTAGGCCCCGGCCTGATACGCCGCCACGAACACGATGAACTTGCCCATGAACCCGGCCAGCGGCGGGATGCCGGCCAGCGATCCCAGGCCCACGGTCAGCACGCCCGCCAGGAACGGCTCTTCCTTGGCCAGGCCCGAGTAGTGCTCGATCTCCTGCTCCGGATCGTTCGGTCCGGCCAGGTGCGCCATCACGAAGAACACGGCGAAGTTCGCGAACAGGTAAGCGAAGAGATAGAAGTAAACGCCGCCCAGCGCAAACGGGGTCTTGGTCACCGCCAATACGCCCAGCAGCAGGAACCCGGCGTGCGACACGCCCGAGAGACCGATCAGGCGCTTCACGTTGTATTGGCTCAGCGCCGCCAGATTGCCGAACAGCAGCGTGGCGACGGCCATGAACGCGAGCACCGGCAGGGTCAGCCACTGATACGGGAAAAACGCGTGGCGGACCAACCCGAGCAGAACGGCGAAACCCGCCGCCTTGGACGACACCGCCAGGAAGGCGGTCACCGGCGTGGGCGCCCCCTGGTAAACGTCGGGAATCCAGATCTGAAACGGAAAGGCGCCGATCTTGAACGCCACCCCCGCCAGAACGAGCAGCACGCCCACTTCGGCCAGGAAGTTATGCGGATTCGCCTTGAGGAACACCGCCAGTTCCGGATACCGCATCGGGTTCGCCGAGTGGCCGATCAGCGCCGGATCGCCACCCGCGCCGTAAAGCAGGGCGATCCCGAACAGCAGGAGCCCCGAACTGAGCGCGCCCATCACCAGGTACTTGAGCCCCGCCTCGAGCGTCAGCGCGTTGGTGCGGTTGTAGCTGACCAGAATGTAAAGGCCGATTGTGACCGTTTCGAGCGCGACGAACAGCATCGCGAGGTGTTCGGTCTCGCCGAGCAGCATCATCGCCCCGGTGACCACGAGCACAATGTGATGAAATTCGACCGTCGGCATCGACGAGCGCTTGAGCACCACCCGCGCGAGAAAAAACACCAGGGTCGAGGCGAGGAGGAAAAAGACCCGCATGATCTGGCTGCTGACGGAAAGCCGGATCAATCCGCCGAAGAGCACGTGGCCCAGGGCCGGATTGTGCCAATCGATCAGGACGCCGGCCAGGATCCCCAGCTGGCCGGAGATCGCGACCGCCGGAATCAGCCGGCCGGCCGAGCGGCGCAGGAAAATTTCCAGCACCAGCAGCAGCAGCGCCAGGCAGCCCAGCGCCAGTTCGGGCCAAAGGGCGAGCCAGTCGTTGTTCGCGGCGAGAGAGGAAAGATGGGCTAGGTCCATGGCGTCAGCGCGCGAGGGTCAGGCGAATGGCTTGATTCAGCGACTCGGGGAAAATGCCGAGGAAAAGCAGGGCCGCGGCCAGCAGGATGGCGGGCAGCCGCTCCGCGAACGTGAGATCGGCGATCGGATGAGCCCGATCGTGGTTCTGGGCGGCGGCCGTCGGCGGACCGAAGAAGATGCGGGCGGCGGCGCGCAAACCGTACACCGCCGAGATGACCACCCCCGCCACCGCCACCGCCGTGAAGAAGTGCGAGAATTTCCACAGGGCCGTGAAGATCGTCACCTCACCCCAGAAATTCGCGAAACCCGGCAGGCCGATGCTCGCGAAGCTCGCCAGCACAAAGAACGCCGCCAAAACCGGCGCCTTTTGGGCCAGGCCGCCCATTTCGTCCATGGCCAGCGTGCCGGTCCGCTTTTCGATCATGGTGGAAAGCATGAAGAGCAGGGCCACCGAAAGACCGTGAGCGACCATGAACCAGACGACGCCGCTGATGCCGAGCACCGAAGCGCAGGCGATTCCCAGAAAGGCATAGCCCATGTGCATCACGGAGCTGAAGCCGACCATCTGCTTGAGATCGCGCTGAGCGATCGTGACCAGGCCGATCACGATGATGTTTCCGAACGCCGCCAGGACCGCCAGGGTCTTGGCCCACGGAGCCACCCCCTCGGGAAGCAGCGGCAGCGCGATCTGCAGCAGGCCGTACAGGCCGAATTTCTTGAGCACACCGGCGTGCAGCATCGCGTTGGACGAGGGCGCCGCCGCATAACCGGTCGGTGCCCACGAGTGGAACGGCCACAATGAAACGAGAATGCCGAAGCCAAACATCAGGCAGCCGAAGAAATGCTGCTGCTTGATGACGGCCAGCGGGGCGAACGACAGGACGTCATGCAGCGTCATCAGGTCGAAGCTGTGCGCCCCGCTCTTCGCATAGATGGCGATCAGCCCGAACAGGGAGAGCATCGCCCCCAAGGTCAGATAGATCGTCATCTGCATCGCGGCATAGATCCGGTCCCGGCCGCCCCACACGCCGATCATGATGAACGTCGGAATGACCGCCAATTCGTGGAAGAAATAAATGTAGAACACGTCCACGCTGGAGAAGATGCCCATCAGCCCCGCCTGCATGACCAGGAGCAGAAGCAGGTACACCTTGAGCCGCTCCGCCGCCGAATGGATGGCATACCAGCCGGACGCAAAGCCGACGATGCCCGCCATGGCGTAGAGCGGCATCGAGATTCCGTTCACGCCCAGCTTCAGCCAGATGCCGAGCCCCGACAGGCCCGTATCGTAACGGGTGACGAAGGCGAAGCCATGGTCCTTGGCGGCGTCGGCAAAATGATACCACACGTGCAGCCCCATGAGCAGCGGCACGGCGAAAGCGACGTAGGCGAGTGCGACCGACCAGCGTTTGGGCAGGCCCAGCGCGATGGCCAGCGCCACCGCCAGCGGCACCACGATCGAAGCGAGAAGAGGATCGAATGGCAGGCTCATCGCAATATCAGAGGATTCCGACGGCAAACGCCCAGAAGATGACGACGCCCATCAGAAACCAAGTCACGTAGGCATTGAGCCGGCCGACATGCAGGGCGCGCGCCCCGATGCCCGCAAACCGGACGATGCCGGCCAGTCCGCGCACGAGGACGCCGCCGATGCCGATGAAATCGATGAAGCCGAGCAGCATCGCCACCCGGTCCTGCACCTTTTCGACATAGTAGCCGTAAACCACGTCGAACGATTCGCGCAGCGCCACCAGCCCGCCGAACACCGACGGCGCGGCCAGCGACAGGGCATCCTCGCCATCGGTGCGATAGAAGAGGAGGCCGATGCCTCCCCCCACCACCAGCACCACCAAGCTCGTGATCAGGATGGCCGGACTGGGTCCGTGGGCCGGCTCCGGCACCAGATCCAGGATGCCGTCAAAGTGGCGTCCGTAGATCGCCCGGTATCCACCCGCCACTGACAGAACCGCGAGCAGGATCAGCGGCAGCGCCATCGACGGGCCGCTTTCGTGGGCGTGTTCGGCGCCGTCGGAACGAGGGCGCCCCAGGAACACGATCTTCCACATGCGCAGCATGTACAGCGCGGTCAGGGCCGCCGTGAAGGCGAGGACGACAAACACCGCGTGGTCGTTCGTGTAGGCGAGGTAAAGGATCGCGTCCTTGGAGAAGAATCCGGCCAGGAACGGCAAGCCGATGATCGCCGCCACCGCGATCGTGAAAGTGATGAACGTGATCGGCATCCGGGAACGCAGGCCGCCCATCTTGAAAATATCCTGGTCGTGGCACCCGTGGATGACGGAGCCCGAGCCCAGGAAGAGCAGCGCCTTGAAGAAGGCATGCGTCGTCAGATGGAACATCGCCGCGCCGACGCCGGCCAGCGCCAGCCGCGCCACATCGCCGGAGGTCTGCAGCGGGCCCAGGCCGAAAGCGGCCACCATGTAGCCGAGCTGCGAAAGCGTCGAGTAGGCCAGCACCTTCTTGATGTCGCTTTGGGTGATGGCGCACAGGGCCGCATACAGGGCCGTCGCGGTGCCGACCCAGCGAATGACGGCAAACGCCTCGGGCACCATGAGCACATGGATGCGGCAAAGCATGTAGATGCCGGCCGCCACCATCGTCGCCGCATGGATCAGGGCCGACACGGGCGTGGGTCCTTCCATGGCGTCCGGGAGCCATACCTGCAGCGGGAGCTGCGCGGATTTGCCGATGGCGCCGCAGAACAGCAGCAGCGGAATTGCGCGGCTGACGATGGGAGCGCCCGTCGCCGCCTGGAGATTCAAGTCGGTCAGGCCGACCGTGCCGTGGGCCCAGTAGCAGTAGATGATTCCGAGCAGGAATCCGAAGTCGCCCACCCGGTTGGTGATGAAAGCCTTCTTCGACGCCGCCGCGGGGCCGGGCTTCTCATGCCAATGGTTGATGAGCAGCCAGGAGCTGAATCCGACGAGCTCCCAGAAAATGAACAGCATGTACAGGTTGTCGGCCAGGACGATGCCGATCATCGAGAACATGAAGATCGAGAGGCCGCCGAAATACCGGGCCTTGGCCGCGTCGTCACGCATGTAGCCGAGCGAAAACACATGCACGCACAGCCCCACCAGGCCGACGATGCACAGCATCAGGGCCGCCAGGTCGTCGAAGTGGAATCCGAAATTGATCGCGAAGCCCGGCACGGAAAACCAGGCGTGCGCCACGTCGAAGCGCGCGCCGCCAAAACCCAGGTCGAATGCGACCGCCGCGATGATGGCCGCGGCCAGCACGGAGAGGAACGCCGCAATCGAGCCCCGCCGGCGCAGGAAGCAGGCGATGAGCGTCGCGGAGGCCAGCGGGGCCGCCAGGGCCAGGGCGGCAAGGTGGGCGGGAGTCATCAGTTCTTGAGGGCGCTGAGCTGGTCCACCTGCACGGTTTGGCGGCGCCGGAAGAGGGCCACGATGATCGCGAGGCCGACGGCCACCTCGGCGGCGGCCACCGTCAGGATGAAGAACACGAGGACGTTGCCGTCCATCGTGCCGTTATAACGGGAAAAGGCCACGAAGGCCAGGGTCGCCGCCACCAGCATCAGCTCAAGGGACATGTAGATCACGAGCGTATTGCGGCGCACGAGCACCCCGAAAAATCCGATGGCGAACAGGATCGTGCTGAGCACGACGTAAGCTTGGAGCGAGGGCTGGATCATGGGGACGGCGGGACGGACATCGCTTCTTTGGCCGGAGGCGGGCGCTGGCTGAGGACAATCACCCCGAGCATCGCGATCAGCAGCAGGAAGCCCATGACCTGCACGGGGAGCAGATAGGTGGTGAAAAGAATTTCCGCGTAGCCTTTGAGCGGGGCCCCGACCGGCGCCGGCACCGGCGCGGCCGGCAGGCTGGCGCGCGTGTGAACCGCCAGACTGATGACCCCGAGCGTGAGCAGCGCGCCCGAGATCAACCCGGCGAAAACGCCGATGCGCTTGCGCACCGACGTGTCCTGGCCCCGCACGTCGAGCAGCATGATGATGAAGAGGAACAGGGCGACGATCGCGCCCGCGTAGACCAGGATCAGCAGGAACGCCAACAGGTAGGCGTCCAGCGCGATGAACAGCCCGGCCACGCCGCCCAGGCAGAGCAGCAGGCACATGGCGCCGTTCACTGCGTTGCGCGCCGCCACCATGCCGAGCGCGCAGACGATCGTGAAAACGGAGAGAAAAATGAACAGAGCGGAGGACATGGCCGGATCAGTGATGACCTCCGTGGGCATTTTCCTCCGCCGCCTTCTTCTTGTCCCATTTGAAGTGCGAGTCGGGCAGCACGCCGCCCATCTCGAGCAGCTTGTCCATATGGTTCACCATCGATTCGCGGGAGTAACCGGTCATCGAATACTGGTTCTGGAGGAATATCGCCTCTTCCGGACAGACCTCCTGGCAGAGGCCGCAATAGATGCACCGCAGCATGTCGATGTCGAAGGCTTGCGGCCCTTTCTCGACGTGTTCGCGGCCGCTGCCCTCGGGCACCTCGCCGGGAGTGATGCGGATCGCCTTGGGCGGGCACACGAATTCGCAGAGCTGGCAGGAGACGCACTTGATCCGCTGGTTGGGATCCTTGACGAGCGTCGGAACGCCGCGGTAACCCGGCGGAATCGTCGGCTTTTCTTCCGGGTACTGGAGCGTCTCCTTGGGGGCCAGAAGGTGCTTGAAGGTGATCTTGAGCCCGTGGATGACCTGCGGCACATACGCGCGCTCGGAGAACGTGAGCGGCTTGCGGGAGACG
This sequence comes from Opitutaceae bacterium, assembly GCA_036502225.1. Taxonomy (GTDB): domain Bacteria; phylum Verrucomicrobiota; class Verrucomicrobiia; order Opitutales; family Opitutaceae; genus Palsa-1447. The sequence continues at coordinate 68,165 of DASXYY010000045.1, forward strand.
GTGATGACAGCCATGGCGGGAAGCGTTTAGAATCCGTGATTGTCGATGAGCGCGATGCCGATGGCGTAGACCAGCAGATTGGCGATCGCGAGGGGCAGCAGCTTCTGCCAGCCGATCTTCATCACCTGGTCGTAGCGGAAGCGCGGGACAGTCCAGCGGACCCACATGAAAATGAAGATCATGGTCAGGACTTTCCCGAGGAAAATGCCGATGGCCACGAGTCCGAGCCAGAACGGGTGATGCACCAGGTGCAGCCAGCCGGCCAGAGTGGAAAGCGGAATCCACGGAAACGGGTTCCAACCCCCGAAGAAGAGCAGGACGAACACGGCGGAGCCCACCAGCATGTTCGAGTACTCGGCCACGAAAAAGAGGGACCACTTGAAGGCGCCGTACTCCGTATGGAAACCGCCGACCAGATCCGCCTCGGATTCCGGCATGTCGAAGGGCTGGCGGTTGGTTTCGGCGAAGAGCGCGATCAAGAAAACGATCGCCGAGACCGGCATCAGAAAGAAGAACCAAAGCCCGCCCCACCCGGACGTGCCGCTTTGAAATTCCACGGCGCGGGCCAGGCTCAGCGAACCCTCCGTTCCCGGGGCGTTGATCCACAGGAACACCGGCAGCACGGCGAGGGTAAGCGACAGCTCATAGGAAATAAGCTGCGCCGACGCCCGCACCCCTCCCAAAAAGGGATATTTGGAGTTTGAAGCCCAGCCGGCCAAAATCAGCGCGTAGACGCCGAGCGAGGAAACCGCAAACACCGCCAGGATCCCCACGTCGACGTTGGCGAGCGCCAGCGGAACCACGTGCCCATTTTCCAGATAGGCCCCAAACGGCACGACGGTGACCGTCGACAGCGCCGGAATCATCGCGACGATGGGCGCCAGCACGAAGTAAAACTTGTTCACCACGCCCGGCGTGGGCTCCTCCTTGAAAAGAAACTTCAGCCCGTCCGCCAACAGGTTGAACGCGCCCAGTTTCTGCAGGAACGGCCCGATGACCGGCACATACTCCATCCACGGCAGGATCGCCCGGTTGGGGCCATGCCGCCCCTGCATCCACGCGGAAATCTTGCGCTCGGCCATCGAGCAGGCGCCCGCGATCGGAAACATCACCGCGATCACCGCCAGACCCTTGAGGATCATCTGCCCCACGGTCGGTATCGCGTAATAGTAGTGTTCGACCGGGTTCATGGGTGGTGCAGCCCCTTTCCTTCCGGGAAGGCGAGCGACTGCCACGGGGTGGCATCGAGGAGCAATCCGGTGTCGGGCAGGTTGCGATAGCGGATCGGGTCGAGGCTCGGCACCGCGGCCGCCAGACGGTCCCACAGGCCGTGCACGTCGGACACCGCCGGCTGAGAACCGTCGAGACCGAACAGGATCCGGCCCAGGACCAGCAGGTCGTCGGTGGCGCCGGACGGAGCCGGGACCGCCGCCGAAAACTTCTGCAGGCGGAACTGCTGGTTGACGAACGTGCCGCTCTTTTCGAACACGGTGGTCGTCGGAATCACGACGCTCGCGGCGTCGCTGGTGCCGTTGCGGTGCGTGCCGAGATAGATGATGCGGACTTGCTTGAGCTGCGCCTCCGTCAGGCCGGCGGCCCGCAAGTCTTCGCCCATGCAGAGGATCGTGCGAACCGCGCCCGCGTCGATCGCGGCGCCCAGGGCGGAAAGATCCGCGCTCGGCAATGCCTTGATCAGGCCCGCCACCAGCGCGCCGCGCGTATTTGGATTGCGGTCGGCGGAGATGAGCAGGCCATCTCCCGCCCCGGTGCGCGCCACGAGATAGGCACTGGCCTTGGTCGCTTCGGCAACGCGCCGGGCCAGGAATTGCTCCTCGACCGAACTGCGGCCCGAACCGACCACGGCGACCTTGCCTTCGCTCATGAGGTTGACCGCGGCAAACAGCGCCATGTCCAGCCCCGCGTCGGCCGGCGCCGCACCCTTGGCGGTTTCGGCGATCTGCACCGCCACCAGCCGATTTTCCGCGCGCACCTCCTTATAGAGCGTGCGGCCGCTGTCCGCCATCCAGGTGTCGTTCACCGCGTCGTTGCGCCGCGGAGTGATCCGGTAGATCACGCCCTCGCGCGACCAAAGCACCGTGTTCACGCCCGCGCTGCTTTCGATGTCGATGCTGTTCGTCTGGCGCAGGAACCAGACGCGCATCTTGAAGCGAAAATCCGTGCTCGTCAGCGCGCCGACCGGACAGATGTCGACCGTGTTGAGCGAATAGTTGTTCTTGAGCTCCTTGCCCGGATAGCAGGTGAGCGTCGAGTGACTGCCGCGGTCGACGAAACCCAGCACGTCGTCGTGCGCGATCTCCTTGCAGAAGCGGATGCAGCGCGAACAGAGGATGCAGCGCTCGTCGTCGAGCGTGACGCGCGGCCCCAGCACCGTGCGCTTGGGCTTCACGTTCTTCGATTCGATGTAGCGCGAATAGCCGCGGCCGTAGCCGGTGGCCTGCTCCTGCAGCTTGCATTCGCCCGCCTGGTCGCAGATCGGGCAATCAAGCGGGTGATTGATGAGCAGGAACTCCATCACGCCCTCGCGGCAGTCCTTGACCATCGGAGTCGTGGTCCGGATGTGCAGGCCCGGCGAAGCGTTGGTCGCGCAGGCAATGGTCGGCCGGGGCATCCAGTTGATCTTCTGCTTGCCCGTCGCCGGATCCAGGATCGGAGCCTTCGATGCCGGATCGACCGCCGGCATGCCCATTTCGACCAGGCACATCCGGCAATTTCCCACCACCGACAGCTTCGGATGGTAGCAATAGTGCGGCACATCCACGCCCACCATCCGCGCCGCTTCGATCATGTTCGTTCCCTTCGGAACGGCAATCTCGCGGCCGTCGACGTTGACGGTGATGAGCTCGGGTTGAGGCGACGCGATCATACCAAAGTTACACGATTGCGCCGGTGCCGTTGCGGCCGCCAGCCTTGGTTTCGGCGTAGCCCTTGAACTCATCGCCGAACTTGGCGACAAAGCTCTGGGTCGGCCACGCGCAGGCTTCGCCGAACGCACAGATGGTCCGGCCGGCGATCTGGTCGGCCACGCTCTTGAGGAGCTGGCCGTCCTCCGCGCGGGCCTTGCCGTGGACCATGCGGTTCGTGATGCGCTTCATCCACAGGGAGCCTTCGCGGCAGGGCGTGCATTGGCCGCAGCTCTCGTGGGCGTAGAATTCGTTGATGTTGCCGAGGGCCTCCACCATCGAGACGGAATCGTCCATGACGATGACGCCGCCCGATCCGCCCATCGAGCCGATCATCGCGAGGCTGTCGAAATCCATCGGCACGTCTTCCAGGCCCCAGTCGTAATCGACCATCTCCGCCCCGACCTTGCGCTTGCCCTTGAAGCGTTCGCCGAATTTGAGGACCTTCGCCGACGATCCGCCGGGAATGACCGCCTTGAACTTGCGTCCCGGCAGCGGCCCGCCGCAGACCTCGTTGAGCAGCTGCCCAAGGGTGATCTTGCCGACTTCGTATTCGTAGTAGCCCGGTTTCTGGACCTGGCCCGACACGCAGAGGATGCGTGTGCCCGTGTTGTTCGGCGTGCCGATCTTCGCGTACGCCTCGCCGCCCATGGCGACGATGTGCTTCACGTGGCAGAGGGTCTCCACGTTGTTCACGATGGTCGGGCACTGATAGAGCCCGAGCACGGCCGGAAAATACGGCGGCTTGATGCGCGGATACGGCCGCTTGCCTTCGAGGGATTCGATCAGGCCGGTTTCCTCGCCGCAGATGTAGGCGCCGGCGCCGCGGTGGACGAAAATCTCGCAGCTGTAGCTCGAACCCAGGACATTCGGTCCGCAGAAGCTGGCCTCACGGGCCTCCGCGATCGCCTTTTCCAGGATGCGGGCTCCGTGCGGGAATTCGCCGCGGATGTAGATGTACGCCTGCTTCACGTTGTTCGCGAAGCAGGAAATCATGATGCCCTCGATCAGCTGGTGCGGATCCTGGTGCATGATGTAGCGATCCTTGAACGTGCCGGGCTCCGACTCGTCCGCGTTCACCACCAGGTAGATCGGCTTGCCGCTCTTGCGGTCGACCAGGCTCCATTTGACGCCGCAGGGGAAACCGGCCCCTCCCCGCCCCCGCAGTCCCGATTTCTTGACCTCGTCGATCAATTCGGCGGGCGGACGGGCGAAGGCCTTCTTCATCACCTCGTAGCCGCCGTTGCGCTGGTAGCAGGCGAGATCGTTGGCGTATCCCGGCTCGTCGATGTGCTGGAAAATCAGTCGGCGCTGTTCGGGCATGAGCTTATCTCCGTTGGGCCTGAGCCTTGATCTTGACGGCCAGTTCGAGCGCCTTGGCGGCGTCGACCTTTTCGTGCAGCTCGTCGTCGATCATCACGACCGGCGCGGTGCCGCAGCTGGCGAGGCACTCCACGAATTCGATCGTGACTTCGCCGTCGGGCGAAACGTCGCCTCGGGCCACGTTGAAATGCTGCTCGAAGGCCGCGCAGGTGCGATAGGCGCCCATCAGCGCGCACGAAAGCGTGCGGCAGACGCGGATATGCCGCCGGCCGATCGGCTGCTGGCGGAACATCGGGTAGAACGTCACCAGTTCCTGGATATTGATCGGCGCCAGCTCCAGCTGGGCGGCGATCCATTCGACCGCCTCCGGCGAGATGAACCCCTGATCTTCCTGCACCAGGTGCAGGAGGGGCAGCGCCGCGCTCCGCTTCTGCGGATAATGCGGGATCACCTCGTCGATTTTGCGCAGGGTCTCGGAAGAGAGATTCATGTCAGCGGTCCGCCTCCCCCATGACGAAATCCAGGGAGCCCAGGATCGAAACGACGTCGGAGATCATCGCGCCGACGCACACTTTGGGAAGAATGGAAAGATTGCAGAACGAGGGGGAGCGGATCTTGAGCCGCCACGGCACCCCGCCGCCCTTGCTCACCACGTAAAAGCCCAGCATGCCCTTGGGATTCTCGGCCTCGAAATAGGCTTCGCCCGGAGGCATCTGCGGGCCCTCGGTCACGAGGATGAAATTCTGGATGAGCTCCTCCATCGAGGTCATGACCTTGTCCTTCGGCGGACCGAAGATCTTTTTTGCGTCCGTCGCGTACCACGGGCCGCTCGGAAATTTCGCGATCGCCTGGCGGAGGATCTTCACCGACTGGCGCATTTCCTCGCCCCGCACCAGATAGCGGTCGTAGCAGTCGCCCGAGGCGCCGACCGGAACGTCGAAGTCATACTGTTCGTAGCCGCTGTAAGGGGCGTCCTTGCGCAGATCCATCGGGATGCCCGAAGCGCGCAGGTTCGGACCACTCAGGCCATAGGCGATCGCGTCCTCCTTGGAAATGACGCCGACGTTGACGGTGCGATCGAGGAAGATCTTGTTGCGCGTGAGCAGCTGCATCGTCTCCTCGAGGATCGGCAGGAACTGATCGCAGAATTTGAGCACGCGGTCCGTCCATCCCGCGGGCACGTCGCGCATCACGCCGCCGATGCGGGTGTAACTCGTGGTGAAGCGGGCGCCGGTCAGCTCCTCGAACAGCTTGTACAGTTTTTCGCGCTCCGTGAACGTATACAGGAACACCGTCCACGCGCCGACATCGATGCCGTAGGCGCCCAGGCCCATCAGGTGCGAGGAGATGCGCGCCATTTCGGCCGTGATCACCCGGATCGCCTGGCAGCGCGCCGGCACCTCCAGCTTGGCCAGCTTCTCGACCGCGATCGCGTACGCCATGTTGTTCGCGAGCGGCGCGAGATAGTCCAACCGGTCCGTGTACGGCACGAACTGGTTGTAGGTCATGTTTTCGGCGATTTTTTCGTCGCCCCGGTGCAGGTAGCCCAGGATCGGATCGGCCCGGGTGATCACCTCGCCGTCGATCTCCATCTGCACGCGCAGCACGCCGTGAGTCGAGGGATGCGAGGGGCCCATCGAGAGCGACATCTTCTCGGTCTCGAATTCGCCGCCCGCATGCTTCGCCGCGGTATCTGGAAAAACGTAGTCGGTCGCCATGGCGTCAGTTCGCAGGTTGCTCGGGTTTGGGCCGGCGCTCGGTCCAGCTCTCGTCCTTGGCGCGCGGTTCGGCGTCGGCCAGGTTCATTTCGCCGCTCGTTGCGACAAACGGTCCGCCCATCATGGGAGCGGCGATGACCGGCGTCTTGGTCTCCTCGGCCACTTCCGCATCGGGCAGCGCCGTTTCGATCCCGGCCAGCGGAAACTCCTTGCGCAGCGGAAAATAGGGATAGCCGTCCCACATCAGGATGCGGCGCAGATCCGGATGGCCGGCAAACTTGATCCCGAACATGTCGTACGTCTCGCGTTCGTGCCAGTTGGCCCCGGGCCACAGGCCCGTCGCCGAGGCGATCTCCGGCTCCGCGTCATTGGGGCAATCGGCGGCGATGCGCAGGTAGCGGTGGGTTTCCGGCGACAACAGATGATAGACCACCGTGAAACGCGGACTTTGATCCTGCGACCAATCGATGGCGGTCACATCGGTCAGATAAGTATACCCCTGCGTGTCGCGCAGCCATTTCAGCACGGGCAGCGCTTCGGCGCTCGGCACGTTGAAGGCCGGATGGTCGGAGCTCGCGCGCGCGGTGGCGGCGGGGAAGCGCTCCTTCAAGGCGGCGGGTAAATCAGCGGCGACAGCCATGGTGAAAAAACAGCGAGACGGGCCCGGGATCGGGTCCGTCTCAGGCGGAATGCAGCGTCCGGAAGGCCGGTTCGCGCTTCACCTTTTCCTGCAGCTTGATGAGCCCGTCGAGGAGGGCTTCGGGCCGCGGCGGGCAGCCGCTGACGTAAACGTCCACGGGCACGATGCGGTCGACGCCCTGCAGGACGGCGTAGCTGCGGTACATGCCCCCGGTGCTCGCGCACGCGCCCATCGCGATGACCCATTTGGGTTCGGCCATCTGGTCGTAGATGCGCCGCAGGTGGGCGGCCATCTTGTAGGTGACGGTGCCGGCGACGATCATCACATCGGATTGTCGCGGCGAAAAACGCATCACTTCGGCGCCGAAACGGGCGATGTCGAACCGAGCGGAAGCGGTCGCCATCAGTTCGATCGCGCAACAGGCGAGGCCCATCGGCATCGGCCACATGGAATTGGTCCGGATCCAATTGATGGCCGAGTCGAGGCGCGTGACGATCGCTTCGCCCTCGATCTTGCTATTGTAACCCAGTTCGGTGTTGGCGGATACCATGAGGTTGGTTCGGGACGTGAACCATCCCAACCTACCAACCGCCATACCTCAGGCAAGTAACAATTCTGCGTGGACCGAGATATCAGCGCCGCGCGCTCAGACCTTCGTCGCCACTCTTACTTTGGGCGGCCCGCTGAGTCCGGCCTTGATCGTGGGCTGGTGATTCAAGGCATCCAACACGCGCTCCGTCACTTTGGCGTCGGTTTCGGAGCTATGACGGATGTCCACTGGGTAGCGAATGACGGCTTCCACGCCGGTTTCCGCGAGGCGGACCGAGGCCACCGGCTGGGGTGTTTCCAGCCGGATATCGATGATGCGCTGGACCGAAGAGTGCTGCCGCTCGAACCCGCCCTTGTATTCATTGTAGACGGACATCACGGCGGCGAGCAGCAGGTCGCGCACGGCCTTGACGTCGCCGTCCGCGGTGAGGTCGGCCTGCAGTTCGTGCCAGGTGAAGTCCGTGCCCGGAATCTGCTTGTAGAGCGGCGTCGAGGCGGAAAACAGCGCCGAGTTGGCGAACACGACCACGCGGCCCGTCGGATAGGAAACGACGCCAGTGCCGGCGAGCTCCATCAGGTAAACGCGGATGAGCCCGATATCGATGACTTCGCCGGTCACGCCGGAGATCGTCACCCGGTCGCCGACTTTCACACCGTACCGGCCGATCAAAAAGAAATACGCCGCCACCGACAGGATCACGCTCTGCAGCGCAACCGCGACGCCGGCGGTGATGAACCCGGCAAAGGTCGCGAGCGAACTCAAGTCGCTGACGACACCGCCGATCAGCAGCAGCGTGATGAGCAGTCCCACCGTGAACCGCCGGATCAGCAGGATCTGGCGCCGGCGCCGCGAGTCGTGCACGTAGCGGAAGGCCCCGCGCCGCGCGATTTCCGAGGCCGCCAGCAGCAGGACGAGCAATCCGACGAGCACCGCAACCTTGATTCCCAGCGATGAGAGCAGCGTGCTGTATTCGCGATCGAGCGCCGTTTTCCATTGGCGAAGGTTTTCCGAGGATTGCAGCAGCAGGGTCAGCTCCTGGCTGTAGGGGACGATCACCTTGGAAAGCGCCTGATATTGGCTGGTGGCGTCCTCCAAGCGCGTGCGCAATTCGGCGAGTTTCGAGGAATCGGCCGTCCCCGACGCCTCGTTGCCGGTCTGCTGGCTCAATTGTAAAATGGCCGTGAGCTGCGACCGGATCGGATCGCGCAATTTCACCGCCTCGTCGCGCAAGCTGTCGGTGGTTTGCAACAGGCGATTGAGGTCGCTGCGCGCGCGAACCACGTCGTAGAGGAGTCCGGCGCGCGCGATCAGGCCCGTCCCCGCCGTTGGCGTGGACGCCTCCGGGGCCGCCGCCGTTTTCGACCCGGCGGTGACAGCGGGCGCTGAGGTCGTGGAGGCGAACAGTTCCGGGAGCGTGCGCTCAAGCGCTCGGATCTGCCCGGAGAGGCTGCCAACCGTCGCGTCCTCGGACGAACCCGTGACGATATTGGCGACCTGCTGGAGCGCGGCGAGCTGAGCGCGCGCCAGCTGGAGCTGCGCTTCCAGGACTCCCCGCTGATTCACGTTGGCGGGAGTATCCTCCAGCGCCGACTGCTGCGCCGTCAGCTTGGCGATCCGCGATTGGGTGGCATCGACCATATCGGCCACGCGTTGGCCCTGGGCGGCGCCGTAGGCGTTCGCCTGGCCGCCGCTCTCAGGAATCAAAGGCGCTTCGTTGCCCGCCGCTTCAAATGCCGATTTGAGCGCCTCCCCCGCCAGGTCGTGGCCGGTCGACTGGTAAAAGGCCTCCGCCGGCTCCATCACCCACGGGCTCGTGTCCTGGAACTGGAGGTACCAGGTGACGAGTTCGTTCAGGTGGGCCAGGATGGGGCCCTTCTGACCCGCGAGGGAGGCCGGCGCCGGGGCATCGGCGCGGGTCTGCGCCAGCACCGCCACCCCGCCAAGCAGGACGAGAAGGCAGCGCCGAACCGTCATGCCGAGCCGTAGATGCTCCGCGTCAGCCCTTTCGCGCCCGAAACCAGCCATAGCGGAAAGGCGACGTCCCAGACGATCCGCAAAATTAGCGCGACGTAGAAGACAAAACTGCCCCCGATCGGGCCGGGAGTAAACAAGCTGACCAAGTCGGCCAGCGCCTGGGGAAACGTGTAAAAAATCAGGATCACACCTGCGATCCGCAGACCGGTCTGGAATAAGTCTTTGGGGTTCATGTCGAAACATTGGATTAAGCGGGACCCTGGTTGGTTCCTTGCGGTCAGCGTGCAGACCATTACGGTGAAACGGATTCATCGTTCCGCATGTCGTTGTTGACCATCTCAGGGCTGCGCAAATCATTTCCGTCGCCGGATGGCCAGTTGCGCATCGTCATCGATATCCCCGAATTTATCGTTTCTCCCGGGGAGCAAATCGCCGTGCGGGGTGAGAGCGGGTCCGGCAAGACGACCTTCCTCCATCTGATCGCCGGCCTCCTGACGGCCGACCGGGGCTCGATTCGCCTCGGCTCGCAGGACATGGCCCGGATCGACGAGGCCGCCCGGGACCGTCTGCGGGCGCGCACCATCGGTTACGTGTTCCAGACCTTCAATCTGCTGCAGGGCTTCACCTGCTTGGAAAACGTGCTGCTAGGCATGTCGTTTGGACCCGGGGCCGACCGGCTGCGCGCGTTGTCCGTCCTGGACCGGGTCGGCCTGCGCCACCGGCTGAACCACTACCCCCGGCAGCTTTCCACCGGTCAGCAGCAGCGGGTCGCCGTCGCCCGTGCCATCGCAGGACGGCCCAAGCTGATCCTGGCGGACGAACCCACGGGAAATCTCGACCGCAAGAACGCGCGCGAAGTGCTGAGTCTCATCCGCGAAACCAGCCGCGAAACGGGCGCCGCGCTTCTCCTGGTGTCGCACGACCACGAAGTGCTTTCGGCATTTGACGGTGTGCGGGACTTTTCCGAATTGAACATCGCGCGGCAGGAGGCGGGATCGTGACCTTGCCGCTGCTCGTCCGGCGAAGTCTTCGCCAGCATCTGCTCTCCACCGTGGTGACGGCGCTGTCGATCGCGCTGGCCGGCGGACTGCTGATGTCCGTGTGGGTCGTCAAAACCCAATCCCAGGAGGTGTTCACGCAAGTGAACGCGGGCTTCGACGCCGTGCTCGGCGCGCGCGGATCGAAGCTCCAGCTCGTCCTCAATTCCATTTTTCACCTCGATGTTTCGCCCGGCAATCTGCCGGAGTCCGACTACCTCGCGATCAAGCGCAATCCCTGGGTGGCCCTCGCGATCCCGATCGCGGTCGGGGACAACTTTCGAGGGTATCGCATCGTCGGCACGCTCCCGGACTATTTCACTCAGGTTGAATATGCGCCGGGCAAACGGTTCGTGCTCGGCTCGGGCCGCCTCTTCGATCCGGCGAAAAAGGAGGCCGTCGTCGGCAGCTTCGCGGCGGAAAGGCTGGGATTGAAGGTCGGCGACACGTTCCATCCGTATCATGGCCTCGCTTACGCGGCCAACGATCCGAACCTGGATATCCATCCGGATCTGTACGTCGTCACCGGGATTCTGGAACCTTCGAATACACCCGCCGACAAGGTGATTTGGATTCCGCTCCACGGCCTGCAGACCATGACCGGACACGATCCCAAGGCGGCGACGGATGTCAGCGCCGTGCTGATCAAGATGCGTTCGCCGCAATTCGGCTTCATGCTGAGCACGACGTACAATCGCCAGGGCAACCGGCTGACCTTGGCTTGGCCGATCTCATCGATTGTCTCGGATCTCTTCAGCCGCATCGGCTGGTTCGATCGCGTGCTGGCTCTGCTCGCCTACCTGATCGCGGTGGTCTCCGCTGGCGGAGTGCTGGTCGCGATCTACAATTCCATGGCCGCGCGAAGGCGCGACATCGCGATCCTGCGCGCCTTGGGCGCTCGACGCGCGACGGTCTTTCTGGCGATCGTATTCGAGGCCGCGGCCGTGGGATTGATCGGCATGATCGCCGCCTTTGTCGTCTATGGGATCATCGGCACCGTGGTCGCCGAGATCGTGCGCGCGCAGACGGGAGTCGTGCTCACGCCGATCACCTTCCAGCCTGTGATGATCTGGGCCCCGCTCGGAATGATCGCGCTCTGCGCCGCCGGCGGAGTCATCCCCGCCTGGAAGGCCTACAGCGAGGACGTGGCGTCAAACCTGGCTCCGGAGTCCTAACGATCGTTTCAAATGAATGCGTCCCAAAATCGGCAAGGCAACGCGCTTGCTGTAGCCGGGGGCGTTGACCCCGGCACCTGCGTCATCGAAAGCGGGACTGCCGGGGTCGGCGCCCCCGGCTACAACCTTTCGTCTAAAAACCGGATCCCATTTCACAATATTTGGAGGCCATGAAACCGGCCGTGAATCACCTATGGCTGTCAGGTTTCCTCGCCGTTCCGCTGGCCACGGGCGGCTGTTCGCGCCCCGGCCAAACTTCACAGGCGCCGACTGAAGCGTCGGCGGCCGCCCACCAAGACCAGCCCCCCCACGGCGGCACGGTGATCGATCTGGGCACGGACGCCTACCACTTGGAAATGTTGCGCGATGCGGAGAGCGGGACCCTGACGGTCTGGGTGCTGGATGGAGAACTGGAAGAGTTTATCCGAGTCGCCCAGCCAGATTTGGCGCTGCAGGTGAAGGGCCAAACCTACGAATTGCAGGCGGTGCCGAACTCAGCCACCGGCGAAACCGTCGGCAACACATCGCAATTCGAACTCCACGCCGATTGGATAAAGTCGACGCCCGCGTTCAAAGGGCAAATCGGGCCCTTGACCATCCGGGGCACCCGCTACGCGCCCGCAGTCGTCAATTTTCCGGGATAGCCCGTGGAAGCGGCGGCCCGCCGCTTCAGGCTCGTGAGAAACCGGCGAGCCGCCGATTCCACGGCGCCGCCACGCTCAGCATCAACGCTGCCCCAAAACCCAACAGCCAGCCGGTCGAAGCCATATCCGGTACGCCCAAGACACTGAAGGCCTCTCCGTCGCCCGTCGGAGACCACCCATAATACTGGCTATCGTAAAGCGCGATCGGTCCGAACCGATTGATGTCCCAATCCAGAGCATTCGGTTCTCCGCCGGTCAACGTGAGCCAATAGGTCGTGTTCGTGTTGACCCAGCCAGAGACATCGAACGTCGACGCGTAGGTCGGGTAGCGACCACCATAAGCAAGCCCGAGATAAGTATTGCTCACGATCGTCGCGACCCCCGATCCCACATCGGATGCCCCCGGTGAAGTGCCGATGCTCCAATCGACTGAGACGGGCAGGGCAAAATCCTGATAGTCCATCTGCAGCCCAGCGGTGATCGAAATGAGCTTGGTGCTGTCGTTCACCGTGAAGGGATCGGAAATGATTTGGTTGCCAATCCAATCCCCGTAGGAATCCATGCTGATGGGACCGCTGCTATAGATGATGCGGTCGGCGTGGGCGGAAAAAGCGCAAGCAAGCGCGAGGACTGCAGCGGGGAAGAACTTCACGGCGCCGAAGCCAGCACGTAGGGTGCCGCCTGATACATCGCCCAAAGACACTTGCATAACACTTTATCTCGTAATAAGAAACAAACTCCCGATTTTCGAAGAAACAATCCCACCGGAAGCCTCAGCGATGAAAGTGTAAGGATTTGCGACAGAATGAGCGCAGGATCCGAGGCGCACGACTCCCTCTACTCAAGATCGATGAAATCTTCTCGGCGTCGCCGAACGGGTCAAGGGCGGCTGTTCGCGCCACGGGCAGAATTCGCAAGCGCCGCGTAAAATGAAAAACCCACCGCGCCGCAAGGCGGCGGTGGGTTGAAGAATAACTTGGGTCAGTTCAGACCACCTGACGGGCTTGCGGGCGGAATAGGAAGCCGGCAGCGATCATCGCGGCCGCTGCTTCCAGCACCAGGGAGAAACCACCCGAATCGGGCGCGCGGCCGACAGCGACCGACGAACCGAGCGTGATGTTGTCGAACCCGATCTGATTCGCGACGCCGCCAAAGATGACGGATTCAGCGGTGCCGGAGAAGGCACCGCCCATTTCCGCCCACGCGTTGTAGCTGCCATAGGTCGCATTCGGATTTTCGGCCACCGGGTTCAAGGTGAGACTCAGCAGTTGAGTTCCGGTCCCGTCCAAACCGGACCAGACCGTCACGCTGCCGGTGTAGTAAGGATTGTCGTAAAAGAACGAGAAACCGGTCGTGAAACCCGCGGCGACATCCATGGTGTCACCCGCACCTGTGAGGAAAAAGGCGATCGTGTCCGGCGATGGTGCGAGGGCGCCGTCGAAATTGCCGCCACCGCCCGGCGCATTGCCGGCGATCAGAGCCAGCGAATCCGACGTGAAAGTGATTCCATAGTTCGGCCCCGGCCCGCTGCCATTGCCGCCGAATCCGCCGTCGTAGTAGGTGTCGATCGATTCATCGTTGCCGAGACCTTCGAAGGTCAGGTCGACGACATTCGCTGAAGCACGGGCAGCAGCGAGCGCCAGGCTCGCGAGAAGAAGGCCGTAAACTCGAAGAGCTCGGCCGGCTGGTTTTTGGGATGTCATTGTGAAGCTTGTGCTCTGATTATGAGGTAGTAACAAAAGGCAGTCTCCGGTAAGCATATCACATACCAATCGGCTCCCGGCGTCTTAAGGCCGATGCTAGGCTGCTCATGACCAATCACTACTGTCATCCAATCACGAACGGGAATATTGCCCGAATGTCGCGTTTGCCAAAATAGTGTAAGAACGCCCGACGCTTTGGGGCACCGCCGCGGTCATCGCCCCCGGCTCCAATCGTCGTCTCTCGGTATCGAGACGATTCTCAAAAAATCGCCGGCCTAAGTGCGCGAGTCCCGCAGATGCCGGATCACGGCCGACAGGTCGCGATCTCCGTCCCCATGATTGACCGCATTCTGAAACACCGCGTGTGCAGCCGCGGCGCTTCGCAGGGGAATACCGTTTCGCCCCCCCTCCTGCTGCGCATACGCCAGATCCTTGGCCATCAGCTTCAGGGGAAAGTTGGTCGTCTCGTCTCCGGATTTTATCCGCGCGTAGATGGTCTTCACCATGGGACTTCCGGGCGCGCCGGCCGCGATGATCTCCATCGCCTTTCCCGCGTCCACCCCGCTCCGCTCCATCAGCACGAGCGCCTCTGCGAGCGCGGCAGCCTGCACCCCGGATAGAAAGTTATTCAGCAGCTTCACCTGGTTGCCGCTCCCGCCCTTCCCCACGTGAACCACGCGGGAGCTCATGGGCTTGAAGACCGGCATGGCGGCTTCCACCACCGCCGCGTCGCCGCCCACCATAAACACCAATTCGCCCGCCGCGGCATGCGGCTTCGTACCCGTCACGGGCGCATCCAAAAACCGCAGCTCCGCGGCTTCGGCCGCCGCCCGCAACTCCAGGCTCCACTCCACCGAGATCGTGCTGGCCTCGATGGCCAACGTTCCCCGCCGGGCCCCCGCCAAAATTCCGTCATGCCCCAGCCACATCGACCGCGAGGCGGCGTCGTCCGCCACCATGCAAACAATCGCATCCGCGTTTTCCGCCGCCGCGCGCGGGGTGGCCGCCCATTTGGCTCCCGCCGCAATCACCGGCTCCGCCCGCTCCCGCGTCCGATTGTAAACGCTGACGCCAAACCCGGCCCCCAGGAGCCGCTTCGCCATCCCCGTTCCCATGATGCCCAGCCCCAGAAAAGCGATATGCATGCGGACAAACGTAGCGCGGTTAATCTCGTTCGGCGACATGGAACCCATGTGAGGTCCATTTCTCCCTCCGGCAAGATGACGTGTACGTGAAGGAAGCCGGGGGCGGTGACCCCGGCACCTGCGATATCGAAAGCGGAACCGCCGGAGTCAACGCCCCCGGCTACAGCGCAAGCGAACGCCCTATAAAGCCCGGCTTCGCGTTGCTACGCCGGGGCATGTTTCGCATTGCGAAACATGGCGGAGAGGGAGGGATTCGAACCCCCGGTACCCTTGCGGATACACATGATTTCCAATCATGCACATTCGACCACTCTGTCACCTCTCCTGGCAGGGCACGCGCAAGCGTGAATGGGTAAGCCCATCGACTTTCCGGTTGGCTTCAAGGCTTTTCCTATCAGGCCCTGCCCTAAGGATTTTCGCAAAGTTGGCGTGACGACGCGGCTTTGAACCGGGTACATTCCTGGGCGATGGTCCCTCCGTCCCGCTCTTCGCCCGCTCCTTCCCGACGAGATTTCCTTCGCGCGGCCGCCACGGCCGCTACCGCGCTTTCCTTTCCGCGTCTTGCCCGGGCGGCGAGCCCAGCCGGTCCCATTCCCATCATCGGCAGCGCCGAATCGTTCCGGTTTCTCGAAACTCGCGAGCTGGCCCAGTTCGCCTCCGTCGCCGGTTGGACGGGCCTGGAAGCCTCCGTCCGCAAGGCCGGCCAAATCGACCCTTCGCATGTCCGGGACGATCTGCCTGATTTCTTCAACGCGGTGCAGCAGCACGGTCTCGACATGCCCGCCCTCGCGACCGACTTGTTCACCCTGCGCGATCCCGACGCCGAGGGCGTTCTCCGCACGGCCGCCAAGCTCGGCATCAAGCGGGTGCGACTCGGCACCTGGAAATATGACGCCGCCAAACCGCGCGACCCTCAGCTCGCCATCATCGTGCGCGACTTGCGCGAACTCGGCCAGCTCGCGAAGGAGATCGATATCAAGCTCGGAGTGGAGAACGCACTCCGCTCGGACCGCTTTGGCTCGGATGTCCGCGATTTGGTCGATGTCATCAAACAAAGCGGGCAGGACATCGGCATCTATTTCAATCCGGCCCGCGCGATCCTGGTCCACGGCAGCGCGGCTCCTCAGGCGGCGCTCGCCGAATCTCGGCTGATGGGAGCTTACGCGGAAGATTATCTGCCGTTGGGCCTTTCGCCCAACCATCAGCCCAAGGCCTGCGAGCTGGGCATGGGCGTCTCCCAGCCTGCGTTTTTCAAGGATCTGCGCGCCTCCGGCTTTGGCGGCATCGTCTGCATTCGTTACGAATACGCCCTCGGCAAAAACGAAGCGATTTTGAAGCACGCCCGCACTGATTTGGCCACCCTGCAGCAGTGGCTCGGGCAGTACTCGCCGTCGCCATTTCTTTGACGGTGGAGCGTATGGTCCCCCTGCGCTTTAACGTCCGCCCGCGGTTTGCGCCAAGGCGCATGGGGACCAGGCGCTCCACCCTCGAACCGATTTCGCGGCACCTACTCGTTCAGATCGCGGAATGACTAAAACGCCAGACTCATCGAACCAAACCAGCCCCGCCGCATGCCGAATTGGGGAGCGTTCACCCCTACCCCGCTTCCGCTGCGCAGTTCGTAGACGTTGTCGGTGACATTGATGACATCGACCCGGAGGGTGAGCGCTTCGGAGCGGCCCCAAGCCCACGTCTGCGATCCGCCCAGATTCAGCGACCAGTAGCCCGGCACACTGTCGCCATTGGGAATCAACGCCTCTGGATCGTTGGGCTCGGTGCCGCCCCCGTCCTGCCGCAGTCCGCTGCCGGCGAGAAAATCCGCAAAAACCAGGGTTTGGTTTCGCCCCCTCCGTCTCCACGCATAGGAGGCGCCCACGGAGGCGGTCGTCCCCTGATCGTGATCCAACGCGATCCAATGGCTCCGCACATAGGCGAGATCCTCGGGGGCAAAGAGAAACTGGGAAGACACCCAATCCTCTCCCTGAGCCTTGGACAGCGCGAGATTTGCATAGGCGCTGAAAGGTCCCGCCACGTAGGAACTCGTCAGTTCGATCCCGCGCACCCGGCCCAATCGGTAGTTGAAAGCCGACAAGACGAGCGACTGGCCGAACAACCCGTCATCCAGCTGATCGGTGGCCGATTTGTCGTAGCCGTCGATGCCGAATTGCAGCCCGGGCAGCGGGCCCCAGCTGATCCCGGCGTCAAAATAGTCCGCCCGCTCCGCCTTCACCGGATCGTCCTCGGTCACTGCCGAAGCATTGGACGTCCCGGAAAACGCCGCAACGGACTCGGCGGGCACATTCTCCAGGGGGGGCGGCGTGAAATACCGCGCGTAACCGGCATGCAGGGACAATCCGCTCGCCGGCTGCCAGATCAGATTCAACCGCGGGCTGACTTGGCCCTCGTGGTCGAACGAGGCCGAATAGGCATCGGCGCGGACTCCGCCGTTGAGCGTCAGCGCCGGGGTCATTTTCCATTCGTCCTGCAGGTACGCGCCCGCGAACAGCGCATGCTGGGTCCCCTCCTGCGCAATCGGAAACGCCGGCCCCGTGGGATCGCCCGAGTCGTCGACCGGAAAGACCGTCGTGGTGTCGTTCGAACGAAGTCCTTCCTCCACGAGCATCGCTCCGCCCCGCACCGTGTGCGTTCCGCTCACCGCATCGCTGCCGTCGGCCTGAAAGCCGCCCGACGAAATGGCGCGGTCCACGTCGCTGGCCACCCCGTTGTAAAACAGATCGCCGGTGGGATCCGGCAGAAAATGGACGCGGCTGTACCGGCCGAAGGCCGCGGCCTGCCAATTCAGGTCCTCGGTGGTGCGCTGATACGACACAATCGCATAGCCGTTCTCCTCATTCTGACGCTCGTTGAGTCCGGCCGAATTGAACGGGCCGGGCAGCCAAGCCTCGCCGTCCGGCGCCGTTCCGGCCGGCAGGCCCGGCGTATCCGGAACCTGATACGCGCTGTTGGCATAACCCGCGAGCACGGACAGGCGGCTTTGCCGGTCGATGATCCGCGACAGATAGAGAAAGGCCTTCTCCTGGCTGGTCGCGTCATGGATGGGCTGCGCGCCGGAGGTCGGGTTTTCGATGCCCAAGTCGCCGTGCTCGACGCTCCCGTCCGCAAAATAGGACCCGGCGGCACTGGCGCCCCCGTCCTCGAAGCTGGCGCGCTCGGTGGAGTAGCTGCCGCCATAAAAGTCCCAATCTCCGCCTGCGGTGCTGGCGCCGGATTTGGTCGTCAGGTCGACGACGCCCGCCGTGCGAAACCCGTACTGGGCCGGCAATGAACCGGCGATGAGCTGCAGCGATGCGACAAACCGCGGGTCCAGCTCGAGGCCGAATCCGCTGATCCCTTCGGGGAGCAGCACCCCGTCAATCCGGTACTGGAGGTTCGCATGTTCTCCGCGCACATGCAGGTCGCCATTGACCGCCGAGTCCTGGGCGACCCCCGGAGCCCGCAGCAAAAGCTGGTTGAAGGGCGCGTTTTCGCCGCCAGGCATGGTGAGAATTTGCGAAGCATCGATCGTGTAGGCGGTGGCGCCGAGATCGGGCAGGATTTGTTCGCGAGCGCGATCCAGTTCGCTGCTGACGACAAAGGGGCTCAGCTCCACCGTGTCGGCATTGGGCGGCGCGGTCTGAGCGGAAGCAAAACGGGGAACGAGCAGGAAGAGAAAATAGATACGGGAAAATCGAGAAGACATCGGATGCGAAGGCATGCGTTCATGGGAAGGTGGGGACGCGTCGAATGGCCGGGCACAACCCAGCCCATTCGAGAATGGCGCTTGCGCTGCAGCCGGGGGCGGCGACCCCGGCGTTCCGCTTTCGACGTCGCAGGTGCCGGGGTCAGCGCCCCCGGCTACAGCAAAACGACCGCGTCCGTTTCAGAGGCGGGCGATCGCCCGCGGCGGCCCGCGACTCGGCTCCAGCCGAACATCCGCAGCCACGCGAGCCGCCTCGACCGCCGCAATCTGAACGACGCCAAAGACCCGCTTGACCGGCGCAACGACCACCGTCGGGGCCACAAAATACCCCTCGCCCATCGCGAAGTCAGTGACAACGCAATGGTGATCCTCGTGGCCGGCATCGTGGTGAAAACGCTCATGCGCCTCCGGATCGGCGCTCAGCCAAAGCAGCACGCCGATCAGCAAAACCGCCGCCACCCCGGTCACCCGGGCGGCAACGGTGCTGGTCCCATCACGACGCTGAAATCGAAACGCCTTCAAATGCATTCGCGGCTGCTAACAATCACCTTGGCACATTTTTGCGCGATTTGCACCCGGAACGAGATTCGATTGTTTCAGTATGGACAACCCCCGCTCCTCCCCTCTTAGTAACCCTTCCCCCAATTTTAATGCTCAGGTGGTGGAATTGGTAGACACACACGTTTGAGGGGCGTGTGCCGTAAGGCGTGCAGGTTCGAGTCCTGTCCTGAGCACCACCGTTTCGCAGTGCGAAACGGTGCCCCGGCGTATCAACGCCAAGATACTTCAGCCGGTGGAGCGCATGGTCCCCATGCGCTTAAACCTCCATCCGCGTTTGGCCGCCGAAGCGCATAGGGACCATGCGCTCCACCCACTACAGCCGATCAGGTACCTGGCGGCTCCGCCAGGGGCTCGATGTCTTCCGGCAATCCGAGATCGATCGATTCGGTTGGCGCGACGCTTCGGCCGGCGTGGCTGAAGTACCGATCCTTCAGGCTAAGGAAAAATCGCTCGTAGGTGAGGTAGCAGAGCGAGGCCGCCCCGACCGCCGCGGCGAACGTGATGAGGGGCGCGAATTCCGTGATGACCCGGCCGGCGTGCGCCGCCGCCAGCAAGGTGTGGATCAGATTTCCACAGAGCATGTGAAGAAGGTACATCGAATAGCTGATAGTCCCAACCCAGGCAATGGGGCGACAGCGCAGGAGCCATGCGAGATCGTTGTCCTCGCGGATCACGCAGGCGCCGACCAGGAGGGCGAGGGCCGCCGAAATCACACATTCTCCCGCGTCTCCGCCCAGGCGAAACCATGCGACCGCCGCCACGGCGAGGACCGCAAAGCCAGTCGCGCTGCCACGCCGGCCGAGGATCGAATAGGCGAATCGAAAGTACCCCCGGTGGTGCAGGACGTGAGCCAGGAGAACGCCGAACAGTATGGCCGGCGGCACGCTGCACGGGATGCGCACCAGCAAATTATCGTGCCCGCCCGCTCCGGCCGCGATGCTGATGGCCCGGGTGAAGAACAAAAGGACCAAGGCCACGCCCGCGGCCACCGTACCGCGGCAGTAGCGTTCGACGAACGGCCAGGTAAGGTAAAACTGCTCTTCGGCCGCCAGCGACCAGGCGAAATAGAAAATCACGTGGCCGGCGTTCAAATCGACGAACCAGTTTGATGTGAACGTCGCAAACCGGGGCAGATTCGCGAAAAAGGCACCCGCCGCGGCCGGGTCGGAATCGAAGTTCCAGACCAGAAGCGTATAGAGGGCCAGCGCCGCGTAATAGACCGGAAAAATGCGCAGCATGCGCCGCCCCCAGAAATTCCGGAGCGAAAAGCCGGCCGGCCTTTCCTTGGCCCGCAGCATGAGCGTGACGATCAGAAAGCCCGAGATCGCAAAGAACAGCGTGACGCCTCGGTTGCCCAGCCCCAGCAGCCCGGCCTGGGGCCCCGAGCCCGTATGATGCCAAATGACCCCGGCGATGGCGGCGGCTCGAAGCCCATCCAGCGAAGAAAAGAATTTCGCGGCCCTGAATTTTCGAAATGCGTCCCCGCCCAGATCGCGTCGACTATTCATGTCCCCGGACATTGACCGCCACGGCTCGGTTCCGCCGGGCGGGTGAGGACCCCAAAAGCGAGGGCGCAGGCACCTCCCTCCTCAGGTGGAGCGCATGGTCCCCATGCGCTTTAACGTCCGTCCGCGTTTGGCGCCGAAGCGCATGGGGACCAAGCGCTCCACCTCCGCCGCTGCGCGCCTACTCCTCCGAGCGAAAGCTCTTCGCCATCCGATCGTACAGGTCGAACATCTCGGCTTTGTGGGTGTTGGTTCCGAAACCGAGCAGGTACCCCAGCGTGCCGTCGGCGCAAAAATAGTACCGAACCGACCAGGTCTGGTCCTTTCGGGTCCGGTCGAAATCGAGCGTCTCAACCGTTCTGGAGCCGATGGTCGCGTGGCCGCTCACGAAATTCCCGAATCCATCATCCGCCAAAAGCTTTTGCACTCCCTCGACCCATGCGGTGGCCGATTTCTTTGGGTCAAGCGGGTTCCTAAAAAAGATCGCATCGTGAAACCCATCGTCGCGCGATTCAAAGCGGATGACCTCGTAAGGACTATTGGCGGAAACGGGCGGAAACGAATTCCAATTCTTTGGAATATCCAGGGAGAACCGCCATTCACCATTCGCGTAGTGCTTCATCGGAATGGTGTCCGCCCAGCGCTGAGCGGTCACGGCCGCCTCATCCGCACGCGCGTTGGTGAATCCCCAGCCAATCGCTCCGATGGCCATTGCAAACATGAGCCCAACGCCCGCAAACGTGTCCCGCCACTTCCACGGGCAAAACGCGCCCTGCCAAAGCAGCTCAATTCGCCGGGCGATCTGCGAGCCCGCATTCAGCGCGCAAAGCACCAGGGTGGTTCGCCACAGAATCAACCGCCACCGCGGATGTTTCATCCGGAGCATTCCCTGCACCATCCACGCCAGCGCCAGCAGCACCGTCACCCGCGTCAGGACTCCGCCCACCGGGGAAAGCAGAAAGAGCCGAAGCGTGTTCACGGGGCCTTCCTTTTCCCCGCCTTGCCGGTCCGGCCGGCCGCGGCCTGCCGGATGATTTCCCAATCGGCGGGTCCGATGTCGCCGGTTTCCACGAGCTGCGCCACCAAAGCGCTCGTGGACCCTCCGGAAAATACCCGCGCCAGGGCCTGCACGGCGCCCTGCAGCAGCGTCGCCTTGGGCACCTTGGCGGAATAAAAGAACGCCTTGCCCTGAAGACGCCGGATGACGTGCCCCTTTTCGACCAGGTTCACCAGGACCGATCGAAGAGTCGCGTTTTCGATGGGCCACGAAAAGGCCTCCTGAATATCGGCCGGCTTCCGCTCTTCTCCCGCCCAGAGGATTCGGAGCACCTCCAGCTCGTTTTGATTCAAAGGCACGCTCGCCATGTGTGACATAATCACACTTGAAGGCTGCGCCGTCAATCCAAACCTGCGAACATCTCACAGATACTGGCGGATTGTCGTTGCCCGACATCACCCCGCCTTGCCCTAATGACGCCATTCGTCGCCACGGCCTGGCTCCTCCATCCACATCCCTTTCTATCATGAGCAACGAGAGCAAATGCCCGTTCCCCCACCTCCACGGCACGCAGCCCCCGCACGCGGGCAGCCGTTCGAACCGCGATTGGTGGCCCAATCAGCTCAACTTGAAGATGCTGCATCAGAACTCGTCCTTGTCCGACCCGCTGGACGGCGAATTCGACTATGCCAAGGAATTCCAGCAGCTGGATTTCCCGGCACTCAAAAAAGATCTCCTCGCACTGATGACGGACTCCCAGGAATGGTGGCCCGCGGATTTCGGGCACTACGGGCCGTTCTTCATCCGGATGGCCTGGCACAGCGCGGGCACCTATCGCACGTCCGACGGCCGCGGGGGCGCCGGAAGCGGCCAGCAGCGTTTCGCTCCGCTCAATAGCTGGCCCGACAACGCGAACCTCGACAAGGCCCGCCGCCTCCTTTGGCCCATCAAGCAGAAGTATGGGCAGAAGATTTCCTGGGCGGATTTGCTGATTCTCACCGGCAACTGCGCGCTCGAATCCATGGGCTTCAAAACGTTTGGATTCGGGGGCGGCCGGGCGGACGTTTGGGAGCCCGAGGAGCACGTGTATTGGGGCGCCGAGGACAAATGGCTGGGTGATGCCCGTTACAAAGGAGACCGGGAGCTCGAATCGTCCCTCGCCGCCGTGCAAATGGGACTGATCTACGTGAATCCCCAGGGGCCGAATGGAAATCCCGACCCCAAGGCCGCCGCGCGGGACATTCGGGAGACGTTCGCCCGGATGGCGATGAATGACGAAGAGACGGTCGCCCTCATCGCGGGCGGCCACACGTTCGGAAAGACCCATGGCGCGGCCCCCGAGTCGCACGTCGGGCGGGAGCCGGAGGGCGCCGATATCACGGAGCAGGGCCTGGGCTGGACCAGCAGCCATGGCTCCGGCAAAGGCGCATTCGCGATCACCAGCGGTCTCGAGGTGACCTGGACCACCACGCCGACCCAGTGGACCAATAACTTTTTCGAGAACCTCTTCGGCTACGAATGGGAGCTCAGCCAGAGCCCGGCGGGCGCGCACCAATGGGTGGCCAAGACGGACCGGGCGACGATCCCGGATGCCTACGACGCATCGAAACATCACTTGCCGACCATGCTGACCACGGATCTCGCGCTGCGCGTCGACCCGGCGTACGAGAAGATCTCGCGCCGATTCCTGGCCAATCCGGCGGAATTCGCGGACGCGTTCTCCCGCGCCTGGTTCAAACTGACCCATCGCGATATGGGGCCGAAAGCCCGCTATTTGGGACCGGAAGTGCCCAAGGAGGATTTGATCTGGCAGGATCCCATTCCCAAGGCCAACCACCCGCTGATCGATGCGGCGGAGGCGGCCGCGCTGAAGGCCAAGGTCCTGGCGTCCGGGCTGTCGGTCCGCGAACTGGTTTGCACCGCCTGGGCCTCGGCCTCGACATTCCGATCCTCGGACAAGCGCGGCGGCGCCAACGGCGCGCGCGTCCGTCTCGCCCCGCAAAAAGACTGGGAAGTCAATCAGCCGGTCCTGCTCGCGAAGGTGCTCAAGACTTTGGAAGGGATTCAAAAGCAGTTCAACGGTTCGGCCGCGGGGGGCAAACGGGTGTCGCTGGCCGACCTGATCGTCCTCGGCAGTTGCGCCGCGGTCGAACTGGCGGCGAAGAACGGCGGCCACGCGGTAACGGTGCCGTTCACGCCCGGCCGCATGGACGCCCTGCCCGAGCAAACCGACGCGGAATCCTTCAAGGTCCTCGAGCCGATCGGCGATGGTTTCCGCAATTATCTCAAGCCGAAATCCGCGCTGCCGGCCGAACATTACCTGGTGGACAAGGCCCAGCTGCTCGGTTTGACCGCCCCGGAAATGACGGTGCTGGTCGGCGGATTGCGCGTGCTCAATGCCAACTTTGCCAAATCCCAGCACGGCGTGTTCACCGCGAAGCCGGAAACACTGACCAACGATTTCTTCGTGAATCTCCTGGATATGCGCCATGAGGTGAAAGCCGCCTCGGAGCAGGAGGGGCTCTACGAGGTCCGCGACCGCGCGTCGGGCGACGTGAAATGGACCGCGACGCGGGTCGATCTGGTCTTCGGCTCCAACTCCCAGCTCCGGGCGCTGGCCGAGGTCTACGCCGCATCCGACGCGCCGGCGAAGTTCGCGCATGATTTCGCCGCGGCCTGGACCAAGGTGATGAACGCGGATTTGCCGTAGCCAAGGCCGGTCCGCTTTCGGCCGTTGGACATCGCGCGCGAAAATCTCGTGAATAACTATTTTCGATTTCGCATTGATCGTCCCTGACAATCGTACCGCTCTATCCGAGTGGCACGTTGGAGGTCGTTCGGATTCGGGTTGGGCGCTGCGATCGCACTGGGTTTGATCCCCGTGCCGGGCGTCGCCATCCCGGAAACCGCCTATGTGTGGCAGCGCGCGTGGACGCCGGAGGTCCGGCGCGCCGTTGCCGAACACGCCGCTTCGTTCGACCAACTCGACGTTCTCGCCGCGGAGGTGAACCTGCCCGGCGGGGTCGCCCTTCCCTGCATCGACTGGCCGACCGTGCGGGCGCTCCGCCGCCCGGTTGCGCTCGTCGTTCGCATTCAGCATTCGCCACCGAACTCGGCCGACAAGATCGTTCAGGCTTGCCGTGAGATCTGGATGCGGGCCCGAGCGGCCGGCGTCACTCCCGCTGAACTTCAAATCGACTTCGACTGCGCATCGAGCCGGCTGGCGGAGTACGTCGCCCTCGTCAAAGCGATCCGCCCCGAGCTTCGCCCGCCGCGGCTCGTCGTCACCGCCCTCCCCGACTGGCTAACTCAGCCGGCGTTCCACCCCCTGGCCTTCGCCGTCGACGCGTTCGTTCTGCAGGTCCATTCCGTCGCTCGACCGAACGCGGATCAGCCGCTGGTGCTCTGCGATCCCATCGCCGCGCAGCAGTGGATCCGCCGGGCGAGTCTCGTCGGTCGTCCGTTCCGCGTCGCCCTGCCCGACTACGGCTACGAGGTGGGCTTCGATTCCGCCGGATGCTACCTCGGCCTCGCCGCCGAAGGTGAAAACCGGACGTGGCCGAAGGGCGCCGCCGTTCGCAGCGGCCTGGCCGACCCCGCTGGCATCGCCGCGCTGGTCCGCACCCTGCGAAGAAATCCGCCGCCGCATCTGATCGCGCTCTCCTGGTTTCGCCTGCCGACTTCGAACGACGTCCTGTGCTGGTCTTGGCCCACCCTGGCCGCGGTTCGTCGCGGCGAATTGCCTCAAACCCGATTCGACGTCCGTCTCCTTTCCGCTTCTTCCGGCGCATCCGATATTATCGTGGTCAACACCGGAGAAGGATTCGGCGTGCCCCCGCCGCTGGCGCTTCATCTCAAACGTCGAGACATGCTCGCCTGCGACCTCGATCCCGATTGGCACAGCCAGCAGGACGCTGCAGGAGGAATCTTCGTCCGGCCCGAATCGAGCGACGCTTTCGTTCCCCTTCGAGCCGGAGAACGCCGGCGCATCGGTTGGCTGCGTCTGGCCGCCTCATCCCATGATACGATTTCCAAGTAAGCCGGCGACGGTATTTCTTGCCGCCGCATTGCTCTCGCAGGCGGTTCCGCTCGCTCGTTCGTGCGGCCCCTTCTTCCCCAATTGCTATGCGACCTCCACGTTCGCCGACCAGTCGGTCCTGCCCACCCTGAGCTTCGACGCCGAGCTTCAGCGTCTGCTCGGGGCCTCGCAGCAAGCAAGCCGCCGGCGCGCCTGGAACTCCCAGGAAGAAAAAACCGAAGGGGCCGCGGAGTTGGCCGAAGCGCGGGTTTATCTTCCATGGCTCACGGACTATGATCGAAGCAACCCGCCCGCCGCATTGCCGGCGGAGTTTCAACTCTATGCCGCGGGGGCCCGCGCCTGGCACGACGGCAGCCCGCGCGCGGCCGCGGTGTGCTGGCGACAATTGCTCGCTCTGCCCCCGGAAAAGAGACGGTGCCGATCGGTCTGGGCGGCCTATATGCTGGGCGAGGCGTCCCGCGCCACCGACGAAAGCGCCGCCCGGTCGTACTGGGAACAGGCGCGAAACTTGGCTTCCGCCGGTTTTGGCGATTGCCGGCATCTGGCGGCAGCCAGCTGGGGCGAAAGCGCCCAGCTGGCGCTGAAGGCCGGAGATTCGGTCAAAGCTCTGCGCCTCTACTGGCGGCAATACGAGCAGGGCGGACACTCCGCGCTGCATTCGCTGCAAGTGGCGCTGAACCACCTCTTTCTCACCCGGCCGCAACCGGATCCCGCCCAGCTCACCGCGCTCGCCGGCGACGCCGAACTGCGAGGCATCGTGACCGCCTGGTTTGCCGCCCGGGGCGGTCCCTATCAGATCTGGAACAGCGCCGAGCAATCTCACTTTGGCGCGTGGCTCACCGCGATGGGAAAGATCACCGCGATTACACCGGATGAATCGGATCGCTGGGCGTGGGTCGCCTATTCCGCGGGCGAGTGGAACGCGGCGCAGCACTTCGCGGACCATGCACCTGGCGACGCCCCGGCAAGCGAATGGGTTCGCGCGCTGCTGCTGCTGCGCCACGGCGAATTGGAACAGGCGGCCGTGCACCTTTCGCAAGCCGCCCGCGCGTTCCAAGCGGATTCCGGCGACCGGTCTTTCGTCCCGGCATCCGCCGGCGAGCCGTCCGGCTACCGGTATGATGAAGACTTCTCGTCGGAGGATCCGATGACCAAGCTCGGGGGCCTGCGCGGCTGCCTGGCGCTGAGCCGCGACCAGTATGTCGAGGCCCTGCGCCTTTTTCGCCGCGCTGGGCACGACGTGGATGCCCAATTTGTCGCGGATCGGATCCTGACGCTGAGCGAGTTGAAAACGTTCGTCGACCAGGAGGCACCCACTGATGACCTACTGCGCGGCCTGCTCGCCCGTCGTCTTGCCCGCGCCGGCCGGTTCAGCGAAGCGCGGCCGTATTACTCCGAAACGCTCCGGCCGGTCTACGACGCCTATGTGCAAGCGTCGGAGATCGGACATGACCCCGCCCAGCCAAAGTCCACTCGGGCCGACGCGCTGTGGCGGGCGGCGCAGGTGCTCGACCACCAGGGCATGGAATTGGTCGGCACGGCGCTCGAACCGGATTTCGAGGTTCTGGATGGGGAGTTCGAATGGGCGCCGGTGGCGACGTTTCGCACGGAGCATAGGATGTACCGCGAACTTCCTGCCGCATCCAACGCCACTTCGGCGGACCTGCCGGTCGTGCCAGAACCGCTCGCCCCCCGTGAACGCGAAGTGAAGCGCCTCCGCGCTTCTCGCGTGCCTGCCCATCGTTATCACTATCGATATCAGGCGGCCAAGTTGGCGATGCTGGCTGCCGAATTTTCGCCCGACGACGATTCCAAGACGGCCACTATCCTCGCCACCGCCGGCCGGTGGCTCGCGAACGCCGATCCCGAGGCGGCCGACTTCTTCTATCAAGCCCTGGTGGTTCGTTGTCCGCATACCGAGCTGGGCCGGGAGGCCGCCGCTCTACGTTGGCTGCCCAAATTCTGACGGGCTAAGGAAGCGCATCTTATCTCTTATCTCGAGGTGGAGCGCGTGGTCCCCCCGCGCTGTTTCGCGTCGAAAGCGGGACTGCCGGGGTCAGCGCCCCCCGGCTACAGTCAAAGCCGCCCCTTCCTCGGCGCTACGTAAGGTCAAATCGCGATCACCAATCCAGGATTTAGCTATGTCCGGGCGCGAGAACGCCCTGATCCGCCGAATCTCGGCCCGTGCATTTGTCAGTTTCTCTTACAATGTCCTGATCGTGCAGAATTCACGAACGGGAGAACGCGATGCGTATTGCGCTGACAATCAGCTGGTGCCGTTCTGGCCGCGCGTATTGGCCTGCCCAATGCTGACACGTGGAGTCAGGTTCCACACAGACACACTCCAATGAAATACATCTCTGCGCTCACCGCCGGCCTGCTCGTTTCAACCGTCGCGGCTTCGGCCGCCCCGCATCTGAACCCAATCTTCGCCATTCCGCACGTGCCGGTGCCGGACGAGGGCAGTCTGCTCCTCTTCGTCCCGGCGCTGTGGCTCGGCGCCCTTTGGGTCAAGGCCAAGCACCAAAAGTAGTCGGTCTCACTTCGGCGCCCAGGCGAGGCCGTCGGCGCGCTTGCCGGCCGGGAGGATCGCCTCCACCTGCCAGTTCACCAGGTCCACGATCGCGACCGAAGCACTGGCGCCGCAAGAGACGTAAGCCGTCATCCCTCGCGGCGGCATGAGAATTTCCTGGGGCGTGCCCGGCAGGTTGAGCGTGCGGGTAACGCGGCGCGCGCCGAGATCAACCCACGCCAGCTGGCCCTTGCTCGGAATCGCCACCATGATTCCGCGGCCCAGGGGCCCGGCGGCAACGCCATAGCCTTTGCCCGGCAGATCCACCCACGAGGACACCTTGCGGGCCGCCACATCGATCATGGCCAGGCGCGGATTCTCCGTATCGGAAGTGAACACCCATCGTTCGTCGCTCGAAAGGCCGATGCGCTGCACGTGTGTCGCGACGCGAATGACGGCCGCCGGCGCCCGGCCCGCCAGATCCAGCACCGAAACCGTGCCGGGCCCGACATTGGCCGTATAACCGGTCCGCCCATCGCGCGTGATCACCAGCATGTGGGACTGCGATTGGCGGGTCGGAATCCGCCCCAGGATCTTCCACGTAAAAGGGTCGACCACCGTCACGGATCGATCCAACTCGGTCGTGACGTAAAGCCGCCTGCGGTTCTGATCGTAGCGGATGCAGTGGGGCCTCGTCCCCTCCCCCAGATCGATGGTGTGAACGACCGCGCGTTGGGCCAGACTGACGACCAGGATCGAACGACCGTCGATGCCCGGCATCCCGACCGCGGAATTGCCGTAGACGGGAACGAACGCGTATCGGCCGTCCGGAGACGCCACCAGTTCGTGCCCGGTCACTGCGTCCTCGGGAATCGTCGCGACCGCCCGCCGCTCGGCGGCGTCGATCATCGTGACAGTGTGGTCGCCCTGATTCGCAACCAGCACATAGCCGGGGAAGTCGGCCGCGGCCGGCGCCGCCCAAGCGGCAAAAGCGAGGAACTGGACTAACCGCATGGGCCGAGACTGGCGTCCCCGCCGCCGGCGGGCAAGGTCAGTAGAATTGAGCCAAATACGCCGCCGCGCCCGACTTGGGCTCGTAACCCTCCACCCGGCGGATTTCGCGGCCGGTCGGACCGACCAGCACCAGCGTCGGGTAACCCTCGATCTTGTATTCCATCGCAAGCGACCGATTGCGCGATTTTTCGTCGCTGTCCTGCGAATGGAATTTCGGGAAATCGACCCGGACCAAGATGTATTTGGACGCAAACTCTCCGAATTCGTCCGACGATATTACCTGGGAGTCGAGCATCCGGCAGTAACCGCACCAATCCGAGCCCGTAAAATCGAGCAGGATCAGCTTGTGATCCTTGATCGCCCGCTTTTCGGCGGCAGCGAGGTCGCTGCCCCAAATCAAATCTTCCGCCGAAAGAGCGGATGCGGCGGCAAGGATGGCTCCCCCCAAGAGCCAAAGACGGACTGAACCCATGGAAGAAGCATAGCAGGGTCGGAGAGTTTCACCTACCGTCTAGGAGTAAGGATATTCCTTAATATCCCTAAGGTGGAGCGCATGGTCCCCATGCGCTTTGGCGTCGCCAACCGAGCGATGTCGCTCAGCGCGTGGGGACCACGCGCTCCACCCATCGAATTTCCCTTATAATCCGTCTAATGCGCTGCCCTGCAATGGCGCGTCCCGAGTAGACACAAAAGCACTTCAGGTTTATTGATGCGGTATGGCCAAGGTCTCTGGTTCCGTTCTCGCGCTGCTCGGAGCCGCAACCC
This sequence comes from Opitutaceae bacterium, assembly GCA_036502225.1. Taxonomy (GTDB): domain Bacteria; phylum Verrucomicrobiota; class Verrucomicrobiia; order Opitutales; family Opitutaceae; genus Palsa-1447. Next base: position 98,088 of record DASXYY010000045.1, read on the forward strand.
TGGGGGCGCAGCCCCCGCCAAAGCAGATCGTCCGCCAGCAATCGGACTTGCCGCGCTTCAGCTATCCCATCCCGGGCCTGGCCTCGGCCTTGGCAAAAGACGGCGGCGCGGATTTCAACGCGTTGGCGGATAAATTCTCGGCCGACGTGAATCGGGTGCTGAACGACTACCAAATCGAGGACCGGGCGACGCTGCGCCAATATGTCGGCGCCAAAGTCGATTTGGCTGAGCTCCACGGCGACGCCGCCGGGGGCCTGCGCGCGGTGGATGAGCTCCGCGCGCTGCAGGACAAGCCCGCGGCCAGATTGCTCACCGGCTTGTCCCTCCGATCGATCTTCCAATCCATGCTCGAATCCGGCGAGTCCCGCGGGCCGGCATTCGACGCGGCGTTCACGCGCAATTACGAAGCCGCCGTCGATCCGTTGCCTTGGGATCTGGTCGGCGACTCCATCACTGCGGGATATGTCAGCGCCCGCACCTACACGGGACCGGTGAGCCTCGCGTATCTCATGACGGACGTCGATCCCGCCGCGACCACCTCGAAAGCCGTCGACTTCGAGGAGGCCGAAAACGTCATATCCGCGCGAGCGGACATGCAATCGCTAATCCCCACGGGCCCCCTTCGGGCGAAGATCCTGGAAGCCTATATCGCCGCCCACCGCAAACCGCAGCCTGACATCTGGCGCGATCGCGAGGTGACGATCTCCGCCGGCGAACCGTCGACACCCGTCGTCATTGCCATTTGGGACAGCGGCGTCGACGTGAACGACTTTCCGGGACAAGTGTTCGACGATCCCCACCCCACTCCGAGCGGCCGCCATGGGGTGGCCTTTACGGACGATGGCGGCATTTCCCACGATTGGACCTTTCCGCTGAGCGCGTCGGAGAAGGCAGCCTACCCGGGGTTTCAAACGCTGCTGCGCGGCCGGCAGGATATGGAAAGGGGCATCGATTCGCCCGCCGCCCGCAGCCTGGTGTGGATGAACACGCACTCCACTCCCGAACAACTTCATAACGTGTACTTGGCGCAGCAGACGCTGGGCTTTTACGTCCACGGCACGCATTGCGCCGGAATCGCCGTCCGAGGAAATGCGGCGGCGCGCTTGGCGGTCGCGCGATTCGACGACGAGCTGCCGAATCTGTCGTTTCCGCCCAGCGACGCGTGGGCGAATCGTCTGGCGGAAGCTTTCCATCAGATGGGGCGCTTTTTCCGCACGCGGCACGTCCGGGTCGTCAACATGAGCTGGGGCGACTGGCCTTCCGAATTTGAGGAATGGCTGATCAAGACCGGCAAAGGCGGCGAGCCCGGGCAGCGAAAACTGCTGGCGGCGAACTTCTATCGCCGCTGGCGCGAAGCGGTCCGCAAAACCATCGCCGACTGTCCCGGCACGCTGTTTGTCTGCTCCGCCGGCAACCAGGATGCCAACTCCGGCTTTGAGGAATCGATTCCTGCCGCCTTGAATCTCCCGAATCTGATCACCGTGGGCGCGGTCAACCAGGCCGGCCAGGAAACGTCGTTCACCAGTTACGGAGAGACGGTTCCCGTTTATGCGAACGGCTATGAGGTGGAAAGTTCCGTTCCCGGCGGCTCGCGGCTGCGGCTTTCCGGCACCTCAATGGCTTCGCCGAATGTCGTCAATCTGGCGGGAAAGCTCTTCGCGCTTAACCCGGCGCTGACGCCCGTTCAGGTGATTTCGCTGATCAAGCGCGGCGCCACCCCCTCCGCGGATGGGCGGCTGCGCTTGATTGATGAGAAGCGGTCGGTGGAGCTCATGAAAAAGGGCGAACTCAAGAGTTCGCCCTGAAAGAGGGAGCGCATGGTTCCCCTGCGCTTCGGCGCCAAACGCGGACCGAGGTTAAAGCGCGTGGGGACCACGCGCTCCACCTCGAGAAAAGCCCAATCGTATCAACCCGTGAAGTACAAGTACGTCGCCAGAATGCATGCCAGGATGCAGCACGAGAACACGACTTCCTTCTTCGACCAGCTGGCGCGGGTTTCGGCGCGTTCGGCGTCGGTCGTCGTGGCGAAGGTCAGGCCCTTCAGGCGGGCGTAGTCCGGCGCCGGCGTCGCGTAGCTCACGACGATCATCGTGACGGCGGACGCGGCGGTGATCAGGATGCTGAAGTACTGGAAGTTGACGTGGTTGATGATCCACATCCACGAGCCCGGTTCGAAGCCCCCCTTGACCACTCCCATCGTGACGACGGTGTCGATGCCCATGCGGAACAGGCCGAGGATGAAGCCGATGATCATCGCCCACAAACAGCCGGACGCATTCAGGCGCTTCCAGAACACGCCGAAATAGAAGACCACGAATATAGGCGGCGCCAGGTAACCCTGGACCGACTGGAGATAGTCGTACAGGCCGCGGGCGCCCTGGATCACGGGAATCCACAGCATCGAAATGACGATCATCGCTCCGGTCGCGATACGGCCCATGCGGACCAGCTGCTCCTGGGTGGCCTTGGGCTTCCATTTGCCGTAGAGGTCCACGGTGAACAGCGTCGAACAGGCGTTGAACACGCCGGCGAGCGACCCCATGAGCGCGGAAAGGAGGGCCGCCACGACGATGCCGCGCAGTCCTTCGGGCAGCAGGTACTTTACCATCAGCGGAAACGCCGCTTGGGCTTCGGCCGGCACCGGCGTACCGGCGCTGCTCACCATGGCGGACAATTCCGGAATCTTGCCGCTCTTGGCCAGGGCAAAGCAGATGAGCCCGGGAATGATGAATAGATAGACCGGAAACAGCTTGAGGAAAGCCGCGAAAATGCTGCCCTGCCGGGCGACCGTCTGATTGGGGGCGCCGAGAGCCCGCTGGACGATGTATTGATCAGTACACCAGTACCATAGACCGATGACGGGGGCGCAGATAATCATGCCCGGCCAAGGAAAGCGGTCGTTGAAATACCACGCCTCTTTCACGACCTTGCCGGCCTGATCGGTCACGAGCTGCGGGGCCCAGGTCGATTGGACGCCATGCGGAATGATCGGCTTCCACAGGTTCAGCATGTCGGAGCCGCACAGACGCCGGACCTCGCTCCATCCGCCCAGCTTGTGCAGACCATAGAATGTGAGCAGCGCGGAGCCGCCGATGAGCACCACCACCTGGACGGCGTCGGTGTAAACGACGGCGCGCATGCCGCCGAGCATCGTATAGATGCCGGTGAGGGCGATCACACCCACGGACCCGATCCAGAAGCTATTGATCAAATTGCCGGCGATCGTGACGTGCACTTCCGGCAGCAGCGTGGCGAACACCACGCCGCCGGCAAAGATGCCGACCGCGATTTTCGTCACGATGAAGGTGCCGATCGACAGCACCGAGAGCACATACCGAGAGCTTTCGGAGAACCGCCGCTCGAGGAACTCGGGCATCGTGAACACCATCGAGCGCATGTAGAACGGCACGAACACCCAGGCCAGCACCAGCAAGCACCAGGCGTGAAGCTCGTAGTGGGCCAGCGCCATTCCATCCGAGGCGCCGGAACCGGCCAGCCCGACGATGTGTTCCGAGCCGATGTTCGACGCAAAGATCGATGCGCCGATCACCCACCAGCTCAGGTTGCGTCCGGCAAGAAAGTAGTCGGTGGCGTTGTTGCGGCTGCGCCGCACGACGATCCAGGCGACGGCGAGCAGGACCGCAAAATAACAGGCCAGCGCCGCCCAGTCGGTGGGCGCCAGCGTCGTGGTGTGGGGGTGTGGGGGCATGTGAAAGTATTACGATGAGTGAAAGAGACTCAGTTAACCGAACGCTAGCCTGAAAAATTGAGATTTTTGGTCAGGCAATGTCGGTTTTGGAGACATCTTTGGTATTAGGGGCCTATCACGGGGTGGAGCGCGCGGTCCCCACGCGCTTTTCCGCTTTTGACCTCGCAGATTCGTTCACCCAAGTCATCGCTCCAGCCAGACGTTTTTCCATCGATGCCAGGCGAGGCGCGCCGGCGGGTATCCGTGAACGAACGTCCGCTTCAGATACGGTCGTTCGCCGTACTCCAGGGGTATGATCGGCGCCGATTTCAGCATGATTTCCTCGGCCTTTTGGAAATCCTCATAGCGTCGGGCATTGTCCCCGGTCCGCGTGGAATCGTCGACGAGCCGGTCGTATTCCGCGTTGCTCCACTGCGCGTAGTTGTTGCCGTTGCCCGTCACCATCATGCCGAGGAACGTGTAGGGGTCGGCGTAGTCGGCGAGCCAGCCGGAGAACGCGATCTGGTAGTTTCCGGACTGCTGGTTCTGCATCAGCGTCTTGAATTCCTGCGGCAAGATCGTCACGTGCACGCCCAGTTGACGGGCCCATTCCGATTGAATCGCCGACAGGGTGTTGAGGGCGGACGCCTTCGCATAGGAAAGCATCTCGATCGGCGGCAGGCCCCGGCCTCCCGGGTAGCCGGCTTCGGCCAGCAATTCCCGGGCGCGGGCCACATCGACGTGCACCTGGTAGCGGCAGGTGTAGCCCACCATATCGGGGGGCGAGAACGTAAAACCCGGAGATACCGAATCCCGAAGCACGTTGTGGCTGATCGCCGCCCGATCGATGCAGAGGTCCAAGGCCTGCCGCAGCTTGACGTTGTCGAACGGAGGCCGCTTGACGTTGCAGAACAAATAGAACGTCCCGAACGTATGTTCGATTTCCAGCTCTTCCGGGTGGTCGTCACGGTACCGATCCACCATTTCCGTCGGCAGGGAATAGGTGACATCGAGCTGCCCCACGCGAAAATCCGTCTCCTCAACGCCGGCGTTTTCAATCGGGAAGAAAATGATGTGATTTAGGCGCACATGGCTTGCATCCCAATAGAGCGGGTTCTTATCCACCACGATGCGGCCATTCTGGATCCACTCCTTCAGCACAAATGGACCGTTGCCCACCAGATTGCCCGGCCGGGTCCAGCGGGTGCCCTTTTCGTCCATTTTCCCGAATTTCTCGATGACATGTTGCGGCACGGGCGACCAGGTGCTGTGCGCCATCATCCCGAGCACATAGGGAGTCGGCCGCTCGAGCGTCACCTGCAGCGTCAGCGGATCCAGCGCCTTGATGCCGACCTGGTCGAAGTCCGTGATCTTGCCCTCATTGAACGCCTCCGCGTTTTTGATCGGCCAGACCATATAGGAATAGAAGGCCGCGAAGTGAGGGCTAAGGATTCGATGAATGCCGTAAACAAAATCAGCGGCCGTGACCGGCGTTCCGTCCGACCAACGGCCCGTGGGTCGCAGGTGAAAGGTGTAAACCATGCCGTCCGGCGATATATCCCAGCGCTCCGCCGCGGCCGGCAGCGGTTTCGCCGTCACCTCATCCACCTCGGTCAGGTTTTCGAAGAGCGCCTGGCAGACGCAGGTCTCGTTGAGCAGGCTGATCGCCTCCGGATCGATGTCGGATGGTTCAGCCGCGTTGCCGACGAGCAGCGTTTGGGTCTTGATGCCTGCCTCGGCCGGGGACTCCTTGCGCACGCAAGCCGATCCGAGGATCACTGAGGCCATCGCCACGCCCAATGGCACGGCGCGCCGGGGAAGCACAAGAAGCACGGCGAACAAATGGGACCTGGCGCAGCCGGTTCCAACCCTAAATATTTTCGAATTGTTGGCTTTGGATTGAACGATTCGCCTCTGAACAGATGGAGAGCATGGCCCCCCTGCGCTTCGGCGAAGCTGTAGCCGGAGGCGCTGACCCCGGCACTTGCGATATCGAAAGCGGAAAAGCGCGTGGGGACCACGCACTCCACCCTGCTGGCGTTACCCTCCTTCGCTGCTGCTACGGCGGGTGTTTTTTGGCCGCATTTGCGGCCAAAAAACAGAATCCGGAAAGGGCGCTAAGCGCCCTTCCCGGATATGTTACACACACACACAACAACTTTATGACCTGACAAAAGTCGGGATCAGCGCCCGGCGGATGGCCGGGGCTGGACGAACGAATGCAGGCGAAAGGGATTCGAATCGAAAGAGATCGGCGGATTGCCCAAGGTCGGCGGGCGAAAGACGGGCCGGCCCCAGATCTGATCCTGCATCACCTTGCCCGAACGAATCTCGCGACCGCTAACCGGGGGTCCGTAAGACTGTGGGGCATGGGGGTTCATGCGTTTATAATAACTTGGTTCGGCACAAATCTTGGGCGGTTAAATTGGAAATCGCATGATTTGATCGGATTGGTTCGAGGTGGAGCGCATGGTCCCCATGCGCTTTAGCCTTTATCCGCGTTTGGCGCCGAAGCGCATCGGGACGATGCGCTCCACCTTTGCGACGTAGAAAGCGGAAAAGCGCGTGGGGACCACGCGCTCCGCCGGAAAGACTCGGACCTCGTTCCGAATCGGCAGCCGATCAGGCCCCGTCGATGAAATGCCCGTTCGAGGGCGAGGGCGACGGCGAGTGGGTCCGGGCATGCAGCTTCGGCGAAACCAGCGGGCCATGGCCGTTGCTGGCGGCACCGTTGCCGTTGCTCGATTCCCTCGCCGAGTGGGCGTGGCCGCTCTTGCCATGTGTGCCGGCCGTCGTTTCGCGGCGGCCCTTATGGGCGGTCGGGGTGACGGTGACGGCCGCATTGGCCGAGGAATTGTCGTTGCCGTCGACCATGCGCATGAGCTCGGCGACCGCATTCTGAACCTGCTCGGCCTGCGCCTTGAGCTCGTCGCTCGACGCGGCGGACTGCTGGGCCAGGGCGGCATTGGATTGGGTAATCTTGTCCATGCCCGCAACCGTGTGATTGAGCTGGCTGATGCCTTCGCTCTGCTCGTGGGAGGCCTGGGCGATGCCGGCGATCATCTCGTCCAGCTTGCGGATGCGATCGACGATCGCGCCGAGGTTGGTCGCCATGCGGCCGCTGATCGTCACGCCCTGCTCACTTTTGGTGGCGGAGTCGGAGATCTTGTCGGCCGTCTCGCGCGCCGCCTGGGCGCAGCGTTGAGCCAGCGTGCGCACTTCGTCGGCGACGACGCCGAAGCCCATGCCCGCTTCGCCCGCTCGGGCGGCTTCCACCGCGGCGTTGAGGGCCAGGATGTTCGTTTGAAAGGCGATTTCGTCGATGGTCTTGATGATCTTCGAAATCTCGGAGCTGGAGGCCTTGATCGCGGACATGGCCGCTTTCATCTCGTCCATCTCGCGCGCTCCGGCGTCGGCGGTCTCGCGGGCCTCGCCCGCCAGCACCTTGGCCATCTGCGCGTTTTCGGAATTGCGGGTGGTCATGCTCGACATCTCATGCAGGGCCGAGCTGCTCTCCTCGATCGCCGCCGCCTGCTGGCTCGCGCCGTCGGCCATCGATTGGCTGACCTGCGAGACCTGCAGCGCCGCCGCGTTGGTCCGGGTGGACTCGCTGGCGAGGCGCACGGCCACCGCGCCAATCGGGCGGGAAATGGTCCGGGCAACCAGGAAGGCGACGACGAGGCCCACCAAGCAGCCGCCGAGGGTGCCCCACAGCACGAGTTGCTCGTTGCGGGCCTGTTCGGTGCGCATGCGATCCTCGAGGCCGGTTTGCAGGTCGTGCACGGAGGTCCGCACGTTCGCCAAAGCGGCGGTGAACTGCGGAGCGATCTTGTTCAATTGTTCGGTGGTGATGCTGTTGTTCTCGTTCTTGATGGTCACCACCTTCTCGAGGCCGTCGGCGTAGTCGCTCGCGGCGGCCTTCAGGGCCTGGATGGCCGCCGTTTTGGTCGCGTCCTTCAGGCTCGCGTCCATCTTCTCGAGGTCGGCCTGGTCCTTCTCGATCTTCTTGATCTGAGTGAGAGTCGTGTTCAGGGCTTGGCGGGCCGACTCCACCTCCGAGGACTTGGAATTGAGCAGGAAGGAACCCACGTGGCTCGTGCACTCAAAAAACGCCTTGAGGCCGTTCGAGAGCTGGAACGCGGAGTTCATGTCGCCCTGCGTCTTGGCGGCGACCAGCATTTTGCTGAGGGTGGCCGAGATCGTGTCGGAATCAGGCGAGAGCTTGTCGTGCTCGATCGCGCCCATCTGGTCGTCGTTCGCGGTCAGCGAGCGGAAGGAAGCGTCGTATTGCGCGAGGAGCTTCTTTGCCTGGACGAGCTGGGGGGCGCGATCGCCGTCGGTGATCTCCTTTTCGGCCTGGGAGAAAACGGAATCCAAATGCGACTTGGCCTTGTTGTACCCTTCGACGCTTTCCGCCGAACCGGTGGCCAGGAACTCGTTCACGGCCATTTTCAGATTCAACATGGCCGACTCGAGATCGGCGGCGACGTTCGTCTCGCGGGCGCTGGACGAGTACATCGAGAACTTCTTGCCGGCCGTGTCCAGTGCCAGATAGCCGGTGGTGGTCACAGCCGCCAGCAGCACAAACACAACAACGAAGCCGAACGTAATTTTCCGACCAACGGTCAGGTGGGCGAAGCGCATGGGTAGTTAAGGGAGAGAGATAGGTACGCCAGAGGGGGGTGAAAGTAGGGCGGCTCAGTCGTCGAGACTGAACTTCATCGGAATCGTGACTCGGACCGCGACCGCTTCGCCATCGCGATGGGCCGGCTTGAACTTCCATTGCTTCACGGCCTTCACGGCCGGGTCGCTGAAAGCTTCATTGCTGGCTTTGACCACCTTGGGGTCCTGAACGTGGCCCTCGCTATCGATCTGGCAGTTCACCATGACAATGCCGCTGATGCCTTGGCGGCGCATCTCCGACGGGAAATCGGGAGCCACCATACGCACCGGGACAGGCGCTTCGAAGTCAGCCCGCAGGGAAGGAAGCGGAACTAAAACGAGGAGGGACAGTACAACAACCGCGTATTTCATAGGAAATCATTGCTTGTATCGACGCGGCGTGCTGAAAGTTGAACGAATTTGATGCCCTTTTCGTCCTTGCTGCCGCAGAGTGCCGCAGGCCGCCGTCTGCTTCCTATCTTAGCAGGCTATACGGTGTTGGTGGCATTCACGGCAACGGTTGCAGGCCGGTACGCTCAGGCCGGCCATATGACGTTCAACGCCGCCATTTGGACGACGGCGGCGATTGCGCTGGTTCTGGGGCTGGCCGCGCTGGGCTGGGCGTTGCAATATGTTGAGCGTCAACATTCCCGGCTCAAAGCCTCGGAAGCGTCGCTGCAAAGCCAGATTTCGGCCCGAGCTCGTGAACTCGAAACCGCCACGTCGAGCCTTCGCATCGCGACTAAGGTAAACGCCCTACTCGCGCTGTGCGCCCAGCACATGCCGAGCGCGGCGATCATCACGGACGCCACCGGCACGATTCTTTGGGCGAATACGGCGTGGGAAAAGTTGAGCGGTTGGACCCTGGCACGCTCCGCCCGCCGTCCCCTCGAAATCGTCCTGGCCCAGGTTTGGGAAGGCTTCAAGGCCGAGCAAGCGCGCCAGCTTCTGCAGGCGGGCGACGCCGCGCAGATCGAAATGCAGGTTTCCGACCGGGACGGCGGAGCCCGCTGGCTTACGGTCGCCTTCCAGCCCGTCCGCAGCGAAGGCCAGGAAGTCGTCAACACGATCGTGCTGGTCGACGACGTCACGGCCCGCCGGCAGGCCGATTTGCGCATCCAGGCCGCCAACGAGCGGCTCCAATTCGCCCTCCTCTCGTCCGGCTACGGCATTTGGGAAATCCAGCTCGCGGAAGGCCGCGTCGACTGGGACGACCGGATGTACGAATTATACGGCATCGAGCGGGCCGAATTCGAAAGCACCCTGTCGGCCTGGGACAGCCTGATCCATCCGGACGATTTGGAGCATGTGCGGGCCCATCGCCAGCAGGTGCTCGACGGCACGCTCAAGACCTTTGCCCTGGATTTTCGGATCCAGCGGCTGGACGGGGCCGTCCGCTACATCGAGGCCCATGGCTTTCTTCACCGCGACAGCGACGACCGCCCGGCCCGTTTCATCGGCCTCAACCGCGACATCACCGCCGAGCGCGAAATGCGCGAGACGCTGCGGGTCGCCGAGGAGCGCCTGGAACTGGCCCTGCTGGCCACCAGCGAGAGCGTGTGGGACTGGAATTTCGCCTCGGGCAAAATCTACCGCGACCGCCGCTGGACCGATCTGACCGGCGAGGATCCGACCAGCCGCCTCGAAGACGATGGCGCCTGGACGGACCGTATCCACCCGGAGGATCTCCCGCGGGTTCAGGCGGCCCTGAGCGCCCATCGCTCCGGGCGCACGCCGGTGTATTGGTCCGAGCACCGTTTGCGCACGCGCGGCGGAAAGTGGATCTGGACCCTCGACCGCGGCCGCGTCGTCTCGCGCGACAAGGACGGGCGCCCCCTCCGCATGGTCGGCACGCAGGGCGACATCACGGATCGCAAGCAGCTCGAAGCGCGCCTGCACCACTCCGAGGAAATCTCCATCCAGGTCAGCCGTCTGGCGCAGATCGGAGCGTGGGAATACGACATCGCCACCTCAAATCTCCGCTGGGAACCCGAGCTGTTCCGCATCACGGGCGTGGAACTCGGCTATGAACCGACCATGGACAGCATGGCCAAGTTCGTGCCCGGCGGCGACGGCGAAATTTTCCGCGAGGCGATCGACCTGGCGATCCGGGAAGGGCGCTCCTTCGACCTCGAGTGCCCGTTCGTTTCCGCCCAGGGACGCCGCCGCTGGGTGCGGCTGTTCGGCCGCGCGGAATTCAGCGAGGGGCGGCCCGTGCGGGTCTTCGGCGCCGTCCAGGAAATCACCGCGCGGCACGAGGCCGAGGAGGCGCAGCGCAAGCTGGAGGGCCAGCTGTTCCAGGTGCAAAAGATGGAAACGCTCGGCACCCTGGCCGGCGGCATCGCGCACGACTTCAACAATCTGCTCACGGGCATCATCGGATACCAGGATCTCGCGATGGACGGTCTGGCGGAAGGCGACGCCGCCCGCCCCTGCCTGACCGAGGCGCGCTCGGCCTGCGTGCGGGCCTGCGAACTGGTCGATCAGATCCTGGTATTCAGCCGCCAGACGGCCGGCAGCGAACGCACGACCGCGGATCTGGGCACGATCATCGAGGAGGCGCGCCGGTTCCTGCGCGCGACCGTCCCGGCCACGGTCAAGATCGAGGTCAACGTCCAGCCCAACCTGCCGTGGGTCAGCGCCGACTCGTCGCAATTGAGCCAGGTGCTGCTCAATTTGGGCAGCAACGCCGCGTATGCGATGCGCACGGGCAGCGGCGTGCTGGCGATCAACGTCTCCACGGTCGAAATGAACGCGGCCCAAGCCGCCTTGCACGGCAATCTCGGCGCGGGAAAATACGTGTGTCTCACCGTGAGCGATACGGGCCACGGCATGGACGCGGAGACCCAGAAGCGCATTTTCGATCCGTTCTTCACGACCAAGAATGTCGGCGAGGGAACGGGACTCGGCCTGTCGATCGTGCACGGCATCGTCCGCAGCCACGGCGGCGCGATCGAGGTGGAAAGCGCCGCCGGACGCGGCACGAAGTTTCGCATCTACCTGCCGGTCGCGGCTGACGAAACGGCACCGCTGGAAGCCCCGTCCGAGCCGCCGCCGCGCGGCGAGGGCGAAATGATCTGCGTCGTCGACGACGAGCAACTGGTGGCGCAGGCCACGCGCCTGACGCTGGAACGCTTCGGCTATCGCACGGTGGTCTTCAGCTCGGGCGACGAATGCCTGGAGGCGCTGCGCCGCGGCCCGGAAGGATGCTCCCTGCTGCTCAGCGACCAGACCATGCCAGGCCTGACGGGCCTGGAATTGGCGGCGAAGGTGCGCTCCTTCGCGCCCAAATTGCCCGTCATCATCATGTCGGGCTACTTCTCGAAGGTATCCGCTCCGGCGCTCGAACAGATCGGCCGCATTTCCCTGCTGGCCAAACCGTTCGTCGCCGCCGAACTGGCGCGCGCGGTTCGCGAAGCGCTCGTCTCCGCGAACCAGCAATCGTCCGTTACTGCGTAAGCGACAGGACCGAGCCGCCATTCAAGGCGCCCTGGCTGGCCGCCGCCTGCGAGAAGCTCTGGCCGAGGGACGAAACCGCCTGCAGGTTGACAACGAGGGCCTCGTCGCTGCTCGAAATCACCGAATTCTGATTCTGCTGGGCGACTTCGGCCGCCTGCTGCTCGATTTCGGCAATCGACGGGCTGCTGAGCTGAAGCGTGTCCTCGATTCCGCTTTCGGTCGAAGCGGCGCTGCCGGAGGAACTTGCCTGCGGGTTGGTGCCGAGATTGAGGAGCGCGCCGGAAAGCGTGCCGTTGGTGTTGGAAATGGTGTTGCTCATTGCGGAGGGAGGGTCGCGGGTTGGTTGTGCGGAGCGAGACGGGGAAGGCGCGGCAGGGCGCCGGCCGGCGATGACAAGGCGGAAGCCTGATTGGCGGCGGCGATGTCGACCTGGACTTCCTTGCGGAATATCGGGATCTCGCGCGGCGCTTGAATGCCGATTTTCACCACGTCGCCGTCGATCCGGTTGATGCGAATTTCGATCGAGTCGCCGATGACGATCGCCTCGTTGACTTTGCGTGACAGAACAAGCATGGGAATGTCCTCAAGCGGACGATAGTGCGGCGCTGGCTTCGGCGGGCTGCGAGACCAGCCGATGACGGGCGCTGTACTTGGAATAGTTTGCGATGACGAGCTGCCGGCCCACCAGCGTGCGACGATTCACCAGGATCGGGCCGACAAGGTTGATCGTGGCGTCGAGCGGCGAAGGCCTCCCGAGTGTAACGATGTTCAAGATCAGCGCATCGGCCGATTCGGTCAAGTCGAGGGAATACGCATCGTGATCGAAGATCTCGAGCTCGTAGTTGGGGATGACCCCGCCGGGCTCGACGACCACGAACGTCACGGTGGCCTTGGGGCCCTTGAGCTTGAGCCACTGGAACGGCGCGTGCTCTTCCGAAGAGACGAGCTCGGCCGAATGGTACTCGGGAAAGCCAATGATGCCTTGCGGCAGGCTGATTTGCACGTCGGCGAACGGATCGAGTTCCGTGGCGACAGGTTCGGGTGACAGTTTCATTCGGGAATGGGACTTACGAGAGGTTGATGTAGTTGAGAATGGACAGGTGCATGACCGAGGCCGCGGTTTGGAGCGCCGCCTGGTAGGCGAGTTCGGCCTGGTTGAGATTCACTTCGGTCGTGGGCAGATTGACGGAGGTGTCGTTCGCGATGACGGTGCCCAATTCGGTGGTTTCGTTGGTCTGCTGGGTCTGCTCCGACTGGATGCGGGCCTGGGTTGCGCCGTTTTCCGCGACCGCGTTGGTGAGCGTGTCCTCGTCCGAGATCATCGCCTGGTTCGCGGTATCGATGTTGGGCACGTTGCCGGCCACCATCGCCGTCTGCAGGCTGATCATGTTGTTGATCATGGTCGCCAGGCCCTGGTTGGTCGCGCCGGTCGAGCCGGGCGCCACGCTGGTGCCGGGAGAAAGGGGAATGCTCGCCTGGTTCGTATTGCCGACGTAGTTGACGGCGGTGATGTTGCCGTTCGAGTCCGTGGTGGCCGTGAAGGGCGCCGCGTTGGTGGCGGTGCCGGCAAAAACGTAGGTCCCGCCGATCTGGGTGTTGGCCACCTGGACCGCCTGCTGGATCAACTGGCCCAGTTCGGTCGCGTACGCCTGCTGCGCGTTCGGGCCGTTCGTGCCGGTGGCGAGCGAACCGAGCTGCGTCGCGCGATCGTAGATCGACGACATCGAGTTCAGGCCCTCGTAGGTGGAATTCGCGACCTGCAGCGCCTGGGTGGCGTTGCTGGCGTATTGGTCGAGCTGCTGGTTCTGGCTCTCCAGTTCGATGACCTGGCCAAATGCCGACGGATTGTCCGACGGCTGCGTGACGGCGAGTCCGCTGGCCACCTGCCCCTGCAGCTGTGATTGCTGCGTGTTGAGGCTCTGAATCTCGTTGATGAGATTGTTGGTGACCATGTTGTTGGTGATGCGCATGGCGGAAAACGGGTTTAAATCAGGCGCCGGATACGCTGGTGATCAGCGTGCTCAGCAGGCCGGAAACGACGGAAAGCAATTCCGAGGAAGCTTGGTACGCGCTCTGGTAGGTCATCAGGTTCGACATCTCCTCGTCGATCGAGACGCCGCTGACCGACTGGCGTTGGTTGGTGATGAGAGTTTGAACGCTGGTCTGATCGGAGACCTGCGTGTTCGCGCTGTCGAGGGCCTGGCCCACCGTGGTGACGGCGCCGGCGTAGTAGTTCGTAAAGGTGCCGGTGATATCGTCGCCGGAGCCGGTCGAATACGTCTGGTTGGCCAGATTGGCGACCGCCACCGCGATGGAGTTGTCTCCGGCCGCGCCGGAACCGGAGGTGAGATTCGCCGCGGTCAGGTTCGAATCGACGGCAATGGTGCCGGCCGTCTGGCCGTTCGCATCGAAGAAATTTCCGCCCGCGGTGTTGTTCGGATTGTAGGCGGCGTTCACCGACAGCACCAATTGCTTGGCGAGCGAATCCAGATTGTCGCGCAGAGTCTGCACCGGACCGGTGCTCGCATCGATGGTGCCTTGAATGGAACCGGAGGACACGCCGAGCGCGGTGCTGCCCGCCTCCAGGCTGCCGCCGGTGAAGCTCAGGGAATTGGTCACCGTGCCGTTCGTGAGCAGCTGGATGGGATTCCCGCCCGAATCGGTGGTGGTGATCGTGTCTTCGCTGTTGCCCGCCGTGCTGACGGAAATGGGAATATAAGCGGCCAGCTGTTCGATCGCCCCTTCGCGCTGATCGATGAGCTGATCCGCCGATCCAACGCCCTGGGCGTTTACCGCCGCGATCTGCGAATTGAGCTGCGCGATCTGCGAGATCAGCTGGTTGGCGGCGGACACGTCGCCCGTCACCTGATTGGTCGCGTCGGCCTGCACCTGCGACAGGGCGCCGTCGATTTCCTGGAACCGATCGGAGAGGACGCCCGCCTGCTGCAGCAGGCTCTGCACCTGCGCCGAATTGCCGGGATTGGCGGACAGGCTCTGGAACGCGTTGAAAAAGCTGTTCAGCGCCGAACCGAGACCGCTTTCGGTGGTCGTCGTCGACGTCGAGTTGGTGTTGGTCGAGCTGTCGGTCAGCGACTCGCCCAGGGACGCCTGCGCGTCCTGCAGGATCGACTGCTGGGCGGAGAAGCCGCTGGTGAGCGAGGCCTGCTGCTGCACCATGCCGTCGAGCAGCGAATCGCGGGCCTGCGTGACCTGGATTTGCGTGCCGATGCTCACCGGGCCATCCGTGGTCTCGACCGAGCCGCGATCCTCGAGCGTCGCGGTCTCCTGGGAGTAGTACGGGTTGTTCGCGTTCGCGATGTTGTTGCTCGTGACGTTGATCGACGCCGTCGACGCGTTGAGCGCCGAAGCCGCGGAAGTCAAAGTGGAGAGCAGGCCAGCCATGGCAAAAAAAGGGGGGCGCGCGCTTCAGCTCGCGGTGCGAAGCGCCGGCAAACGGCGCACCGTCGACAGGCTCACGCGCCCGCTGGCGGAATAGGTCTTGGTGAAAGAGTCCGGACGGACCCGGCGCATGATTTCCTGATGCACTTCCACCACGGCGCCGAGCAGCCGGTGGTTCAGCTTGGCCGCGCGGCGCACCCGGTGGATCAGCCGGTTGATTTCGCCGATCAGGGCCTCGAAGAGGGGCTGGGCTTCCGGCGGCATCAGATCGAGCAGCGAACGGAGCGTGCAGCTTTCCGGCCGGCCGTGCGCGTAGGCAAAGGCGGCGACGGCGGACTCGCGGTCCCGGCGCAGGCGCTCGAGCGCCTCGCTCTGGTGGCGGATCGAATGGCTCATCGCCAGCACTTCCTGCGGCTCCTGCTGAAACAGGTGATGCTGCTGCGATTCGAAATAGCCCAAAAGCCGGCCATACTCGGCCGCTTCGTCGCGGAGCTGGTCCGCCATTTCCTGCCAGGTGATGGCGGTGATCATTTGACGCCTCCTTCACCCGCGGGGGTGAGCTGCTGTTGAATAATCGACGACAGACCCAAACCGCCGCCTTCGGCGATCTTCTGCGAGAGGGTGTCCGTCATCATGTAGCCATAAATGCTGCCGGACGGCGAATCGTCGCCCCCCATGAGCTGGCCAATGCTGCTGCTCAGCATCTGGCGGAGCATGATGGCTTCGAACTGTCCGGCGACGACCTTGCGCTGTTCCGCCGGCGTGTGGGCCGCGCGGAGTTGCTGGGTCATATTGCCCGCCGTGGGGCCGGCGAGGCCGGCAATTGCGGTAACGTCCATGTTAGTTGATGATAAGCTCGGCCTGCAGGGCGCCGGAGCGCTTCAGGGTCTGGAAGATCGCCATCATGTCCCGGGTCGAAACGCCGAACGCGTTCAAGGCCGCGGCGAGCCGCTCGATGGTCGGCGGTTCGTTGAGCACGGTGAAGCCGCCCTTGTTCTCGACGACCGAGGTCTGCGTGCTCGGGACGAGCTGGGTCGTGCCGCCGCTGCTGAACGGGCCGGGCTGGCTCACGCCCAGGTTCTGGGTCACGGTGATGGTCAGGGAACCGTTGGCGATCGCCACTTCGGAGATGCGCACGGACGAGGTGGCGACGATGGTGCCGGTGCGCTCGTTGATCACGATGCGCGCCATCGTATCGGGCGTCACTTCCAAGGTGCCCATATCCGCGATGAAATCGACGTTGCGGCCGCGGTAGGTCGGCGGCAGGTGCACCCGGACCGTCGCCGCATCCTGGGCGTCGGCGATGCCGGGCCATTGGGCGTTGATCGAATCGGCCATGCGCGCCGCGGAATTGAAATCGGGATTGGTGAGGAGCAGGCGCAGCGTGTCGTTATGGACGAACTGCGCGGGAATCTCGTGCTCGACGATGGCGCCGTTGCTGATCTGGCCCACGGTCGGATGGTTCTTGGTCACGGTCGCGCCCCCTGCCCCGCCCGCGCCGCCGATGAAGCCGCCGATGGCGACCGGGCCCTGCGCGATGGCGTAAGCGTGGTTGTCGGCGCCGATCAGGGGCGTCTGCAGGAGGATGCCGCCCTGCAGCGACTTGGCGTCGCCCATTGACGCCACGTTGACGTCGATTCGCGAGCCCGGCTTCACAAAGGGTCCGATGTCGGCCGTCACCATGACGGCGGCGACATTCTTGGTCTTCAAATCCGTGATCGCGACCGAAACGCCGTACTTCTGGAGAATATTTTCCACCACGTGGAGCGTGCCGTTCGACGTGCTGTCGCCGTCGCCGGCCAGGCCGACCACCAGGCCGTAGCCGACCAGTTGGTTCTCCCGGCCGCCTTCGACCAAGGTGATGTCCTTGATTCGCGAGGCGCTGAGCGAAGCGGCGCCCGCCAGCACAAGAAACAGGGAAAGGTAACGGCGAAGCATCATGATCAGAACGGACGCAGGGACTCGTACACCTTGCTGAGCCAGCCCTGCTTTTGGGCCTGGGTCAGCGCTCCCTGGCTGATCACTTCCACGCGCGCTTCGGCGATGTTGGTCGAGTCGATCGTGTTGTCGCTGCCGATGTCGTCGGAGCGGACGATTCCGTGGAGGACGATGTATTGGGACTCGCCGGAGAAAGTCAGGAGGCGCACGCCCTCGATCACCATGTTGCCGTTCGGCAGCACGTCGGTCACCAGGACCGCGGCGCGGCTGGTCACGCTGTTCGAATTGGTCACCTGGCCCCCGCCCGCGTAGTTGGAGGCGCCACTAAGCTGCAGGCTCGGCGTCGACCCCGCATGCGTCAGCGCGCTGGGGAAGATGAATTGCGTCACGGAGTCATTGAGCGTCGAACTGCGGGTCGACTGCTTGTTCTGCGTGCTGCTCGCGGCCGCCGCTTCGTTGATCACGACGGTGACAATGTCGCCCACGCGGTGGGCCTTGCGGTCGGCGAACATGCTGAGGGGATCGCCCCCGGCCGTGGCCCAGAGCGAATCGGCCCGCAGCGCGGTCCCGCCCAGGGCGGCCGCGGTCAGGGCAAAAGTCAGATGACGGGGGAATTTCATGCTCAGAAACGGACTTGGACCTGGTCTTCGCCGACGACGATGCCGGTGATGTCCTTGCGCGACTCGAGATTGCGCACGGTGACAAGATCGCCGCGGGCGCCGGTCTCCATCGCGAGCGCCTTCATGCGCAGGGACAGCGAGCCTTCGGACCCGGTCACATCGACGACCTGGCCGCGATGCACCAGCGGGCGGCGCGTGATGTCATGCCAGGTGATCACCCGGTCCTGCGCCACCTGGCGGCCGAAGACATACGAGTCGCCGCCTTCATCGGTCGGCAGCGCGTCGCGCTCGACGAACACGTCGACGCGGCGCGTATCCAAAAGTTCCGGCGAAAAGACCGTGCCGTCGCGCAGGGGCAGCTTGGCCACCCACACATCGCGCCACAGGGACGCGTGCACCATCAGGGCGTGATTGTCGACAACCTGGCCGTCGGCCTTGAGGCGGATGCGCAGCAGCATGTTGGCGCCGGCCAGGCCGGGATATTCCTCGATCCCAAACTCCCATTTCACCGCCGATTGCTCGGGCGCGGTCCACGGGCGGGGCAGATCGACATCCAACTCGCCTTGCAGGCGGAAATGCGCCTGCAAGGCGTTGGTGATTTCCTGTACCAGCTGATCGCTGGAGTAGAGGGAGCGGGCCGAATCGTCGGCCTGCAGCATTGCCGGAAAGAGTAAAACCGCGAAAAGGAAAAGCCGCTTCATGATCAGGTCTTCATTTGGGCCACGTTCTGGAGCATCTGGTCGGACGCCTGAACGGACTTGGAATTGATTTCATAGGCGCGCTGCGCCGTGATCAGGTTGACCATCTCCTCGACGATGTTGACGTTCGAACCTTCGAGGTAGCCCTGGAGCACCTGGCCGTAACCGGCCTGGGAAGGCTGGCCGGTCGATGCGGCGCCGCTCGCCGCCGTTTCGCCGTAAAGATTGCCGCCCAGGCTCTGCAAGCCCGCCTCGTTCGAGAAACGGGCCATGGTGAGCTGAAAGGTCGAGCTGCCGGACGGGCCCGACAGCGTGACGTTGCCGGTCGTCGAAATATTGATGCTGGTCGTGCCCTGGGGAATCGATTGGAAGCCGCTCAGAACGGGCAGACCGTCCGCGTTCACCACCTGGCCCGAGGCATTGACCTTGAAGGAACCGTCGCGCGTATAGGCGATGGTTCCGTCCTGCTGCTGCACTTCGAAAAATCCGTCGCCTTGAATCGCCAGATCGAGCTGCTGGCCGGTCTGATTGACCTGGCCCTGTGTGAACACTTTCGAGGTGGCCGCCACGCGGGCGCCATTGCCCACCTCCACGCCGGTCGGCACGAGATTGCCATTGCCCGAATCGGAACCCTGCGCGCGCGGCTGGGTGTAGAGCAGATCCTGGAACTCGATGATGCTCTTCTTGAAGCCAGGGGTGTTCACGTTCGCCAGATTGTTGGCGATCGTGTTCAGGTTCAGTTCCTGAGCCTCCATCCCGGTGGCCGCGGAGTAGAGCGAGAGGTTCATAGAAAGCGGGTCCCCGCCACGACTGGGGCCGGCGCGCCCCCATCGCGCGCTCGGCCATGCAGTCGTGATTGCGGTTGTCTATCTGGGGAAGTCATTGCGGGCCGGGATCAGCCGAGCGCGTCGAGCGTCTTCTGCATCTGCTCGTCGGTCGATTTGATGATCTTCTGGTTGGCCTCGTAGGAGCGGGAGATGACGACCATGTCCACCATCTCGCGCATCGGCGTCACGTTCGAACCTTCGAGGTAGCCCTGAATCAAGTCGGGCTTTTCGACCGCGGTCGGCTGCGCGCCGTCCTTGGGAATGAAGGTGCCGCCCGCCACGGGGATCAGGTCGGAGTTGCTGGCAAATTTTTCGAGGGCGAGCTTGCCGAGCACCGTCGAGCCCTGCATGACGGTGCCGTCCGGGCTGATGACCACCTTGCCGGCGGTGGGCAGCAGCGTGATCGGAGAATCGGACGTCGACATCACCTGGCCGCCGCCTGAGCTGATCGTGTGATCCATGCCGATCTTGAATTCGCCGCTGCGGGAATACGAAATGGTGCCGTCGGGGGCTTGGATCTTGAAGAACCCGTCGCCCTGGATCGCCACATCGAGATCGCGCTGGGTCGGGGTGGTCTCGCCGCCGGTGTAGTTGATGGCCGGAACGGCCATCGGAAACTGGGCCGGCACGCTTTCGTCACCCTGGTCGGCGGAATTTAGATCCCATTCGCCGGTCGGCGACGCGGAGAACTCCACCGTCCGCTGGCGGTAGCCAGTGACCTGGGCGGAGGTGATGTTCTGAGAGACAGCATCCTGCCAACGCTCCAGGGCGTTGAGGGAAGCTGCACTCTGATACATTCCGATATTCATGACACGACTTGCCGCCTTGGGAGCACGAGCGATGCCAACATCGATTAGTCACTTTTAAGTTGCTATATTATAGTTACTTACAAAGCATGTTTCCGGTCCAGCTAAAGTCGCGGCAGTTTTTGCCTGGCTTCGCAGGTGGGGCGCAAGGTCCCCATGCGCTTAAATCGCCATCCGCGTTTGGCGCCGATCGCAGGCAACGTCGGCCTAAAGGGGGGCGTGGTCCCCATGCGCGGTTTGAGGCCAAAAGCGGGACTGCCGGGGTCAGCGCCCCCGGCTACAGCCATCCGCGATCAATCTCATCGCGGGTGAAACGCATGCTCCCCTGCGCTTCAGCGCCAAACGCGCGCGACGGTTCAAGCGCATCGTCCCGATGCGCTCCACCCGTGCGGCGTCACGCTCCGGGCGGGTACAGACACTCGACCTCCATCCGCTCGCCGCACGCGCACGTGATGACCAGGCGGATGACCTTGTCCCCTTCCTTCACCGCCTCGATGGTGGGTGACGCCAGGCCCGGTTTGGCCGGACGGTTGATCAGCGGCGAGGGCGCGGTCGTGACGATCGATGCCGGAAAAGCGCAAAGCGATCGGCCGGTGGTCTTCTTACCATCGAGAAAAGGTTTCATGGCAAAACGGACAAGGGAGGTTGAAAGGGAACGGTGGACGGTCGCGGCGCGGCGGCCTCGGGTGCGCTCGGACTGATCGGGGTGGGAGTGGCGCTGGCGGTCGCCTTGGCCGCGGCCGGCAGCGAGGGCACGGGCGACACTTGCTCATGGTCCTTTTCCCGGTTGACCAGGGTCAGGCTGAGCGTGATCCGCTCGTTCGCGTCCGACGTTTCGGGGATGCCCGCCAGGGGCCGCGTGTTCGCATAACCGGTGACCCGCTCGATCATGGAGGGATCGACCGCGTATTTCACCAGGCTGCGCCGCGCCGTGTTCGCGCGGTCGGAGGAAAGCTCCCACGGGCCGTAGGCATCCGAGGTCATCGTGAGCCCGGTCCGGGTGTGCCCGTCGATCGTAACAAAAAAATGGTGACGGTCGATCAGCCACGCCAAATCCTGCATGACAAACCGGCCCCACTCCGTCAGCTGGGCGCTCCGATCCACGAACAGCGGGCGGCGGGCGCGATCGAACAGCGTGACGCGCAGCCCGTCCGAGGTGACCTGCACGTCGATCGGCTTCTGATCCAGGTTTTCGTCGAGGTGCAGCAGGCGGTAGAAGTCGGCGGCCGCCGCATTGAGGAAGCTCAGCTCGATCTGCTTGTTCTTGTCGGTGGGCGTGTTCTCGCCCTGCTTGTCGTCGGTCTTGCCGCTGTCGCTGGCGTTTTCCTTCGTCTTGTCGAAGGGCATGACGCCGGAATTGGCCGCGAGCGGACTGCGGAACGGGCTCTGAAAATATTTCGACGTCGCGAGCAGGATCTTTTTGTCCTGCGCGCAGATCCACAGCACCATGAAGAGTGCCATGAGGGCGGTGACGAAGTCCGCGTAGGCGACCTTCCACGCTCCTCCGTGGTGCGCCTCTTTCTTCTTCTTGCCCATGGCGCTCGCCGCTACTTGGCGACGGCCAGGCCTTTGGCGGCCGCTTCCAGATCGCGCGCGTTCGGCTGAACCGAGGCGTCGAGCGACCGGCGGGCGATTTCAACCGCGGTCAGGGGCGCCAGGCCTTTGGCAAAGCCCGAAACGGCGATCTTGATGCAGCGCAGGCACTGCGCGTCCGAGTTGTTGTTGAACTTGATGCGGTTCGCCAGGGGATTGACGAATCCGTAGGCGACAAAGATCCCGAGCAAGGTTCCAGTCAGAGCGGCGGCGACGCGCTCGCCGACGACCGCCGGACCTTCGGCGATCGAGGACATGGTGTTGATGATGCCGAGCACCGCCGCGACAATCCCGATACCCGGCAGCGAATCGCCGACGAGCTGAAGGATGTGCACGGGGTGCTCCGATTCCTCGGATTTGGCGTCGAGTTCGGCGTCCATCAGGTGCTCGAGCTGGTCGGGCTTGATCTTGCCATCGATCACGGGCTTCAGCCCGTTGCAAAGAAATTGCAGGCGCTCGTGGCTGCCCAGGAGCGTGGGATAGCGTTTGAAGATCGCGCTGTTGGTCGGGTCCATGACGTGTTCGTCGAGCGCGATCAGCCCATTGCGGCGGCCCGTCATGAACAGCTCATAAAGCAGCTTGAGCATATCGAAGACCTCCGGCTTTCCGGCCGCGCCCTTGCCCAAGGCGGCCTTGATCTTATGGAGGATTTCCTTGAGGACGTGCGCGGGACTGGCAATGACCAGCACGCCGGTCGCGACGCCCAGAATGACGACGAATTCCGACGCGTGCAGCAGCACCAGCGGATTGCCGCCGGCGAGGATGAACCCTCCCAGGGTCGAACCCAGAACGATAAGTGATCCGACGATGATCAGCATGCTGGCAGATTCTCAGGTCCTTAGCGGTTGCGAGCGCGCGCGAGGTAACCACGCAGACCAAGAATGGTTTGCGAATGGATCTGGCAAATCCGAGACTCCGTCAGACCGAAGACCGCGGCGATCTCGGCGAGACGCATGTTCTCGAAATAATACATGGCGAGGATCTTCTTAGGAATATCGGGCAATTCCGCGATCCGTTGAGACATAAGTTGCAGAAGCTCGCTCTTTTCCATGCGTTCGCGACCCGTGATGTCGGTCTCGTCGCGGAGCATTTCGTGCAGGGAGGCGCCGTCGGACTCCTCGCCCTCGGTGGTCTGATCGATGGCAATGAAGGTCACGGGGCGGCTTTCGTCGAGCCACTTGGCGTAGTCCTTTCGGCTGAGGCCCAGCTCGGTGCAAATTTCCTCTTCGGACGCAGTGTGCCCCAGCTTCTGCTCGAGGGCGTTGATCGACTCCTTGAGCTTGCGGGCGCGGGCCCGGGCGCGGCGCGGGCACCAGTCCATGCGGCGCAGTTCGTCGAGAATGGCGCCCCGGATGCGGGTGGCGGCATAGCTCGCGAACGTGCTGCCCTGGTCGGGATCGTAGCGGCGGACGGCGGCCAGCAGGCCCGTCACCCCCACGCTGTAAAGATCTTCGGCCTCAATGTGCGAAGGGAGCGTCAGCTTGATGCGGTCAACGACGTTCCGAACCAGCGGCAAATAGCGTTCGATCAGCTCCTTTTCGTTGATGGTGGCGGCGGTGACGCCCTGGTAGGCCCGCCAGGCGGCAGCCGTTTTGCCATCGGTCGCCGGACGGGAAGGAGTATCGGTATTCATAAGTGACAGGTGTGTGTGTCTGATCTAAGTTAAAGTTTAGCTTCGATTCTTGACGGCGGCGGCCGTTGCCGCCGCGGCGGCGGATCCGGAGCGGGGGCCATTGACGGCGGCCGCGGCGGGAGCCCGGGAAGAGGGGGCCGCCGCACTTTCGCGCGAGCGGCTGGAAGCGGGGGATTCGCCGGCCGGGGCGCTGCCGCCGGGCTGGGCATTGGCCGCGGCCGCGATGGCCGCGTAGGCGGCGCGCTGGCGCGCGACGTAGGTTTCGCGCATGCCGCCCAAAAGCACATTCCAGAACCAGCGCAGCAGGATCGCCCCGGCGAGACAGCCGACGGCGCCGTCGAAAAGCACGCGATCGGGATTGCGTCCGGCCAGGTAGTCCGTGCCCGCCGCCGCGACGAATCCCACGGTGCCGCCGAGAAGGAAGACGAATTTCATACGCGGTGGGAAACGGCGGCGCGGCGGCGCGGCGGCGCTTCAAAGGGGATTTCGTTGGAGACGGGAGCGAGCGTGCGACGCACCAAGGCGCCGAACACATCGTCCTCGCAGTCGCCGGTGAGCGTCGGGCCGGTGCCGAGGAACAAGGGCTCCAGGACGCCGTCGAGCAGGTAGTCCCACAGGCGGCCCCACTGGGTCACTTCGTCGAGATGGGTGAACACCACGTGCGTCGCGCCCAGGCCGCGGGCGGCCGTATAAGCGGCGCGGAGACACGCATGATCGTACGCGGCATTGAGCACCAGGACGCGCTCGGTGATGTTTTCGCGATCCAGGAAATCGGCGAGCGGCTGATTGGCGCGCGGGTCGGTGAGGGAAAGTCCCGGCAGGTCCAGATACACGAAGCCGTTGGATACCGCCGGTTCGGTCGAGGCCGGAAAGCGGGCGAGCGGGACGCCCAGCGCCTCGCAGTAGACCGGCAGCGCGCCGGGGGGATTCGGACGGTCGAACTCCACCGTCACGACGTGGCCGGCGCGGGCCCGGCGAAACACTTCCAGGCCCAGCCATTTGCAAAGGGCCGTCGTCCGGCCGCTGCCGGCGGTTCCCAGGAAGGCGGCGCGGCGCAGCGGCGCTCCGCTCCACTTGGCCGAGGCCGTCTCGCGAATATAATTGCCGATGTCGACCAGCGCCCGGTGAAGCGGAGCGCGTTCGATCGAGGGCCAGATTTGGGAGCCCTTGAGGCGTCCCAGCGCAAGTTCGGAGAGTCCGGACCGGCGAAGCAGCGTGCTCAAATCCATCTCCGCCGGAAGTTGGGCGCGAATCGGTTCGACGCGCGGCAAGCCGGTGGCGCTGTAGCTGGGGGCGTTGTAGCCGGGGGCGCTGACCTCGGCCGAACCGGTTTCAGCAAAATTTTCCGCCTCGTCGTCGTCCTCGATCACTTCGGGAGCCGGCGCCGCCGCCGTCCCCATCTGCGCGATCACTTCCAGCTTCGGCTTTCTCAGCAGGCCCAGCACTCCACCCTGCTCCACATTGCGCACGCTCACCACGCGGGCGTCGGGGCCCAGGCGTTCGCGGATCAGCGCCGCGGCTTCTTCCGCGGACGAGACCGTGAACTTGTAGCAGGTGCCGGGGGCGCCGGAGTTGGCTTCAGGGGTGGACATCGAAAATTAGGCGGCCTTGAGCACCGAAGCGGGCGCGGCGTCGGCGCGGGCCAGATGGGCCGGCAGCGGGATGATGCCGGCATTTTCCACATCGGTGGCGCCGGGGAGTTCGTTGAACGACAGGACGTTGACGCGGGGGAAGGTTGGCTCGAGGAAGCGGCGCAGCCCCAGGCGGGACTCGGCGCTCACCAGAAGGATCGGGGGCAGGCTGTGCTGCACCATGTCGTTGGTGCGGCGGGTGATTTCCTCCAGCAGATGGCGCCCGGAGGCCGGATCGAGCGACAGGCCCACGTCGCTCGGGGTCTTGTGCACCTTGCTCGCGAGCCACTGCTCAAAGCGGGGATCCAGGGTGACCGCCTTGATCGTGCCGGCCTTGTATTCCAGCTCCGGCACGAAATAGATGCCGAGGCGGCGGCGGACCAATTCGGAAAGATCGTCCGGATTCTTCGAGATCGACGCGAAGTCCGCGATGCCTTCGAGAATGATCGGCAGATTGAGGATCGCCAGGCTCTCGCGCAGCAGGTTCTGCAGCACCCGTTGAATCACGCCGACATTGACGAGGTCGGGGAGCAATTCGGCGATCAGGGCCGGATGGCTGGTCTTCAGGTGGTCGAGCAGCGATTGGACTTCCTGGCGGCCCACCAGCAGGTGCGCGTAGGTCTTCAGGGTCTCGGACAAATGGGTGATCAGCACGGACGAGGGATCCACCACCGTGTAACCGTTGATTTCGGCGGTCTTCTTCTCGCCTTCGTCGATCCAGGTGGCGTCGAGCTTGAACACGGGCTCGCGCGTCGGAACGCCGCGCAGCTTCACCGCGCTGCCGGAGACGTTCATCGCCATCCAGCGGCCAGCCATCACCTGCCCGCGCGCCACGGCCTTGCCGCGGATCAGGAAACGATAGTCGTTGGCCTCGAGTTCGAGATTGTCGCGGACCGATATGGGCGGAACGATGATGCCGCGCTCGCGGGCCAGATTCTTGCGCACGCCGGTGACGCGGGCCAGCAGGTCGCCGCCGGTCTTGGCGTTGGCGAGCGTGAGCAGGCCGTGGCCGATTTCGATCGCGAACACATCGACCTCGATCAGTTTGCGAACGTCGTTGTCGCCCGTGTTCGGCGTGCCGGTGGTGGTCGATCCGGCCTCGCCCGGCTTGCCACCCTTGCCCTTGGCTCCGCCGGCGGCGGCGCCCGCGGCGGCCGTGCCCGGAGCCTTGTCGTCGGCCGGCTTGACGTGGCGGGCTAGAAAGCCCGCACCCGCCGCCAACAGGAAGAAAGGCATCGCCGGCATGCCGGGGAGCAAACCGAAGATCGCCAGCATCGCGGCGGAGATGCCGAGCGCGCGCGGGTAGCGGAACATCTGCCCGACAATCTGAGCCCCCAGGTTGGAATTCTCGGAGGCGCGGGTGACCAGGAGGCCGGAGCCGATGGAGATGATCAGCGCGGGAATCTGCGAAACCAGGCCGTCACCGATGGACAGCACCGTGAACTTCTGCAGCGCTTCCGTCAGGGTCAGATCCATCTGGAATACGCCGATCGCAAACCCGCCGATGACGTTGACGAGAGTGATCAGGATGCCGGCGACCGCGTCGCCGCGCACGAACTTCGAGGCGCCGTCCATCGCGCCATAAAAGTCCGCTTCCTTCTGGATCTTCGCGCGGCGGGCCCGGGCGGCCGGCTCGTCGATGAGGCCCGCGTTGAGCTCGGCATCGATCGCCATCTGCTTGCCGGGCATGGCATCCAAGGTGAAACGCGCGGCGACTTCGGCGATGCGGCCCGCGCCCTTGGTGATGACCACGAAATTGATCACCACCAGAATGATGAACACCACCGCGCCGACGATGTAGTTGCCGCGAATGGCGAAATGGCCGAAGGAGTCGATGATGTGGCCGGCGTAGCCGTTGCCCAGGATCTGCCGGGTCGAGCTGATATTCAGCGCCAGGCGGAAAAGCGTCAGGGTCAGGAGGATCGTGGGGAAGCCCGAAAAGTCCGAGGGATCCTTGACATAGATGATCGCCAGCAGCACCAGCAGCGACAGGCCGATGCTCAGGGCGAGCAGCCCGTCGAGCAGCATCGGCGGCACGGGCAAAACCAGCAGCAGCACCGTGCCGAACAGGGCGAAGGTGAAGATCAGGTCGGACCGCTGGAGCAGCCGCGTGACGAAACTGTTGGAGCTCGTGGGCATCGTCGTCAGATCGAAGCGGCCGTGGCGGCCTCAAGGCGGCGGGCCCGCAGGCGGAAGAAGTAGTAGCGGTGCGTCCGATACACGACGGCCAGGATTTCGGCGACCGCCTGGTACAGCTCCGGCGGGATCGTCTCGCCCACCCGGCCGAGCGCAAAGAGCATGCGGGCCACGGGGCGGTTCTCCACCGTCGGCACGCCGTGTTCGGCGGCGATCGCCTTGATGCGGAGGGCAAAACGGTTCTCGCCCTTGGCGAGGACGACGGGAGCCTGGTCGCGGCCGCGCTCGTACTTGAGGGCGACGGCGTAGTGGGTCGGGTTGGTCACGACAACGTCGGCGGTCGGCACGGCCTTGAGCATCTGCTTCATCGCCAGCCGGCGGGCCATCTTGCGCTGCGCCATCTTGACCATCGGATCACCGTCGGAATTCTTGGTCTCATCCTTGACCTCATCGCGGGTCATCTTGAGTTCCTGCAGCGTCTGATACTTCTCGTACGCGTAGCTGAGAGCGGCGACGACGCTGAGCGCGCCGAGCAGGCGGCCGAAGAAGGTGATGGCTGCCTGATGCAAAAAGGTGATGAGGTACGCCGCCTCGACAGGCGACGAGAACATCGGATCCTTCAGCAGCTGCCGGGCGCCGGCCCAGAGGGTGGAGCCGATCGCGAGTATCTTCAGCAGATCGATCGCGGCGTGGATCAGCTTGTCCTTGGAAATGATGCTGCCCAGGCCCTGGAGGGGATCGAGCCGGTCCCAGTGGGGGCCGAGCGCCTTCGGAGTCAGGTTGAACCCGGATTGGATTCCGCCCGCGAGCAGCGCGGCGCCGGCGCATGAACCCAAAACGATCAGGGTGAAAGGCGCGACCGCCACCATGAGGTTTTCGAAGGCGCCAACGGCG
Source organism: Opitutaceae bacterium (assembly GCA_036502225.1). Lineage (GTDB taxonomy): Bacteria > Verrucomicrobiota > Verrucomicrobiia > Opitutales > Opitutaceae > Palsa-1447. The sequence goes on from DASXYY010000045.1 coordinate 126,072, forward strand.
GCTTCCGCGGTCAGGGTGGTCGTGCCGTAATGGGTGAAAATATTGACCGCGTACGCGCCAATCCGCTCGCAGCCCTCTCCGCCCGCCATCGCGATGACACACAGGGTGGCACCCATCGTAAACAGGGTCGAAAACTCAGGCGTCCGGGCAAACTGACCCCGCTCCATGGCCTCGGTCAGCCGCTTGCCGGTCGGCAATTCTGTTTTTTCGCCTGAATCTTCTGCCATGTGTGTGCCAACAGGTAGCAACGGCGATGCCAACCGGATTTGTTGCGTTTTTAGCCGTTCACAATCAGCGTTTTAAATAGCGTTTAAGTCGCCGCCTGACCCCGAGCGGCAATTTTTTCCTAAAGTATGAGCGAAGAGGTCATGGTGGAGCGCGTGGTCCCCACGCGCTGTTTGGCGTCGAAAGCGGGACTGCCGGGGTCAACGCCCCCGGCTACAGCGCAAGCGTTCATCCAGCGACACCCGCCCTTCATCCGCTTTTCCGGCCTTCCGTCGCAAAACGCCCGCCGCAAACCGCCTCAAACTGTTTGGTGCCCCCGATGACAACGCCATTCCACCTCCTCCCCCTCCTCGCCTCCCTTTGGACCCTGCCCCCGGGGGCCCCAGTGATCGATCACGGCCCCCGGACCTATCGCTTCACCGTCAACTACACCTCGGCCAACACCCAGGGCGAAACCATCTATCGCCAGGTAATCACGGGCGACTACACGCGGGGGCTCCCGAAGGGCGACGTAGCCTGGCACCATGTCACCGTCGCAAACGCCGTGGGGGCCGAGGCCCCGTTCCACACCGCCCAAACGCGCGGTTTCATGGAGGGCTTCGAATACCACGACGATCAGGGCATCACCTTCACCCCCGACTTTTTCAAAAGCTTCCCCGTCACCGCCGTCATCGAGCGAAATCTCATCTGGGACACCGGCATGCTCGAGGCTTACGGGCAGAACTACTTTGACCAATTCAAGCTGAACGAGCCCTTCCATCCTGGGTCCCATCAGATCATTTCGATGCCCAACGTCGGCACGTTCAATTCGCGCGACACCGTCCTGGAGTGGATCGGCAACTCGCAGCGCAACGGCGAGGATTGCGCGCTGATTCGCTACCAGTCATTTTTCAATCCATTGCAAATTGCCTCCGCCGGAATGACGTTGAAAGGCCGCAGCGACTACTGGGGCGAGATTTGGGTCTCGATCGCGACCAAACAAATCGAATTCGCCACCCTTTATGAGTCCGTCGTGGGAGAAATGAAATTGCCCGGGCCGTCGACCACCCAGGTGATCAACGTGTTTCGCAGCGGCGAGTTCGCGCCGATCGGGGGAAATTAATCCCGAAATGCAATGGTGACGCCACCTGACGGATCCCAAGGTGGAGCGCATGGTCCCCATGCGCTTGAATCGTCATCCGCGTTTGGTGCCAAAACGCAGGCGACGCCGAAGCGCGTGGGGACCACGCGCTCCACCTCACTCCGATGACCATCACCAAACGCGAACTTCTATTCGCCCTACGCTGGGCCAACCTCGCCGTCGCCGTCGTGCTGCTGGTGCTGCTCCTGGCCAACCAGATTTCCAGCGGTCGGGAGTTCCTGTCCATCGCACTCTATTCGTTCCTCTTCGCCAACCTCACTGGCTTGGCGGGTGTCGTCCTGCTGGACGGATTGGCCGCGAAATTCTTCAAGGAACGGAACGTTCTCTCTCTCGTGGCCGGCGTCGTCCTGGTGATCACGCCGCTCGGCTGTCTGCTGGCCGAGCTCGTGATGGCCGGCGCCGGACTCGCGAACCGGGGCCAATTCTGGAGCGACTACCTGCACACGCTCCGCGTGGCCCTGCCGCTTGCCACCGTCTTTGGCGCGGGCGCCATCACCCACGCTTCGCTGCGCGGGCGTATTCAGGCGATGGAGAAAAACCTTCGCGAACAGGCCGTGGCGGAGGAACGGGCGCGCAAGGAGGCCGCGGAAGCGCGCTTGCGGCTGCTCGAGGCGCAGATTCATCCGCATTTTTTGTTCAATACCTTGAACGCCATCAGTGCGCTCATCCCGGTGAACCCGGGCCAGGCGGAACACATCGTGGGGCGGCTGTCGGCGCTGCTTCGGGCGTCCCTCGATACTCGCGGCCAGCCTTTGATACCGTTGCGCCAGGAGCTCGTGCTGGTGGAAAGCTACCTCGATATCGAGCGGGCTCGCTTCGGGGACCGGCTGATTAGTTCCATCCGTGTCGCGCCAGACCTTGCAACGGCAAGCGTCCCTCCCATGTCCGTGCAGTCGCTGGTGGAAAACGCCGTGAAGCATGGCATCCATCCGCTGCCCGTCGGGGGGGAAGTGACGGTCACGGTTGCCGCGGCGAACGAGGCGCTGCGCATTTCCGTCCGCGACACCGGACCCGGCTTCGACCTTTCGTCCATTCCCGCCGGCCATGGGCTCGACCACCTCGTCAGCCGCCTCGATGCATTGTTCGGGCCGAAGGCGCGTCTCAACGTGCTTCGAGAGGGTAACGGCACCCTCGTGGAAATCGTGCTGCCACGCGCATGAAATTGCGCGCCTACCTGGTCGACGACGAACCGCTGGCGCTCGCGCGCCTAAAGCGGATGCTGGAAGGCACGGACCGCGTGGAGGTGATGGGAACCTCCACCCTGCCGGAAGCAGCGATCGCCGCAATGACCGTCCAGCCGCCCGAAGTGTGTTTCATCGACATTCAGATGCCGCGTTTGAACGGTTTCGAGGTGCTGGCCAGCCTGCCCCGACAGCCGGTCGTGGTGTTCACCACGGCCCACGAACAGTACGCGCTCAAGGCGTTCGCCGTGAACTCGGTCGACTATCTGCTCAAACCGATCGAGCCCGCCGCGCTGGAACGGGCGCTCGACAAAATTGACTCGCTGCGGCGCAGCGACTCTTCAGCGCGGCCCAATCTGCCGGAAGTGCTCGCCCAATTGATCGCGTCCCTGCGCGAGCCTCCGCCCGATTACCTGGAGCGCATCGCTTCGCGACTCGGAGACCGGCTGCGATTTCTGGATTTGCCGGCCGTGACGCATTTCTATGCGGAGGACAAGCTGACGTTCGCCGCGTCGGAGGGCAAAGCCTACTGCGTGGACCATTCAATTGCCGAACTGGAGCAAAAGCTCGATCCCAAGCAGTTCGTCCGCGTGCACCGCCGCACGATCGTGAGCCTGGCCTGGATCAGGGAAATCGAGGCGTTGCCCGGCGGCTCATTGCATCTGAGATTGAAGGATGGCGCGGCGACCGGTCTGACGGTGGCTCGCGATCGGGCCCGCGAGTTTAAGCAGAGAATCGGTCTCTGACCGATCGAGGGTGGAGCGCATGGTCCCCCTGCGCTTGAATCTCCATCCGCGTTCGACGCCGAAGCGCGTGGGGACCACGCGCTCCACCCGCCTACCTCGTCCCCACCAGCTGCAGCATCCGCAGCGGCAAATCCGCAAACTCGACGTAGAGATAGCGCGCGATCAGAGCGCCGGCGCTCGCAAACAGACCGAGTCCCACGATCCCGCGCACGGGGGCGCTGAGCACGAACACGCTGATGCGGGGCACCGCGCGGCCCAGGACCGAAAACGCCAGGTTCACCAGAAAATTCAGCGCGAGGAACGGTGCCGCCATGCGCACGCCGACCTCGATCAGATGTCCCGTCTGCACGATGAGGGCCTTCCCCGCCCCGGGGCCCAGCGTCGCCAGGCCCGGAGGCGCCAGATAGAAACTGCGCGCGAACGCGCTCAGCACGTAATAGTGCGCACCAACCATGAAAAACAGAATCACGGAGAACGCCGACAGAAACCCGGCCAGCGGCTCCGTCGCCACCGAAGGCGTGCCCAGCCCGGGAGCGGCGGAAAGGCCGATTTCGGACGAGGCCAGACGGCCCGCCATATCGACGGCGGTGAAGACGATCTGAGCGACAAAGCCCAAACCAAGACCGAGCGCGACTTCGCCCACCACCGCGACGATCAGTTCGAACGGACCCGCGGGCATGTGGGCGGCCGGAACGATGCCGGTGAGCAGGGTCGCGAGGCACATGGCCAAACCAAGGCGCACCATGATCGGCGGCGAACGCCCGGCCATCTGCGGCATCAGCATCACCACGCCCACCGCCCGTAGAAACACGAGCGGCCAAGTCAGCATCAAACCGACGGGCATGGCAGCACGCCTAGTGCGTCACCACGGCGATCCGATTGAAATCGGACACCGTAAATTCAGCGATCGAGCGGAGCAGCCAGGGCGCCAGCAGCAGCGACAAGGCGGCGAAAGCGATCAGCTTGGGCGCGAACGTCAGCGTCTGTTCCTGCAAGCCGGTCACGGCCTGCAGCAGGCTCATGATCAGGCCGACCGCCAGCATGACGATCAGGAACGGGGCGACGGAATAGAGCGCGAAGAAAACGGTCGTCTTGAAAACGTCGATGGCGAGTTCGGCATTCATGGCACAGGGAAATCAGTGGGCGAAACTGTCGACCAGTTCCTTGACGATCAGGTGCCATCCGTCGACCAGCACGAACAGCAGGAGCTTGAATGGCAGGGACACCACGTTGGGTGGCATCATCATCATGCCCAGGGCCATCAGCACGCAGGAGACAATGAAGTCGATGACTAGAAACGGCAGGAACAGGAAGAAGCCCATCTGAAATGAGTTCTGCAGTTCGCTCACGACAAAGGCGGGGACCACCACGCGGATCGGCAGATCCTTGACGGAGGTCGGGCCGTAGCCGCCCAGTTCCAGAAAGTATTCCAGATCACGCGTCTTGGTCTGCTTGAGCATGAACGCCTTCAAAGGAAGCGAGGCTCGATCCATGGCGACCGAGGCGGTGATCTTCCCGTCCATGTACGGGCTCAGGGCATCCTTCTGCACCTGGTCGACCACCGGGCCCATGATGAAAAACGTCAGGAAGAGCGCCAAGCCGACGATGATCTGATTGGCCGGCGCGTTGGGAACGCCCACCGCGGTGCGAACGAATCCCAGCACGACGACGATGCGGGTGAAGCTCGTCATCAAAAGGATGATCGATGGCGCGATCGTGAGCAGCGTCATCACGAGGACGATTTGCACGGCGACGCTCATCTGCGCGGGGCGCTCGGCCCCGTCCAGGCTGATGCTCAGGTGCAGGGGATCCGGATGGGCGGCGGCGGCCGGCGCTTGGGCGTGCAGGGGCACGGCGGCAAACACCAGCGCGACCAAAAGCCAGGGAGCAAGACGGCGGAAAAAGCTCATCGGCGATCCGCCGCGGAAGCCGCCGGCGCTGAAGGGTCGAGCGGGGCCAGCAGATCGATGCGGCCGGGACATACGCCCAAAAGGAATTTGCGTTCGCCGTAGCTCGCCACGATCAGGAATTGGCGATTGCCGAGGGATTTCGTCTCCGAGACCTGCAGGCCATGCCCACCGCCCAAACCGCGGCTCAAACCGGCGGAGCCGCCGCGGTTGCGCTGCCAGAGCATCCAGGCCCCGGCGCCTCCGAGGACCAGAACGAAGAAAGTGATCATGCCGCCGCTCCAGCCCACGGTCGCTCCCGGCGCCGCATGCGCGGAGTCCGCGCGCGGCACGAGCACCGTGTTGTTGTCGAGCGATCCCGCCGCCGACGGACTTTCGGCATGGCCCGGGGCGGCCGCGACGAGCAGCAGCCCAAATCCCAATCCGCGCCAAAACCGGCTCATATCTTGGGTTTTCCGCTGCCGACGAGTTCGGTGATCTTGATGCCGAAATTGTCTTCCACGACCACGACTTCGCCGTAGGCGACAAGCTTGTCGTTCACATAGAGCCCAACCGGGTCGCTGGCATGCTGATTGAGCTGAACGACCGATCCCGGTCCGAGCTCCAGCACCTCCCTCATGGGCAGCGTGCACGAGCCGAGCTGCACGGTGACCTTCACTTTGACATCGAGCACGACGTCCATGGCTTTGTCTTCGAGAGGAGAGGGCATGAAATGGATACGGGTTAAGTTTTCGGAAGCTTGCGCACGATCTGCACCGCGACGTGCTCGGCGTCCAGGCCGACGACGCCGGTGAATTTCGCGTCGCCGTTGAGAAGAAGCTGGGTCTGCTGCAGGAGGGTCGACGGAAACTCCACGACATCGCCGACGCGCAGATTGGCGATTTCGCGGACGGTGACGTCGACGCCCTCCCACTCCGCGCGGATCGGAACCTGGATATGATCATAGTTGATCGACCAGTTCGACTTTTGCGGTTCGACCGTCTCGATCGAGGTGTCCTTTTGCCGGCGGGCCTGCATCTTCTTCACCAGCGGTTCGATGGTGTAGTACGGCAGGCCGATCTGCATTTGTTCGGAGCAGTCGCCGAAGCTGATTTCCAACGTCATCGCCAGCACGATCGCGTCCTTGGGCGACGTCTGGAGGAAGCGGCCGTTGTTTTCGTGGCCCAGGATCAGCGGGTGCAGGTCCTGCTCGTTCTTCCACTGATTGCACCACTCCTCGAGGATGATCATGATGACGTCCTCCAGCAGCCCGACTTCGATCTCGGTCAGATAGCGCTCCGCCTTCACGGAGTGGCCGCGGCCGCCGAGCAGCCGGTCCGCGATCGTGAGGGCCAGGCGGGGATTGATATCGAGCACTCCGACGCCGAGCAGCGGCTCGGCCTTGAACAAACAGATGTGCGTCGGGCTCGGCAGCCCGTCGGTGAACTTGCCGTAGGTCGACGTGGTGAGACGCGCCATCTTGATGCCGAATTCCATGCGCAGGAACAGAGACAGGCGGGCGCTCAGGTAGCGGATGAAATCCTCGTGGAGCAGGCGCAGGCGGCGCAGCTCGACTTCCGAGAGGAACGCCGGATGGCGGAAATCGTAGGCTTCAACCTTGGCCGCGGGACGGTCGTCCTTGGCCTTGACCAGGCCGGCCTTTTCCGCCGGGTCCACGGTCTGCGCGAGCAGCTTGTCGATCTCGGATTGATCGAGAAACTCTCCCGGCGGCTTGGCCCCATTCGCCGGATTTCCCGGCCCGCCCGGCCCGGCCGGGCCGCCCGGGGCGCCCGGCATGGCCGGGTTCGGTGCTGGCATTTCGTCGGCCATGACTTACTGAACGACGAAGTCGGAGAAATAAACCTGTTCGGCGAGCTTCTTGCCCAACGCCTGATTGTAGGCGCCCACCAGTTTTTCGCGGAGGACGTTCTTCGAGCCCGGCTCCTCCAGATCGGCGAGCGTCAGCGACGACAGCACGTTCAGGGTCACGTCGGTCAGTTTGACCTTGTTTTCCTCGAAGGCGGCGTGCATCGAACTGTCCGAGCCGGTCACAATGAAGCTGGTTTTCAGGTAGCGGGTGCCCATCGTTCCGGCCAGATTCACCACGACGTCCTTGAAGTCGTAGGCCGGCGGAGCGGACGGCTCCCCTTTGCCCCCTTTGGTCCCTTCGCCGGAGACGACTAGGGTCGCGGGCGTTCCGGCGAGCAGCTTCTTTTCCAGCGCCGGCAGTACGACGAACTGGGCAACCGCCCAGCTCGCCACCGGCGCCATCAGAGCCACCACGAGCGCGGGAAGCAATCCGCCTCCCCCTTTGGCCGATTTGGACGAGGCGGCGGGCGCGGCGGCGGCCGGCGCTGCCTTTTCCTTGTCGGCGGAGGGAGATTCTTTTGCTTCGGTTTTCGCGGGCATGGCGGCGTTCCTTGCCAATTACAGCTCAGTGGGACTTCATGTTGACCACGTCCTCGAGGATCGTATCCGAGATCGTGATCATGCGGGCATTGGCTTCGAACGCACGCTGGAGCGTGATCATGCTCGAAAATTCCTGGGTCAAATCGACGTTCGACTGCTCGAGCGTGCCGGCCTGGATCGTGCCCAGTCCGCCGCCGCCCGGGGCATTCGCCACGGTCATGGCCTGGGTCGGCGTCGTAGGCCCCGCCGCGTCCATGTTGACGTAAAGATTGTCGCCGACCGACTGCAGCTGACTCTGGTCACTGAAGCCTTGCAAAAGAACTTGGCCGACGGTGGCCGTCGAGCCGTCCGAATAGGTGACATTCACCTGGCCGGACGTGTCGATTGCGACCGAAGAGGTGGTCTTGCCGTTCACCGTGGGCAATTGGATGCCGACATTGCTTAACGTTCCGGCCGGCGTGGTCGTGGCACTGCCGCCCGTCAGGCCGACCACGCGGTAGCCCTGCTGGTTCACGAGCCAGCCGTTGGAATCAAATGTAAATTGCCCGTCGCGCGTGGCGTAATAGTTCACGGTCGAGTTCTGGGCGTTCGGCGGCGTGCGAACTTCGAAATAGCCATTGCCTGAAATGCCCAGGTCGGTGGTCACGCCGGTCGTTTGGAGGGAGCCCTGCGAAAAATTTGAGGTCGTGGACGCCACTTGCGTTCCCAAATTCGAATAGGTGTCCGCGAAGCTCACGTCGGAACCCTTGAAGGCCGTCGTGTTGATATTCGCGATGTTGTTGCCGACGGTATCCAGCCCCTGCGTGAAGGAATCGAGGGCGCTGACGCTGGAGCTAAGTGTTCCGAGGAGTGCCATATGCGGATTAGGTTTTTATTTCGAAGAAGGGTTGGAAGCGCTGGCGCTGGTGCCCGTCGCGGTCGTGCCGGTTGTGGGGTCGGTGGTGCCCGAGGTGCCGGAGGAACTGGCCGAGGAACTGCTGGCAGCCGCGTTCGCGGCGGCCACGGCGGCGCTTGAAAGCACCTGCGCGACGGAAGTAAGGGGGTATTCGGTGGTCGTGCTATCGAGGATCAGCTGGGGCTGGCCGCCGCTGGCGACCTGGCTCGAGTCGACGCCGATCACGTTGCCGATGGTCGGCTGAGCCCCCGACGTCGCCGGGGGAATTTCGACGACCTGGCCAATGTAGGAGTTGGCGGCGGCGAGACTCTGATTTTCCGAAAGGGTGTTCGTCTGCTGCAGCGTCGTGAATTGAGCGAGCTGCGTCATGGTCTGGGAAGGATCCATCGGCTGCAGGGGATCCTGATTGGCCATCTCCGTGCTCAACAGGCTCATGAAATCCTGGATCGAAAGGGCCGACTTGTTCTGGGCGGCAGCCACCGCGGAGCTGGCGGTTGCGGCGGTCGAGGCGGAGTTGGTGGTATTGACGGTCGACATGAGCGGGGATCAGGCGAAAGCGTGGAGGTGCAGAGACCGGTCGGACGCGGCCGGCTCGACCTCCGTCGTGGCTGCGGCGTTGGAACCGACGGCCGAATGGGAGCCGGTGAATCGACCGCCGGCGATCGACGTGCTGCCCAGATCGTCGGCGCCGGTTTGGCCGTGTTGAAACGAAAACGACTGGCCAGACTGGCTCGAATCGCCGGATGAACCGGACGAAACGAACTCCGGGTTGGCAAAGTGATAGGAACGCTGGCCCTGGCTGTTGGCGCCCGAGTTCATCGACGACCATTGGGTCGCGACCGCCTCATGCAGTTCCGGAGAAGAGCTCGTGAAGCGCGTATGCACCTCGCCGTTCTTCATTTCGACGCGCACCGCCAGATGCTCGTCGCCAAAGTTGAATCCCAGATTGACCACCTGCCCGGTGGTGTCGGCGGAAGCCGCCTGCACATCCGCCACTTTCATCACCGCATCGACTGCCGCCTGGGCCGTGGATTGCGCCGTGGCGGTCAGGCCACCCGTCGCTGCCGCTTCGGCCCCGCGGCCGGCCACCGATCCGGTGGCCGCCAATGCAAAGGCAGTCGGGGGGTGTTGCGAGGTGGCGCGGGGCATGGCCTCTCCTTGAGCACCGCCCGTGCCAACGCCCGCACCAGTCTCTGTATCTTGCTTTATTCCAGATGTTACTGAAACTTTCTCTGCAGTCGAATGCGCGTGCGCCGTGCTGCTCCCAGCTTTTTGTTCCGCAGCGGCAAAATTTGCCACTCCGGTTTGGCCGGTCGCCGCGGCAGCCTGGCCCCCTGCAATGGACGCAGTCTGACCCTCTTGAACGGCCCCCTTGGGCATCCCGTCCGCGTAGCTTGACTTCCCCTTGGACTCGGCCGCCGGACTGAGGGCGGTCCCCTCCTCCCCATCCGATTCCAGCAGTGGTGCCGTGGTCGACGTTCCGGGGACGTTCGTCGCCTTCGCGGATAACTGACTTTTGACTGCGTTGGGCAGGGTCTTGTCGAACGATTTGGAGCCTCGCGCCGGCCCGGAGGTGGACGCTGCGCCGACCCCAGCCAGGGCGGACGCCGGCGCTGACGGCGCAGAGGTGCTCAATGAAATCGTTGGGGGGGCGGGCGCGGGCACAACCTGGGGCGCCACGACGGCCAGGCCGATCGCGGTCGCATTGGCGGTGGAATAGTCGAGTTTCGCCGCCGTGGCCGATGTCGCCGTGGTCGTGCCGCCGTCATCGCTTTTTCGGGCGGCGGGCTTGGTCGTTTTCGCGTCGCCGGCGTTTGATCCGATTGGGGAAACGGCGACCGCGGCAACGCTCGCCGGCTCGTTCGGCAACGTCAGCTGCCCCAGGATCGCGTGGACATTCGAGGTCGAAACGACCGCGGACGAAGCCGTCAAAGCGGGCGACAGCGGGACAACTTTCAGCAGCGGCGATTGCGCCGCCGGGGTTTCGTCGTCGTTCGGCTGATCGCTGGTTGTCGACGGCGGGGTCGCCGCTCCCTGGCGCGCATCTCCACCCAAATAGTGATCGAACGGCGCGTTCGGCGCCGCTGAGGAATTCGATTTGCCGGTAACCGGCGTGCCCGTCGACGATGTGAGATCGCCGGCCGTCCCGCCCGGAATGAAATTCGCGGCGTTCACGGCGTGCTCGGATTCTTCATCAGCCGGAGCTTTTCGGAAAGCGCCGCCGCCCGGCTGGCGAGTGAGCCGCCCATGCCGTCCGGCGTCGATGCCATCGTGTCGAAGATCGGCGCGGTCACGTCGGGCTTCATGAGCGAAAGAATTTTCACCGCCGTCGAGTCGTCCATCTCGCGCAGGATCGCCACCGCGGAATTGGGCGCCAACTTTGCGTAGGTCATCGCGAGCGAGCGCAGATTGTGCATTTCGTCCGCCTTGATGGTGATCACGCGCTCGTCAATTTCGTGGCGCATGTTCTCCAAGTCCGCGCGAATGCGGTCCAATTCCTGGCGCTCGGCATCGAGCCGGGCCTTGCGCTGGTCCAATTCGTCGGCCTGGTTGCGCAGCTTCTCCTTCTGGCCTTTCAATTCCGCCGAGAGGTTCTCCATCTCGATCGTCCAAAAGTCCCAACCCTGGGAGCGCTGCTCCTGGCGGACCTGCGCCGCGGCGGCGGCCTTGGCCTGGCGCGCGGCGATGATTTGGATCACGATCTGGTTGCACTTCATCCAGATCAAGCCGGGCCCGATGGCGAGCGACAGCAGCAGGCCGAACAGGGCGGCGGGCACCGGACTGAATAATTTTGTCATAAGCGGGGAGTTTGCCGGGCGGCCGCGGATGCGGCGCGTTCGTCGATTTCAGATTGTTCCGCGCGCAGCATTTCCGTCCGATGGGCGGCGCGCGCCTTGTCCTCAAGCCGGGTGACAATCTTGAGATTGCGATTGGCCACGATGGCCTCCTGGCGGCGCTTCGCCGCCTCGATCCGCGCCAGATCCGCCAGCCGGACCGCCTCGACTTCCGCCCCGCGCTCGCGCCGGTAGTTCTGCAGAAAGGAAACCTGCAGATCGGCGCGAAATCCCGTTCCACGGCCTTCGCTGATCGATCGCTCCAGTTCGGCTGCACGGGCCCGCACGGCGGCGACTTTCGCGTCCGCCTGGGCCACCAGTCCGAGCGCGGCCGCCAGCGCCTGCCGCGCCTGCAGTTCCCGGTGGGCGCGAAGGACCCCGACCGGGCGCAGCGGAAAGCGAAAACGCTTCACTTGAGCACCGCCTTCAATTTCCCGAACGCATCGCCCCGTCCCGTCAGATCATTAACGCTCTGCCGCAAGAACTGGCGCAACGGCTCCTGCAGCGCGATCGCCCGGTCCAGGGCCGGGTTGCCGCCGCTCTGGTAGGCCCCGATGTTCACCAAGTCCTCGTTCTTCCGGTAAAGAGCCAGGATTTCACGGGCCTTGGCGGCGAGCTCCAGCTCCTCGGCCGAACAGATGTCGCGGCTGAGGCGGCTCACGCTCTCCAGCACATCGATCGCCGGATAGTGATTGAAATGCGCCAGGGCGCGCGAAAGGACGATGTGACCGTCCAAAATGCCACGCACGGCGTCGGCGATGGGCTCGTTGAGGTCGTCGCCCTCCACCAGCACCGTATACAAGGCGGTGATCGCGCCGGTCTCTCCCGCGCCGGAACGTTCCAGCAGCCGCGGCAGGAGCGCGAACACCGACGGCGTGTAACCGCGGGTCGTCGGAGGTTCGCCCACCGCCAGGCCGATTTCGCGCTGCGCCATGGCGAAGCGGGTCACCGAATCCATCAGCAGCAGCACATTCTTGCCCTGATCGCGATAGGCCTCGGCGATCGCGGTCGCGGTGAAAGCGGCGCGCAAACGCAGCGGCGCGGGCGTATCGGACGTTGCCGCCACGATCACCGCCCGCTTCATGCCTTCGGGGCCCAAATCCTTTTCGATGAATTCGCGCACCTCGCGGCCGCGCTCACCCACCAGCCCCACGACGACCACGTCGGCCGCGGAGCCGCGGGCCATCATGCCCAGCAGAGTGGATTTGCCGACGCCGGACCCGGCGAAAAGTCCCAGACGCTGGCCCTGCCCGACGGGAATCATCGTATCGATGGTTCGAACTCCGGTCGGAAGCGGCGCCTTGATGCGCTGGCGCTTCAGCGGATGCGGAGGCGTCGCGATCAACTCCACGGCCCGGTCGACCGGAACCAAGCCCAGACCATCGTAGGGGCGGCCCAGCGCGTCCAGCACGCGGCCCAGCAATTCCGGACCCGCGCGCGGCAGAGGCGGACGATCCACCGCGGCCACGTCGCAGCCCACGTGCAAGCCCGGCGTATCGCCGAGCGGCATCAGCAGCACGCGGTGTTCGCGGAAGCCGACCACTTCAGCCCGCACGGAAAAGCTGGTGCGCGGAGAGCGGACCAGACAAAGATCGCCGAGGCCGACGTTCGGACCCTCGGATTCGATGACCAATCCCGCGACGCCCGTCACGGTGCCCACGCGCTGCACGGCGGGAACGTGCCGCACCTGCGTGCGCAGCACATCCACCATGGCGCCGATCTGGTTGGCGGTGGTCATGTTCCGCTCAAGGTTTGTTCCAGGGCCGCCAGCTTAGTGTCGCGCCGCGCATCGGTGAGCCCAAATCGGCTGCGCACCAGGCTATCGCCGCGCTGCAGCGAGGCGTCGGCCCGCACCCGCAGGCCCGGGTAGCGTTTTTTCCACTCGGGATTGATCTGGTCGATCAGTTCCGCGTCGGCGGGGCAAAGGGAAAGTTCGAGGTTCTCGCGCTCCGGATAGAGCTGCTCGAGCGCTTCGCGCCACAGGCGCTCCACCACGTCGGGCGGCGGTTCGAAGCCGGCCAGCAGGCGGCGCGCGATTTCGAGCGCCAATCCCGGCAGGGCCTGCCCCAGCTGGGCCGTCATCGCCGGCTCGATTCCAACGAGTTGCTTGAACACGCCTTCGCTCATCTGCGCCATGTCCGAGCGCATCTCCACCATCTGCTGGTCGGCCGCGGCGCGGGCCGCGTCGGATCCGGCATGAAACGCCGCCTGGCAACGCGCATTGATTTCCGCCTCGGTCAGGCCGCGGCTGCTCTGGCCCGGCCAGGCGAACCCGCCCAATCGGCGGTCGAAAGCGACGATCTTGGTGAAGGCCATGGCGCGGATCAGCTGACCGTCGACTGCGAGGAGTCGTTATCGAGCGAAATCTGGCCTTCCTCCTCGAGGTGGCGCACGGTCTGGATGATCGAGTCCTGCGCGGTCTCGACGTCCTTGAGGCGGACGGCGCCGAGCAGTTCGATTTCCTCGCGGAGGCCTTCGGCCGCGCGCTTGGAGAGCGCCGCGTAGATCTTTTCGCGCAGCTGGCTGCTGGCGGACTTCATCGCGGTCGCCAGGTTGCCCATGTCGACTTCGCGCAGGACGCGTTGCAGGTCCGCGCCGCCCAGGCGGCCCAGATCTTCGAAACTGAACAGCTTCTTGCGGATGGCCGCGCCCAGCTGCGTATTGCGGTCTTCGAGGCGGGCGAGCAGGGTCTTGCTCATGTCCTTCTCGAGCTGGTTGAGCAGTCCGGCCACCGCGCGGACTCCGCCGCTGCGGTGGAAAGTCGGACGCACCTTGGTGTCGAAATGCTTGCCCAGGCTCCGGGCGATCTTGCCGACCAGGTCAAGCGAGGTGGATTCGATCGTGCCGAGACGCTCGATCACTTCTTCGCGCAGGTCGGGGCTCAAAAGGGAAAAAACCTCGGCGCACTTCGGGCTGTCGAGATACGAAAGGACGAAGGCGATCGTCTGGGGCTGCTCGGCCTTGATCAGGTTGAAGATCTGCCGGCCCTCCATTTCGCTGATGTCCTTGATGACTTCGACCGACGTGCCGACCGGGCCCACGCGGCCGATGATCGAAGAGGCCTTGAAATCGCCCTTGGCGATCTCGAGCGTGCGCTGGGCGTAGCCCAGGCCGCCCAAAAGCGACGAGGCGCTCTTGGAAACGATGCCGGTGAATTCCTCGATCACTTCCCGCTGGATCCCCTCGGGCACCATCGTGAACTGCGACATTTCGCGGCAGAGCAGCTCCACCTCGACGTCGTCGAATTGACGGAGGATTTCCGCGGCCGCGTCGGGACCGATGACGATCAGAAAGACGGCGAGCTTTTGCTGGCGGGAAAGCTTGGGGTAGTCGAGATCCATGGCCGGTTAGTTCTTCGTTTCGGCGATCCACCCGCGGAGAGCCACGCCGACATTGGCCGGCTTGGTCTTGATGAGGTCGTTCACCATTTCGGGCGTGATGCGGTTGCCGTTGGGCATCGAACGCATCGCCATCTCCGGCGGCATCGTCAGCACCTCGACCGGGACCGGCTCGGGCTTTTGACGGGAGAGCATGCGCAGGAAGACAAAGAGAATCGCGACGGCGCCGACGACGGCCGCCCAGCGGCTGCCGGCTTCGATCAGTCCGGACCACTTGTTCTGGGCCACCATCGCCTGAACTTCCTGAGTCACGGGCTCCACCGCGAAGGCCTGCTCCTGAATGGTCACCAGCGCATCGAGGTTCTGGCCCGGAGTCGGCTTGAGCCCGAGCGCGTTGATCACGACCTGGCGGAGCGAATTGAGCTCGGCCGTCGTGCGCGGGGCGGCGCTGGCGCCGGAGCGCGGCGCGATGAACACCGCGGCCGTGATGCCGCGAATCGCTCCGGCCGCATGCGTCGTGTTGGTGAGCGTGCGATTGATCTCATAGGTCACCGTATGATTGGTGACATCCGAGCTGGTCTGGGTGGTCGGATGGGCCGCCTCGGCGCCCGGCGCCTTGTCCGGCATGTTGGCGGTCACGCCCACGGCTCCGCCGCCGCCGCCGCGGGATTCGCTCGAATTCGATTTGTTGTCGGTGGTCGTTTCGGTGCGCGTGACCTGGCCGTCCGGATCGTACTTTTCCTGGCTGACCGTGCTCGCGTCCGCGTCGATGTCGGCGGACACCCGCACGACCGCGTTGCCCGCGCCGATCACGGCGGCGAGCATCGACTCCACCTTCTTCCCGAGATAGTCCTCGACCTGCTGCTTATAGCGCATTTGCGACGAAGCCGTGCCCAAAGTCGGGTCCTGCTTCAGGTCCTCGGAAAGCGTGCGACCGTGGTTGTCCACCACGGCCACGTCGTCCACCTGCAAACTTTGCACCGCGTTGGCCACCAGATGGCGGATCGCGTTGACCTGATCCGGATCGAGCCGCCCACCGCCGAGGTCCACGAAGACCGACGCGGTCGATTTCATCGACTGGTCCGTCAGCAGCAGGCGATTTTCCGGCTGCACGATCATCACCCGCGCGGCGCGCACGCCCTGCAACTGGGTGATCGTGCGGGCGAGCTCGCCCTGGACGGCGCGAAGGTAGTTCGTGCGCTGGATGAAATCGCTCAGGCCGAATTGCCCCTTGTCGAAAATTTCGAAGCCGACCCCGTCTCCGCTCGGCAGCCCCTTGCCCGCGAGATCCATGCGCAGCTTGTAGACCTGGTCGCTGGGCACCTCCACCGCCGTGCCGCCCGCCGTCACCTGGTGCGGGATATTCTGCGCTTCGAGATAGCTGATGACCGCCGTCGCGTCCTTGTCGCTCATGCGTCCGTACAGCAGCTGGTAGTCGGGCCGGCGCGACCACAGAACGAGCGCGACCATGCCGCCGGCGACCGCCAGCGCCGCCACGACCAGCGAAACCTTTTGGTTGACCCCGAACTGTTTCCACAGCGCGAGGAGGGACAAACCGAAATTCTTCATGAACGATTAGTAGAAACTCACACCTGCATCCGCATGAGCTCCTGGTAGGATTCCACGAGCTTGTTGCGGACTTGGACCATCAAAGAAAGGGCGGTCGACGCTTCCTGCATCGCGATCACGCTTTGGTGCAGCGAACTCGTGTTGCCGAGCATCACGTCGTTCGTCATCGAATTGGCGGCGGCCTCCTTGGAGTTGACCGTGTTGACCAGCCCCTCGAGCATCGATCCGAACCCGGCCCCGCTCGGCGCGGCCGTCGGCGACGACTGGGTGACCTTCTCGGTGGGATTGAGCGGGAGGGCGGGAAACGCCGAGGTGATGGATCCGATGGGCGACATGAGGGATTACTTGCCGATCTCCAGGGTCTTTTGCGCCAGCTGCTTCGCGTCCTTGGCAAACGCGAGGTTCGCTTCGTAGGCGCGCGACGCCGTGATCAGGTCCACCATTTCGTAGGCCAGATTCACGTTCGGCATGGCCACCATTCCATCGGGCCCCGCATCGGGATGCTGGGGATTGTAAACACTCTGGCCCGGGGTGGAGTCGGGCGCGATGCTGCCGACCTTGACCGTTTGGACCGTGCTTCCGTCCATGCGCTTGAGCAGTTCCGTTTCAAACGTGACGACTTGGCGCTGATAGGGTCCGCCGGCGGCGGTGCGCGTCGTCTGGGCGTTGGCGATGTTCTGGGCAACGATGTCCAGCCGCGTGCGCTGGGCGGTCAGAGCGTCGGCCGTAACATCGATTCCGGACAGCAGGTTCATGGTGAAAAGCGCGATCAGCCCTACGCCTGGCCGGCGATGGCCATCTTGAGCTGCTTGATGTTGTAGGTGACGACGTCGGTCAGATAGCTGTACTCGACTGAATTGCGGTTCATGGCCAGGAGCTCGTGCTCCATTTCGACGTTGTTGCCGTCGGTGCGGACCGCCCGGGCGGTCTTGTCCTCGGTCAGCAGCGGATTGATCGACGAAATTCCGGTCGGACTGTTCAGGGTGCCGGCTTCGTAACTGGCCTTGAGCTTCGCCGCGAAATCGGTGTCGACGTCCACCCGGTGGTAGCCGGGCGTTTCCAGGTTGGCCAGGTTGGCGGCGATCGCGTCCTGACGCATCGCGGAAGCGTCCAACAGCTTCCGAGCCATGCTCATGTTGTCGGATTGGAAGATGGGATCGATCATGGCGCGCCCTCGATTAGCGTGCCGCGTGCCACCGGCCGAACGTGAAATATAAACCGCTGACCAATAGCAGAATAAGAGTTTTCGTAATCGCGCCCCTCTCCTGCCGGAAAATATTGCCGCAACCGCGTTAAACCCTACACCCCCGGCTTCGGCGTGCCGATACCTGTAGGGATAATCCTCATGAGGGATAGCGATTTCGAATTCATCCGCTCTCTGGTCTACGAACGCAGTCGAATCAGCCTGGATCCCAGCAAACGGGAACTGGTGGACGCGCGCGTTGCCAAGCGGCTGCGGGCCCGGCAGATGTCCGATGTATCGGAGTACTGCACGCTGCTGCGCGACCCGGGACAGGAGGAGGAGCGGGTCCACCTGATCGACGTCATCTCGACGAACCATACGTTTTTCTTCCGCGAGCAGAAGCACTTCGACTTCATGCGCGACACGGCCATTCCCGAGATGCTTTCCCGCCACCGAAAGGAAGCCTGGAATTGCCTGCGCGCCTGGAGCGCCGCCTGCTCGTCCGGGGAAGAGCCCTATACCATGGCGATGGTGCTGTCCGAAGGCTTGGCGGCGTCACCCTGGAAGTGGCGGGTGGAAGCAACCGACATTTCCGGTCCCATGCTCGCGGCCGCCGACGCGGCCATCTACAATCACGAATCCGTGCTTTCGGCCGTTCCCCTGTGGGCGCGCCGGTATTTTCAACGCGGCATCGGCCCCCAAGAAGGCCGCTGCCGCATCCGTCCGGCGATTCGCGCGCTGGTCAACTTCACCCGAATCAACCTCCTGGATCATTCGACTCCCTTCGCGGAGCCGTTCCAGGTCATCTTCTGCCGCAACGTCATGATCTACTTTGACCGGCCCACCCAAACCGAACTGGTCCGCAAGCTCGCGCGCTTGCTCGTGCCCGGAGGTTACCTCTTCATCGGCCATTCCGAAAGCCTGGCCCCCCTGGATCACCCGTTGCAGCTGGTCCTTCCGTCCATCTACCGCAAGCCCCAGACCGCATGAGCGCCAAAATTCGAGTCCTGATCGTGGACGATTCGGCGCTGGTGCGCCGCCTCGCCCGGGAAACGCTTCAAAGCGATCCCGAAATCGAGGTGGTGGGCGTCGCCACCGATCCCTACGAGGCGCGCGACAAGCTGGTCCAGCTCAAGCCCGACGTGCTGACCCTCGACCTGGAAATGCCCCGCATGGACGGACTCACGTTCCTTACGCTCCTCATGGAGCGGAAACCCATGCCGGTCGTCGTGATGAGCTCGCTCACGTCGCGGGGCTCGGATTTCGCGCTCGAGGCGCTGCGCCTCGGCGCCGTGGACGTCATCGGCAAGCCGCGCGGCACCTATTCGTTCGGCGACATCGGCACGGAACTCATCTCCAAGGTGAAGGCGGCCGCCCACGCCAACGTGCGCCGCCGCGCCGAACCGCACGCGCCCGAAGCGGGCGTCCATGGCGGCAGCGCGCTCGATCCCCGGTCGTTGATCGTCATCGGCGGATCGACCGGCGGCGTCGAGGCCTTCCGCACCGTGTTCAGCGCACTGGGAGACAACCTCCCTCCGATCGCCATCGTGCAGCACATCCCCGCGCTCTTCTCGAAGAATTTCGCGAAGCGCCTGGACGATTCTTCGCCGGTGAACGTCAAGGAGGCGGAGGAAGGCGACAAACTTCTCCCCGGCACCGCCCTCGTCGCACCCGGCGGCCAGCACCTGCTCCTGCGCTGGAGCGGCACGCATTTCGTCGCCCGGCTGTCCGATGGCCCCGCGCTCTGGCATCAGCGTCCCGCGGTCGATCTGCTCTTCCGCTCCGCCGCGGAAGCCGGCGCCGGCCGCCATTGCGTCGCCGGAATCCTGAGCGGCATGGGCCGCGACGGCGCCGACGGCCTCTTGCGCCTGCGGCAGGCGGGCGCCACCACCTTCGCGCAGGACGAGGCGTCCTGCGTGGTGTACGGCATGCCGCGCGCCGCGTGCGAAAACGGCGCCGCCCAAAGCATGCTCCCGCTGGCCCGCATCCCCGCCTTCATCACCCGCGCCGCCACCACGGCGATCGCCAGCCACGCTCACGCGGTCGCGCAATGAACTCCACCCCCGATTTTCCCACCAACCCGCCGCCCTCGATCCTCCTGGTCGAGGACGAGCCGGTCGTGCTGAACTCGCTCAAGAGCACGCTCGAGCGCGAAGGTTTCCACGTCGTCGCCTGCGCGAGCCCGCTCAAGGCGCTGGCCATCCTCGAGGACCGGGACTTCTCGGTCATCATGTCGGACCAGCGGATGCCCGAAATGATGGGGCTCGATTTCCTGATCGAGAGCCGCCGGCTGCGCCCGAACTGCTCCCGCATCCTGTTGACGGCGGTGCTCGACCTGCCCACCGTCATCGGGGCGATCAACAAGGGCGAAATCTACCGCTTTGTCGCCAAGCCGTGGCTGCGCGAAGAGCTGATTGCCACCGTCCGCAACGCGATCCAGCGGCACTGGCTGATCAAGCACAATGATGCCTTGCAGTCAGAGACGGGCCGCTTGAACGACGAGCTGAGGGCAGCCAACGAGGCGCTCGAGGCCAAGGTCGCGGATCTGGAACGCCAGCGCAAAGCCCTCGACGCGGCGAACGGCGAGCTCAGCGCCCGACTTGAAAGTTCGCTCGAATTGTGCCGGCGCATTCTGACGGCTTACGATCCGATCCTGGGCAGCCAGGCCAAGGCCCTGGTCGACTTTGCCACCAAGATGGCGGAGACGGAGCATTTTACGGATACCGAACGCCACGCGCTCAAGTCCGCCGCCTGGCTATGCGATCTGGGCCTGATCGGTGTGCCAAGGGAATTGCTGCGGACCTTCCAGACGGGCCGGCTCGATCATCTCTCCGAACGCGAACGCTCCATGTTCTTCCATCACCCCGTTTACAGCCAGACGCTGGCGGCGCTGGTCGACACCGCCCCGGAGGTCGGCGAGACGATTCGCGGGCACCATGAGCGTTTCGACGGCACCGGCTTCCCCGATGGCCTGGTCGGCAAGGACATTCCCTGGACCGCGCGCTGCCTCGCCGTGGCGGCCGGATTCGTCGGTTCCGGCCTGCCCAAGGCCGCCGCCACGGAAATGGCGCTGGCCCGAGCGGGCACGTTCTACGATCCGGAGGCCGTCCGTCTCTTCCTTAAGATCACGCATCTAGTTAATTTGCCGAAACATGTAAATGAGGTCATGCTCGAGGAGCTCGAGCCTGGCATGATGCTCGCGTCCGGCATCTACAGCCCCCACGGACTTCTGCTCGTGGGCGAGGGTCAGACGCTCGGGCCTGCTATGATAGCCAAGATCCGCAGCCACAACGACGTCACCCCCATCAATCAGCGCCTTCTCGTCTACACTTAACTCCCACCCGCCATGTCCTCCAATACTGCCTCCCCCGGCAAATATCTCACCGTCGGCCTCGGTTCCGAGGCTTACGGCATCGCCGTGCTCCGCGTCCGTGAAATCATCCGGATGCAAAAGATCACGTCCGTCCCGCAAATGCCCGACTTCGTCAAGGGCGTGATCAACCTGCGCGGCCGCGTCATTCCGGTCGTCGATCTGCGCGTCAAGTTCGGCTTCTCTTCCGAGTTCGCCGATCGCACGTGCATCGTCGTCGTCCAGGTGAAGCTCGGCGGCGAACAGACGGTGCCGATGGGGCTGATCGTCGATCGCGTCGAAGAGGTCGTCACCCTCTCCGCCAACGAGATCGAGCCCACGCCGGAATTCGGCGGACACGTCGCGACCGACTACATCCTCGGCCTCGCCAAAGTGAAGGGCACCGTCAAGACGCTGCTCGACATCGACCGCGTGGTGGCGGCCGATACCGTCGAGAAGATGGCCGCCGCCGCGGCCTAGGCTTTTTCCCATTTAGGGTTAATGGAGTTTAGTGAGGGGCCATGCCTGGGGGCGTGGCCCCTTTCGCGTTATTATGTTATCTGTCCGCCCCCGAATTGCCAAAAGGGTTGTACCCCACTCCGGCTCCGTTGCGCCGGATCCATCCCCCGAGGCAGCGCGACGGGAACCGCCGGCAGTCAAGCTGCCGGCCAGACCGTCGCGCCCAGAGGGGGACGGAAAACCGCGCAAAGTCGCCTCCGGAGGTACAACCCTTTTGGCAATTCTGGAACTTTATTGTCAAGCGCTCTCATCTTTCCATAACAGCCGGCGCCAGGCGCCGCCGCTCCGCTGCCAGTGACGACCGATCCCCGCTCTCGCTGCGCTGCCGCTGGGGCACTGCTCAATCCTTGCTTAAAAGGGACGCCAAAGCGGTCGTGTCCCGAGGTGGAGCGCGTGGTCTCCACCCGCTGAGCGCCGCCAAACGCGGATAACGATCAAAGCGCGTGGGGACCACGCGCTCCACCTGCTATACGCATTTCATACGGCTGGCGCCGCGGGCTGCGTTCGGAGACATGGGTAACACTTTGCGGTGGCCCTTAAGGCACGGATTGAAGGATTGAGCGGTGCCCGAGCGGCAGCGCAGCGAGAGCGGAGGATCGGTCGTCACTGGCGGCGGCGCGCAGCGCCGGCTTTCATGGAAAGCATCTCGGGCTAAATGCTTTTCTCCAGAACGGCCGAAAGCCCTGTGCCTCCGGAGGCGACTTTGCGCGGTATTCCGTCCCCCTCCGGGCGCGGCGGTCTGGCCGGCAGCTTGACTGCCGGCGGTTCCCGTCGCGCGGCCTTGGGGGATGGATCCGGCGCAACGGAGCCGGAGCGGGGCACAGGGCTTTCGGCCGTTCGGGGGCCTACCTGCGTTTCGAAACGTCAAAGAGAAACGTCCAAGGGGTCAGGTACCGGAACACGGCATGCCGTGTTCCGGTACCTGACCCCTTGGATTGGGACGAAAGCGGACTGCCGGGGTCAACGCCCCCGGCTACAGCTCAGGCGGCCTTGAGCAGCACTGCCGGGTCCAGAATCAGCGCGATATGCCCGTCGCCCAGAATGGCGCCGCCGGCGACGCCGGATGAGCCCGTCAGGCTGGACATGAATGTGCCCAGATTCTTGATGACCACTTCCTGCTTGCTGATCATTTCGTCGACGAGCAGGGCGTAGGCGCGGCCCGACGTCTCGACGATCACCAGGATTCCCTCCCAGGGATCCTGCGCGTCGGCCGGAATGCCAAAGTGGCGATTCAGGCGATGCAGCGGAACGATCTTGCCGTTCAGATCGACCACCTCGCCGCAGCCCTGGATCTGGACGATCTGCTGCTTGGTCGGGCGCAGCGCGCGCTGAACCGACGTGGTGGGAAGAATGAACCGATCGTCGCCAACGCGCACCACCAGGCCGTCGATGATGGCCATGGTCAGCGGCAGCCGGATCGTGAACGTGGTGCCCTTGCCCAGCGTCGACGTGATGTCGATCTTGCCGCGCAGCTTCTCGACGTTCCGCTTCACGACGTCCATTCCAACGCCGCGGCCGGAGAGCGAAGTGACCTTTTCCGCCGTGGAAAAGCCCGGCAGGAAAATGAGCTGGTGGATCTGTTCGAGCGGCGGCGGCGGACCGTCGGGAATGAGCCCCTGACGGCGGGCCTTCGCCAAAATCTTGTCCGGATCGAGTCCGCGGCCGTCGTCCTGCAGTTCGATCAGGATCTGACCGCCCTGGTGGAACGCGCGCAGTTCGACATTGCCGGCGGGGGCCTTGCCCTTGGCCACGCGGTCGGCCTCGTTTTCCAAACCGTGGTCCAGCGCGTTGCGCACCATATGCACGAGCGGATCGGCGATTTCCTCCACCATCGTGCGGTCGAGTTCGGTGTCGCCGCCGCGCGTCGTGAACGACACGGCCTTGCGGCAATCGCGCGCCAGATCGCGGGCCAGACGCTCCATCTTCTGGAAGGTCGGCTGGATCGGGATCATGCGCAGAGACATCGCATTGCTCTGCAGCTCCTTGGTGATGCGGTTGAGCTGGGTGACATTGCCCTGCAGCGGCGGAGCGACCGGGCTGTACCGGCGCGACGTTTCCGCGAGCTGGCTGTGGACGATGACCAGCTCGCCCACCACATCCATCAAAGTATCCAGTTTGTCGATGCTGACACGGACCGTGGCGGTTGAACCCGCCCCGTCGCCGGCGTCCTTCTTGACCGCCTTGCCTTTGGCCGGCGCCGCGGCCTTCTCTTCGCGCTCCGCGGGCGCCGCGGGCACGGCCGGAGCCGCCGTTTCAACCGCTTCCGGCACGGGCTTGGGCGCCGCTTCCGCCTGGGCCGGGACCTCCACCGGAGCGCCGACGGGCGCTTCGGTGGCCGCCGACGGAACCGCCGCGCTCGAGGCGCCGCGGCTTTCGACCAGGGCCTTGACGGCCACGATCAGCCCGCTGACGGGCACCACCACGTCCGGCACGGTGCCCTTTTCGAGGGCGATGCCGACCTGGCGGTTCAAAGTTTCGATGGCGTCACGGCTCTTGAGAATTTCCGTCACGACGGCCCCGCCGACCGTCATTTCGCGATTGCGGGCCAGATCGAGCAGGGTCTCGACCTCGTGCGCCAGCATGTGCATGGGCCTGAGGCCCAAGAATCCGGAATTGCCCTTGATGGTGTGAAAGGAGCGGAAAACGGCGTTGAGCGCCTCGAAATCCTGCGGATTGCCTTCCAAGGCCAGCATGCCGGCTTCGATCTGCTGCAGGTGTTCGCCGGTTTCGGCATGAAATTCCGTCAGCAGTTCGCGGCTTTCCTCCAGGTCAAATCTGAGCAGCTCGTCCACGGCCGGCTTTTCCGCGGCGGCACTCTGGGAGCCGGCAGCGTCGGCCGGGGCCGCGGCCGGGGCCGCTTCCGCCACCTTTTCCACGGCCGTGCCATTGCGGACCGAGGTGACCGCCGTTTGCAGCCATTCCACGGTGCGCAGCAGCAGTCCCAGCGACTCGGCATCAAACGGCTTGCCGGTGTCGAGCAGCTTGTCGAGGCCGACGCGGGCGGCCGTGATCGGCTCCGCGAGCTGCGGTTCGCCCGCGGTCAAATCCGCAAGCTCCGAGAGCAGGCTGTACGCCGGGATCAGGCCATCGTCCTTGCCGGGAGTGGCCAGGACGATCTCGCCCGCGAGGCGGTTCGCCGCCTCTTCGATTTTCTCCACGACCTGCGGAGCAAGGGGCATACCGGGCCTTAGGCTCCGACCAATTCCTTGACCATCGCCGCCTTCGCCTCTTCCACCGTCGCGAAGAACTGCCAGGAACGGGTGTCCTCGAAGCCCTTGCACTCGGTGATGATTTGGGCGTTGCCGACCAGGGTGTAGGACATGGCAAGTTCGCGGCAGGTCTGCATGGCCTGCAGCAGGAGCTTGATCACGCCCATGTGAAGGGAACGGACGAAATGGATGTCGATGATGGCGCGATTGTGGCCCGCGTCGACCGACTCGGAGAACTTGGTCTTGAGATAGTGCGCGGCTTCCGCGAGGACGGCCGGCGAGCAATTCTCCGGCAGGCTCATCACCACGTAGTCGCCCTCGACTTTGTAGTAGCGGCTCGACGTATCCAAATTCATCGCCTTGGCGGCCTTGGACTCGAGTTCGGCCGTGTCGATGGGCTTGGTGATGATGGAAGTGAAGCCGACCTGCTGCGCCTGCGCCT
The DNA here is from genome assembly GCA_036502225.1 of Opitutaceae bacterium. Classification (GTDB taxonomy): domain Bacteria; phylum Verrucomicrobiota; class Verrucomicrobiia; order Opitutales; family Opitutaceae; genus Palsa-1447. The sequence goes on from DASXYY010000045.1 coordinate 150,998, forward strand.
GAATGCCGAGCTCGGTCTTAACGACCAGCGCGAAGGCGGGCACATACTTCGTCTTCGGATTGGCGCGCAGGGCGCGCAGCAGCGCGAAGGAAGTATCGTCGGGCAGCGACAAGCTGATGAGGATCAGGTCCGGCAGCTTCTTCGAGCACATGTCGAGGGCCCGGGCCTGGCTTTCCGCGCCATGGATCGTCCACGGCGTGTGCTTCAGGCCGTCCCTGATCTGCTCGACAATGGCCGGCTTGTCTTCGACGACGAGCACGTCCACCGGATCGAGGATCGAACGGATGCGGCCGGGGCCGTCGGACAATGGCTTCAAATCGATGATGCGGCCCGCCTTGTCGATCAGGAGATCCTCCTTGAAAGGCTTCACGATGTAGTCGCGCACGCCGATCTTCGCGATCTTGAGCACGTGTTCGCGGCCGCCTTCGGCGGTGAGCATCATGACCGGGATGCCCTTGAGCTGGGGATCGGCCTTGAGCTTCGTGAGCATTTCAACTCCATCCATCACGGGCATCGTGACGTCGAGGAGGATCAGGTCGGGCATGTCCTTGGCGGCGAGCGCCAGGCCTTCGACGCCGTTCGCGGCTTCGAAGATTTCGCAGTCAAAGCCCTTGAAGGCTTTCTTTACGATGATGCGGACCGTCTTAGAATCGTCTACTGTAAGAATTTTGTTGCGCATGGACAGGGCTTACTCGTCGGTTTTCATCAGGATGTCGGCAACGACCCGGTGACCGTGGGACTCGAACACGTAGATGTGTCGAGAATTGGGGCGTTTGACGTCGACGCTGAAATTGTCGCCTCGCATGATCGAGGGGATGGTGAGCTTGCAGGCATAGCCCACGTCGCACAGGCCGTTCTTGAAGACACCGACGATCATGTTCGTCAGCTCGCCCACGGCGTCATTGACCGGTTCCGCGCCGGCTTCGGTCAGTTCCTCGGCCGTCATTCCGAGCAGCTTGCCCGTGCAGTGCTCCGCGAACGCAACGGGCAGATAAATGTAAATGAGCCCGTTGATGTCGCCCAGGAATCCAACCGTGCCCACCACGTGGGCCTGGGGCGCGTGCGGCACCGTGTAGGGCGGCCACAACTGTTGATTCTCGGGGTTGGTTGAAAGGCCGATCGCCTCGCTCAGCATCGTCTTGAATACTTCAACGACGGCCTTGACGATTTGATCGCGGATCAGCGTGTCTGAGATTTCCTGTATGGCGGGCATGAAGGGTGATAGGCCGGGCCTGGGGAATCCCCGGCGCCTTTTGTATCGACCCTCTATCCCGAGGATTTAGCTCAATCTTTATCATCGACGCTCGCGACGTCGATCGGGTCCCCCGCCTCGCGATACTCCTGCAGCTTGTTGCGCAACGTTCGGATACTGATCCCCAGCAGCGTCGCCGCCTGAGTCCGGTTGCCCTCGGTTTGGGCCAATGCGGCCCGAATCGCCTGCTTTTCGAGCGCCGCGATGGATAGGACGCCGCCGGTGGAGTCGGTGACCCCGACCCCAACCGGTTCCGGAGCCCGCGCGGCCGCGGAACGTGACTGCGCCGTCCCCACCGGTTCGAAAACATTGGGCGCCTCCTCGTCCACGGGAATGTCCGCGGGCAGATCCACGGGCCCATCGGGCACCGGCAAGCCCAGCGCCACGGCGGTCACCTGCCGTCCGCTCTCCGACAAGATCACCGCCCGCTCCACGACATTCTGAAGCTCACGCACATTGCCCGGCCACCGATAGGCCATCATGGCCCGCCGCGCCGACTCGGCATAGCCGGTCACCTTGATGCCGTGCTTTCGGGCGAAGCGGCGCAGGAAATGGTCGGCCAAGAGGAGAATGTCCTCCGGCCGCTCCCGCAGGGGCGGGACGATCACGGGAAATACGTTCAGACGGTAATAGAGATCGTGACGGAAATTCCCCTCCTCGACGTTGCGCAGCAGATCGCGGTTCGACGTCGCCAGGATCCGCACGTTGACCTTGATCGTGCGATTGCCGCCCACCCGCTCGAATTCGCGCTCCTGAAGCACGCGCAGGAGCTTCGCCTGCAGCGGGCCCGAAATTTCGCTCACCTCGTCGAGGAGCAGCGTGCCGTTGTGCGCCAATTCAAATCGCCCTTCCCGGCGCTCGGTCGCACCCGTGAACGCGCCGCGCTCGTGGCCGAAGAACTCGCTCTCGATCAGCGTCTCGGAAATCGAGGCGCAGTTCACCTTGATGAACGGATGCTGCCGCCGAGGGCTCCGGCGATATATTTCGCGGGCGATCATTTCCTTTCCCGTTCCGCTCTCGCCGCTGACGAAGACCGTCGCATCGGTGGGTGCCACGCGCTCGATCAATTGCCGCAGCCGCGACATCGCGGGACTCCGTCCCACCAAGCCGTCGCCGTCGTCGCCCGGATCGCTCAGCAGCCGGTTCACCTGCAGAAGCTGCCGGAACGACTGCGCCTTTTTCAGGATCACGTCGATCTGGCTCGGCGAAAACGGTTTCATCACGTAGTCGAACGCGCCGGCGCGCATGCAGGCGACCGCCGATTCGATCGATCCGTATCCGGTGATGACAATCACGAGCGGGCGCTCGGGGAGAGCCGCCAGCTGCTCGAGAAAACTTTGGCCGTCGCCGTCGGGCAGGCGGATGTCGAGCATCACCAAATCGTACGATTCGCGCGCGATGGCCGAGGCCGCATCTGCGAGCGACGCGGCGGTATTCACACTGCACTTTCTGCGCAAGAACGTCTCTTGCAGCATATTGCGAACCACAGCCTCATCCTCGATGAGCAGAACCTTTTCGAAAGACATTGGGGCGTTCCCTTTAGCGTGCTCTGGTGGCGCCTCGATTCAACCCGCTTTTTTGCCGGGCACCCCAAGAAATGTCTTAAGTGAGCGCCGTTCGTGCCGACGGTGAGACATGCGCTTGCTTTCTTTTTTGACTGAGATCGAACGCGCGGTGGCGGCCGACGAGCCGTCGCCTTTGGGCGGCTCCTGGGACAATTCCCGCACGGTCAACTACCACGAGGGCCTCGCCCGCCTGACCTTTGCCTCCCGGCTCGGCTCCAAGGCTGAGCCGATCGGGGCTGTTCTCCTGCAATCATTTGTGCTCGCGGACGGCTCCCGCTGCCTCAAGGCCCATATGAGCTGGAAAGAAGGAACGCCGGCCACGACCCACTCCGTCTACGAGACGCCGGAGATCGACTGGAGCGGCCACGCCCGCACCATCGCCTCCACCTGGCTGAACGAGTTCGCCACGCAGCAGGAAGCGGCCATGGAAGGATCGCTTCTCGCCACGGGCTGAAAAACAGTTGTATCCCCTCGGCGGAACCCGATGTAGCCGGGGGCGCTGACCCCGGCTTTTCCGCTTTCGACGTCGAACAGCGCGTGGGGACCACGCGTTCCACCCCACGATAAGCCCCCGGCCAAAAAAACAAAAAGGGCCACGTCGATCGACGTGGCCCTTTTTGTTTTTCGGGCTGGCCTCAGCTAGACCGCGGCCGAAAACCGCGGCACCGCAACCTTCTTCTGCCCATAGGCCGGATTGACCCGCCGCATGTGCACCCGGGCATCCGCCAGGCGGCTGCGCAGCGTTTCACGCTCGGCCCTTAAAGCGACCAAAAGATCCAGATTTTCGCGGCGCTTTTCGCGCACGCCTTGAAAGCGCTCGGCCATTGGACCCGGGGTCGAAATCAGGCGCTTTGAAATCGCTGCAATCTCCACGAGCCGGCGAATGACTGGCGCTCCCCGTTCCTGCAGGGCGGCCGCGCCCAAAACATTGCCGTGGCGCAAGGCGGCACCTTCGGCATCGAGCAATTGCTCGATCGCTCCGAGAAGCCGGTTCAATTCGTTCATGACAGCGCGCCGGCCGCCTCGAGCTGGGCGTCCGCCTGAACCGTTTCACCGCTGCCCTGCTTGAGCAGCATCTCGGCCCAGGCGTCGCGGATGCTGCGGAGCAGGCCTTCGACCTCGACAATCGGATCCGCCTGCTTCGTGCGATTCGCATCGTGCAGGCGTCGGATATAATACTGGTAGAGGCGCCGCATCAGCGGCGCAAAATCGCCGCCGACCTCGAAATTCAAAGTACCGTCAAGATGCGTGAGGATCCGTTGGGCCTTCATGATCTGCTTATGAATCACCTCGATGCGGCTCAGGTCCGTCGCTGGACGGTCGAACGCAACCCGCGCCGCCGACATGGCGCCCAGGGCGCCGTCGAACATCATGAGAACCAGCTGCCCGGGGTTGGCCGTCAGGATCGAATTATCCCGATACAGGCGGGCGTAGTTGGGGGCCATGAACAGGTCGGGTCAGCGTCTCAGCTCTCGTCTTCCGAAAGATCGGGCGAATTGACGATCAACGCCGCGACACGGTCGATGATGGCGCTCGAGGGATAGGAAGGATCGGCCGCCAAGGCTTGGCCGCGCGCGACTTCCTCGGGTCGAATTTCGGGCTGGTTTTGCAGCGCGTCGTCGAGATTTCCGGCTTGGTCGGTGGAAAAACTATCGCGCCCAGGCTTGATCCGGACAGCCGGAGCCTGCGCGTCGGCCGCCGTGGCGTTGAGTCGCTGCGAGCGGTCGGAGGGTGATGTGGAATCTATCATGGGCTTTAATTCGCTACGGTCTGCCTCTGATTGTCCTCTACAGGGAACGCCGTTGATGGATTGCCTTTGGAATCGGAACGCGCCGGAAAAACTTTAGCGCGTTTCTTCGCTTTTCCCTAGGCTGAACACTTCAGGCGGGAGAGGAACTCAGGGAGGCGGCAAAGTGCGGAAAGTGGTGTCAGCCACGTAGTCAGCAAAGACGCCGGGGCTGGTCAGGGCATCGCCCGACATGTCGAACGGAAGATTTCCTCGACCGTTGTGAAGGTTGAACTTTCTCAACCCGTTGGCGACTGCAGGGTTCGACGTATTATAGACTTCGTCGAAACTCCAGAGCAGCGCGTGCGATTTGACCTCCGCCAGCTTGCATCGCAAGCCGAGGCGCAGGGGGCCATAGGCAAAATAGGACGTGACATCGACAAACATCACCGCCTGGGCGCCGTACTTCTCGCCCAGCTCCTGGAGAAAATCGTTCGGGAGGGCGTCGGTGGACGACACTTCCTGAAATCCAAAGGTTTTCGCGAGCTCATCGCGGCTGACGGAAACCACCTCGAAGCGCTGCTGGCGTTCGAGCGCCGTCGCGAAGATGGGATCGAGGGCGTCCTTGGTTTCCGGCGGCATCAGATTGCCGGCGGCCGCCGGCAAAAGCACCACCCGGCGCACGCCATAGGGCAGCTTGGGCACGCCGGAAAAATTGACCGGATGATAAAACGGGCCGATCCGGGCCGGGCTGACCACGGAGGGCTGCGTGCACCCGGAAACCAGCCCGAGCAGGACGGCCCCCAGGAGGAGCGCGATGCGGCGAATTTTCACGACGATCAACTTGAGCTGTCGCTCGACGAAGAATTGGTCGATGAGTCCGACGAAGAACTGCTGGAATTGGAACTGCTCGAATTGGGAATGCTCACCGTCGGAGCATTGCTCAAAACGCTGCTGGCTGTCGATCCGCTGATGTTGGCCAGGGCCTGATTCTCCGTCTGCATCTTGGCCTCGGCGGCTTCCATGGCTTCGAATTCGTTTTCGAGCTGCGTCTGCTGCGCGTCGAGATCGTTCTGCATCGTGTCAATCTGGTTGCCCAGATCGGTCGACTGGGACTGCAGGTCGCCTTGCTCCGACTTCACCTGGCTCTGGATGTCGTTGATCAGGTTGTTGACGATCGAGCCGAAGCCGGTGCCGCCAGTCGTGAAGAACGCCTGCACCGCCGAAGGGTTGGCGCTCAATTGCTGCTGCAGCGCCGCGGTGTCGGTGATTTCAAGGTCGCTGCTCGTCCCGTTGAAATCGATTCCCATGTCGCTGAGGCTTTTGATCGCGCCGGTGTTCTGGCTGCCGGCGCCGAAGACGCTCATTTCGAGCTGGCTGCCCCAGTCCCCCACTTCGTGCTGGCTGGAGAGCAGCGACGTCGCAATGGACCCGTTCGAAACGGAAATCTGGGTGTCGTCCGTGATCGTGTTTTCCAGCGTGTTGAAGTCCGTCATGAACTGCTGGATGTCCGTGCTCATCTCATTGATGTTCGTCGTCACGGAAATGACCTGCGTGCCGGTCGTGGTCGGCGTGACGTTCAGGCCCGCGATGCCGAGCTGGGTGGGAGTCAGCGCATTGCTCGAGCTGATCTGCGTCGGCCCGCCGTTGATTGAAAACTTGGCGTCGAGACCGTAATTCTGGGTCGACGTCGAGTTGAGGCCCATCGCATCCAGCAGGTTCCCCTGGGTGTCGGCAAAATTGATCGCCTGGTTTCCAGTGGAATTGTTCGTCAGGACCATGATGTCGTCGGTCGCATCATACTGGGCCGTGACGCCGGCATTCGCGGCGTCGATCTTGTTGATCACCGATTGCAGGGTGTCGGTGCCCGTGTTGTAGCTGATGCTGACGCCGTTGATGCTGAATGAACCGTTGCCGGAGGCGTCCTGGCCGGAAAGCGGCGTCGCAAAATTGCCGCCGCTCAGCACGTTGCCGGGCTGGAGTGTGCCCAGCTTGGCCTGGCTGGTGACGGAGGTGCCCGAACCGGTGTTCGAGTTTTCCAACCCCAAAACCGACAAAAGATTGCTGCTATCGTTGGCCGCCCCCAGAACCGCCGGACTGCTGTTGCCACTGGTGAGCGTAACCTTATCCGCCGTAGGATCATAGGAACCAACTACACCCGTCGCGGTTTGGATCGCATTGAATACGTCCTGCAGCGATTCCGAGGTCGTCACGGCAATTTGCTGCCCGTCGACCGTGATATTTCCGGCGGTGACCGCCGTCGCGGCCGGCAGGGTCGCCAGCGTCACACCCGAGACATCCGACGTGGAGCTGATGCTTCCTGCAATACTGGTGCCGCCCAGCACTTCGGTCGGCGTCGCGAGCTGTGAAACGGCCAGCGTATAGTTGCCGGGCGCCGTTCCCGAGGTCGCATTGATGCCCCAGGTTGAGCCGGTCGTGTCCGACGTGCCGCTGACCTGACCATAGACGGAGGGAGTCTCCAAGTCGAAAACGTCGTTTTCGACCGCGGTCAACTGGGTGGAAATGGTGCCCATGGCCGTAGCCTGCTGGTTCACCGTATTCTGCTGCGACTTGACCTGGTTGATGCTGCCGCTGTCCGCCGCAATGATCTCGGAGATGATCTCCGTCCAATTCATTCCGGAAACGAGACCTGAGATTTGGACGCCTGCCATGACGGGAAGTGTGTGGTTGTGGAAATGGCTGAGAAGCCATGGGGTGCATCGGCACCGGAAATAGGGACTTTAGCCCAAAACACGCGTTCGGGAAAAAATCGCGCATCCCGCTTAAATTTTCCAAATCGACGACGATACCCCTTGTTGCCGCGAGTTTCGCTCCGGCCAGTGCGACCCGGCGCTGTCCCCCCCAGGTCCGAATGTGGCACGGACGCCACGCGTTAGATCAAGGAAGATACCATGTCCGTCATCATCAATACGAATACCGCGGCGAATATCGCTGCGAACAACCTGAACAGCTCGACGATGCAGTTGCAGGAGAGCATG
>DASXYY010000046.1:0-87307 GCA_036502225.1 Opitutaceae bacterium
CAACTCTTCGCCTGCTCCTGCCAGCCTTCCGGCAGAAACCGCGACAACACCTGCCACGCCTCCATTCCTTCGCTGGATTGCATCGCCTATCGATGCCAGCCTGCAATAGGCAGCGCAAGCTTAGGTTAATGCCTATGGGTCAGCGCCCCCGGCTATAGCGATCAAGCAGGACGGCCGCCACCTGCGCCCGACTCACCAAGCTATCGAGCTGTACCGACTCCTCCGAACTATGCAGGTGATCGCCGATGGGACCAATACCGTCCAGACAGGGAAGACCCTTGGCCGATAGGAAGTTTCCATCGGAGCCGCCGGCAACGTCCTGCCAATCGACTTGAAGGCCCAGTCCCGCCGCGCAGTCGCGATAAGCCACGAACAGCTTTTCGTCCGCGGGCGTAACGGCCTTGGGCGGACGATTCATTCTTCCGCCGAATTCGAGCCGGTAGCCTTCGCGTTGGTTGATCCGGAAGGCCGCGCGGTTGAGCGCGGACCACAGCTCGGTTTCGGCCGTCGCGCCGTCGACGCGCAGGTTGAGGTCGGCCGCGGCGAAATCCGGCACGATGTTGACCGTTCCGCCGCCACGAATTGCCCCGATGTTCAAGAGGGCCCCCTCAACCGATTTTGCCGCCGCATCCGCCTCCACCAAAAATTCGGCGAGCGCGACAATCGCATTCCTGCCCGCCTGCGGGTCGCGGCCAGCATGCGCCGCGCGCCCGCGGCAAGTGGCCGTAAAGATGCCTGTCCCCATGCGCGCCCGCACCAGATTTCCATTTGGGCGGGCCGGTTCAAACACGAGCGCGAGTTCATGACGCTTGGCCGTTTCCATCAGCAGCGCTTCGGACAGGACCGAGCCCGTCTCCTCATCCGGCGTGAGCAGGACCTGCCAGCCAAGGGGGTCAGGCTGTGCGCAAGCAGGGTCGGACTGGAGACATTCGAACGCCCGCAGGGCCTCAAGCAGAACGACGATGCCGCCTTTCATGTCGGCCACGCCGGGACCCCGGAGGAGGTTGGGGCTGATTCGTGTGCAGGTCTGGAAGGCGTGGTCCGCGTCGTAGACCGTGTCGTAATGGCCGCTCAGCAGAACCTGCCGCCGGGCGCCGGGCCGCAGGCGAATGCTGAGAGCATAAGGGGACAGGCTATTTTGCCCGCTCCCGAGGGGAATGCGTTCGACCTGAGCGGCCGGGAACGCCCTCGCGAACTCGTCGACCAGAGCATCCGCCATCCGCTTTAGGCCGGCCTGGTTCGCGCTTCCGGAATTGATTTCGGCCCAGCGCACCAAGAGGGCGGCCATGGCGTCGCCGCGTTGGGTGATCGCGGCGATGGGGCCGGGCGGCAGTTTCATGGGGCGTGGGGGAGGGGATGGCGGCGCGCGATCCACTCTTCGATCGGCCGATTCTGCTGCAGGTGTTCGGTGACGATGCGTTCGCAGCGTTCCGGCGTGACGCTGCCATACCAAACCCCTTCCGGGTAGACGACCATCCACGGGCCGCCCGTGCAGATTCGGAAACACCCCGCTTTGGTGCGAAGCACCGGCACCTTGAGATCCGAAAGCCGGCGCTTCAGATAGTCCCAGGAGGCCTGTCCCTGTTCCGGCGCGCAGCAGTCCGGTCCCAGGCAGAGAAACACATGGCGCTGCGCCGTCGTGAGCCCGATCTTGTTGAAGCCGTCGGCTTCCGGGGAGTCCATAGCTCTGTGACTCTGCACATCGCCGAAAAAGGGGCAATGCACATGCCATTATCCTCGTGAAGCTCCATCGCCGTTGTAGCCGGGGGCGCTGACCCCGGCAGTCCCGCTTTCGATGTCGCAGATGCCGGGGTCAGCGCCCCCGGCTACAGCGGGGTGGAGCGCGTGGTCCCCACGCGCTTTAACCTTCATCCGCGTTTGACGTCCAAGCGCATGGGGACCATGCGCTCCACCCTCGGACGCTGAACGGGACTCAAATCTCCGGCCGTGCGACTCGCGATTTTCCGAGCGGGGGCCAGCGCTACCAGTTTAAGCGCAGCCCGCTATCCCATTCGCGCCCGGGGCTCACAATCTGGACGGAATTCGGCAGTCGAAGCAATAGCACCTGCTGGTTTCCCAGGTTTGAAATTTGGCCGAACCATTCGAGGTGCTTTGAGAAAGTGATTCGGAGCCAGACATCGCCGGTGGAAAATCCCGGGAGCCAGAGCGTGTCGTCCGGATCTTCATAGCGGCCTGCGGCGGAGCGAATGTCCGCGCCCAAGCGCGCGGTCTGGCTGATGTTCCAATAGGCCATGACTTTTGCCGCCCACCCTGGAGTGTTGGGGGCGTATCGGCCCAAGCTAAACGGACTTTGGTTTGTGACGGAATAGGTGAACTCGCTCCTCGTGAGGGTCACGTGGATCCCGTACGTATCACGATAATCAATTTGGACCTCGCCTGAAACGGCCCATTCCCGCGCCGAGTCCACGTTTGTCCATTCATATTCGGAGAGCCCCGGAGTCGCGCCGAGCGCAGAACCCAACGCACTGGGCGGGCCGGAGTAGATTCCGTAGGCCAGGGCGCTCGTTGCGTTAGATTCGAAGGCATGCGCGCCGACGGTCAATTTTGCGCCGTCGTCGGTTGGCGCCACGGTGTATCTTACATCCTCGTCCAAGCGGGCGGACCGTGAATCCTTAAGTTGGGCATTTGGCAGCACCACTGCGGCGTCGATAAATTCAGGGAAAACGAACTGGCCGAGGGTAGGAGCGCGGAATCCGGTCTGCGCATCCAATCGAGCGGAAAGTCCATGAAGAGGACTCCAGACCGCACCGAAATGCGGATCGGCCTGAATTCGGCTGTGATCGGAAAAAGCGGCGAAGTCTTCCGACCTTTCGATGCCGTCCAAGGCGGCGCCGAGAGTCGCATGCAACCGGTCCGAAATCGTGAACTGTCCCAAAGCGAACACATGTTCCGAGGCGATCGTTCCGCGCCTATTGGCAGAATAGTCGTACTCGCCGTTCGAAAAGTTCGCCCGTGCTCGGACTTCGGAGGTCGCCCAATCCAAGTCCGTCCCGAAAGAGATCGTCCATCGGTCCAAGGCCGTCAGCCGCCCGATCCAGGAGGTCCCAAGCTCGGTGGAAGGTGATTTAGAGACGTCCATCACCGGTGTTTCTTGGGTCTGCGCGGCATTGCTTGTGCTGAAAGTTCCGTCACCCCTGCCCATCCGGGCAAACGTCGTGCCTTGCCAGGCGAAGTCCAAGTTGTTGCGGCCGGCGAACGCCGCCGTAATCGTTTGGCGCGCGCGGTGGTCGCGTTCATAGCGTGTGACACCTTGTTGGGACTGGTCGGTTGCCTGAACACTCATTGTCATTTCCGCCTGTTTCCCGAGCGGCTGGCGCCATTTGCCTTCGATGGCTGAACTGCGCTCGGATGTCCGAGCGTCGACCGGGCCCCGTTCGGTTTCCGCCACGCCGAAAGTTCCTGGGTCGTCCGTGTTTTCCAACCTGACTTGCAGCACGCCCGCGGCAGTGGGTTCATTGTCAATCGCTGCCGCCGACCAGCGGCCAAAGCTTCCGGCTTCCAGATCGAATTCGCCGGTGCGCGTGACCACGTATTCGAGATCTTCGTGGATTTGACCGTTGAGGTCCGCGACCCGGAAATGCTCGAGGTTTCGGGCCCCCGATGGCGCGCTGCTAAAATACTGCAGGACCCCTTCGTCGGCCCAATCGCCCCAAGGCACCGATTCGCCCGCGTTGACGTATTCGATCCGCCCCAGGCCGATGGACGGCACTTCCCTGGCGTCGGCAACGCCGGTGCTGGAGTCGTTCAATGGAACCCCGTCGCGGACGACGAGCGGCGGGTCGCCGGAATATTGAGACATTTCCCAATTCACGTTATTCCGCTCTGGGAAATATCCATACAGTGAAACGGGAGCCGCCACCCCCCAGAGCGGTGCGGTCTCGCGTGGTTCGTCCGTAGTTACCGAGGCCGTGGACCGCGAGGGCGGAACGGGTGTGCGCGTCGGGGTGATGTCGTACGAGGGGCCCCAAAAATACCAACCAAACCCAGGGGGCAGGAGTTGATACTTCTGAGCCTTGGCCAAGTCGAACGGGCTCAACGGAAGTCGGAAGGGCGGAGCGGTGACCACGAACGGCGCCAGCGGTTGCGCCGATGAGGAACTGGGCTTGGGCGGCGGGTTCTCCCCAGCTGCCGGGAGAACTGGGAGGAGAGCCCACGTCAGAAGCAACCGGGAGAGGCGCTTGCTTTGCGAGGATTGTTCAGTAGGCATGCCTGGTCTGATGCCGACGGGGTTGAGCGCGTGGTCCCCACGCGCTTGTCCGCTTTCGACGTCGCTCAGCGCGTGGGGACCACGCGCTCCACCTTTCCGCTTTTGAGTCAGAGTGAGCGGAGCGAGACCGTCACCGGGCGTTCGGCGGTGGGTTGGGACGAAGGGACTTCGGTGGCGGCAAAGACGATTTGGATTCGCAGTTGCGTCTCGATCGGTTTGCCCTGCGCTTCGGCGGGACGGTATCGCCAGGATAGGACCGCGTTGGTCGCGGCGGCGGCGAATTCCGGTGAGTCGTACGCCTCCACGTAGGGTTCGTGGACCAGTCCGTCTTCGCCGACGGTGAAACCCATCGTGACTTCTCCCGACACACCGGCGCTTCGGAGTACGCTTGGGTAGATGGGCAAGGGGCACGCCAAGGGGAACGGTTCAGAAAGATCACCGGGTGCCGGAACGATGCGAAGAACAGTGGATTTCTCCGATCCTTGGCTGGCAGGGGAAAGTTGAGAATTGCCCTGGGCGAATATCGGACCCGTTCCTCCGGCTGCCGGGGCGGTGATGGAGCCAGCGTACGTGCTGAGCGCGAAGGTGGTCGCAAAGGCGGCCAGGAGGGGAAGCGCGACGGTCAGCCGCCGCCACGGTTGAGCGCCGCGGTAAGCCAGAATGTTCGCCAATCGGGCTCCCAAGGGAGTTGTGCCGGCGGCGGCCGCATTCGTTGGGAGCAGGCCCATGCAATAGCGAACCGTCTTGGCGAGGGCGGCGACGTAAGTCTGCGATTCGACACCTTGGGCCAGCACGGCTTCGTCGCAGGCCATCTCCGCCTCAAGGCCGATGCGCTGGCTCAAAATCCAAACCAAGGGATGAAACCAGAATGCGGCCAGAAACGGCACCCGCACCGTGGCCCAAAGATTGTCGCGCCGGCGGAGGTGTTCGAGTTCGTGCAGCAGCACGGCGCGCAATTCCAAAGGGGTCAGGCTATGCTCAAGGCCGGCCGGCAGGAGCAGGGTGGGGTGAATGATGCCAAGGACGGCAGGACCGGTCTCAGGAGCCACCAGGCACACCGGGGGCGAGGACCGCAAACCGGCGGCGGGGGCGAGCCACGCCAGCATTGCGGAAACCGGCAACGTCTTTTCGTCGGGCATTCCCCCGGATGGTTTCCTGTGTGCCCGCAATGCGGCCATCAGCAGAATTGCACCCGCGCCGGCGGCCCAAACGGCCAGGCAAAGGGAAAGGCCGGTTTCGGATCGATGTCCCGAGATCGCCTGACCCCCGAGGGGGAACTTGCGCTCCGCATCCCCTTGGACCGTTGGCACCGCCTCTCCCGCCGGGGCAAAGTGAAACAGCGCCGGAACGGGGAGGTGGGGAAACAGGAGCGCGCTGGGAATCGCGAACTTCAGGAGCGCGATCCAGGCGATGGCGCCGCGCGCACGCGCGGACAGCATCGTCCGAAATACGGCGAGGAGGAGCAGCGCCAGCAAGGCCACCACCGTCGATTGCCAAAGGTGGTCGACCAAGGCAGGCGCGAGATGGGCCGGGAGGGCGTTCACTTCTTGACGTGCTTTTCGAGCGCCTTGAGATCGCTGAGCGAGATTTTGCCGGATTCGGCCAGGTGCGACATCAGCGAGTGGGGCGAACCGCCAAAGGCGCCGAGGAAGTCATCCACCAGCGCGCCCAGCGTCGAGCGGCGGGTCACCAGCGGGCGAAAGATATGGGCGTTGCCAATTTTCTTCACCCGCTCGACCGCGCCTTTCTGCTCCAGCCGGTACACGATCGTCTGGACAGTCGTGTACTCCGGCCGGTCGGCCTCGGGCAGGCTTTCCTGCAATTCGCGGATCGAGGCCGAGCCGAGTTTCCAAAGCTGCTCCAGGAGCTCCAATTCAAAACGGGTGGGTTTAAAGGCCTTCATGGTTTGGAATCGAGATTGAACCAGACCGGAATCTGCATGCGGGTGGCGACCGCGACGCCGTCCTTGGCGCCGGGTCGGAAGCGCCACTTTGACACCGCCGCCGCCGCTGCCGAGGCGAATTCCGGGTGCGGGCCTTCCTCGGCCACGGCATTGTGGACGTACCCGCGGGCGTCGACCACGAAGGAAACGAGCACCTTGCCTTCGATGCCGTTGCGGCGGAGTTCAAACGGATAGTTCGGCGGAAATTGCACGGTGGCCTCGGGTTGCCGGGAAAGGGCGTCCAGGGGGATGATAGGGCTGTTTCCAAGGCCGTCGTGATCATAGGAGATGTTCGTTGGAATCACCGGAACGTCTGTGATCGGACCAGGTGGGTTTAGACGTGGCGGATCGGTAAAAGGACTGGTCGCCGGGGTCTCGGTGGAAGGGAGACTGGGCGGAGCGGGAGTGTAGTCCTGGGGGCTGCCTTTTTCCTCTGAATTCAGGATGTCCGGCTCCGGCGGATCGGGCGGAATCACGGGCATGGTGAATACGATGGGCTTGTCGGCCTGCGGTGTGGAAACCGAGGCGGGAACGTGGTGTTGGAGGAAACTGTGCAGGGCAAGGGTGCCGTGGAAGCCAAGCGAGATGGTCGCGGCGATCAGGATGTTTTTGTTCATGTTGGGGTCTCCTTATCGTGTCGTTAGTACTACTAACGCAGTAGTAGGTTTCAAGAAAAAACGTCTTTTGATCGTCTTTGTTGGCTGCGGGTGGAGCGCGTGGTCCCCACGCGTTGTTCGATGTCGAAAGCGGGACGGCCGGGGTCAGCGACCCCGGCTACAGCGCGTTCCACGTTGGGCGACGAGCGCGGGCGAGGTCGCTCGGCTCAGTAGTCCAGGTACGGCCCCAGCCACTTTTCCGTGGTGGGGATGTCCCAGGCTTTGCGGGCGGCGTAGTCTTCGATCTGGTCGCGGCCGATCTTGCCGACGCCGAAATACTTTGATTCGGGGTGGTTGAAGTACCAGCCGCTCACGCTGCTGGCGGGGTACATCGCGCAGCTCTCGGTGAGCTTGATGCCGGTGGCGGCTTCCGCGTCCAGCAGGGCGAAGAGGGGCGGCTTCTCCGTGTGATCGGGGCAGGCCGGATAGCCCGGCGCGGGACGCACGCCGCGGTAGCGCTCGCGAATCATGTCCTCGTAGCTGAGATTCTCGGTGCGGCCGAAGCCGCAGAACTCGCGGGCGTGCCGGTGGAATTTTTCCGCCATCGCTTCGGCCAGGCGATCGCCCAACGCCTGGGCCATGATCGCCGAGTAGTCGTCGTGCTTCGCTCGGAATTGCGCGGCGAATTCCTCGACGCCGTGCCCGGCCGTGACGGCAAATCCGCCCAGGTAGTCCATCCGGCCCGATTCTTCGGGCGCGATGTAGTCGGCGAGCGCGTGATTGAACTGATCCGCGGGCTTGTCGAGCTGCTGGCGCAGCGAGTGAAAGGTGGTGAGCACGCGGCTTTTTTGTTCGTCGGCGTACACCACCAGGTCGTCGCCGCGGCTCTGGCACGGCCAGAATCCGATCACGGCGTTCGCCGTGTAGCGCTGTTCGGCCACGACTTGGTCGAGCAGCGTTCGCGCCTCGGCGTACAGCTTCGTCGCTTCGATGCCCACCACCGGGTCTTTCAGAATATCCGGAAAGCGCCCCGTCAGATTCCAGGCGCTGAAGAACGGCGCCCAATCGATGTACGGGACGATCTCGCTCAGAGGAACGTTTGCGAACACGCGGCGGCCGATAAGTTCCGGACGAGGGATGTCGATGGCCGCCCAATCGAATGAGGGCCTCCGCCGGCGGGACTCCGCCAACGAAAGCAAAGGCCGGCGGCTGCGCCGGGCCGCAAATTCCTCGCGCAACCGTTGGTGGCGCGCATCCGCTTCGGTCAGAAACGCCGGCTTCTGTTCCGGGGAAAGGAGCGAACTGACGACGTTGACGACCCGCGAGGCGTCCAGCACGTGCACGACGCCGGGGGGATATTCCGGTGCAATCTTCACCGCGGTGTGCGCCGCGCTGGTGGTCGCCCCGCCGATGAGCAGCGGCACCGAAAAACCCTGGCGCTTCATCTCCTTGGCGACGTGCACCATCTCATCGAGCGACGGGGTGATGAGCCCGGACAGGCCGATCACATCCGCCTTTTGCTCGCGCGCGGTCGCCAGGATCTTTTCGGCCGGCACCATCACTCCCAGGTCGACGACCTCGTAGTTGTTGCACGCCAGCACCACGCCCACGATGTTCTTGCCGATGTCGTGCACGTCGCCTTTGACGGTCGCCATGACGATGCGGCCATTCGCGCGGGTCTCGTGCCCGGCTGCCGCCAGACGCCGCTTCTCCTCTTCCATGAATGGAGTCAGATAGGCGACGGCGCGCTTCATGACCCGCGCCGATTTCACCACCTGGGGCAGAAACATCTTGCCCGCGCCGAACAGATCGCCGACGACGCGCATGCCGTCCATGAGCGGACCTTCGATGATCGAAAGGGGCCGCGGATATTTGGCGGAATTCTGGCGCGCCTCCTCGGTGTCGGCTTCGACGAACGCATCGATGCCCTTCACCATCGCATGCGAAAGGCGCGTCTCGACGGACGCCTCCCGCCAGGCCAAATCCTCGCGCGATACGGCTTTGCCCGCGCCGCCGGCTTCCGCCTCGCGCGTCTTGATCGCATCCGCGAGCAAGACCAGCCGCTCCGTCCCGTCCGCCCGTCGATTCAGCAGAACGTCCTCGATCGCGTCGCGCAGCTCCGCCGGAATCTCCTCGTAGACTCCGAGCAGGCCCGCGTTGACGATGGCCATGTCCAGGCCGGCGCCAATCGCGTGAAACAGAAACGCCGCATGCATCGCCTCGCGCACCGGGTTGTTGCCGCGAAACGAAAACGAAACGTTGCTGACGCCGCCGGAAACTTTGGCCCGCGGCAGCGTGCGCTTGATGATCGCCGTCGCTTCGAAGAAATCGAGCGCGTACCGGTTGTGCTCTTCGATGCCGGTCGCGACCGTCAGGATGTTGGGATCGAAGATGATGTCGGCCGCGGGAAATCCATCGCGCGTCAGCAGTTCGTAGGCCCGCGTGCAGATGCGCACCTTGGCGTCGCGGTCGGCCGCCTGGCCGTGTTCGTCGAATGCCATCACGACCGCCGCGGCGCCGTAGCGGCGGACCAGCCGGGCCCGCCGGATAAATTCGTCTTCGCCGTCCTTCAGCGAGATCGAATTGACGATGCCCTTGCCCTGCAGGCAGCGCAGCCCCGCCTCGAGCACCGTCCATTTGGACGAGTCGACCATCACCGGCACCCGCGAGATTTCCGGCTCGGACGCGATCAACTTCAGAAACTTCGCCATCGTCGCCTCGCCGTCGATCAGGGCTTCGTCGACGTTGACGTCGATGACGTTGGCGCCGTTCTCCACCTGCTGACGCGCGATCGCCAGGCATGCCGTCCAGTCGCCCGCCTTGAGCGCCTTGGCGAACTTGGGCGAGCCGGTGATGTTGGTGCGTTCGCCGATGACGACGAACGATGAGGCGCTGCGGGGGGAGCTCACGCGACGCGCAAGGGCTCCAGCCCGCTCAGCCACAGATCCGGCTGGGCAGGGGCAGGGCGGCGGGCGGGCCGGCCCGCGACGGCCCGTGCGATCGCGGCGATGTGGGCCGGAGTCGATCCGCAGCAGCCGCCGACCAGATTGACCCAGCCGGCCGCCGCGAATTCACCCAGCACCTCGGCCATCTGTTCGGGCGTCTCGTCGTATTCGCCAAAGGCGTTCGGGAGCCCGGCGTTGGGATAGCAGGACGTGTGGCATTCGGCGATGGAGGCCAGTTCCTCGACGTAAGGGCGCATGGCGCGGCCGCCCAGCGCGCAGTTGATCCCCACGCTGAAGGGGCGGGCGTGCGCGATGCTGCGATAAAAAGCACCGATGGTTTGCCCCGACAGCGTCCGGCCCGACGCATCGGTGATTGTCACGGAAATGAGGATCGGCAGCCTGACTCCGCGCTCGGCGAAGACGTCCTCGAGCGCGAAAACGGCCGCCTTGGCGTTCTGCGTGTCGAATATCGTCTCGATCAGCAGCGCGTCGACGCCGCCGTCGATGAGAGCGCGCGCCTGTTCCTGGTAGGCCGCCACCACCTGCTCCCAGGACACCGCGCGAAAGTCCGGCTGATTCACATCGGGAGAAAGCGACAGTGTCCGGTTGAGCGGACCGATCGCCCCCGCGACAAAACAGCGGCGTCCCGGCTGCGCCGCCTCGGCCTTGCGCGCGGCGCTGCGCGCGACCCGAGCCGCCGCCAAATTGATTTCCGGAACCAAGGCCTCCATCCCATAGTCCGCTTGGGATATGGCCGTGGAGTTGAAGGTGTTGGTTTCGACCATGTCCGCCCCGGCCGCGAAATAGGCCGCGTGGATCCCCTCGATGACGTCCGGCCTGGTCAGGCACAGCAGGTCGTTGTTGCCTTGGAGGTCCTTGGGATGGCCGGCAAACCTCTTTCCGCGAAAATCCGCTTCCTGGAGCTTAAAAGTTTGCACCATCGACCCCATCGCTCCGTCGAGCACGGCGATGCGGGAGGCAAACAGTTCGTCCAGGGAGTTCATGACTTCACGTAATAGGACTTACGTCATAGCCGCAACAGAAATATCGTCATATACGTATACGATGATACATTTTGAATCGTCGGTCTCGAAGCGTTGAACTTTCAATCCCTGGCATGTCCTTTTTGAACGAGCGCCGCGCGCTGCCCACCAGCATCCTCCTCATCGCCGTACTCATTGCGCCGCAACTGTGTGCCCAGCTGACCGTGGATCCGTTGAAACTCAGTACGACGGTGACGGTGGCGGATGACCTGCTCGAAACCGGGGCGGCGGTTGGGACTGACTACACCGTGGTCACGTCCAAGGATTTGGTGCAGCAGCAACGGACCACGCTGGCCGACGCGCTTTGGGACGTGCCCGGAGCGACGTTTTTTGCACCGGGGCGAGAAGGAGTGCCGACCCAGCTTTTTCTTCGGGGAGCCGACGCGGACCAAACCTTGTTTCTCGTCGATGGCATTCGCCTCAACGACGGCTTGGGCAGTGAAAGCGCCCTGCTTGGCGGTTGGCGGGTGAACGCGGCCGACATGCTCGAAATCGATCGGGGACCTCAGAGCGCGCTTTACGGCACGGGGGCGGCCGCGGGCGTGGTGGCGTTGTGGACGCCCGCCGGCGTGGGGCCGCGCAGCGAATCGATCGAGGTGGACGGCGGCACGTTCGATACGGTTCAGACGACGCTTCGGGCGCAAGGGTCCGGAATCGGCTACAACTATAATTTCGCGGATTCCGCGGGCGAGACCGACAACGGCCGAAGCAACAATGAATACAAGAGCAACAATCTGGCCCTGCGAATCGACTACCGCCTCGACCCGACCGTGGTCATCGGCGCGACCTTTCGGTCTTTGAACGAACAGTACGAAGATCCGGAGAGCACCCTCACGAACAGCCGCTATGCCCACGACACCGACGAAGACCTGATCGGCACCCTGTTCGCCAAACTGAATCTCGGCCAGGACATCACGGGCAAAGTCACCGTGGGAGGGGTGTTTCACAGCCTCAGCACTTACGAGGGGGCCGCGCCGCCGCTCACCGACGACCGCATGGGGGATGAGCGGGCGGTGGTCGACGCCCAGGTGACCGGCCGTCTGGCCGCGACCGACACGCTCACGGTCGGGGCCGATCGCGAGGAATCCATGGCCAAGGCCAGCGACCCCTTCGTCGACGCCCACGAAATCACGAACTCGTACTACGCGGAGGATGTTTACGCTCCGATGCCGGAAGTCACGGTGACCGGCAGCGTCCGCCGGGATGACACCAACACTTGGGGGGCGGTGGACACGGAGCGGGCGACCGTGGCGTGGCTGGGCGCATCGCACTTGATCAAGCTGCGCGGAAGCTTCGGCACCGGCTTCACCGAGCCCAGCCTCGCAGACCTCTCTGGCATCGGGCGGCCGGATTTTGTGGGCAATCCGAAGCTGCAGCCTGAGAATTCCCGGGGATGGGACGCGGGTTTTGATTTTTACCTGCCCCAGGATGCGGCGCAGGTGCTTTCCATCACCTGGTTCGACACCGACTATACGAACCAGATCGAATATGCGCCGGCCGCCGGGGGCGCGACGACAACCGCGAACATCGGCCACTCGCGGACCCGCGGCCTCGAAGTGGCCTGGACCACGCGGCTCGCCGGCGCATTCCAGGCGAAATTTGGCTACACCTACCTCTTGGCCGATGATCTGACGAACCGGGTTCAGCTCCTGTATCGGCCGCGCGATGCGATCACGGCGGAAGTCTTCCTGGATGCGAAAAACGGCTTCACCTTCGGGGCCGGGGCGGACTACGTCGGGCGCCGGCCGGACGTCGACCTGCAGACGCCGTCAACGGACATTTGGGATCCCGCGTATACGGTGGCTCGGGTCTACTCCCGCTATCGCTTCAACGGCCATTGGGCGATTCACGCCAAGGTCGAGAACGCGCTCGACCGCCGCTACTTTCCGCTCAACGGCTACTCCGCCGCACCGTTGGAGGTGATCGGCGGAGTCGACTTCAGCTTCTGACGCTGAAGCTCAGGTGCTCTCGACGATCTTGTCGGCCAGACCGTAGGCGATCGCTTCCTTCGCGTTCAGGTAAAAGTCGCGGTCGCTGTCGCGGGCGATCTTTTCGATCGGCTGGCCGGAGGCGTCCGCCAGGATCTGGTTCAATTCGGCGCGCAGCTTTTCCATTTCCTGGGCCTGGATGTTGATATCCGTGGCCGGGCCGATGAAGCGGCCGGAAATCAGCGGCTGGTGGATCAGCACGCGGGCGTGCGGATAGAGCAGGCGGCGGCCCTTGCGTGCGCCGCTCAGCAGAATCGAGCCCATCGACGCGGCCATGCCCGTGACGACCACGTTGATCGGCGAGGTGATGAGGCGCATCGTATCGAACACGGCCATGCCGGCCGTGATGGAGCCGCCGGGGCTGTTGATGTAAAACGTGATGTCCTTGCCCGGATCGATCGTCTCCAGGTAGAGCAGCCGCTCGGTCACATCCTTGGCGGACTCGTCCGTGACGGCGCCCCACAGGAACACTTTGCGCTGCTCCAGGAATTTCTTCTGGATCAGGGTTCCGACCGGGGTGAGGCCGTGCTTGGCCGACGATTCCTCCGACTCGTTTTCATCATCATCGTCGTCATCGAGCCGCGGGACCGTGCCGACCGGGGCCGGCTGCAGGTTGGAGAAATGCATGGTGTACGAACCTTGTGCGTACCCGGCGGGTTGGCAAGTGCGGGCTGGAACGTGGCTAAGGCCCGATGGTCCAAGGGCTCAACCCAAACCTGTCACCGGAAAGGATACTTTCATGCTCGGCACCATTTTACTCGTCATCCTCCTTTTGATCCTCGTCGGCGCGCTGCCTCATTGGCCCTATAGCCGCGGCTGGGGGTACTATCCCAGCGGCGGGCTCACCATTGTCCTGATCGTGATCATTATTCTGCTGCTGACTGGAACTATCTAGTTGGCAACCCGGGGTCGTCCGCCCAAATCAAGCCGGATGGACCTGTGGGGTATTGACTTGGGCGGTACCAAAATCGAAGGTGCCGTCG
Organism: Opitutaceae bacterium; assembly: GCA_036502225.1. Lineage (GTDB taxonomy): Bacteria > Verrucomicrobiota > Verrucomicrobiia > Opitutales > Opitutaceae > Palsa-1447. The sequence continues at coordinate 13,726 of DASXYY010000046.1, forward strand.
TCGATTCGGACGATCCGCGCACCGTGCGCTGCCGTCTGCGCGTGCTGACCGAAGGCCAAAAGGGCTACGAGCACATCCTTGGCCAGATCGCGCGCCTGATCGAGCAGATGGAGGGCGCCGTCGGCCATCGCCGGCCTGCGGCGATCGGTTTTGGGACGCCGGGAGCCGTGGAACCCGACTCGGGGTTGATGAAGAATTCGAACACGGTGTGCCTGAATGGACGCACCCTGCGGGCCGACCTCAGCCGGACGCTGGGCGCGGAAGCCCGGCTGGCGAACGACGCCAATTGTTTTGCCCTTGCGGAAGCTCTCTTTGGCGCGGCGCGCGGCAAGCGGGTGGTCTTTGGCGTGATCCTGGGCACGGGTGTTGGCGGCGGCCTCGTCGTCGACGGGCACGCCTGGGACGGCCTCCATGGCATCGCGGGCGAATGGGGCCACAATCCGATGCGGGGCGAATCGACGCCGTGCTATTGCGGCCACGTCGGGTGCAACGAAGGCGTTTTCTCCGGACCGGCGCTCGAGAAATTTTACGCGGACCGCGCGGGAACGCCGCTGAAGCTGCCCGAAATCGCCGCGCGCGCCCAAACTGGCGACGCGGCCGCGCAGGAAACGCTGAGCCGGCTCAAGACCAAGCTGGGCGAGGCACTGGCGGTTCTCATCAACATCGTAGATCCCGAAGCGATCGTTTTCGGCGGGGGAGTGGGCAATCTGGACCTGATCTACAGCGACGAGATGCGCGCCGCCGTCCTGGCGCACCTCTTCAATCAGGAATTAAAAACCGCCTTTTTGCGGCCCACCCTCGGCGACAGCGCCGGCGTGTTCGGCGCCGCCTTGCTCGCGCGCTGAGCCGATCCCGGCACTTTGGGCGCGAATAAAATGGGTAACTCGCTTCACATCAAACTGCTTGTGGCGGTGTGAGCCGGTCGCAAGCAATGGAAGGCGGACGATCCTTAGTTTAGGGTGTGAACCTCATTTCTCGCCTCTCGTCCGGTTTGGCCGCCCTTGGCCTGCTTTCAACCGCCCCGGCCCTGTTCGGCTCTGGCTACACGATCACGAACCTCACTGTGCCCGGCATGCCCAGCAGCTACTATGTGGTTGGCTTGGACATCAACAATGCCGGCCAGATTCTTCTGGGCGACGGGCCGAGCGTTAATTCGCTGGTGGGCACCACTTACATTTATACCCCCTCCACCAGCACTTATCAGGCGCTCCCCGACGATCCGGACGCCCGACCGAACAACACTTTCTTTTCCACGCTGAACAACAGCGACCAGGTGGTGGGCAACGAATTGCCGACCAATCTCGGCACCTATCAATCCTTGCTGTATTCCGGCGGCACCTTCACGAACATCACGCCGCCGGCCAGCTTCGAGTCTGATTTCTCCGCCGCGTTCGGCATCAACGACTCGGGTCAGATTGTCGGCACGTGGGAAACGGCGAGCGACCACGAACAGGGCTACCTGCTTTCGGGCGGCGTCGATACCACCATCGACGTCCCCGGACTCGACACGGAGCTGTTTGGCATCAACGACGACGGTGACATCATTGCCGATGCCTATCCCATCGGCGACAACGTTCCGTCCTACGGTTTTGAATACAGCGGAGGGGTTTTCACCCCGATCGTGGTGCCGGGGCAGGCGAATGTGGAGCCCCTCGGCATCAATGACAGCGGCGTGATCGTCGGGGAGGCCTCCAACGACGAGAATTTTGTCGTGGGGGACGTGGCGTTCATCAATAGCGGCGGCACGACCACCTTCTTGAACATTCCCGGCGCGATCTACACGGATATCGCCGGGATCAACGATGCGGGGGACGTCGTTGGCTCGTATGAATTGCCGGATGGAAACTTCCGGGCGTTCCTGGCCACGCCGAACGGCGCGGCGCCGGACGCGAGCCGAACCGCGATCCTGCTGGCGCTGGGGTTGCTCGGGCTGGCAATGATTCGCGCCCGGTTGGCTTCGAATTCGCCGGTCCCCGCGCTCTAAATCAGTAACGCACCTTGTCCGCCTTGGCGGACCACTCCTCGAAGGCTCCCCGGGCGTTCTCCCGGAGGAGCGGCCGCATGTGGATGGTCCGCTTTTCCGGAGCCAGCGGCACCTGCTGATAGATGAAGTCGTCGTCGAAGCCGATGGCCGCCGCATCGGCGCGCGTGTTGCCGAAATAAACCTCGGGAATGCGCGCCCAATATATCGCCGACAGACACATCGGGCACGGTTCGCAGCTCGTGTAGAGCACGCAGTCGGTCAGTTGAAACGTGTCCAATTGGCGGCAGGCGTCGCGGATCGCGGTGACTTCCGCATGCGCGGTGGGGTCGTTGGTCGAAGTCACCTGATTGTTTCCGCGGCCAACGATTTCGCCGCGGCGCACGATCACGCAGCCAAACGGACCACCCCGATTCTGCCGAACGCCCTCTTCGGAAAGTCGGATCGCTTCCTGCATGAAATCGGAATGGGTCGCGGCCATGGAACAACCGCCAACGTGAATATCGAAGTGACACCCGGCAACGCCGGAAATAAACTTCCCGCTTCACCGACATGAGCACCACCCACATCGAAGGTCTGGTCATCAGCGGCCCCCTGAATCCTCGTTTTGCGGCGATTCTCACGCCGGAGGCCTGCCGCTTTGTGGCGGACCTGCAGCGGACCTTCGGCGAACGCCGTTCGGAGCTGCTGGCCGCCCGCGCGGAGCGCCAGCGGGTGTTCGACGGCGGAGGTTTGCCGCATTTCCTGCCCGAGACGGCGTCGGTTCGCGGCGGGAGTTGGCGCGTGCCGCCGCCGCCAGCCGACCTGCTCGACCGCCGCACGGAAATCACCGGCCCGGTGGAGCGCAAGATGGTGATCAACGCGCTCAATTCAGGCGCGCAGTGCTTCATGGCGGATTTTGAGGACGCGAATTCTCCGACTTGGGAAAACGTCATCGAGGGCCAGATCAACCTGCGCGACGCCGTGGCGCGCACGATTTCCTTCACCAGCCCCGAGGGAAAGTCCTACCGGCTCAAGGACAAGGTCGCCACAATCGTGACCCGGCCCCGCGGCTGGCACCTGGAAGAGAAGCACGTGACGCTCGAGGGGAAACGCCTGTCGGCGTCGCTCTTCGATTGGGGGCTGTATTTTTTCCACAACGCGCGCGCCCTCGTGGCGCTTGGCTCCGGACCCTATTTCTATCTGCCCAAGCTGGAGAGCTACCGGGAAGCGCGCCTGTGGAACGACGTGTTCCTGCACGCCCAGGCGGCGCTCGGCCTGCCGAAGGGAACGGTCCGTGCGACCGTCCTGATCGAAACCATCACCGCCGCCTTCGAGGCGGAGGAGATCCTGTACGAGCTGCGCGATCACGCCTCCGGCCTTAATTGCGGACGCTGGGATTACATGTTCAGCGTCGTGAAGAAATTCCGGAATCGGCCGAGCCATGTGTTTCCCGATCGCACGCTGATCACGATGACGGTGCCATTCATGCGGGCTTATTGCCTGCATGTCATCCAGGTGTGCCACCGGCACGGCGCCTATGCGATGGGCGGCATGGCGGCGCAGATTCCCATTCGCAACGATCCGGCGGCCAATGCCGAAGCGCTGGCCAAGGTGCGGGCCGACAAGGAGCGCGAAGCCGCCGACGGCCACGACGGAACGTGGGTCGCCCATCCGGGCCTGGTGGCCACCGCCCTCGAAGCGTTTGCCGGCCACCTGAAGGGCCCCAACCAGCTCGATCGCCTGCGCGACGACGTGAAGGTCGCCGAGGCGGATCTGCTGCAACCGCTGCACGGCCCGATCACGGAAAAGGGCGTCCGGTGGAATATCCATGTTGGCATACGCTATCTGGAGGCCTGGCTCGGCGGCTCCGGGTGCGAACCCATTCACAATCTGATGGAGGATCTGGCCACCTCGGAGATCAGCCGCGCCCAACTGTGGCAGTGGCTCAAGTACCACGCGGTACTGGATGACGGCCGGCCGATTTCCCTGGAATTGTACCGCTCGCTGCTCGAAGACGAACTGGGGAAGATCCGCGCCGAGTACGGCGATTCCCGCTATGACGGAGGGCATTTCCCCGCGGCCACCGATCTTTTCATGCGCATGGTGCAAAGTTCGGAATTCGATGAATTCCTTTCGTTGCCGGCCTACGAGCTGCTGGCGGGCTGAAGCGGTGGCTTTAATCGAACTAGCGACGTTCGGCGGGTGGAGCGCATGGTCCCCATGCGCTTTGGCGTTGCCCGCCGTGCGATGTCGCTCAGCGCGTGGGGACCACGCGCTCCACCGATGAAGCTAGCCGAAATCAATGGGCTCTCGCGCGAAGCCTTCGCCGCGGCCCTGGGGCGCCTGTTCGAGCATTCGCCGTGGGTGGCCGAAGCGGCCTGGGAGCGCCGCCCGTTCGCCGACCTGGCGGCGCTTCACCTGGCGCTTTGCACCGCGATGCAGTCGGCGCCGGAAGCGCGCAAGCGGGAGCTCATTCGCGCGCATCCCGATCTGGCGGGGCGGATGGCCAAGCGGGGCCAATTGACCGCGGAATCGACCCGCGAGCAGGCGAGCGCCGGCCTCGACCGGCTGAGCCCCGGGGACATGAACCGCATTCAGGAGCTGAACGGAGCCTACCGCACGAAATTCGGATTCCCTTTTGTCATTTGCGCCCGCTTGAACGACTGCGGTGCGATTCTGGCCGCCATGGAGCGCCGGCTGGCCAATTCGCCGGAACGGGAAAAGGAAGCCGCCCTGGCCGAAATCGAAAAAATCGCGTGGCTGCGCCTGCAGGATACCGTAATGTCATAGGATGCCCGGCAAACTGAGCACCCACGTCCTCGATCTGTCTTCGGGCCGGCCGGCGGCGGGGATGCGAATCGAACTGTGGCGGGGCGGCCAGCAGGTGCGATCGGTGGTCACCAACGCGGATGGCCGCACCGATGCGCCGCTCCTCGCCGCGGGCGAGGTGGCGGCCGGCGAATGGGAGCTGCGCTTCCACGTCGGCGAATATTTTCGTACCGACGGCACGGCGTTTTTGGGCGTCGTGCCAGTCCGCTTCGGGATCGCAGATCCTACGGCGAACTACCATGTCCCCCTCCTCGTGACGCCATGGAGCTACAGCACCTATCGGGGAAGCTGACGCCGGCGGTGCGGGCCGCGGCGCGCCGGCTGGTCCGCCGATTGGACGAGCTGGGGCGGATCAGCGACGAAGCGGACCGATTGACGCGCACCTTTCTTTCGCCGGCGATGGCGCGCGCCAACGAACAGGTGGGCGCCTGGATGCAGGAAGCGGGGCTGGCGGTCCGCGAGGACGCCGTGGGCAATCTGATCGGCCGCAGCGCGGTGGAGGGGCCGACCTTCATGGTCGGCTCCCATTTGGACACGGTTCGCGATGCGGGCCGCTTCGACGGCGCGCTGGGCGTGCTCCTGGGGATCGCGGTGGCGGAAGTGTTCGGCGCCGATCTGGCGCAATGGCCGTTCGCGCTCGAGGTCGTGGGATTTTCGGAGGAGGAGGGAGTCCGCTTTTCCAGCGCCTATCTGGGGAGCAAAGGCTACGTTGGGCGGCTTTCCAAAGCCGACTTGGCTCGGAGCGATGCCAACGGCATCTCGGTCGCGCAGGCGCTCGCCCAGCGCGATCCGGTGGTCCGACGGCGGGCACGCCGGCTGCTTGGCTATCTGGAGGTGCATATCGAACAGGGTCCGGTGCTCGAGGCGGAGGGACGGCCGCTCGGCGTGGTCACGTCGATCGCGGGCCAGACGCGCGGCCGGGCGACTTATGGCGGCCGCGCCGGGCATGCGGGCACGACTCCCATGCGCTTGCGCCGCGACGCGCTGGCCGGGGCGGCCGAGTGGATTGGCGCCGTGGAACGCTTTGCCGCCCGCCGCGCGCCCTTGGTGGCGACGGTGGGGACGATCGCGGTTTCGCCGGGAGCGGCCAACGTCATCGCGGGCGAAGCGGTTCTGGGCCTGGACGTCCGCCACCCGTTGGATCGTGCGCGGCAGGCCGCCCTTCGCAGTCTGCTCGGCCAGGGTCAGACGATCGCGCGGCGGCGCGGGTTGAGTTTTCGCTGGGAAAAGACCCAGGACGACGGCGCGGTGGCCTGCGATCGCCGCCTTCGCCGCGAGCTGGCCCGCGCCGCGGCCCCGTGGTCGCCCCCGGAACTGGCGAGCGGCGCCGGCCACGATGCGGTCGTGATTTCACAGCTGACCCGGGTGGCGATGCTGTTTGTGCGCTGCCGCGCCGGGCTGAGCCACCATCCCTCCGAATATGCCGCGCCGCGCGACATCGCCGCGGCGCTCGGCGCCTCCTGCCAATTCATTTCCTCCCTGGCCCGCCATGTCCGAACCTGATCCGAGTCTCCTGCTGCGCAACGGCAACATCGTGACCCCGGCCGGCATCACCCGGGGGGACGTCGCGGTGGAGGGAGGCCGCGTCGTATCCATTGGCCAGCGTCTCGCCGGCGCCTACGACGTCGAGATGGATTTGGACGGCCAGTACCTGTTCCCGGGTATCATCGACTCCCACGTCCACTTCAACGAGCCGGGCCGCGCCGAATGGGAGGGGATTGAAACCGGCTCGCGGGCGTTGGCGGCCGGAGGCGGCACGTGCTTTTTCGACATGCCGCTCAATTCCGAACCGCCCGCGATCGACGCCGCTGCGTTCCTCGAGAAAAAGGCGCTGGCGGAGGCTCGTTCGTGCACGGATTTTGCCCTCTGGGGCGGACTGGTGCCGGGCAATGCCGACAAGCTGGAGGAGCTCAAGGACGCCGGTGCGATCGGCCTCAAGGCATTTCTCTGCGATAGCGGAATCGCGAGCTTTCCCTCGATCGACGGCGAACCCCTGCGCGAAGCCATGCGAGTGGCGTCGCAGCTTGACCTGCTGGTCGCCGTGCATGCCGAAGACGAGACCTTGACGGCGCGGCTGACGGCCGAGGCGCGCGCCCGGAGAGAAACCTCGATCCGCGCCTATCTGGATTCGCGTCCCATCCAGGCCGAAGTCGACGCGATTTCGCGGGCGATCGAATACGCCGACCAGACCGGCTGCCGGCTCCACGTGGTCCACGTCAGCAGCTGGGAGGGGCTGGCCGTGATCGAAAACGCCAAGCGCTGCGGCGTCGATGTGACGGCCGAAACCTGCCCGCACTACCTGCTCTTGAACGAGGCGGATGTCCTGCGGCTGGGCGCCCCCGCCAAGTGCTCGCCGCCGCTGCGCAACGAAGCGCATCGCACCCTGCTGTGGAACGCGCTGTTCGGGGACCAGATCGACACGGTCGGCTCGGATCATTCCCCGTCCTCTCCGGATCTGAAAACCGGGGAGGATTTCTTTGCCCTGTGGGGCGGCATTGCCGGCATTCAGCACGGGTTCACGCAGCTGCTTTCGGCGACCGCCGACACGCTCAACGAGCATTGGCCGAAGCTGGCGGCGGTCTGCTCGGAGAATGTCGCCCGGCGCTTTCGGCTTCCGGCCGTCAAAGGCTCGATTTCCGAGGGCGGCGATGCCGATTTTGCCGTCCTCGCGCTGCATCCGCCGGAGCCAATCCGGGCGGAAAGCCTGGTCAACCGCCATCCGTTCAGCCCCTACGTGGGCCGAAGCCACCGGGTCCGGGTGGTGGAAACGTTCATACGCGGAAAGCCGGCCGCGGCGCAGCGCGGGCAATTCTTGCGCCCGGAATAGCCTCGCTATACTCACGCTCATGAACCTTCCCTTCGGCCAGACCCGCACCCGGATCGCATCGCGCCATGCGCTGATCGCTCCGGATGGCCACGTGAAGAGTTCGGTGCCCGGGATCCAGGCGGCCTCGACCGTGATTCACATTTCGCCCGAGATGGGGGCGCGCTTTTCGCAGATCGCGGTCGCCTTCGAGCGCGGAGGGCGGATCGATTTCCCCGCCGACGGGCGCGAAACCGTGGGCTACGTCGAAACCGGCGGGGCCGCCATCGTCATCGGCGAGCGCAAGGGGCGGCTCAAGGCCGGGAGCTTTTTCTTCGCTCCCGCGGGCGAGTCCTGGAGTCTCACCGGGCCGGCGGCGGGAACCCGGCTGACCCTCTTTCAAAAGCCGTTCGAAGCCCTGGCGGGCGGGGCGGGGCCGGCGTCGATCATCGGCGATTCCGGCAAGGTCAAGGGTCAGCCCTTCCTGGGCGATCCGGACGCGCGGCTGCAGGTCCTTTTGCCGGATGCGCCCGCGTTTGACCTGGCGATGAACGTCTTCATCTACGAGCCGGGCGCGACGCTGCCATTTGTCGAAACGCACATTATGGAGCATGGTTTGCTGATGCTTGCAGGTCAGGGAGTGTATCGGTTGGAGGACGCGTGGTATCCGGTCGTGGCCGGCGACGTGATCTGGATGGCGTCCTATTGCCCGCAGTGGTTTGTCGCGATTGGCAAAACCCCGGCCAAGTATCTCTACTACAAGGACGTGAACCGTCCGGCCGTGCGCGGATGAGCGGATTCGATTTCGTTCTCAACGGCGAACGTCTCCGCGTCGAAAAAGTCGCGCCCACCACTCCTCTGCTGGATTATCTCCGGTCGATCGGCAAGACCGGGAGCAAGCTCGGCTGCGCCGAGGGCGACTGCGGCGCCTGCACGGTGGCGCTGGTCGAACGCGACGCGGAGGGGCAGACCACCTATCGGGCCTTCAATAGCTGCATTGCCCCGATTGCGTCGTTTGCCGGCCGTGAAGTGGTCACGGTGGAAGGCCTGGGGAAAGCCGACGGTGCGCTTCACCCGGTGCAAACGGCCATGGTCGATCGCTACGGGTCCCAATGCGGGTTTTGCACGCCGGGTTTTGTCGTCTCTCTCTTCGAGGGCTATTATCGCAGGGACTGTTCGGATTCGGCCGCGATCAACGGCCAGTTGTGCGGCAATCTTTGCCGCTGCACCGGGTATCGGCCGATCCGGGACGCGGCGGCGGCGGCCTTTGCCGGCCGAACCGGCGCGCCCGAGGCGGGCGATCCTTTTGCCGAGCGGCTGGCCCGTCCGCTCGAGGCCTTGCCCTCGGTGGCCTATGCCCCGGAGGGCGGAGCGTTTTTCCGTCCCGCTAGCCTGGAGGAGTTTTGGCGGGTGCGCCGCGCGAATCCCGAGGCGGTTCTGATTGCGGGCGCCACCGAGCTGGGGGTGGACGTGAACAAGAAGTTTCGCGCTTTGCCGAACTTGATTTCATTGGAGGGGATTCCGGAGCTGACCGGGATTGCTTCGAGCGAGAGCGAGTGGCGGGTGGGCGCGGCCGCCACGATCACGAACGTCGAACAGGCGTTGAAAGGGGAATATCCCGCCCTGGTCCAGATGTTCTCGGTCTTTGCTGCGCGGCAGATTCGCAACCGGGCGACCCTGGGCGGCAACTTGGTGACGGCCTCGCCGATTGGCGACAGCGCGCCGGTCCTCCTGGCTCTCGATGCGTCCGTCGTGCTGGCTCACGAATCGGCCGAGCGAACGCTGCCTTTGAGCGAATTCTTCCTCGGTTATCGGCGCACCGCGCTCAAGCCGGGCGAAATTCTTCGCGCGGTCGTGATTCCGCGAAGAAAGAATCTTCGGACGGCCTTTTACAAAGTTTCCCACCGGCGGGAGCTGGACATCAGCATCGTGGCGGCGGCCTTTGCCGTGGAGACCGATTCAAACGGAATGGTTCGGCATGCCCGCATCGCCTACGGCGGCATGGCGGCCACCACCGTTCGGGTGGCCGCCGCCGAACGCGTCCTTGCCGGTCGCACCCTGGCGGAAGCGGAGGCGGACGTGGCCAGGATCATCGGCGAAGCCTTTCAGCCTCTCGACGACGTTCGCGCCAGTGCCGCCTACCGGCGCGGGGCGGCGGTCGGACTCTGGGGAAAATTTGTCGCCGGCGAGGCTCCGGAAATTCCCGGCCTGAAACCGGCGTGGACGCTGGGAGAGAATTTCGCGGCGAACGACTCAAGCCGGTTGTTGCGCCATGAAAGCGCAGTCGGGCACGTGACCGGCGCGGCGCGCTATGTGGACGACATTGCCCGGCGGCGGCCGATGCTGGAGCTGTGGCCGGTTTGTTCGCCGCATGCGCGGGCCCGTATCCTGCGCCGCGATGCGACGCGGGCGCGCGCCTGCCCGGGCGTGGCGGCCGTGCTCATGGCGGAGGATATTCCGGGGGCGAACAACGTCGGGGTGGCGCGCCACGACGAGACGCTGCTGGCCGGCACGGAGGTGCTCTATCACGGGCATTTGGTGGCCGTCGTGGTCGGTGAAAGCGCCGCGGTTTGCCGCGCGGCCGCGGCCCTCGTCGAGGTGGAATACGAGCCGCTCGCCTGCGTGGTCGGAATTCCCGCGGCCATGGCGGCGGACAGCTACCACACCGAGCCCCACGTGATTGCGCGGGGCGATGCGCGGCAGGCGCTCGAAGCCTCGCCGCGGCGCCTGCGAGGCGAATTCAGCTTCGGCGGCCAGGAGCATTTTTACCTGGAAACTCAGGCCGCGTGGGCGGAAATCGGCGACGAGGGCGATGTCTTCATTTGCTCCTCGACCCAGCATCCCTCCGAGATTCAGACGATCGTGGCCGAGGTGCTGCGGCGTTCGAAGCATGAAGTGATCGTGCAGTCCCCGCGCATGGGCGGAGGATTTGGCGGCAAGGAGACCCAGGGCAACACCTCGGCCGCCTTGGTTGCGTTGGCGGCTTTGAAGACCGGCCGGGCTGTGCGCGTGCATTGGGACCGCGATCTCGATCTGGCGCTCACCGGCAAGCGGCATCCGTTTTATTCCCGCTTTGACGTGGGTTACGATGAACAGGGGCGATTCCTGGCCGCGCACATCGCCTTGGTGTCCGACGGCGGTTGGTCGCTCGATTTGTCGCAGCCGGTCCTTGACCGGGCGCTGTTCCACCTCGACAACGCCTACTATATCCCGGCGGTGCGCTTTTCGGGGCGGGTGGCGAAAACGAACGTCACCTCGCACACGGCGTTTCGCGGCTTCGGCGGGCCGCAGGGCATGCTGGTGATCGAGGAGATCGTCGACCGCATCGCCCGCACCTTGGGCGTTTCTCCGGAGCAGATTCGCGAGCGAAATCTCTATCACGGTTCGGGCGACTCCAACATCACGCACTTTCTGGAAGAGATCAAAGACAACCCGCTGCGCGCCATGTGGACGCGGGCGCTGCAAAGCTCGGACTTCGCGGCGCGGCGCGCGGCGATCGATGACGGCAATTCGCGTTCGAAATGGATTCGACGGGGCCTCGCCATCACGCCGGTGAAGTTCGGGATTTCCTTCACGCTCAGCCACTACAACCAGGCCGGCGCGCTGGTGCTGATTTACGATGACGGAACCGTGCAGGTGAACCACGGCGGCACGGAGATGGGGCAGGGGCTTCACACCAAGATCAAGGGCATCGCGATGCGCGAACTCGGTGTGACCGCGGAGCGCGTGCGCATGATGCACACGACGACGGACAAGGTGCCCAATACCTCGGCCACGGCGGCTTCCTCGGGCGCCGATCTCAATGGCGCGGCGGTGCGGACCGCGTGCGTCACCCTGCGCGAGCGGCTGGCCCCCGTGGCGGCCCAATTGCTATCCGGCCGAATCGGCCGGGCGGTGGATCCGGCGGAGGTACGGTTTGAGAAGGGACAGGTTTTTCTCGCCGGGCAGCCGGAACGGGGCTTCACCTTCGCGGAGATCAGCAAGCAGGCGACGCTGGATCGCGTGAGCCTTTCCACCACGGGCTACTACCGCACGCCGGGAGTCGTCTGGGATTGGAACACGTCCAAGGGCCGGCCGTTTTTCTATTTTGCCTGCGGCGTCGCCGTTTCCGAAGTGGAGGTCGATGGTTCGACCGGCATGAGTCGCGTGCTGCGCGTCGACATCGTTCACGACGTGGGCGACTCGCTCAATCCCGGCGTGGACCGCGGACAGATCGAGGGCGGTTTCGTGCAGGGCATGGGATGGCTCACCAGCGAGGAGTTGAAATGGGACGGCAAGGGCAGGCTCCTGACCCACAGCGCGAGCACCTATCAGATTCCGGCGATCAGCGATGCCCCGGTTGAGTTCAACGTCGAGCTCTACCCGCACGGTGCGCGCGAGGACACCATTCACGGCAGCAAGGCGGTCGGCGAACCGCCGCTGATGCTGGCGATGTCGGTGCGCGAAGCGATTCGCGATGCGGTGTCGACGTTTGGGGCGCCCGGCGGGCTGACGGAGCTCGCGTCGCCGGCCACGGGGGAGGCGGTCTTTGCCGCCATTCAGCGTCGGATGGCGGAAAGTAGAAGCGGCGTCCCGCCGCTTCAGCCTCGGGAGAAGAGCGGCGAGACGCCGCTTCCACTGGCGCTGTAACTCAGGTGGAGCGCGTGGTCCCCACGCGCTGTTCGATATCGAAAGCAGGACTGCCGGGGTCAGCGCCCCCGGCTACCGCGCAAGCGTTCTTAGGGACGGTCCCGCACCGTCAGCAGCTGCGCGGCGATGCTGAGCGCGATCTCATGCGTGTCGTTGGTTCCGAAATCCAGCCCCAGCGGGCAGTGAAATTGCGCCGCGCGGGCCTCGGGCAAACCATCGGCGATCATTTCGCGGCGCAGGATGGCGGCTTTGGCCTCGCTGCCGATCACGCCAACAAACGGGAAATTTCGCTCGGCGAGCGCGCGCTGCAGGCCGGGCCGGTCGGTCGCGTGGCCGCGGGTCATGAAGAGGACGAAGGCGTTGTCCGGCAAACCGGGGATCTGATCGGCCAGATTCTCAATGCAGCGCGCGGATAGATTGCGCGCAGCGGGCAGCCGATCGAGCCATTCCGGCCGCGTATCGAACAGCGTGAGGCGGCAGCGCAGCGGCAGGAGCACCGGCAGCAGGGCCTGGGCGATGTGGCCGGCTCCAAAGATCACAATCGGCCACGCAGCGGCGGAGCGATGCGGCTCGAAGTACAGTTTGACGCTGCCGCCGCAAGTCATGCCGACGTCGCCCTTGAGGCTCCAGTTGGCGAACTGGGGAGCGGTAGCGCCCGCGGACAGGAGCTTTTGGGCTTCGGCGATGGCTTGGGCTTCGATCCGGCCGCCTCCGACCGTGCCGCCGTGCAGGCCGTCGGCCAGCACGATCATTTTGGCCCCCGCGTCCTGGGGCGTGCTGCCGAGCGTTTCCACGAGCGTGACCAGGACGAAGGGGACGCCATCGCGTTCCAGCGCGGTCAGCTCTTCGTAGATGGAATCGTGGGTCATGGGCTGTAGCCGGGGGCGTATCCCGAGGTGGAGCGCATGGTCCCCATGCGCTTCGGCGCCAAACGCGGATAGAGGTCAAAGTGCATGGGGACCATGCGCTCCACCCAGCTACAGCTTGAACCAAACAGCCTAAATCAAGCCAAGCTTCATCTTACCCTCTTCGCTGATCATCGATTGGTTCCACGGCGGGTCCCAGGTGATCCGGACGTCCGCGGCGGCGACGCCGGGAACCAGGAGAACCTTGGTCTTGGCGTCCTCGGCGATGGCCGGTCCCATGCCGCAACCGGGCGCAGTCAGAGTCATGGCGACATTCACCTTGTGCCCGCCTTCGGGCTGCGGCTCGACGTCCATCGAGTAAACGAGGCCCAAATCGACGATGTTCACCGGAATTTCCGGGTCGAACACGCGCCGTAATTGGTCCCAGATCGCCTCCGGGTCGGGAGAGCCGTCGGCGAGCGCTTCGGCCGGGGCCGACGCGTGCGCCGGATCCACCTTTTCGCCGAGCGCGTCGGCGTCGGCGCCGTCGATCCGGAACAGGCCGAAATCGGTCTGCACGGTGTAGCTGCCGCCCAGCGTCTGGTGGATCATCACCTGGGTGGCGGCCGGCAGCGGCACCTTGTCACCGGACGGTATCTGCGTCGCGGTGACGCCGCGGGAAAGGACGCGATCGCGGTTCATGGCGGAACTATTCGCGGAATTTGGCTTCGATCAGCCCGCGCAGCGCGGCGTGGATGCCTTCGTGCGCAAGGCGGTTCAGCACTTCCTCGAAAAATCCGAACACCAGGATCTGCTGGGCGGCAGCCGGCGGGATGCCGCGGGCGCGCAGATAAAACATCTGCTCAGGATCCAGCCGGCTCGTCGTGGCGCCGTGGGTGCAGCGCACGTCGTTGGCCTGGATCTCCAGGCCCGGCAGCGAATTGGCCTCGGCGTTTTCGCTGAGGACCAAGTTGCGGTTGCTCTGGTAGGCGTCCGTCTTTTGAGCGTCCGGATCGACGATGATGAGCCCGGAAAAGATCGTCTTGGCGCTGTCGAGCAGGGCGTTCTTGTACAGCAGGTCCGATTTGGTGTTCGGCGCCTGGTGAACCTGCAGCGTGCGCTGATCGAACTCCTGCTTTTCACGCGCCACCGTCAGGGCCAGCATTTCCGAGAAGGCGCCGGGCGCCTGCAGCTGGCTGAGCGACTCGTGGCGCGATTGGCGGCCGCCGAGGTGCAGGTTGAGCGACTGCACACGGGTGTCGCGGCGCGCCAGCGTGGAATTGAGTTGGAACGACAGGGCCGAAGGCGCCCAGTTTTGCACGCCGATGTACGTGAGGCGGGAGCCGTGGCCCGCGTAGAGATCGTTGGCGCCGATGGCCAGCGGAGTTTCTCCGCCGAACAGGTCGATCACCGTGGCGGACGCGTTTTCCTCGAGCACGACCAGCGTGTGCGGAAAAGCGGCCTGACCGTTGGCGGCGTGGCCAACGACGATCGGATCGGTGAGCTCGACGCCTTTGGGGACGAAGACGAATGCGCCGTCGCTGAGAAAGGCCGCGTGCAGCGCGGCGAATTTTTCCGAACCGAGCCGCTGCGCCTGCGCCATGAAGTGCGCCTCGACGAGGTCGCGCTCATGACGCGCCGCGTCGGAGAATGACGTCACGATCACACCCTTCGCGACAAGCTCGGCGGGCAGGCCGCTGCTCTGGTGGAGCCGGTTGCCGATGAAGGATAGCCGCGCCGTTGTGGCCACGTCGTGCAGCGTCGGCAGTTCCACCGAGGCGGCCGGCGCGCTTTCCGGCGCGGCCAGCGAAAGGCCGGTGAGTGTGCTGAACCGCCAGGATTCGTCCGTGCGGCGGGGCATCGGCAGCGACGCGAACTTTTCGTAGGCGGCGCGCTTGCGCGTGACCCACCAATCGGGCGCCCCCTTGAGCTCGGCCAGATGGCGCTGGAATCGTTCGGCGGTGAAGTCGCCCACGGACGGGGCGTCGACGGAAGGAGCGGCGGTCGACATCAGCCTACCGATCCTTCCATTTCGAGGTCGATCAGGCGCTTGAGCTCGACCGAGTACTCCATCGGGAATTGCCGGGCCAGATCGTTGATGAAGCCGTTCACGGACAGGCTCATCGCCTGGCCCTCGGTCAAACCGCGCTGGCGCATGTAGAAAATCTGCTCTTCGCTCACCTTGGAAACGCTCGCCTCGTGCTGAACGAAATTGGCGTCGCCCCGCACGGTGATGGCCGGGTAAGTGTCGGTCCGGCTGTTGCTGTTGATGAGCAGCGCGTCGCATTCCGTGTTGTTTTTGCAGCCGCGCAGGTGCTTGGGAATGTGGACGACGCCGCGATAGGTGGAACGGCCCTGGCCGACCGAGATCGATTTGGCGACGATGTTCGAGGTGGTCTCGTCCGCCGCGTGGATCATCTTGGCCCCGGTGTCCTGGTGCTGGCCGTCGTTGGCCAGCGCGATCGAGATGACCTCGCCGCGAGCCTTGCGGCCCTTGAGGACCACGCCGGGGTACTTCATCGTGAGGCGGCTGCCGATGTTGCAGTCGATCCACTTGATTTCGGCTTCCTCGTGCGCGACGCCGCGCTTGGTGACGAGATTGAACACGTTGGGCGCCCAGTTCTGGACGGTGATGTACTGAATCTTGGCGCCCTTGAGGGCGACCAGCTCCACGACCGCGCTGTGCAGGGTCGACGTCGAGAACTTGGGGGCGGTGCAGCCCTCCATGTAGGTGATCTCCGCGCCTTCGTCGGCGATGATCAGCGTGCGCTCGAACTGGCCGAAGTTTTCCGCATTGATGCGGAAGTAGGCCTGGAGCGGATGCGAGACCTTGACGCCCGGGGGCACGTAGATGAACGAGCCGCCGGAGAACACGGCGCTGTTGAGGGCCGAGAACTTGTTGTCGCCGGTCGGAATGATTTTGCCGAAGAACTTGCGGAAGATCTCCGGGTGCTCGCGCAGTCCCTCCGTCGAATTGACGAAGATCACGCCCTGCTTGGCGACCGTGTCCTTGATGTTGGAGTAGGCCGCCTCGCTGTCGAATTGCGCCTCGACGCCGGCCAGGAACTTGCGTTCCTGTTCCGGGATGCCGAGCCGCTCGAAGGTGCGTTTGATGTCCTCCGGAACCTCGTCCCAGGTCCGCTTGGGCTTCTGGCCACTGGACAGGTAGTAACGGATCTTGTCGAAATTGATGTTTTCCAGGTCGCGCGTCGCCCAGTGCGTGGGCAGCGGCTTGGCGAAAAAGGTCTTGAGCGCGTTCTGGCGAAATTCGCGCAGCCACGCGTTCTCCTTCTTGACGGAACTGATGTAATCGACGGTGCGGTCGGTGAGACCCGTGCCGGCGTCGAAGTCGTACTTTACGTCGTACTTGAAATCGCCACCGGTCTGGTCGATTCCCGAAACGAGCGTTTCGCTCTCAGTAGTGCTCATGCGGCAAATTCCTTCTTCACCCATTCGTAACCCTTGGCTTCGAGTTCGACGGCCAGGGACTTGTCACCGCTCTTCACGATCCGACCGTCGAACATGACGTGGACATAATCGGGAACGATGTAGTTCAGCAGACGTTGATAGTGAGTGATGACCAGCACGCCGAGACCGGGGCCGCGGAGCTGATTGACGCCGTCGGAAACGATCTTGAGGGCATCGATGTCGAGGCCGGAGTCGGTCTCGTCCATCAGGGCGAACTTGGGCTCGAGCATCGCCATCTGCAGGATTTCGCAGCGCTTCTTTTCGCCGCCCGAGAAGCCGTCGTTCACCGCACGGGACGTGAACTTTCGGTCGATCTTCAGCATGTCCATCTTCTGGTACAGGCGCTTGTAGTAGGCCGTCGCATCGATCTCCTCGCCCTCGCCCAGCTTGGCCTGCAGCGCGGCGCGCATAAAATTGGCGATGGTCACGCCCGGGATCTCGCTCGGATATTGGAAGGCCAGGAACAGTCCCGCGCGGGCGCGTTCGTCCGGCTCCATCTCGAGGATCGATCGGCCGTCGAGCAGCACGTCGCCGCTCGTGATTGCGTAGTCCGGATGTCCGACGATCGCCTTCGATAGCGTCGATTTGCCCGTGCCGTTCGGGCCCATGACGGCGTGGACTTCGCCGCTCTGGATGGTCAGCGAGACGCCCTTGACGATTGGCTTGTCTCCGATCGAGACGTGCAGGTCTTTGATTTCGAGCTGAGGCATGTGAATGGAAAGTTAGCGTTTGGCGCCGCGGAACGTGATTTCAACCGAGGTGGCGTCGAAGCCGGGGGGGAGGACGGCCTTCACTTGGTCGAGCACCGCGGGCGGCAGTTTGACGTCGTGGGTCTGGCCCGTGGCTTCGTCGTGGAAGTGGGCGTGCGGCTCCAGATTCGGGCAGTAGCGCGTGGGGCTGCGTTCGAAATTCACCTGGCGCACCAGATTGCAGGTCACGAGCGTTTCCAGGCAGTTGTAGACAGTCGCCAAGGAGATTCCCGGCATCTCCGTTTTCACCCGCGCGAACACCTCTTCCGCGGTCGGATGATCCCGCTTGTGCAGAAGCACCTGATACACGACCTCGCGCTGCGGAGTCGCCCGGAGTCCGCTATCGGCTAGTCGCTGTGCCAGTGGTTCTGGAAGGTTACCCATATTGTGAACGGTTCAACCAATTGGAATGGGACTAAATTTCAAGTAGGAATTAGAATTGTTCTAAATGATTCCTTATTTATTGGTTACTAGCAATATAAGGTTTTACCTGATCCTAGGAATTATGGCCCACAGCGGTTTACAACCCGTTTGAGGTGAGTATTCGAAGAAAATCGGGGGCGGAGCGCATGGTCCCCATGCGCTTTAACCACCATCCGCATTTGGCGCCGAAGCGCATGGAGACCGTGCGCTCCACCTCAACGCAGCCTGTTCGGTCCCTCGGACCCAAGCCGCTTTTTCGTCGCAATAGCCATGCACGTCGTTCGGGTGAAGCTCGGCCGCGCGCCGCTTTTCGCGTGCATATTCACGCACGACTTCGTCATGGGCTCGCAGGTAGTCGCGAAAGGCGAGATGCCGCGTCACCTCGGGCGAATGGGCTTCAAAAAAATGCAGCTGAGCTCGGCGGACGCCGTCCGCATCATCGAGCGAGCAGTAGCGCCGGCCGGCGATGCCCAGCTCGCCGAGCCATTTGTACCCCAGAGCCTCGATCTGGACACGCGAGCGGTCCAGTGACGCCAAGTCGGTCACAAGCGGCATCAGGTCGATGATCGGCTTGGCTGCAAGACCAGGGACCGAGGTCGACCCAATGTGATGCACGGCCACCAGGTTCTTGCCCAAGACCTGGAGTTGCTGCGAAAAGAACTCCGCCATCTGCGGCCACTGGGGATCGTACGGAGCAATCACAACGGGACGGGCGGGCGCAATGTAGTGGCACCAGTGCCACGGTTCGTAACGAATCCCATACGGGTTGTTTTCCGGATAGGATAGTCGGAATCCGTAGGTCGGGGCGTGAACGACCAGCCACGCGAAGGCCGCCGTCTGGGCGAAGGACGCTTCGAGCACGGGGGAATCGGGAGTTCCGATATCCAACGCGCGGCCCGTATGGTGCTCGCTATGGCCGGGCGGGGTGTTCGTGCGGTAGATCTCCTGCAGGCTCAGCCCCTGCGCCTGTTTGCGCGCGATGATTTGCTGCTGGCGTTCGATGCTGCGGAAGCCGCTGAGGGGCCAAAGAACAATGCCGTCCTTTTCCGCCGCGCTGCACATTGCCCGCCAGGCCTCCGCCGCTTTGGGCGTGAGACGAACTTCCGATCCGTCGTCCGGCGCGACCGCGGCGATTACCAAGTCGGTGGCTTCGGCGCGAGGTGGCAGAGGGAGTCGCATGGCGGGTCGGCTGTGGCTGGGGGCTTATCCCGAGGTGGAGCGCGTGGTCCCCACGCGCTGTTCGACGTCGAAAGCGGGACTGCCGGGGTCAACGCCCCCGGCTACAGCGAGGCGGGTTATTCGCCGTGCTCCTGATCGGCGAGCCAGCGTTCGGCTTCGATCGCGGCCTGGCAGCCCATGCCGGCGGCGGTGATGGCCTGGCGGTAAACGTGGTCGGCGCAGTCGCCGGCGACGAAGACACCCGAGATCTTGGTCTTCACCTGCGAACCCGTCGTCGGCTTGAAATAGCCGTTCTCGTCCACGTCGATGGCCGCGGCAAAAGGGCCGGTGTTCGGCACGTGTCCGATCGCGACAAAGATGCCGGTCACATCCAGCACCCTTTCCACGTTCGTCTTCACGTGGCGGATTTTCAGGCCCTTGACGCCGTCCGGCACGCCGACCGCTTCGAGCGGGATGCTGTCCCAGACGCACTCGATCTTGGGATGCGAAGTCGCCCGTTCGGCCATGATCCGGGACGCGCGCAGCTCGCTGCGCCGGTGGACCAGGTAGATTTTCCGCGCGAAGCGCGTCAGAAACAGCGCCTCTTCAGCGGCGCTGTCGCCGCCGCCGATCACCGCGACATCCTGATTGCGATAGAACGCACCGTCGCACGTGGCGCAGGTCGTCACGCCCTTGCCGCCGAACAGTTCCTTTTCTCCGGGGATGCCGGTCATCCGCGCCGATGCGCCGGTTGCGATGATCACGCTGCGAGACTCGATCGTACGCTCCGCGGTGATGAGTTGGCGCGCCTTGCCGCTGAAATCGACCGACGTGATCAGCACCTGCTCAAAGCGAGTGCCGAACTTCGCGGCCTGCTGCCGCAGGTTGTCCATCAATTGGAAACCGTCGACGCCTTCGGGAAACCCGGGGAAATTCTCCACTTCGCTGGTGGTCGTGAGCTGGCCGCCCGGCTGGGCGCCCTCGAGGACGAGCGGATTGAGGTTGGCTCGCGCGGCGTAGATCGCCGCCGTCAGTCCGGCGCAGCCGGTGCCGACGATCACGACATTCTCAAAGGAGGAAGTGGACATGCCTTAAAGTTAGCGAACGGGTCAAGGGACGATAGAATAGGAACGTAACAGCGGAGATACCTGGAGACGTCTACCATCCATAGCTTCGCTTCAGCCGCAATTCCTGATACAGGTTTGCCGGCAGTTCCTGCAGGAACCGGCTGGGGCTTTGCAGCATGGCCGGCCCCCCCTTGGTGTTCACCTTGGGGAAGCACAGGTACAATTCGTCGCGGGCGCGGGTGACCGCCACGTAAAACAGGCGGCGTTCCTCTTCCACGTCTCCGCTCTCGATTGCCCGCCGCAGGGGAAACATTCCGTCCGCCAGGCTGATCAGGAACACGGCCGAATATTCCAGCCCCTTGGCCTGGTGAATGGTGGTCAGGCGCAGGGAGTCGGCGTCGGGGTCCACCGACCGGTCGCTCGTCTCGCTGTTGAGCAGCATGATTTGGGCGAGCAACTCCTGCATGTCGGCAAACCGGCCCGCGAAGCCGACCATCGATTTCAGATCGTCCATCCGCGACGCATAGTTGGCGTAGGCGCCCTTGAGGTAGTCCCCATACCAGCCGTCGATCGCCAGATCGACCGCGTTGGCCGGGGACATCGTCCGCATCGCTTCGGCCACTTGTTGCAGCGACAGGACGAGCTTCGGCCATTCTTCCTTGGCCGCGGGCGGCACCTTGGTCGCCACCGCGGGATCGCCCAGCGTTTCGACGAAATCCCGCTGCAGATCGCGGGCGAGTTCGAGCGTGAAGTGATGAATCTTCTGCGCGCCCTTGTCGCCCACCTTCGGCAGCAGCACCGCCACCCGCTGCCAGGCCATCGTGTCGCTGGCGTTGTAGACGAAGCGGAGCAGCGCCACCAAATCTCGGATGTGGGCCTGCTCGAAGAACCGCACGCCGCTGGTGATCTGATAGGGAATCTGCAGCCGCGACAATTCCAGCTGGATGTCGAGCGCCTGGAAATGCGCCCGGTACAGGATGGCGATATCCTTGAGCTCGCACCCATGTTCCACGAGGCCCCGGATCCGGCTCACGATGAACTGCGCCTGTTCGCGGCCGTCCATGGTCTGCACGAAGTACGGCTTTTCGCTGTTGGCCCGCGCGGGCCTCAGCTCCTTTTCAAAATGCCGCCCCTTCGGCTGCGCTTCCAATACGCCGTTCGCCAGCGCGAGAATCTGCGGCGTCGATCGGTAGTTGGTCTCGATCCGGTGGATCGCGGTGCCCGGATGCCGATCCGGGAAGGTGAGGATGTTCTCGAAGTTCGCGCCGCGCCACGAATAGATGCACTGGGCGTCGTCGCCGACCGCCATCACCCGGTGGTGGGAGCCGATGAGATCGACGATCTCCGATTGCAGGCGATTCGTGTCCTGATACTCGTCGACCAGCACGTGCCGGAAGCGATGCTGAAAATAGGCCGCGGTGTCTGGGGAGGTCTTGAGGAGATCCAGCCAGAATTCCAGCAGGTCGTCGTAGTCCAGGACGCCCTCGGCGCGCTTTTTATCCGCGTAGCGCTTGGCGAACGCCGGCAGCCGATCGATGATGCCATCGTGCTGGGGAAAGTAGCGGGCGATCGTTTCCGCGAGTGTCGTGCGGGTGTTGCGCGACAGGGAAATCATCTCGTGCAGAGGCCCCGGCCGAGGATGGGCCTTGTCCTTGAAAAACCCCTTGTCCGCCTGCTCCACGGCGTCGCGTAGGAGCCCGTCCGCCTCGTCCGCGTCCAGGATCGTGAATGACTGCTTGAGCCCGAGCGGCTCGCCATGCATGCGCAGCGACCGATGCCCCAAGCCATGAAAGGTCCCGCCCCAGAACCGCCCCGGCTCGATGCCGGTCAGGTCGTGCACGCGGTGCAGCATTTCCTTGGCGGCCTTGTTCGTGAAGGTGAGCAGCAGGATGTCCCCCGGACGCACGCCCTGGGACAACAGCCACGCGACCCGATAGGTGAGAGTGCGTGTCTTGCCCGAACCCGCCCCGGCCAGCACCAGCAGGGGCCCCGGTTCCGCGGTCACGGCCGCGTACTGCTCATCGTTGAGCAGGCCGCGAAAGTCGATGGACGGCACCGCCGGAACGGGCCGCTCGGGGTCGATGGAAAACTCCATGATCTATAAGATGGCAAGTTCGTCGCGGTGCACCACCTCGACGCCCTTTTTCCCGGCAACCTGGGGGATATCCGTGCTCGCCACAAAAGTCCGTCCCCGGGCAAACGCGGCTCCGTCGGGGCCGGCGATATTGACGACATCCCCGGCGGCAAAGCTCCCGTGCGCGCCGGTGACGCCCACCGCCAACAGGCTCCGTTTGTCCTGGCGCAGCGCCTGCACCGCGCGTGCATCCACCTGGATCGTGCCAGTCGGACGCTGAAAATAAGCGATCCAGCGCTTCTTGGCTTCCAAAGGCAGGCCGTTCGGCATGAACAGCGTGCCCGGCCCGGTGCCGCCGAGCGAGCGCAGGATCACGTTGGGCTCGCTCCCGCTCGCGATCACGACGCCGCAACTGGCGCGGGTGGCGATTTTGGCCGCCGAAAGTTTGCTGACCATCCCTCCCACGGCCGTCTCGCTGGTCGTGCCGCCCGCCATCGCCTCGATTTCGGGGGTGATGCGCTCCACCACCGGCAGGATCAACCCGGAGCCCTTCAGGTCGATGAGTCCCGGCGCCGTCGAGAGGATCAGCAGCAGGTCGGCGTCCATCAGGCTGGCGACCATCGCCGACAGGGTGTCGTTGTCGCCAAATTTGATTTCCGCGGCGCTGACCGTGTCGTTCTCGTTGATGATCGGAACAGCGCCGTAGGAAATGATCTGATGCAGGGTCTCCTGCACGCCCAGGTAGCGGGCCCGGGCCCGCAGGTCTTCGTGCGTCAGGAGCACCTGCGCCGCCGTCAGCGAAAACGGCGCGAGCGCCTCCTGCCACACCTGCATGAGTCGGCTCTGGCCGATGGCGGCGCAGGCCTGGCGCTTGGTGAGTTCCTTGGGCCGTTTGGCGATTTCCAGGGCGTGCATGCCGAGTCCGACCGCGCCCGACGAAACGACCAGCACTTCGATCTTGCGCGCCAGCAGTTCGGCGATTTCCGCGCAGACAGCCGAGATGCGGGCGGTGTTGATCCGCCCGCCCTCCGACGTCAGGACCCCCGTCCCGAGCTTGATGACGATCCGCTTCGGCGCGCGCACAAGGGGCCCGCGTCAGACGGAAAGCAGGTCGCTTTCCTTCTTGGCGAGGTGGGCGTTGATGTCCGCGATCGCCCGATCCGTCGCGGTCTGGATGTCCTTTTCCAGGCGCTTGGCATCATCCTCGGAAACTTTGGCCTTCTTCACCGCTTCGAGCGCGTCGCGACGGACGTTGCGGATCTGCACCCGGCCCTCTTCGGCCTGGCGGTTCGAAGTCTTCACGAATTCCTGCCGGCGTTCGCGGCTCATCTCCGGCAAGGGAACGCGGACCAACTTGCCATCGACGACCGGATTGAAGCCAAGGTTGGCAATCTGGATCGCCTTTTCCACGGCTTTGACGAGCCCGGCATCCCACGGCTGGATCTGGATCATGCGGGCATCGGGCGTCGTGATCGCCGCGCAGTCGCGCAGGCGCATTTGGGTGCCGTAGGCTTCCACGTTGATGCCTTCCACCATGGAGGGGGTCGCCTTGCCGGTGTGGATCGCGTTGAACTCGGACAGGGTATGTTCAACGGCCTTCTTCATCTTGGCCTGCGCGTCGGTGACAATGGAGTTGCTCATGAGGGGCGGGGAATGCGGTCAGTTGTGGACGAGAGTGCCGACCTTCTTGCCGAGCACGGCGGAGCGGATGGCGTGCTCATCGCCCAGGTCGAACACGAGGATCGGAACGTTGTTGTCGAGACAGAGTGAAAACGCGGTCGAGTCCATCACGTTCAGCCGCTGCTTGAGCGCGTCGAGGAACGTGATTTCCTCGTATTTGACGGCGTCGGGATACTTCTTGGGATCCTTGTCGTAGATGCCGTCAACCTTGGTCGCCTTGCAGATGATGTCGGCGTGCATTTCCGAGGCGCGCAGGGCCGCCGTCGTGTCCGTCGAGAAATAGGGATTGCCCGTGCCCGCGACGAAAATCACGACCCGGTTCTTTTCCAGGTGGCGGATCGCCCGGCGCAGGATGAACGGCTCGGCGATCTGATTCATGGGGATGGCGCTTTGCACGCGCGTGGTGACGCCCATCTTTTCCAGGCGGTCCATCAGGGCGAGGCCGTTGATCACGGTCGCCAGCATGCCCATGTAATCGCCCGTCGTGCGATCGACGCCGCGCTGCTCGCCCGCCAAGCCGCGGAAAATGTTGCCGCCGCCGATGACGACGCAGACCTGAACCCCCAGATCGTAGATTTCCTTGATCTGATTGCAGGTGCGTTCGAGGGTCGGACCATCGATCGCATCGCCGTTTTTCCCGCCGCGCAGCACTTCGCCGGACAGCTTCAAAATGATGCGCCGGTACTTCACCTGCGGATCAGCCTTCTTCGGAGCGTGCATCGCCCTACCAAACCGACCCCGATTTGGGGCGTCAAGGATTCCAGACGACGCTGAACATCGGCCCGATGGCGTTTAGCCCGGGATTCACTTTGTTGAGACCGTGATTGGAGATATGCTGGAAGTAGGATCCAAGCGACGCGCTGATCGTGTTGGAGAGCCGGACGCGGAAGCCCGGATACGCCAGCCAATTGAAATTGAAATGCTCGCCTTGCGCCCCGGGGATTTCGTAACCCCGGCTGTCGAGCCAGCCGAATCCGCCGCCCGCCGCAAAAAACACGCAATAGGTGCGCTCGTGGTCCCACCATTCCAGGATGCCCGAGCCGGCGACGCCAAAGAAATGATGCTCCGGACCTTTGATGATCGGCTCCATGAGCAGGCTTAACCGATTGCGCAGCACCAGATCGCCGCCCAGAAACTGCTTCGGCCTGCCGATCAGAGGGCTGATGACGGTGATGAGCTGTGGGGCGACCGTGTAGCTGAGAGGTGTGGCCGACCCGGAGAACTTCCAGATCAACCCGCTCTCATAGCCCACGTTCCATTCGGTGGTCGGATCGACGACCGGGTTGGACTGGGCTCGGCAGGGCAGGGCGGCCAAAGCCAAGGCTGCCGGAAGCCAAAGTGCTCGCATCGCTCCGGATCTCAGCGCCATACTGCTGCGCCAAGCGAGCCAAAAGCGAAACGGCGGCGGGCCACGCGTCAGCGGAGCAGCAGCACCAGAATCACGACCAAGACGACGATTCCGAGAGTGCTGCCCCCAATGACCATGACGCTTGCGAGTGGAAGTGCGGTAAGCATTTGAAGAATTCCTTTCGCAAGAATGGTAGCTCGGGGGAGGGGTTTGTTCCTGGCTTCGCAATGCGAAGCCAGCCCGCCGAAGCCCACCGGGCGAAGGAGGGCCAAAGAGATGCCGAACCACCAGCGATGTTAGAAGCAGGGTGGAGCGCATGGTCCCCCTGCGCTTCGGCGCCGAACTCAGGCTGACGATTTAGCGCGTGGGGACCACGCGCTCCACCCATTCCGCTTTCGATGTCGCAGGCGCCGGGGTCAACGCCCCCGGCTAGAGCACAAGCGGTGGACTTTCGCGCAGGCTCGATCCCTACACAAACATCTCATCTTCCACCACCGCGGCCACCTTGGCCGGGGCAGCTCCGCCAGAGCCCGGCTTGGTCGGACGAACCGTGGGCGTCGTTGCGTTGTTCCGCACCGCAATCCCCAAATTGTTCTCCAAAATCTCGACCGCGAGGCTTAGTTCATCCGCGCTCGTCATCAGGCGCTCGGCGGAGGCGGCGGCCTGTTCGCTGGAGGCGGCATTGGAGCGGGTCACCTGGTCGATCTGGTGGATTGCGTCGGCGATGACGGCCAGACCCTGGGCCTGCTCGTTGGACGATTTGGCGATTTGCCCCGCGTGCTGGTCCGTGCCGGTGATGCGCGTGGCGATGGAATCAAAGTGCTTCGACACGTGCTGGCAGTCCTGGCGGATGCGCGCAAGGCCTTCGACCACGCCCAGGCGGTTCTGACTGCCGGCGGTCGAATTGGCGCCCGCGAGCAGATCGGCGGTTTCGCGGGCCGCCTCGGTTGAGCGTTGGGCCAGCCGTCGCACTTCATCGGCGACCACGGCGAAGCCCGCGCCCATTTCGCCGGCGCGCGCGGCTTCGATCGCGGCGTTGAGCGCCAGGATATTCGTTTGAAAGGCGATCTGGTCGATGCTCTTGAGAATCTGGGAAATCGCTCCTCCCGAGGCCTCGACCTCGGCGACGGTGGCGCTGAGCTGAGCGACGAGTTTTCGGCCGTCGTTCGCGCTGGCGGCGGCGGCATGCGTGCTTTCGACCGCGTGGGCTGCGATCTCCTCGTTGGCCTGGGTGGATTTTTTGAGCAACGCCAACGATTCGCTCGTCTGTTCGACCGACTCCGCCTGATCGGCCGCGCCCTTGGAAAGGGCCTGCGACGCGGCGGCGAGTTCGCCCGCCTGCGTGGAGAACGAGTGGGCGGCCTGGCCCATGGTCAGGGCGGCGTCCTTGAGCGGCTTCGAAATTTGCGCGACCATGCGGCGTCCGAGAATGAGCATCACGATGGCGCCCACGAGCGCCAGGCCGGCGGTCAGGTTGCGCTCACGCACCAGGCGGCTCTGGGTCTGGTCGCAGGTCTCCGTGAAATTATGCCGCAGCCACAGGCAGTATTCGCCGAGAGTCTTGTCGATGAAATCGTAGTGCTTGGACCAGGCCGATTCCTGCAGGATCGAAGGCGGCGTGCCCTTCAGCAGGTTGTCTGCCGTGGAGCGCATGATTTCCACCGCCTTTTGCCACGAGCCGGCCGCTTGAAACGCGAGAAAGCGGTCCCGCACGTTGCCTTGGCTCAGCCCCACGACCTCGCTCCATTTGGCGTCCGCGAAATTCGTCGAGGCCTCGATGGCCGCCGCGAATTCCGGGGCGATGAGCGTCTGCTGGCCATTGTAGGTTTGAATGGCCCAGAAGACTTTGCGGCCCGCGTCCATGCCGCTTTTGCGCAGCGCGATGGTGCCGGAGAGAACCTGGAGCTGCCGCGAGATCGCGTCGTCGGTGGTCTGATCGATCAGCAGGTCGAGCACCCCGCCGAGTTCATTGCGAAGCTGAAGGTAGTAGTCCGCGATGTCGGCCGATTGGGAATCCGTATGATGCGTGTAGAGCAGAGCGCGGATGTCGCCGAGATGGCTGCGCCGGTCGGCGATCCGGGAAAGGCGGGCTTCGATGGCCGGCGGAAGCTGGCCGCTTTTCAGGATCTCGAGCTCGTGATCGTATTCGGCCAGGGCGCGGTCGGTGGCGGCGCGCGCCTCGTCCTGCCGCTTGTGCGCGGCGGCGAGAACGTCGGCCGGATCGTTCGCGTGTTCGCGCCGAAACATGTACCAATTGTCCGCTTCCTCATCGAAGCACTTTTCGACGTCGGACATTTTCCACACGAGGTGGGCGAGCGCGTTCAGACCGCGCATTTCGCGCACGCCCCGTTGGGCGCGGACGAGCAGCACGCCCGCGGGCACGAGGGCGAAGGCCAGGGGCAGGGCAACGAGGGCCAAGAGCTTCCGATCGACAGTCATAGGGTAGGGGACGGGATACGGAATCCCGTGTCCTAAGTATCGTCACGGAGCGCCCGGAGATTTAGGCCAGAATTAGTTGCTGGTCGGGAAGGGGTTGCGCTCGTCGAAATTCTCCTGGTGCCAATAGGGGTACGCCCGCGGCCGGGCGCTGGCGGCGTCGAGTTTGGCGACTTGGGCCGGCGTGAGATTCCAGCCGACCGCACCCAGGTTCTGGCGCAGCTGGTCTTCCGTGCGGGCGCCCACAATCACGGTCGCCACCGTCGGACGCTGCAGCAGCCAGTTGATTGCGATCTGCGGGACGGTCTTGCCCGTCTCCTTGGCGACCTCGTCGATCGCATCCACCACTTGGAAAAGAAGCTCGTCCGGCACCTGGGGGCCGGCGGCGGTGCTCACGGGATCCTTGAGCCGGCTCACCGGCGGCATCGGCTGGCCTCGGCGCAGTTTGCCGGTCAGCCGTCCCCAGCCCAGCGGGCTCCAGACCACGGCGCCGATTTTCTGATCGAGACCCAGCGGCATGAGCTCCCATTCGTAGTCCCGGCCGATCAGGGAATAGTAGGTCTGGTTGGCGACAGGGCGCGGCAGGCCGTACTTTTCGGCGATCGCGAGCGACTTCATCAGGTGCCATCCGGAAAAATTGGATACGCCGACGTAGCGGATCTTTCCGGCGCGCACCAGATCGTCGAGCGTGCGCAGCGTCTCCTCGATCGGAGTCTGCGCATCGAAGGTGTGAAGTTGGAAAAGGTCGATGTGATCGATGCCCAGGCGGCGGAGGCTGCCATGGATCGTGTCCATCAAATGATGGCGCGAGGAACCCAGGTCGTTCGGGCCCTCGCCGGTGCGAAAGGTCGCCTTGGTCGAGATCAGCACCCGGTCGCGCCGGCCGCGGATCGCCGCTCCCAGGACTTCCTCCGAGCGTCCAGACGAGTAACCATCCGCCGTGTCGAACATCGTCAAGCCGGCTTCCAGGCAGATATCGACGAGGCGGCGGGCCTCGTCGGCCTCGGTGCCGCCCCAGCCTTTGAAAAAGGGATGGTCCTTTCCCCCAAATGTCCCCGTGCCGAAACTGAGCACCGGCACCTTTAATCCGCTTCCCCCCAGCAATCGGTGTTCCATGCCTGCCCACTGAATGAAGGTCGCGGTTTGGTGCAAGGACGGATCGGGCGATCGCGCGGCGTTGCCTTCCCCGCCGGTTTCCCGTGCGATGTGACGCGTGATATCCCTGCGTGCGCGATGGGTGTGGGTGGGACTGGTCTTCGCCGTTTCGCTTCGGGCCGACGACGGCTACGGGCTCTGGCTCCGATACGATCGGATTCAGGACGCGCAGCTCCGCCAGCGCGACGCTTCCAGGGCGACGGAGATCGTCCGGGATGGGCCGGCCGGCGATCGGACCTTGGATCTCGCCGTTGCCGAATTGCAGGCGGGATTGCGCGGACTATTGGGGACGGAAGTGCCGGTCGCGCAAACGGCCGATCGGGATGGGGCGATCGTTTTGCGGTCCGGTGAGGGGCCCGCGACTGGCTACCGAATCGACTCGGGACGCCACGCGAAACCTGCGACGGTCATTTCCGGGGCGACGACCATCGGGGTCTACTATGGGGTGTTCGACTTTCTTCGGCGCCTCCAACTTGCCGAGCCAATCGACGCCCTGCAGGTCGATTCGCAGCCACGCTATGCGCTCCGGATCATCGATCACTGGGACAACATCGACGGACGGATCGAACGGGGGTACGCGGGACGCTCGCTGTGGAATTGGGACACGCTTCCTGGCACCATCACTGCGCGGTATCGCGATTACGCCCGGGCGGAGGCTTCCATTGGCGACAATGGCGTCGTCCTGAACAACGCGAACGCGGATGTGCGGTTTCTGACGCTTCCTTATGAACGAAAAGTCGCGGCGCTCGCGGATGCCTTTCGGCCCTATGGGATTCGGGTGTATCTGTCCGCGCGGTTTAGCGCGCCGGTCGAAAGCGGGGGGCTGTCGACGGCGGACCCTCTGGATCCGCTGGTTAAAAAATGGTGGGCAGACAAGGTCGATGAAATCTACCGATTGATCCCGGACTTCGGCGGCTTCCTGGTGAAGGCCAGTTCAGAGGGCCAGCCGGGACCGCAGACCTACGGGCGTTCGCATGCGGACGGCGCCAATATGCTGGCCGACGCTTTGGCCCCGCACGGCGGAATCGTGATGTGGCGGGCGTTCGTCTACAGTTCGGGGGTCAAGGTCGACCGGATCAAACAGAGCTACAACGAATTCAAGCCGCTCGACGGTCAATTCCGGGACAACGTCCTCTTGCAGATTAAGAATGGGCCGTTCGATTTTCAGCCGCGGGAGCCGTTTCATCCCCTGTTCGGCGCCCTGCCGCACACGAAACTGATGCTCGAGCTGCAAATCGCTCAAGAGTATCTGGGCCAGAGCAAGAGCCTCGAATTTCAAGCTCCCCTTTATCGGGAATGCCTCACCGCGGATACCTTTGCGCAGGGGCCGGGATCGACGGTGGCGAAGCAGATTTCCGGAATGGCCGGCGTCGCCAACACCGGCTCCGACCGTGATTGGTGCGGGAATCCCTTTTCGCAGGCGAATTGGTACACATTCGGTCGGCTGGCTTGGAACCCCGATCTGACGAGCGAACAGATCGCCCGGGAATGGATTCGCCAGACTTTGGGACCGGACCCGCGGGTGAATCGCGTGGCGATGGAACTGATGCTGAAGTCTCGCGAAATCGAGGTGAGCATGACGATGCCGCTGGGGCTCATCAGTCTTTTTCAGGAGAACACCCATTACGGTCCCGAGCCTTGGTTCGACCAGGGGCGCTGGGATTGGACGGCAGTGTTCTATCACCAGGCCTCGGTGCAGGGAATTGGGTTCGACCGAACGGCGAGCGGCAGCGATGCCGTGGCGCAATACTTTCCGCCGGTTCGGGACCGGTTCGCCAACTTGGCGACGTGCCCCGACAATGTTCTGCTGTGGTTTCACCGGGTGCCTTGGAATTACCGGATGCATTCGGGCCGAACGCTGTGGGACGAGCTTTGCTGGCAGTATGAATCAGGCGTGAATGGTGTGCGCGGGATGGAAGCGCAATGGAGTACACTGGAGGGAGCCGTGGATCCGCAGACCTTCCGCCATGTGGCGGCCCTTTTGACCGTCCAGGAGCGCGACGCCCGGTGGTGGCGCGACGCCTGCCTGCTTTACTTTCAGCAGTTCTCGCGTCAACCGCTGCCGGCTGGGGTGGGGAAGCCGGCGCTGACGCTGGCGCAATACGAGGCGATTCCGTGGAATGGGATTGCGCCCTTGCCGCTCGGGCCAACGCCGCGGCCGTAGGCGCTTGATCGCATGGGGACCACGCGCTCCACCCGCTGTCAGGCTCAAATGTTGACGCATTTGTAGCGATATTTCCACGAGCCCGACACGCAACTGGGGCATGCTGGGCCCGCAACACATATGAGAAATCGCTTTTCGTCCGGTCTTACCCTCCTCTCCGCGCTGGCCGCGCTGGGCGTTTCCGCCGCTTCGGCGAATCAATTCGAATTCGGCGTCTCGCTGGATACCGCCAACCTGGCCGCCGATCCGTCGGGCCCGTTCTATCTGGAATTGCAGCTCAATGAAGGTTCGGGCTCGATCCCGAACACGGCCACCGTCGATGACATCCGTTTCGTGAACGGAGCTCCGGTCGGCGGCACCTCGCAGTCGTGGGGAACGGTCTCCGGCGACCTGAGCAGCTCGGTCGCGCTGGCCGACAGCCCGGCAAGCCCGTTCAATGGTTTCCTGCAGGAATTTACGTCCTCCACGACCAGCATCACCTTTGACGTCTGGGTCTCGCAGAACGCGGCCGGCATCGTTCCGGACGAGTTTTCCGTCGCGCTGCTCAATAGCCAGCCGGGCCTGCCGGAGATCCCGACAAACGCGCCCGACGGTGTGTCGCTGGTGACGTTCAACCTGGGCGCCAATAACACCGCCGCCGACGTGATGGGTTACGCGACGCTGTCGCCCGATGCTCATGTGCCGGATGCGGCGAGCACGCTCGCGCTGCTGGCGGCCGGTATGGCGGGGTTGGCGCTGGTGAGCCGGCGCGCCCGGGAGGCCTGAGCCGCCCCCTTTGAGGTGGAGCGCGTGGTCCCCACGCGCTGTTTGACGTCGAAAGCGGAACTGCCGGGGTCAACGCCCCCGGCTACAGCGTCTACCGCCCGAGCATCAGTCGCCCGAACATCCCGTCCTGCTCATTGTTCGGCCCGGCTGTGAAATAAAGGGCGTCGGCCCGGCCCAGGCTGTGGCCGTTGCCGAAGGTCAGGCCCCAGAGGCCGTCGATCGAAATGATCTTGGTGTCGGAGTCGCGCAGCAGGCCTGCGAATTCCCCGGTTTCCAGATCGAACGCGGTGATCGTGCCATCGCCGAAATTGGCGACGAGCAGTTTGCCCGCCATCGGGCCCCAATTCTGGGGCGCGATGGCCACGCCCCAGGGCGCGTTCAAAAGGCCATGGTCCGCGAAATCCTTCACGAGCGTGCCATCCTCATTGTATTCCACGACGTGGCCCAGGCCGGCGCCCAGCACTTGCTCCTGGCCCTCGTCGCTCTGCCGGTCGAATTCGGCGTAGGTGACAAATAGGTGCCCCTCCAGATCGGCGACGTTGAAGGCGCTCAAATGGCCGACCGACGCCGGGGTCTGAAACTTGAATGCGGCGGTGACATCCTTCCAACCGTGGTCGAAGACGCGGATCACGTTGTTGCGGATATCCGCGACAAACAGGTGATTTCCTCCGGCCCGCTGATATTCGGCGGAGGACGCAGCGCGGTTGGAAAGAGCGCAACCGGTGAACACGCAATTGGAGGGCGAAGGAAGCGACGCGGCCCGCTTCGAATAGTCCACCATCACGGGGACGCCATCCATCGCCACCGCCGTCGTGGCGCTCCACGCGTTGAGGCAGCCGTCTTCCGTCGCGAAGACGAACTTCGCCGCGCCGGAAAAGCCGCCTGCGATCGCCTGCGGCGGCGTCATCTTCCGGTTGGACGCCGGCCCCGCCACGGCGAATTCCACCGGTTGATTGGGTAGGTCGCTCGCCGCATTGTACGCCTGCCCCGTCACCAACGCGTAGCCGTGGTCGGTGAAAGCCGGCGGATCGAGTTCAACGATCTTCAAGCCGTCTTGGTGCAGCGGATTGCCCGGGACGTCGCCAATGAATTCCGACGACGTGCCGGAGGCCGCGTTCGAGATCCAGATGTGTCCGCCCGCGCCGGGCGGACGCAGCGCGATGCCCCAGGCATCGAGCATCTTGGGGTCGACGATCAACGGGTGATAGTCGGCGCGGTTCGCGACCAGAATCGTTTCCTGATAGCCGGCGTCCTTGTTGCGTGCGTGGGAGACCGCGGCAGCCGCGAGGGCCGCGCCGGTCAGGAGGAGGACCGAGCGCCAACAGATGCTGTAGCCGGGGGCGCTGACCCCGGCAGGTGCGACATCGAAAGCCGACCCGCCGGGGTCAGCGCCCCCGGCTACAGCGTTTCCCATCAAGATAGAGGCGATTTTCATGAAATATTCAGATTGAAACGCAAAGAGGGCGGCCCGTTGGGGCCGCCCTTTTTGCAATGAATTCGTACTTAAATCAGGGCGTGCCCGAGGTCGTGATGGCCGTGAGCTGGTCAGTGACCTTGCCCGACGCGGGAATGGCGAACTGCAGCGTCACCGTCTTGGTTCCGTTGGCACGAAGGCCGTCCGCCGAAACCACCACATAGGGGCTTCCGAACGGCGCGTAGTTTTGCGTGGTGCCCGCCGCGTTGATGAGCGACGTGTTCGACGAGAGGTCGCCGATCGCGAGGTAGATCGGTGTGGTCACCGGCAGCGTCAGGAGATTCCGGACGGTGACGGTCTGGGTGACCGTATTCAGTCGCCGATTGATCACGTAACCGCTCTCGGAGCTCACGCCCACGACGGGAATCGCGGCCGGAATGACATCCGCCTGGAAAAGATCCGAAAGGTCGTACGCGGTGCCTGTGCCGAAGCCCGAAGCCGATCCGGCGGCGGCCCCGGCGCTGTTCGACGCACTGGCGGCATCATTCAAATAGCCCGACGGCGTGTTGGCTGTGACCTGGAAAAGCTTCTGCATCGTGTTCAGATCCGACGAATGGGTGAAGTTGAACGTGCTGACGTAGGCGTTCCCCTTCGCCAGCTTCGAAATGACGATCATTTCCAGCGTGTGGCTGAAGTCGTCGCGATTGGTGCCTTCGGTTTCGTCGGTCCAGATGACGATCACGCCGTTGTTCTGCCAGGCCGGGGAAGCCATGATCTCGGGGACGACGATCGAGAGAAAGTTGTCGCCCTGGGCCACTTGGGCGGAATCGCCCGTCCAGAGCTGGCCGGCATAGTTGATGCCGTTGTTCAGGGCCGTGTGCATGTCGTTGTATTGGTCGGGCGTGATGACGTTGTAGCGAGCGACGTCGTTGGTCTGCAGATCGGCCGCGAACTGCTGCATCGGGCGATACACCGTGGCGAAAGGATTGGACGGGGTCAGGTTGGCGGTGGTGATGGTGCTGCCGTTGGTGATCGGGAAGAACAGCGAACCGTTGTGCTTCACGGCGAAGTTCCATTGGTTGCTGCCGTTGTACGGATTGACGTACGTTCCGCCCTTGCCGCTGAAGCTGGCCAGCGGAACGGTCCATTGCGACATGGGCATCACGGAGCTGCTCAGCAGGCCGCTTTGGTTGCCGTTTCCACCCGTCGTGTTTTGCAGGTCGATGTCCTCCTGGTAGGACCGCCAGGAAATGCCCGCCGTCTGAAGCAGGCCGCTGAAGTTCTGCGTCGAGAGGTCGGGATTCTGTTGCTGAAAATTGTGGATGAACTGAACCTGCATCGTCGAGCCGTACGGATCGTTGTCGTTGAACACGCCGAAGTTGGAGCCCGACTCCATCCACAGGTAGTTCGGCTCCGATGGATGGATCGCCGCGTTGTTGCCCGAGGCCGTCGCCAGTACGTTGTGGTAGGCGCTCGCCCACGAAACGTATTTCGCGTTCGGATTGCCCGGAGTGATGAGGCTGTTGATGTACGGGGCCGCCGGATTGCCGACGAGCACCGAGCCGCCGCTCAGATCGCCGTTGGTGGTGAAATTCCGGTTTTCCATCAGGATGTAGAACACCGGGCCGACCTGCGTTTGGGCGCGGGCGGACAGCAGCAGGCCAAAGGCGCAAGCGCCGGCGAGTGCGAATTTGCGAACGGATCCCCGAACGGGGGAAATGCAAGAGTGAATCATGATAGGCACGAAAAAGTCGCGCCGACTATGCGCCCCTAAAGCGACAACCGGACTACGGCTAAGCCACGATCAGGTGAACAAAAGCGAACCGGGTGTGACGCTCACGGCGCCTTTGGCAGCTGGGGGGCGGCAATATCCACGGTCGTCGTCTGGCCCCAGTGCTCCGGGGTATTCCACCGGTATTCGCGGTCGGTGAGCCGTCCCGCCGGGACGTTGTACGTGATCACCTCGTACGACATCAGGAATTCGTCTTTCCGCGACCGGCCCTTCATCGGTGAATCGGCGCGGAAGACGTGCAGATTCAAATCATGGCCGGGGCCGGTCCAGGTGTACGCTTCGTGATAGTTCTCGTGCCCGTGAAAGTAGGCGACGATATTGCGGTGCCGGCGCAGGAACGCGGCCAGTTCACGGTCTTCGGCCGGAGTGGCCTTGCCGGTGGTTTCGGCCCGCACATCGGTCAGCAGATTCTCGTAGCCGTCTTCCCGATTGATGGTGTGATCGTGGAGCGGATTGATGAGGTGTTTCGGGTCCACCTGCACCGGATCGTGGCAAAAGATGAAAACCGGCGTGACTGCCGCCACGTGTTCCAAGTCGCGGTCGATCCAGGCCCGGGTCGAGCGGTCGGGCCAAATGGTCAGGAAGATGAGGTGCGCCCCGCCGACATCCCGCGAATAAATGACGCGGTCGCGCGGGAATTGAAAGGTGGCGTTGGTGAGCGGGACGGCCGGCCGCATCATCCGGTTGTAGATCTCGACCATCGAGGTGGGATCGGTTCTAGGCACCATCGCCGCCGGATAGCCAATGGCATCCGAGAGGTCGTGATTGCCGGGAACCAGGTAGAGAGGGCAGCCGAGCTTGAGGCCATCGATATAACACTGCTCGAACTGCTTCCACGAGGTGGCGGCGGATTGGATGTGGACCGGGTATAATTCCTGCCGGTTGGCGAGATCGCCGGTGATCGCGACAAAGTCGATGTGGGCGATGGGCTGGCCGGCACGCAATCCTCCGTCGGAAGGCAGCGATTGCGACGGGAGTGCGTTGAGGCTGTCCACCAGCGCGGCGTTGACCACCGTGGAATTGACGAAGTTTTGGCCGCGGAATCGAGGGCGGGTGATCCCGAAATGAACGTCCGATGTCAGAACGAACGTGACATCGGAATTCGCGGCGAAAGCGCCCGGGCCGGCCGCCGCCAGGAGTAGAGCGACAGCGAGAATGCGGCGCCAGGCGGCGGGTGGAGCGCATCGTCCCGATGCGCTGAGCGGCTCCGCCTGCCCGCCAGCCCGAAACGCAGGGGGACCATGCGCTCCACCGGCCAAGCAGATGTCGGTCGGGTCCCGCTCGTCGCTTCGTCGATCTTGAAGCGCTTCCATGAAATTTGAGATTACGGCGCGTGCGGCCCCAGGAACGGCTGGCCATGCAGCCAATCCACCAACTCGTCCGCCATGGCCCGATCGTCGGGAACCCGGGGATGGTTGCCCGACCAATGCTTGAAGACGAAATGAGCTACCCTGGGGTCGGCCGATTCGATTTTCGCAACCGCCGCTTCCCAGGCCGACCGCAGGTCGGGATTGTTGGCTCCATTGAACATGCCGCCCCGCAGGATGACGATTTCCGCGGCGGGGTAGGTGGCGCGCAGCTCGTGAACCCAGGCCACATAACGCTCCAGGTAGCTGGCGGAAGGGAAAGCCATCTTGCGGGCCGTGGCGAACGAACCGTCGTTCTCGCCGTAATTGGTGAAGACGACATCCGGATGAAAGACCGATGGGTCGACGGGGACCGCGGTGGGATCGGGATACAGCCGATTCCATACCTGGTCGGTGAGAAACGGCGTCCAGCCGATCGCCATGCCCATGCCGCTGATCGAGATGTTTTGAAGGTCCGCTTTGAACGCGTTGGCGGTAAGCGCCGCGTAACTGAGCGCCGCGTTGTGCGAGCGGCGGTCGATCCATTGGTCGACCGGTCCATCCTCATTGCAGGCGCCGACCGTGATCGAATCGCCGTAAAAGGCGAAGCGATGGGCGTAGGCCGGAGCCGGCGAGGGGGCGATTGAGCCGCCGGGCGCCGGTTCCACTCCGGCGAACGTCACGTGGCCGGTGGACGCTTCCGTGCGCTTGTCGAGGACGATGTGATGGTGCCCATCCGCGAAGGGCCCGATAACGATTCGGTTGGGCACCAAGGGAAGGATGCCGATTTCCTGGCTGTGGCCGTCGACCTCTACGTTGAAGAAATTCTGATCGCGGCCATCGCGAAAATCCAACGCGACCCAGGGCCCGACGAAATCGAACGCGACCTGGGTGTTCTCCCAAATGAGAACCGGGGCGTCCGCCTGGTGGTCGTCGATGCGTCCGTCGTAACGGAATGCCGGGTTCGAAGCGGGAACCATCGACGATGGGTCGGCCGAAGCCGATGGGGAAGCCGCCGCCAGCAGGAGGCCGGCGGAAACGGTGAGGCGCGAGAGGGACATCAATAAAGCGGAACGAAAGGGCTATCGACCGCCTGGTCAATCATCGTCTCGCCCAGCGCACGCACGCCGCCCGTGAGCGGCGACCAACGGAAGATCGCGTGGTAGTTGTCCCCGCGGGCCATTTCGATGAACCATTTCGCGCCGCGGCTTTCGTCGCGGCCGTCAAACCATCGCAAGTCAAAGAGATCGTTGTTCGTCACGATGCTTTCATAGGTGGCGATTTCGGCCGACGAAAGCGCGTGCTGCGTCTGCGTCACCCACGCCCCGTTGCGGCCCCAGTACTTGGCGGAGTAGAGACCGCCGCCCGGCCCCGCGTCCACTTCGAACAGAGCCGGCGCCTGCGAGGGACGCCACCAAAGGAACCGGTAGCGCTGGGGGTAGCCCGACGCCGGAGTTTGCGCGAGCGGGCGCAGGCCGAAGGCGGCCAGGTTGGCGCGCAGAAAGGACGGATCGCTGGGACGCATCGAAGCCACCCTGCCTGAGGCCACCGCCATGGGCGGCGGCGGGGGAGGGGGAGGGGGAGGCGGCGGGACCACGACCGGAGGAGGCGCCGGCGCATGCGCGGCGGGCGCCGCTGGCGTGATCGCCAGTGGGGTGGGCGGCGCGGCGATCGGCGCCGGGCCATTCATCCGTTCTTCGTTGTCAAACCACCAGGCGCAGCCCGAGAGCAGCATGGTCCCGGCGCACAAAAGGATCCCTGACCAGCGGGTGCGGTGCATGAAGAGGAGCCCCCACTATGGGATTCAATTGCCACAACCTCGAATGTTTTTTTTCCTGCGCCATGTTCTTCCGTGGTCCGCGAATCTGGGCGGCGTTGGTTTGCCTGGCGACGACGGCGTCGTCGTCGTCGGCGATTGATTGGATGCCGTTGGATGCCGCTTTGGCGAAGGCCAAGGCGGATCACAAGCCGGTGTACGTGCTCGTCACCTCGCGGCTCAGCGAATTGACCCGCGAGACGTATGAATCGCTGAAGACGCCCGAGACCGCCGACTACTTTGCCGCCCACTTCGAGTGCGTGCGGCTCGACCGCGATGAGCGACCCGATTTCGCCGCCGCGGTGCAGCAATATCTGTATCGCGTGAAGCAGCAGTCCGGCTGGCCGGCGCATGTGTGGCTCACGCCCGACGGGCAGCCCTACGACGGCGCGAACTATCTTCCGCCGGCGGAAGAGTGGGGGAAGAAGAGCCTGTCGGAAGTCGCCCGCCGCAACGGCGACCTTTGGGAGCACAGCGCGCCCGTGTGCCAGCGCGAAGCGAAAAGCGCGCTGACGGTGCTCCGGGTGCGGCCCATCCTCACGTCGTTCCGCGACTCGCGTATCGCGGGACTGGTCGACGAAGGCTTCACGAATTGGAGCGCCGCCTATGACGCGGTGAATCCAGGTTTTGGCGACACGCCGCGTTATCCGGAGCCGGAGTTGCTCCGGGCCCTGCTGCGGCGCGGAGGAGCCGACCGCGACCGGGCGGTCCGGGTTCTGAAAGCGCTCGCCAATTCCGGAATCCATGACCCGCTGGACGGCGGTTTCTTTCGCTACACGCAGGACAAGGGCGGAATCCTGCCCTATCCGCAAAAGCTGATGGCCGACCAGGCGCGCCTGGCGATGGCCTTGCTGGACGCGCAGGCGCTTCAGCCGGATCCCGCACTCGCCGATGCGGCTCGTGGCGCATTGGGCTACGTGCTGCGCCGGCTGGCCCGGCCGGACGGACTGTTCGCCAACGCGGAGGACGGGACAGGCGTGGGGCATGAGTCTTATTTCGCGTGGAAAGCGGCGGACGTTGCCGCCGTTCTCGGGGACCGCGCCGCGGCGTTCGAGGCGGCCTTTGCGATCGCGCCCAACGGAAATCTGTCGACGGATACGGACCCGTCCGGGCAGTTTGCAGGCAAGAACCTGCTGCGCCGGGTGGGCCAGCGTGGGTCGGAGGCGGACGAGGCGGCGCTGGCGGCCGACGAGGCCAAGCTCCTGGCGGCGCGGGACCACCGCGGTGCGCTGGCCAAGGACGATCGTCCGCTGGCTTATGCCCATGGGCTTTTTGCCGCCGCCTTGGTGCAAGCAGCTCAGGTGTTGAAGGACGACCGCTTTCGAGCCGCGGCCAGCCGGCTGGCGCCCCTCCTTCACCGAAAATTTCTCGGACCCGACGGGAGCGTCCGCCACGTCGCGGGCGAAGAGCTGCCGGGAACCGCGACCGACGCGGCCGCGCTGGCGCTGGGGTTTCGATCGCTCGCGCACGCCGGGATCGATGCGCAAGGAAACGCGGCGGCCGACGCCTTGATGGCGCTATGCGACCAGAAGTACCTTTCCGCGGCCGGTGACGGCTACGCCGCCAGCGCATTGCCGCTGGCCCCCGGGGTGTTCATGCGCGCTTCAGCATTTCGCCTGGCCGACCACGAAGTGTCGCCCGAAGCCCTGGCGCTCCTGGCCGGGCCATCATCGGCGGCCGCGCCGCGCTTGCGGCAGGTTTTGGCCCACCGCGCAGCCGCCAGCGATATTGTTGCGGGGGATACGCTGCTGGTCTTGGAGCGGTAAGCTCAGCCGGGGGCTTCTCCCGATGTAGCCGGGAGCGCTGACCCCGGCCGTCCCGCTTTCGATGTCGAACAGCGCGTGGGGGCCACGCGCTCCACCCATCAATCGTGCACTTGCTTGTCAACGAAGAGTGAGCAAAATTTGGCAGGGAGAGTTACTCGAATGAAGATCCCGCTTTTGCTTGGCCGCGCCTTTTTGGCTGGGATGGTGGTCAGCGTCTTGCTGCCGGCACGGTCCTCCGCCGACGATTGGGGCCATAACGCGGTGGCGATATCCTCGCGCACCAGCCCGGATTATCATCGGGTGCGCCTGCCGGACGGCCACTACCGGACGGAAGCCTACGTGGTGGCCAAGGGCGGTTTTTTCGGCGGCACGAGCAAGGATGAGTCGATGGAGCGAGCGACGTTCCCGTACATCGTCAAAACCATTGCCGGACCGTTGGGCCGGCAGGGCTATGTTCCGGTGGGGGACGAGAAACGGGCCGACTTGCTGCTGATGATCTATTGGGGATCGACCAGCGATTTGCAGAAGAGCCTTTCGGGCATGCCCACGCCGGATTTTCCATCGCAATTGACCCATGGCGCGACGACCCACGCGGATTCGAGGGCGCCGGCGTTTTCCCCGCGGCTCAACACCACCGACTCCGTGGCCTCGGGCTTCCAGCTTGACGACTATGCCGCCCGGGTGGACCAGGATCATCTGACCATGGCCTTGCTGGGGTACGACGACTTGTGGGCTTCGGTTGAGGGCTACCAAGGCACCGTGTTCGCCTTCAAGGCCAATGACGTGCTCGATGAAGTCGAGCGGCCCCGCTACCTGGTGGCGCTGCTGGCCTACGACTATCGGCTCATGCGAGCCCAGAAGAAGGCGAAGCTCGTTTGGGAAACGCGTTACAGCGTCGACCTGCGCGGACACGATTTTGACAAGGATCTGCCGGCGATGACCCTGCGGGCTGCTTCCTACTTTGGAAAGGACAGCCATGGCGTTCTCCACGACGATATTCCCGAAGGCCATGTGGAGGTGGGGGAACCTCGCACAATTGGGATCGTCGATCATTAGCGCATGGGGACCATGCGCTCCACCTCTTTGGGTTTTTCGAAGAGTACAAACAATCGTTCGGTTTAGATATCGGAGGGTGTTAACACTCATGGACTTTTCCAGAATGCGGGACTGGCGGGGATTCTTGATGTTTGGCGCGTGCGTGGTCGCTTCGACTGCGCTCCAAGGGTGGGTGACGGGTGACTTGGAAGGCGTGGGGGTCTCGTCGCGGACCAGCTCCGATTACCATCGGGCTCGATTGTCGAACGGGCGAGTTGCCCCGGAAACCTATGTGGTGGGCAGAGGCGGATACGATGAGGGGGCGGCCAAGGACCGATCGATCGACGCGGTGCGCTTTGGGTTTCTGCTCAAAAACCTGGCGGAGCCGCTCGGGGAGCAGGGCTACTTTCCCGCCAAAGACCAGAAATCGGCGAACCTTCTGTTCATGGTCTATTGGGGCGCGACGAATCCGTCCCCGATTTGGGAAGCAGGCCGGGACGGCAATGTTGAAAATGGGCTGCGCTCCAGCTTGCGGTGGCATGTGAACGCGCGCACGGCGTCCCTGCTCGGCTACGATTCCTGGTGGGATTCGACGGAGCGTTTCGTCGGAACACCCTTCGATTTTTGGCGCGAAGACCTGTACCAGGAGCTGGAAGACGCGCGGTATTTCGTCGTCGTCATGGCCTACGATTTTCCGATGCTGCGGGCGCGCAAGCAGGCAAAGCTCGTCTGGGAAACCCGCTACAGCCTGCGGACGCGCGGTCATTATTTTAACGAATCGCTGGCGATGATGACCCGGGAAGCGATGCCGTACTTCGGGCGCGACAGTCGCGGGCTGCTGCATAAGGATATTCCGCTGGGGAGGGTCGAGGTCGGCCAGCCGCGGGTGGTGCCCGACCAGAGCAACTGAGGCGCTGCCCCGCTCTCACGTTTTGCTTGCGTGCGGTGGCGGTGCGGCCATCGTGCGGGGCTCGGGCGGACCCCTTCGCTGCCCGGCGCACTATGCTTTCTTTCGCCCGCAGAAAGTTTGGCGGACTCGCATTGCTTTTCATCGGAGCGGGGTGTTTCGCCGCCGACACCTCCCTGGAAACCCCGCTCGACCGCGCGAAGCGGTCCGCGCTCGAATGGGTGCAGCTGCGCGACGAGGCGGCCCGGCTGGACTCGGATTGGCGATCCCAGCAGAGCCTGACGGCCGCGACCGTCGACGCCTTGGAGGCGCGGGCTCATGACCTCGAGCAAAAGCGCGACGACCTCAAGGCGCAGGCGGAGCCCGACGAAAAGCAGCTCAAGAGCATTGGGGCGCGGATCGGCGATGCGACGAAGACCTTGGACGAATCGGACGCAAGAATTCGGGCGGTGGATGGGCGGTTGGAACAACTTCGGCCGTCGCTGCCGCCGCGCCTGTCGGACTCGCTGGACTACGCCTTCAAGACCTTGGAGAAACCGAACGCTTCCGCCGGCGAGCGGATGCAATGGACGATGACGATCCTCGGGCGCTGTGCCGCGTTCGATCGCGGTCTGGCGTTCGCCCAGGAAGCAGTGACCATTCCGGGCGAATCGAATCGCCGGATACTGGAGGTGATTTACTGGGGCCTCAGCCGCGGCTATGCGCTGGACCGGCCGGCGCGCCGGGCCTGGACGGGAATGCCGGGCCCCTCCGGCTGGCAGTGGCAGGAGCATTCCGAAGCCGCTGCCGCGGTGGCGAATCTGATCGATGTCTATAATGACAAGGCGCCTCCGTCCTATAGCGCGGTGCCGGTGACGGTGGCCCACCCGATCGCAGGCGATGGAAAGGCTGCGAAATGAAGCTCCGCCCGCTGGTCCCGTTGTTCGCGCTGCTCGCCCTGTCGGCCGTTTCCGCGCGGGCGGATTCGACCTTCGACCAGACGATGAGCGTCGAGGCCGGAAAATTCCAGGATCGGGTCACCCAGGCGGCGCGCGACCTCATCTCCACCCGCGACCGAATTACCAGCGAAAAGGCGCCTTTGCTGGTCCGGCTGCGGGCCGCGGAAGACCGGATTCTCGCGGCCGAACAGGCGGTTTCCGACCAGGAGTTCCGCCGGGACCAGGTCCAGTCGCAACGGACCGAGTTGGTGAAACAGGTCGATGCGGTCGCCCGCAACGACGCCTATTTCACCGAGTTGGCGGCGGACGCGCTCAAGACCTATGCCGGTGAGCTGGGTCCGGTCGACCGGCCGCTCGCGACGCGGGTCGGCGAATTGCAGCACGGGCTGACCGACGACCGCCTGGGCCACGCTGTCCCCGCGGCGGAGGTGGCGGAATTTCTGACGGGTGAGGTCGAACGCTCGCTGGGCGGCTACGCGCTGGCGGGCACCGCCCTGGTCCCGGGCACCAACGAGCTGGTCCAGGGCACCTTCGCCCACCTCGGTCCGGACGCCTATTTCGTCTCATCCGACGGGATGCACGCCGGCGCGGCCCTGCCGTCGACGGAAAATCTGGACTATCCCGTGGTGTATCCCCTGGCCGATTGGAGCCCGCAGGCGGCCGCGGCGCTCGTGGCCGGCCAAACGGCGCTGGTGCCGGCCGACGCGTCCGGAGGCAAAGCGCTGCGGCTGCACGAGACGCAGGGAGATGTCGTCGCGCATGTTCAACGGGGAGGTTGGGTGGCGTACGCGATCGTGGCGGTCGGACTCCTGGCGGTGATCCTCATGATCCGAAAGGCGGTGGATCTCTTGGCCTTGAAATGCGCCAGCCGCACGGCGGTGGGGACTTTTCTGCGCGAAGTGAAGAGCGATCCCGCGTCGGCCCAGAATCACCTTTCCTCCCTGGCGCGAAGCACGCGGCGGCTCTTTGCCGTGGGCCTCGCGCACCGGGACGAGCCGACGGAGGCGCTCGAGGAGCGCCTCGAGGCCGAACTGATGCAGCAGCGTTTACAGGCGGAGCGCCGGCTGCCGCTCCTCGCGGTGATCGCCACTGCCGCGCCGCTCATGGGGCTGCTCGGGACGGTCGTCGGCATGGTGCGGACATTTGCCCTGATCACCGTGTTCGGCACCGGCAATGCCGCCAAACTGGCGAGCGGCATTTCCGAGGTGCTGATCACGACCGAGCTGGGTCTCGTGGTCGCCGTGCCCACGCTGATCGTTCACGGCTTCCTGTCCCACCGCATCCAGAACCAGCTCGCGATCCTGGAACGCCAGGCGCTCGAGTTCGTGACGATGGTCCGGCTGTCGACCGCCTCCGGTTTGGCGGAATCGACCGAAAGTTCGCGATGACTGTGCTGCGTGGGTTTCTGGAGCGAGGGGGGCCGGTGATGGCCGCGATCGTCGTCCTGTCGGTCGTGCTCTATTCGCGCTGCCTGTTCGTGATCCTGGCGCTGCGCGCCGCGCGCCGCGCGCAGGTCAGCGTTGGCGACCGCGTGGCGTCGTTTCGGCGGGAACGGGTGTTCCTGGGGGCCATGATCGCCGCGGCGCCGCTGCTGGGCCTTTTGGGAACGGTGCGGGGCATGAGCACGACCTTTGCGGATCTGGCCTCCGTCGGCGGCAATTCGCTGCAGGGCCTGGCCGGAGGGATTTCCGAGGTGCTCATTGCCACCGAGTCCGGCCTTACGGTGGCGATTCCGGCGCTGCTGCTCATGCACCTGGCGCATCGCGAGGCGCAGCAACCATGATCGGACGCAAACGAGGCCACGGCCGCGTCGAGGCGACGCACATCGACATGGTCCCGATGGTCGACTGCATGATGGTGCTGATCATCTTCCTCATGATCAGCAGCGCCTTCGTTTCCGATCCCGGAGTCGAGGTGCATCGCCCGGATGTCAGCGGCGGGGTGGTGGGCGACCAGCGCGCCGTCCTGGTCGCGATCACACGGGATGATCGGATCTATTTCGACGGCCAGGAGATTCAGCTCGATCAACTTTCGGATGCGGTCCGCCGCACGGCGCTGGGCAAAGCCTCGGTGATGATCATTCGCGGCGATCGCTCGGGCAGCATCGGACGGTTCGCCGCCGTGTATTCGGAAGCCAAGCGCGCGGGCATCGAGCACGTGGAGTTCGCCACCGCCAAGGGGCCATGAAAATCGTCGCGAGCCTCCTCTTCGGTTTCGCGGCCACGCTTGGGCTGTTTTTCGGCGTTTCCCATGTCGGCCATCGAATGGAGGCGCCGACGATTCCGCCCGCCGTGGATGTGCGGGAGGTGGTGTTGCCGATCGAGCCTCCCCCTCCGCCGGCGCCCGTTCGGCAGGCGGTTCAGCTTCAAACCGTGCCGCTGGGCATCGAGGCCTCGCCGGAACCG
This sequence comes from Opitutaceae bacterium, assembly GCA_036502225.1. Classification (GTDB taxonomy): domain Bacteria; phylum Verrucomicrobiota; class Verrucomicrobiia; order Opitutales; family Opitutaceae; genus Palsa-1447. Next base: position 58,701 of record DASXYY010000046.1, read on the forward strand.
AGCCCAGTCAAGATCGAGGTGCCTCCGCCTCTGGTCGAAGCGGTCTTGCCGCCCGCTCCCCCGGCGCCCCCCGCGGTCGTGCAGATCGGCGATCTGGCGGGTCACTACAAGCCGAGCATCGGCGTGTTCGAGGACGACGGCCGCGTTTTTCAGGCCAGCGAGGTCGATCAGCTGCCGCGGGCGCTGGACCGGCATGTCGCCGTCCCTTCCCGAGTGCGTAATGGGGCCGATTCGCTGCGCGTGGTGCTGGTGGTCGTGGTCGATGCCAATGGCATCCCGTCGCATCCCCGGCTCCTCGGGTCGTCCGGCAACGACAAATTCGATCGGATCATGATGGATTGCATCCTGGACTGGACGTTTTCACCGGCGATCCGGAAGGGGAAGCGCGTGCGCTGCCTGATCCAGCAAAACATCACGGTGAATTGGAGCGGCGCAAACCAGTTTACGATATGAGCCCGGTTGCACGGAACTTGGTCATTGCGGTGACGTTGGCGCTCCTGGCTCCCAGCCGGATGGCGGCGCAGGACGGGACGACGCCGCTCGATGAGTTCATCCGGGATTGGCAGAAAAAAGAAGCCGAGCACCCGGCGCCGGCGCCCCATCTGGATCCGAAGCGGATCATCAACGAGTCGAGCGACTTTCTCAAGGAGCGGGAGCCGGAGATGACGGAAGAGGAATACGCCCTCTACGAGAAATCGGTCACCTTGCTGGCGGGCAATCCGGCCTTTGCCGTGAAGCTGATGGAGACGATGGTGGCCGGCCACCAGAACAGCCCCGCCTTCGAATTCATCCTGGGCAACGCCTATTACATGAGCGGCGATCTGGCCAGGGCGCGCGTTCATTATGAGAGCGCCGTCGCGGCCTTCCCCACGTTCCTGCGGGCATGGAACGATCTGGGCGTCATGTCGTATTCATCGCAGAATTATCCGGAGGCCGTGCGCTGCTTTTCCCAGTGCATTGCGTTGGGCGACCACGATCCGAAGACCTTTGGCATGCTGGGCTACTGCCTGGAACGTGTCGGCAACCTGGTGCCCGCCGAGGTGGACTACCTGCAGGCGCTGGCGGGGGACCCGGGCAATGCCGATTGGATCGAGGGCCTGCTGCGCATCTATGTCCGGGGCCGGCAATTCGGCCGGGCGGAAAGCTTGGTGAAAGATCTGGTCCGGAACGAACCCAAGCGGGCGGAATTCTGGAAGACATATGCGGATATCCTGATCGGCGATGGGCGGAAGCTGGACGCGATCGCGGTCCTGGAGGCGGCAAACGATGCGGGGTATCTCTCTGCGGATGATCGCCGTCTGCTCGCGGATCTCTATGCGGAACGGCGCATGGTGCCCGAGGCGGTGGCGACCTATCGGCAGCTGCGAGACGGGAATTTGGAACTGGGCGAGCAGCGCCTGCTGACCTTGGCGCGCCTGCTCACCTATGAGCATGCCTACGCCCAGGCGGCCGACGCCCTCGGCGCCGCCGAGGCGGGAGTGGTGCCCGCTTACCGCCCGGGCTGCCTGCGCGCGCGCGCCGAATGGTACGCGGCCCAGTCCGAATGGCCGAAGGCCCGCGCGACCTGGCAGGATTTGCTGCAGTTGGAGCCCATGAATGCCGTGGCGCTGCTGGGGCTGGGACGCGCCGAAATGGCCGGCGGCGACGAGGCGCGGGCAGAAATGAATTTCGAAGAGGCGGTGCGCATTCCGGATGCGGCGTACGATGCGCACATCGAGTTGGCCACCCTGGAAATCAAACACCGACAGTACCAAGAAGCGATTCCCCACCTGGAGCGGGCGTTGGCGCTTCGCGATAGCGGGGACATTCGGGACTTGCTCAGCCGGATGCGCACGCTGGCCCCGGCCCCCTCACAATGAAAACCCTATGCTTGTTCTATCTGGCCCTGGCCACGACCGCGGGAGCCCAAACCAAGGACTACCAGCTCTTTGTTGGCGCTGACATCGACGTCGATTATCAGGGATCGGCTGCTCGGGTGGTCGGCGTCGACCGCGATGCCTTCATCGTCAATGGGGCCAAAGGAAAGGACGACGTTCGCATGAATGCCGCCGGCCGGCTCCGCGTCACCCCGATCATGAAGCTCACCCGCACCCTCGCGACGGTGGACAAGCTCATCGTCGAGCGGGCATATACGCCGCAAAACGACCCCGAGCGGAAGCTGAACAAGGAGAACGATGCCTATTTTGTCATGGATGACGACGCGTCGCTGGCGAGGGCGTACGCGGATGAGAATCCGCCCCCGAACCAGGTGCAATTGAATCAAATCGCGGCGCAGTTCCGGGCCGAATCGGAGAAGACGTTGGAGAATAGCTACCGCTCGCTCCAGAACACGCAAACGGTGGCGGAAGGCATGAACAACCTGAATTCCGTGAGTGCCGGCGTCCGCGCCGGAGAGGCGCAGGATGAAATGCAACGGGAGGATTTCGATGCGATTCACTTCAGCTTCGCAGTCAGCTCGGACCATCCGCTGCTCGCTCCCTATCTGGTCGCGACAGCCAGCTATCGCGCGTCCAAACGGCAAGACCTGCCCGCGCATTCGTGGGTATACGCGGAGGAATTGAAGCCCATCGATTCCCGCGTCCATCGGGTGGAGGTGATGGCCGGCGGGCTTCCGCCGGGCTTCACCTTTGAGCGCTTTCGCCTTCATTTGTACGATCGCGGCGCCGAGGTGGCCACGACGGTTTCGACCAATTGGACGCCCATGACGCAGGACGAGGCGTTCATGTATATTGTCGCGAACTATCTGGGGAGCCACCGGGAGGACACCATGCCGGCGGCCGTGGTCATGCGTTTTCCCTCCCGCAATGAATGCACCGCGATGATCCGCGCGGGCGCCCCGGGCAAACTATTCGTCAAAGTGGGAAAGGACGGCATGCCGGCCGGGGCGTTCCTGGATTCGGCCTGCACCCAGCCCGCGGCGGAGGGGCTGATCTCCGTGACGATCGGCCAGCTGCGATTCACTCCGGCGCTCGATCATGGGCACCCCGTGGAGGGGGTGGCCCAAATCAATCTGTCGACCTGACTTTACTGCGAGCGGGCCAGGATCTTCTTCTTTTGCTCGTCAAATTCCTCCTGGGTGAGAATGCCCTTCTTGCGGAGGTCGTCCAGTTTCAGCAGTTGGGTGTACAGATCCCCGGATATTTCCGGTGAATTGGCCGGAGCGGGGGCGGCGGCGGCGCCCGGAGTGGCGTAAGCGTACGAGTTCGAAGCAGCTTGGTTGCCGCCCATGGGCGTGGCGGCATAGGCTGGTGCCTGCGTCAACCGGGGATCTCCCGGGGGCAACGCCTCGAAAACAATCGTCGCAGTGACGTAACCCGTCAGATACAGAGGCTTCTTGGCCTCAAGCGAGATGACCTTGAGGATCTTTCCGTGGCTATCGCAATATTTTTGCGCTTCGGCTTGCGCCTTGTCCTTGAGAGCCTGGGTGTCCCGTTCGAAGCCCGTGCCGGGCACCTCTGTCAGGGTGTAGGTATCGGGTCCCGTGGAGTCGACGTGGACCGAATTCTTGCAGCCGCCAAAGATTAAAACTGCGGCAAAAAAGGGAAGGGCGACGAGCGGTAAGTTTTTCACGGGCGGGACTCTCTGCTTCTCACAAGGACGCGGTCAAGTTCATGCCAAACAATCTCAATCAGCTTAGAAAGGGACTCATTCCCGGCACGGTTCGCATCGGCTATAACACCATCCGCCCCTTATTCTGCACACTTCACCCCGTCATTGAGTACGTTATTCAACGACCTAAGCACCACAGATCGAACTATGCGTAAAATCGTAAGCACCAACCGGCCAAGGACTTTTGCTGCTGTAGCAATTGCCATGGCGCTCGGATCCGGAGCCGCGTTTGCCCAGCAAGCGCCCGCGCCGACTCCTCCTCCAGACAACTCGACGACGTCGACCCCCCCTCCGACGACGACGACCACGACCACCACCACCACTTCGAACAATAGCGCCGAGGAGCAAGCAATTCTCCTCAATCCCTTCGTCGTCTCAAGCAGCGACGACCAAGGCTATCGCGCTACGAGCACGCTGGCTGGTACCCGCGTCCGTACCGATCTGAACGACCTTGCGTCCTCCATTTCCGTTGTTACCGGCAAGGAACTCCAGGATTTGGGAGCCACCGGCAACGAAGACCTCCTGGTTTACACCCCGAGCACGGAAGTCGCCGGTCTCAAGGGTAACTTCACCGGACAAGCCGGTAACCCGATCTTCACGGAAAACACGGTCAATCCGTCCACGCGTGTTCGTGGCTTGGATTCGGCTGACAACACCCGCGATTACTTCATCACGGACATCCCGTGGGACTCGTTCGACGTTGATCGCGTCGATCTGCAGCGCGGCCCGAACTCGATTCTGTTCGGCGTCGGCAGCCCCGCCGGTATCATCAACACGTCCCCGACCGATGCGTCGTTCCAGCAGCATTTCAATGTTGAACAGCGCACGGACGAGTGGGGAACGCTGCGTGAATCCCTCAACCTGAACTTCGTCGTCATCCCCGACGTGCTCGCGGTCCGCATCGCTGCCCTGGTGGAAAACCAGAAGTTTGAGCAGGTACCGGCCTACAACGACCAGCGCCGCTACTACGCCGCCATGCGGTTCGATCCCAAGCTGTTCGATGAGCACAGCCACACGGAAATCCGCGCCAAGTATGAATGGGGCCAGATTCGCTCCAACAATCCGCGCCAGGATCCTCCGGTGGACGAGCTGACCCCGTGGTTCAACACGGGCACGGATGCCTACGGCAATCCGGGTTTCGACAAGCTGACGATCAATCAATTCAGCCTCACCAACGCGAATCCGTCCGGAAAGCCAATGCCCGGCGGCGACGGCAGCGCGCTGGCCTCAGCCACCTACGAATTGGGCGGCAACGCCGAAACGCGTTCCTATTGGCCGGACATCCTCAATTACTACGAGGCTACTCCGGTGACGCGTCAGAACGTGGCGTCTCCGATCATCCCGAATGGCGATCCGATCAAGTCGATTGTTGCCCAGGCGAACCAAGGCAACTCACTCAACGGAAACAGCAGCATTGGCTCCATTCAATATTATCGTCCGTACGGCATTCCTGACTACAGCACCTATGCTGCCTTTGTCGGAACGCTCGGCAACGGCTATCCCGGCAACCCCATCCCCGGTGGCGCCTATTACAAGGACAAGGTCATCACCGATCCTTCGATCTTCGATTTCTACACGAAGCTGCTGGACGGTCCCAACAAGCACGAGTGGCAGGATTGGAAAGCCGTCAACGTCGCTTTGGACCAAAGCTTCTTTGACAACCGGCTCGCGTTTGAAGTGGCGCTCGATCACCAGGAGTACGACAACGGCCAGGACGGCTGGATGAATGGCCAAAATTATGCCATCTCGGTCGACGTCAACCAAACCTACGCTGACGGCACGCCGAACCCGAATGTCGGCCGCCCGTATGTGGGCAATGCCACTTCCGCCCCCAGCTTGAACTTCGGCATCAATACGCTGCGCAATACGATCCGGTTCACGCCGACCGTCGAAATTCGCCCGACCGATTTCATCTCGGATCGGAACATTGCCGGACTCATCGGAAACCAGACGGTCACGGGTCTGCTCGAACGCAACGAAGTCACGACGTTCGACGATTCCTGGGCCGAATTCGCGACCACGCCGCAATACATCTCCGACAATGCAAATGTCGGGACCAATCCGGCCTTGGTCAACACCCTGAACTCGAACCGCGAATTCGACTGGATCGTCTACGTCGGGCCCAGCCTGACGAACGCCGCTTCGGCCAAGGGTGCGAACCTGAGCAACATCAACTACGTGGTTGAGCCGCCCGTCACGCAAAACGTGCTGAACTTCAACTCGACCTGGAAGGCTTCCACCGTTCCCAGCAACGCGGCCTATGTCGATCCGAGCGCGACCTTCACCTGGACGAACTTCAACGATGGCACGACCGGCACCGGGACCCAAAAAGACAATCCCGCGAACTACGTTGGCTGGTCGTACGAGCCCGTCACCTGGATGAGCGCCAACAATCCGTCGCAATTCGCCTCGCTGGTGGAAAGCGCGGAGCGCACCAAGTACAAGGATGACTCGGAAGGCTTCACCTACCAGGGCAAGCTCCTCAACGGCGACCTCGTTCCGACGTTCGGCTGGCGCAAGGACCGTATCACCAACTATGATACCGAGTCGCAGACGGATCCGAACACGGGCTTCACCTCCCTGAACTTCCCCGATGACCCGAACTCGCGCACGGACGTTTCCGGCATCAGCCGTTCGTGGGGTGTAGTGTACCACTTCCCCCGCTTCATCATGGACAAGCTGCCGTTCGACACCGGCTTCAGCGTGTTCTTCAACGACTCGGAAAACTTCAAGGCGGACGCTCAACGTCTGAACCTCGAAGGCCTGCATATCCCGAACGCCACTGGCACCACCAAGGAAGGCGGCTTCACGCTGTCGTTCCTGAACGACAAGATCACCCTGAAGGCCAGTTACTTCAAGACGCTCGTGGATAATGCGACCCTCTCCAGCACCGACGGCAATTCGATTGGTGGCCTGGGCTCCAACGGCTACTTCCTGGCCGACGGTTTGATCTGGGGCTACGGCTGGGCGACGGCGCTGCAAGATGGCTTGCAAGGCCGCACTCCGAATTCGACCTACTGGGATTATGCTGCGGCGGACGGTCTGCCGAAGACCACTCCCGCCGAGTTGGCCGCCTACAACGCGTACAACACGGTCGGTGGAACTTACACGGCGAATGGCACCACGCATACGTCCATCGGCGGCAACGCCATCGTGAACGCCTGGCTGGGCCTGAACCTTCCGTCCACCTACTTCTCGAGCTTCAACCTGTCTCCGTCGATCAATCCGACGATCGGTCAAAAGACCGGCAACCTGCGCGATTCGTATTCGACTCCTCAGGATGACAGCTCCGCACCGGTCCCCGGCGGCGGCTCGCAATTCGGCAACCACCAGGTGACGGTGGACAACCTGTCCGAGGGCGAAGAAATCGAACTCTACGCCCAGCCGATCAAGAATTGGGATATCACGATCAACTACTCGAATGTGCGCGCGTCGCACTCGAATGTGGATCAGACCGCCCAAACCTTCATCGCCTACATGACCGCCTTCATGAACGGTCCCGGCGGTCAGCTCCGCGAGTGGGACAACGGCGGTAGCGCGATCGGTGCACAGTGGAATTCCAGCATCGTCGCTCCGTTCACGGTGCTTCTGAACGATCAAGGCCACGCGGCTCCGGAAGTTTCGCCGTGGCGCCTGAACCTCATCAATACCTACAAGTTCGATCGCAACGTCTTCAACGGCGTTCTGAACAACGTGTTCGTGGGTGGCGGTCTGCGCATGGAAGCCGGCCGTATCCTGGGTTACCACTTCGATCCGAACTACAAGAACGTGAACTCGGCCAACCCGGATTATTCGGCGGTCTCGTTCCTCACGCAGGGCGGTCTGAATGTGGACGAGCCGTTCTATGGTCAGATGGAAACCCACGTTGATCTCTGGTTCGGCTACAACTGGAAGCTGAGCCATAACATCAACTGGCGCATCCAGGTGAACCTCTCGAACGTGGGCGAAAAGGACCGCCTCATTCCTGCCGCGGTCAACCCGGATGGCAGCGTGGCCCTCGCTCGTATCTCTGAAGGAACGGGCTGGCAATTGACCAACTCGTTCGATTTCTAAGGTAATCCTCCGCCGCCTACCCAGTTATTGGCCCGTTCTTCTGCTGCTGTCCTGCGCCTATCTTGCTCTCATTGAGCGGGGGCGCGTGGACAAGCTGAAGATGGTCACTGGGCTGGCGGAGCAGGCTTCCTCTCGAATCAGCCCGGATCGGAATTCTCCGACCGGGCTTTTTCGTGGGATGAGGGATGGACTGGTCATCGCGGATACGCTGCCTACTTTTCGGGCGGTGGAGCTTTCGGAGGGAGGGCCGGGAATCCAGGAGAATGCCCCGACTGGGCATACCGTGGTCGAGCGGACACCCTTTCGGTGGTGGCTTCGGGCGGTGGCATGGGCGAGAGGACCTTGGGCCGCAATGCCCAGATCGATGAGGGTGGGGGCCTTCGCGATCGAATGGTCGGGGCCAGTTTTATTGATTCTCTTTGGCGCGTTGGGCGGCGTTCTGGTCAGGTACGGGATCTCACGCCTGGCGGCTGGCGGCTGGGCCATTGGAATGGCTGTGTTGGGGCCTTACCTGCTCATTTTTCAACCAGGGGCGGCCGATGAGCGATCGTTGGCGGCATTGCTCATTTTGTGCGTGGTGGGAATATCCGCGCTGATTATCCGGCGCCGCCTGAACCGATGGCTCGGGCTTTCAATCGGCTTGCCGGCATTGGCAGCCTGTGGGTTTGCGACCGTCATACCCTATGGGGCAGTCCGGCAGGCCCAATCGGTTTGGGGCCGTTGGATATCGCCGTCCGATGCGGCGGGAAAGCTCAGCCCGGTGGCCAGCGAGGCGCTGGTGGACCGCGATTTGGCCCATTGGATTGCGATGCACGCCGCCCGCTCGGGCGCTGTCGTTCTCGCGCCCCCGGGGGAATCGGCCGCCTTGAGCTACTATGGGGGGCTGGGAGTGATTGGCACTTACGCGCCGGATAATGACGCGGGATTCGGAGCCACCCTTACGATTGCGGCGGAACCCACGCTCGAAGGGGTTCAGCAACTGCTCGAGGCCCGGTCGGTGGAATTTCTCGTCTTTCCGTCGTGGGATCCGTTCTTCGACGATTTCGCCACGCGGTATCTGCCGAAGGCCTTCGCGGGACGGCGCAGCCTATTGGTCGAGCGGCTCCGCCATGGTTTGCCGCCGGTATGGCTGCGTCCGCTGGCCTATCAAGTGCCCTTCGCCGGAAGCCAATCGGTCGCAGTGTTCGAGGTGGTGCCGGACCAAACGCCGGCCGCTGCCGCAGCGCGCTATGCCGAATACCTGGTGGAAATGGGCCGCACGGCGGAGGCGACGCAGTTTGCTCCTGCTTTGGAGCGTTTTCGCGCCGACGTGGGAGCGCTTTCCGCGGCGGCGCAGCTCGCCAACGCCCGGAATGATAGTGCCGCCTTTGTCCAAGCCGTCGATGCGATCCATGAACGGCTCGCGACGGGCGCCGACCGTTTCCTGCCTTGGGACCGTCGAGTGAGCCTGACCTTGGTTCTGGCGGAGGCCAACGACGCCGCAGGAGCCCAGCGTGAAGCCCGCCGCTGTTTTGCGGAGGCAAGCGATACGCGGCTCCGCCAGGAATCGGCCGCCTCGCTCTACAATCTGCTGCGCGTCGGAAAAGCCCTGGGGTTGCAATTCAGCAATCCGGCGCTGGCAACCCTGGCCGTTGATTTGCTGCCAGAAGGCATGCGCTAATCACATGAAGACGGCGGGCAGGCGTTGGCTTGGATCGGAGCGTTTGGTTGTCGGGGGGCTCTGCCTGATTACGGCGGTTGCGTACGTCCGGGTGGCCGGCGCCGGATTTATCTGGGATGACGGCCAGCACGTCGTCGGCTCAGCCCTGGCTTCGTTGCCGGGGTTGGAGCGCATCTGGACGACGCCGGGCGCGACCCAGCAATATTATCCCGTCGCTTACACGGGGTTCTGGGTGCAATGGCATCTGTGGAAGGCCGCGCCGGCGGGCTATCATGCCGTCAATGTCCTATTTCATGCGGCGGTCGTTTGTCTCCTATACCGGGCGCTGCGATTGCTGTCAGTGCCGGGGGCTGCGTTGGGCGCCGCCGTGTTTGCCGTCCACCCCGTCGCGGTCGAAACGGTCGCATGGGTATCGGAACAGAAGAACACGCTGTCGGCGCTGTTCTATCTGTCGGCGACGTTGGCGTTTTGGCGCTTTGAGGTAAGGCGATCCGCGGCGGGCTATGCTCTGGCCAGCTCCCTATTCCTGATGGCGATTTTGGCGAAGAGCGTGGCGGCCACGCTGCCCGCGGCCTTGCTCGTGGTCATTTGGTGGAAGCGGGGCAAGATCGGATGGCGCCGCGATTTTCTTCCCCTGGCTCCCTGGCTTGTCGCCGGCGTCGCGGTGGGCCGTCTGACGGCGTGGGTCGAGCGAACCTGGGTGGCCCGGGGCGGCATGGGCTACCATTTGACCGCGCCCGAGCGCGTGCTGATCGCCGGACGGGCGACCTGGTTCTATCTGGAGAAACTCGTGGTCCCGCGGGATTTCAGTTTCATGTATCCGCGCTGGGTCCTGTCGGCGTCGGACCCGCGCCAGTGGGTTGCGCCGGTGACGGTGATGATCGTCTTGGCCACGCTTTGGGCCCTTCGATCCCGCGGCCGGGGCCCGTTGGCGGCCGCGCTGCTGTACGTCGGCACGCTCGTGCCGGCCCTGGGCTTTGTCGACGTGTTTCCTTTCCAGTACTCGTTCGTGGCGGATCATTTTCAGTATCTGGCATCGGCGTTCGCCCTCCCCGCGATCTGCGCGGGCCTCGTCTGGCTGGCGCAACGCTGGGCGGTGCCGACGCTCGCTCGGACCCTGTTGGCGTCGGCCGCTCTCGGCGGCTTGGCGGTCCTCACCTTTCTGCGGACGGGCGACTTCAGGGATTCACCCACCTTGTGGCGCGCGACGCTGGCCCAAAATCCAGGCAGTTGGATGGCATATAACAACCTGGGTACCGATCTGATGATGGAGGGTAAAATGGCGGAAGCGATCGAGTCGATTCGGACGTCGCTTCGGATCAAGCCGGACAATGTGATGGCCCAGGTGAATCTGGCGGATGCGTTGCACAAGGTCGGCGATACGTCCGGCGCCGAAGATGAGTATCGCCGCGCCCTCGCGCGGGAGCCCGCCAACGTCGCCGGCAACGCCAACTTTGGAGTCCTGCTGTACGACGAAGGACGGACCAGGGAAGCGATCGAGCACTATCGCGCGGCGCTCGCCGTCGAGCCGGACTACGAATTGGCTCAGGGCAACTTGGCCGACGCGCTCATGGGCGAAGGACGGCTCGATGAGGCGGTCGCCGCCTACCAGACCGCCCTGCGCGAGGACCCGGATGATTTCCGGACGCGCACCAATTGGGGAACGGCGCTTATGCGCCAGGGGCGGCCGGCGAAGGCGATCTCGGTCTACCGGGAGGCAATCCAAACCAATCCGCGCTACGCCATCGCCCGTTTGGATATGGGCAACGCCTGGCTGCAGGTCGGAAAGGTGGAGGCGGCCATTGAGAGTTATCGGACGGCGATTGGCCTCAATCCGCGGCTGCCATCGGCGCACAATAATCTCGGCTATGCCCTGCTGCGTGCCGGCCGCCCCGCGGACGCATTGGAGGCGTTCACCGAAGAATTGGAGGTCAATCCGTCGGTCGTTGAACACGACGAGGGCTATAGGCTGCTTCACCTCGGCGAGACGAGTGAGGCTTTGGCTCAGTTCAAACGGGCGTTGGGCGGGAATCCCTGAAATCCGGCGATGCGAAAACGTGTCTCGATAGCCCGGGCCGCCGCCCTCGCCCTGATAGCGCTGTGGATCTACTGGCCGGCCTTGCACGGCGATTGGGTGTGGGACGACCACGAGGAGATCGCGAGCAATCCGCAGGTGCGGGACCCCCGAGGGTGGGGGCCGCTGTGGACTCATCCCCTCGGGCGGGACTACTTTCCCGTCAAAAGCTCCGTGCAGTGGTTGCAGTGGCGGGCTTGGGATTCGAATCGGCTGGGGTATCATCTGACCAACGTCGGGCTCCACTGGCTGAGCGCGCTGTTGATCGCGGTGATATTGGAGAAGCTGGCCCGCGGCCGCCTGCCCGGGTTCGGCTGGATTGGCGCCGCCCTGTTTGTCGTGCACCCCATGGCGGTCGAGTCGGTGGCGTGGATCGCGGAAATGAAAAACGCGCTTTCGCTGCCGCTGCTGCTGGGGGCGTTTCTGGCCTGGATGGCCGACGCGGAACGGAGGCGGTCCCGCGACTTGGGCGCGGTGTTCGTGCTTTTTTCGCTCTCCCTTTTGACGAAAACCTCGGGTGTTCTTTTTCCGATCGTCGCTCTGGCCTATTCGAGATGGAGGCGCGGCCGGCTGGAGCGGCGGGATTGGTTCGCTGGCGCGGCCCTCCTGGCCGTCGCGTTGGCGGCGGGCGTGGTCACGGTGGTATTCCAGCAGCATCGCGCGATTCAGGGCGAAGATCTCGGAATGGGAACTTGGGAGTCCCGGCTGGCATCGGCCGGCTGCGCCATCTGGTTCTACCTCGGGAAATTCCTGTTTCCTCTGCGGGTCACGCCGATCTACGACTGGCCCGCGCGCTGGCATTCGGCGGCCTGGGGACTGGCCGCCTGGGGCGCTCTGGCGCTGGCCGTCGTCGGATTGATCGCGCGACGGACCGAGGCTGCCTGCGCGGCGCTCTTCGGGCTGGCCTGGTTCGGCCTGAATCTGCTGCCGGTCCTGGGGATCATTCCCATGGCGTTCCTGCGGCTCTCCTGGGTGGCCGACCACTTGGCGTATTTGCCGATGGTGGGGCTCGTCGGCTTGGCGGCGGCCGCGCTGTCCGCCGCCTTGAAGCGGTTGCGCGCCCAGGCCCCGCGCGCCGCCGGCGCGGCCTTCGTGGCCGTTCTCGCCCTCGGCACCCTGCTGGCGGTTCGGAGCCGGACTTATGCCGCCGCCTATCGATCGAGCGAGTCGCTCTGGCAATATGCGATTCGAGAAAACCCGCGCGCCTGGCTGGCCTACAACAATCTCGGCGAAACGTGGCTGGACGACCCCCGGCGCTGGCCGGACGCCATTGCGGCCGAGCGCGAAGCCCTGCGGCTCAAACCGGACCTGCCGGAGGCGCACCTCAATCTGGGGCTCGCCCTGGGCCGCACCGGCCACACCGACGAGGCGGAACGGGAACTGCGCGAGGCGTTGCGGCTGCGGCCGCGCTATCCCGAGGCGTCGCGCGACCTGGGACTGGTGCTCGCGGGAGAGGGCCGGACGGACGAGGCTTTGGCCGACTATCGGGAAGCGCTGCGCTGGCGTCCTTTTTATCCGGATACACGGCGGGAGCTGGCGTCGCTGCTGGCCGCGTCGGGCCGAGCGGCCGAGGCGGAGAGGGAGTTCGAGCAGGCGATCCGATTCGCGCCGCACGATGCGGCGACCCGGTTTGCCTACGCGTCCGCGCTGAATCGAATGCCGGATCGGCGGGACGACGCCCAGCGCCAGTACGAGGCGGCGATCGAACTCGATCCCGGGATGCCGGAAGCGCACAACGATCTGGGCGTGCTGCTGGCGAAGAAGGGCCGTTATGCCGAAGCCCGGGCGCAGTGGGAGGCGGCAATGCGGCTGCGGCCCGGCTACCGGGATGCCGAGCGAAACCTAAATCAGCTGAAAACGCTGGGTTATTGACCATCAGATGGTTGCGAATTGAGAATTCGCTCATAACGGTGCCCCAACGTGACGATGTAATGGGGTGATGAGTACCACCCCGTTCTCCCTGTTCGTCGGGTTCGTGGTTCTGAACGTGGCCGCCCTGGCCGCGCCGACGTCTCCCGATTCGACCCGCGCCGAGCTTCACCCGCCCGCAGTCCGCGCGCGCGAGGCCGCGCACCCGGTGGCCGTTCCCGAGCGGATGGCACGACCGGCATCTCCTGCCGTGCCCAGCAATCCGCGGGTGAATCCCGCCTCCGCGCCGCAGCGGTCCGCCGCCGCCGCCGGCGTGCGCTGGGCCCTCTATCGCCGCGCCGGCGCCGTTCGGCCGCCGCTGGTGGTTTCGGGCGACGCCCGCTCGCGGTTCAATTGGTATTGATCGCGGCTGTAGCCGGGGGCGCTGACCCCGGCTTTTCCGCTTTCGACATCGCAATTGCCGGGGTCAACGCCCCCGGCTACAGCGCAAGCGTGGTTTTTCCTATTTCTCGGTGAGATCCAATTGGGACCCCGAACCGACGTCCTGAGTGGTGACTTTTCCGTCCGGCCACCGGACCGAAATCGACTTGGCCGGTGACGGCGACGGCGAGCCGAAGAAGGCGGCCGGGGATGACTGGCTGTAGTAACCGGAACCTGCGTACACCGAGCCGGATTCCCGGCTGCCGTCGGCGCGAGTGACGGTGATGGCGGCGCCGATGCCGGTGGGGTTTCCCGCCGGACCGTGCAGGCGGACGGCGAACATTCGATTGCCGCCGTGGCGCGCGTTGCGGAAGACGCGCGTGACTCCATTGTTCTGCGTCGCGAGAAACGCGGGCCAGCCGTCGTGATCCAGATCGAGCGTAACCAGCGCCTTGCCGTCCGCGGGAACGACCAGGCCCGATTCCGCCGGTGGGACGGCGGTGAAATGTCCGTGGCCGTCGCCGCGCAGCAGCTGGCTCAGGCCGCCGTCAAACCGGCCGACGGAGGGAATCGGCGAGTAGAAATTCTGCACGGCATAGATGCCGGCTTGCCCGTCGCCGTCAAAATCGCCCGCCACGATCCCCTGGAAGGGCGAAATCTGGGCTATCCGGGGAAGAGGCGCGAAACGGTAGGTGCCGTCGGGCTGGCTCAGGAACACGCCGCTGCGGAATTCCGTGGCGGCAAACCGCTGGGCCGCGTCCAGCTTGTCCTGGCCAAAGAGGTCCGCGAGGGTCGCGTGCGAGTAGTCATCGGCCGTCGCGAAGCGATGGCCCAACGCCGGGAACACGGCGACCATGTCGCGGCGGGTCCGCCATGGAAAAAGCTGGCCCCGTTCGTAGTAACCCTCGATCAGTTCGGGTTCGCCGTCCGGCGCCCCAAAATCGCCATAGTACTGAACGGCGGGCTCGGTGGGACTGGCGTGGTATTGCGTGTTCAGCCCGACATTGCCGACGACGAAATCGGGCCGGCCGTCGCCATTGAAATCGGCCGCGGCGACGCCCGTCCACCAACCACTCCCGGCGGCGGCAAAGCCGGCCTGGTCCGTCCAGTCGTCGAAGCCCTGCCCCCGCCGGTTGTGGAAATATTTCACCTGGCCCCATTCGAGCGTGAGCACCAGATCCGGCCATCCGTCGCCGTCGACGTCGGTCCAAACCGCGCCGGTCACCATGCCGACCTGCTTGAGGCCGGGCGCGAGACGGTCGGTCGCATCCTCGAAGGTGCCATCGCCGCGATTGATCAGCAGCGCGCTGCGCGGAGCGGTGGGGTAGGCTCCGGGCGTCAGCCGGGCGCCGAGAAAGAGGCCGAGATGGCCGCTCTGTGTGAAGTCCGCGGCGGCGGCGGCCCCCATGCTGAGCGGCAGCGCGGGAAGGGCGCTGTCGGGCGCCGGTTGAAAATGTCCCTGCCCGTCGTTGTAGTAAAGGCGCGGCTGATATTCCGGCGAACCATCCGGCAGGGAGTTGCCGCCCTTGGTGACGAGCAGATCCGCCCGCCCTTGGCCGCGGGCGTCGAACAGCAGCACCGGACCGTCGTCCACGGAGGCGGATCCCCCGGCGGGGACGAAGACCGCATTGTCGGCCGGGGTGTACGGCGAAGCGCTCCCGGCCGACCGGTGAAGGATCCGCAGCGGATCCAAAGTGGTGCCTCCGATGACGATTGCGTCCTGTCCGGTTCCATCAACGTCGCCGACCGCGACGGCCGGTCCGCGGCGGTGGAGGCGGATGGGCAGGAGTTTCTCGCCGGAAACCTCATCGACGTTCTCGTCCCGCGACGGCAGCGCGAGGCCCGCCTCCCGGCTCACTTCGGCATACGACGGCGTGGGGGGCGGAAACGCGCCGGGAGCGGAAAGCTGCGCGGGACCGGCCGGCTCCGTGATCGTGAAGCGCTGGTCGACGGGAAGACCGTGGAAGCGCTGCACCAGACCGCTCGGCCACTCCACCGTGAGGTCACGCACGACGGCATCCGCGCCCAGGCCGAAATGCAGCATGGGCTCGCTGCTCGACATGTAGCCGCGCGCCAGCACGAGCTGGCGGGTCTGCAGGCCGAGGGCGGAGACAATGTGCACCACGGCGCCGACGCCGTACCGATTGGAAACGGTGCCTTTCAGGAACACTTCGATCCGATGCCCGGTATCGTTGTCGTTGCGGTAAAAGGAAACCCCGCGGTGGTAGTTCGCATAGACGAGGTCGAGATTGCCGTCGCCCGCGAAGTCGCCGAAGGCCGCGCCAAAGCTGACTCCCATCTGGTCGAGACCCCACTCGGTGCTCAGGTCCTTGAACTGGAGATGGCCGAGATTCTTGAGCGCGAGATGCCGCTCGGTTTCCGGGGGGCTCGAGTACATGATCCGGATTCGCTCGGCCGGCGTCTCCGCGGCCATTGAACGCTTCAACACGTCGACCCCGGGGTCGCGGGGGAATCCGTTGGTGACGTACAGATCGAGGTGGCCGTCGTTGTCGAGATCCTCAAAACGCGGCGACCAGGTCCAATCGGTGGCCGCGATTCCGGCCAGGTTGGCCCCCTCAAGGCAGCGCCCCACGCCGGTATCGAGCAGCAGCGCATTGCGGTGATATTTCGGCGCCACGGCCGGATCTTCGCCCTCTTCGCCGCGGCCGCGGGCGTCGGCGATCGAGTGCTGATCCTTCTCGTGGTTGGTGGCCGCCATGTCGGCGACAATCAGGTCGATCCGGCCGTCGTTGTTGACGTCGCCCAGGTCCGCGCCCATGGAGGAGAATGCAGTGTGCGGGGCGACTTGGTCGAGGACGTCGGTGAACGTGCCGTCACGGTTGTTGTGATACAGTCGGTCGGGCTTGCCGTAGTCGTTGGCGACGTAGAGGTCGGGCCACCCATCGTTGTCGAAATCCCACCAGGTGGCGGAATGACTCTGGGTTTCGTCGGTGATGCCGGCGGCGGCGGTGACGTTCGTGAAGGTGCCGTTGCCGTTGTTGTGAAGCAGATAGCCGCGCTGCCCGTTCGGATGCGCCGTGATGTCGAGAATGTTCGTGGCGATGTAGACATCCAGGAACCCGTCGCGGTCATAGTCGCAGAACGAGGCCATGACGCTCGAATCGTCGATGTCGAGGCCGTAGGCGTGGGCCTCCTCCTTGAACGTGCCGTCGCCCTGGTTGATGTAGAGCAGGTTGGGCGCCCCGGTTCGGCAGATGTAGATGTCGAGGCGTCCGCGGTTGT
This sequence comes from Opitutaceae bacterium, assembly GCA_036502225.1. GTDB lineage: Bacteria > Verrucomicrobiota > Verrucomicrobiia > Opitutales > Opitutaceae > Palsa-1447. The sequence continues at coordinate 75,629 of DASXYY010000046.1, forward strand.
TGATGTCGACGAACGTGGCGCCTTGCTTCCAGATTTTGGCCTCCGCGGGCGTTTCGCCCAGGCCGGCTTTTTCCGTGACGTCTTCAAACTTGAAGTTGCCGAGATTGTGGAAGAGCCGGGTGCCCTCGGTCTTGCTCACGACGAGAATATCCGGCCGCCCGTCGCCGTCGTAGTCGCCGACGGCGACTCCCGTGCCGATCGAACTGGTTTCGAATTCCTCGTAGCGCGCGCCCTTCATCAGCGGGTCGTCGTACCGATTGGTCGTCTTGACGCCGGTGTCGTCCGATGAGAGCGGCACGAACATCGTCGAACCGCGCGGGTGCGGATGCGGCGCCAGCGGACGCGCGACGATTTCTCCGGCCGGATCGGCGGCCCGCGCCGTTCCGGCCCCTGCCAGCGCCAATGAAAGTCCAACGGCCGCGATCAAGGTGGAGCGCATGGTCCCCATGCGCTTTAGCCTCCATCCGCGTTTGGCGCCGAAGCGCATGGGGACCATGCGCTCCACCTTCACCTTTGAAATGGAATCGGTCGGCTCGCGCTCGTCGCTTGGTCGATCGTGAGAGGGTTTCATGAAATATTCACGCTAGGGCGAATCGATGGTGACCATGGCCTGGTCACCGCCGAGGGGCTGCGTCGTCGTGGCCCCGGACGGCCACCGGACCTCGCAGCGCACCGGCCTGCGCTCAGCGGCATGCGGGAAGAATGCTCCCGGCGCCGATTGACTGTAATATCCGCTGCCGGCGGCCAGCTCGGCCAGCTCCGCGGTGCCGTCGGAAAACTTCACCGTGATACGGGCGCCGACACCGGTGGGATTTCCCGCGGGACCGTGCAGCACGATCCGCAAGCCCTGCGCGTCCGGCCGGCCCCGGTTGCGGAATGCCAGCGTGGTATCGTTGTTGCGCGTCACGAGAAAGTCGGGCCAGCCGTCTCCGTCGAGATCCAGCACGGCAAGCGCCTTGGCATCGCGCGGCACCAGAAGCCCCGTTTCCGCCGGGGGCACCACGCGGAAATGTCCGTGGCCGTCTCCGGCCAGGAACGTGCTCAAGCCGGAATCGAAGCGGCCGACGCTGGGAACCGGAGCGTAGGAATTTTGAACGGCGTAAATATCGGCCTGACCGTTGCCGAGGAAGTCTCCCGCGACGACCCCCTGCAGCGGCGAGATCTGCGCCAGCCGCGGTAACGGCTCAAATCGATAGGTTCCATCCGGCTGGCTCAGAAACACGCCGCTCCGAAATTCGGTCGCGGCAAATCGGCGGGCCGCGTTCAAGGCATCCGCGCCGACGAGGTCGGCCAGGGTCGCGCCGGCAAAATCGTCGTTGCGGGGATAGCGGCGCAGGATCCCGGGAATCGACGCGCCGAGCGTGCGCCGGCTGCGCCCGGGGTAGATGAGACCGCCCTCGCAATCGCCTTCGAGCAGTTCGCTGCCCCCGTCGCCGTTGAAGTCGCCGGAAAAGAGCAGCGCGGGGTGGGCCGAGTCGGCGTGGTAGGGCGTGTTCAGCCCGACGTTCCCCACCACGTAGTCGAGCCGTCCGTCGCCGTTGAAATCGGCGGCCGCGATCGAATTCCACCAGCCGGTGCCCGCGCCGGAAAATCCCGCGCGGCCGCTCCAATCCTCCAGGCGCCGGCCATGGTCGTTGTGAAAATAATGCACGGATCCCCACTCGAGTGTGATCAGCAGGTCCGGCCAGCCGTCGCCGTCGACATCCGTCCAGAGCGCGGACGTGACCAGCCCCAGCGCCTTGAGCGCCGGAGCCATCTGGTCGGTGACGTCCACAAAACGTCCGCCTTGATTCACCAGCAGAACGCTCCGCGCGGGCAGCGGATACGATCCGGGCACCACCCGCCCGCCCAGGAACAGTCCGAGGCGGCCGTTGTGCGTGAAATCCGCCGCCGCCGCGGCGCCGACGCTGAGGGGAAGATCGGGCAGAACCCCGGCCGGGGCCGGTTCGAAATGCCCGGCGCCGTCGTTGAAAAAAAGCCGGGCGCGATACTCCGGTGAGCCGTCGAGGTAGGAGTTGCCTCCCTTGGTGACAAGCAGGTCGGCGGTGCCGCGGCCCTGGGCGTCGAACAGCAGCACCGGCCCGTCGTTGACGGCATCGCCGGTGGCCGGGCCGCCGGGAACGACGCGGTAGGCACCGGCGCCGGGCGCCGCCAGCAGGCGAAGCGAATCGGCGGTCGTGCCCCCCACGACGACATCATCGTGTCCGTTGCCAAATACGTTTCCCACCGCCAAGGCCGGGCCCAGCCGGTTCAGCCGGCGGGGCAGGAGAGGCTGATTCGACAGCTCGTCCACCGCCTCCTCCCGGGATTGGAGGCGGAGCCCGAGGCTGGTCGAGACTTCCTCAAATGTTTGCGGCCACGCTTGCGCTGTAGCCGGGGTCGCTGGCCCCGGCAGTCCCGCTTTTGACCCGTCTTCGCCAAGGCTTGCGTCGTGCCTGCCGGGGTCAGCGCCCCCGGCTACGGCGGGTTCGGTGATCCGGTAGCGCCGATCCGCCGCCAGATCCGAGAATTCCTGGTGGCGGCCGCTCGGCCAGTCGACGGTCAGGCGTTTGACTATCGGGTCCGGGCCCAATCCGAAATGGAGCATGGGCTCGCTGCTCGACAGATAGCCGCGGGCCAGCCACAGCTGCCGGACTTGCCGGCCGCTGGAGGTTTCGATCCGGACGACCGATCCAATCCCCGAGGCGTTCGAGGCCGTGCCGCTCAGGTCGATCTCGATCCGGTGGCCGGTGGAGTTTCCATTGCGCAGGACGGTGGGACCGGCGTCGTAGTTGGAGTACACCAGATCGAGATTGCCGTCGCCCGACAAGTCGCCGAACGCGGCGCCGAATGCGACGCCCTTTTGATTGAGCCCCCAGGCTTTTGACACATCCTCAAATTGAAGATTTCCCTGGTTGCGGAACGCCATGTGGGCTTCGTTCAGAACGGGGCTGTTGTACAGGTTGCGGATTCGGTCCGCCGTGCTTTCCGCGTCCATCGAACGCTGGTGCTCGTCCGGATTGGGATCGCGGTTGAAACCGTTCGTCACGAACAGATCCAGCCGGCCGTCGTTGTCCAAATCCTCCAACCGCACCGACCACGTCCAGTCGCTCGCGGCGATGCCCGCCAGATAGCTGCCTTCCAGGGCCAAACCCGTGCCCGTGTTCAAATGCAGGGCGCTGCGGTGGTACTTGGGCACGATCAGCGGGTCGTCGGCATCGCGGTCGCTCTCGCGGGCTTCGGCGACGGAGTGCTGGTCCTTGCGATGGGTCGTGGCCGCCATGTCGGCCACGAACAGGTCGATGGAGCCGTCGTTGTCCACGTCGCCGGTGTCGGATCCCATCGAATAGAACGAGGTGTGGCGCAGCGCGCGGTCGATCACGTTCTCGAACGTGCCGTCGCGCCGGTTGCGATACAGCTTGTCCGGCACGCCGTAATCATTCGCCACATACAGATCGGGCCAGCCGTCGTTGTCGAAGTCCCACCACGCCGCCGAATGGCTCTGGCTTTCGCCCGAGAGGCCGGCGGCCGCGGTGACATCCGAGAACGTGCCATCGCGATTCTGGTGCATCAGGCGGCCGCGCTGCCCGTGCGGATGATGGAGGCTGTCGAGGAGGTTCGTGGCGATGTAGCAGTCGAGCCGCCCATCGCGGTCATAGTCGCAGAATGACGCCATCACGCTGGCGTCGACGACATCCAGCCCGTAGGCATGGGCCATCTCCTTGAAAGTGCCGTCCCCTCGATTCACATAAAGCAGGTTGGGCGCGTTGAAGCGGCAGACATAGATCGAGAGGCGGCCGCTATGGTTGAAGTCGACGAACGTGGCGCCCTGCTTCCAAATCCTGGCTTCGTCGCCCGTTTGCAGCAGCCCCGCCTTTTCGGTCACGTCCTCGAACCGGTAGCGGCCGAGGTTGCGGTAAAGCCGGCAGCTGCCCGTCTTGGTGACGATAAAGATGTCCGGCCGGCCGTCGCCGTCGTAGTCCCCGATCGCCACCCCGGTGCCGAGCGATCCGTTCTCCGATTCCTGATACAAATCGCCCCACATGCGCGGATCGTCGTAGGGGTTGCCGGCCTTCACGCCCGTCTGCTCGGGGGGCAGCACCGTGAACAGCGTGCTGCCCGCCGGCGCCGGATACGGCGCCAGCGGCGTCGAGGTGATTTCCGCGGCGAGGCACGCCGAGGCGATCCACACGCTCAGGACGGGCCAACGCAGCGCCCGAGGGGCTGCCAGCATACGCAGTTCTTGAACTTATCGGCAGGGGAAGTAAATCCTTTCGCGGATGTTCCGGCGCCTCTTCCCCTCCCAACCGTTGCACCTCAGTTGGATGCTGGTCGTCTTGGCGGCCGTGGCCGGCTTGTGGGCCGCGGACCGGGGGCGGGTGGAGCGGATTGACTACGTGACGGCGATCGGGGAAGCCGGCCGGCCGGCCGATGCGCCGGCGATGATCGTGCCGGGGCGGATCAACGGCAGCTATGAGTGGATGGAAGAAACGCGCGCCATGCGGCAGCGCGGCGAGTGGCGGCTCCGCAGCGTGGACTATGAGAACGCGCCCTACGGCCGGCCGGTGTATTCATCGGCATTATACCGGGCCTGGCTGGCCGTGCTGGCGGAGCGGGCGCGCGCGTTCGACGGGCTCACGCTCGCGCTGGCCATCGAATCGGCGGCGAAGCTGGCCGACCCGTTGATCCAATGCCTGGCGGTGATCGCGCTGGCGATCGTCGCCGCGCGGGTGCTGGGAGGGTGGCCGGCCGCCTGGATCGCGTTCAGCCTGGCAGCCGCCTTTCCGCTCGGATCGGACTTTCTTCCGGGCGCGCCGGGCGAGCGTGGCCTCGCCTGCGTGCTGGCCTTGGCGATGTCGCTGACGCTCTGCGCCGGCGTTCGCGCCGCTTTTGCCGGCGGCGAAAATGCCGAGCGGGGCGCCCGGCGGGCGTTCCTTGTGGCGGGCGCTTTGGGCGGACTCGGATTGTGGGTGAGTGTTTCCGTTCTCGGCCCCTTGCTGGGCGGCGTGGCGCTCGGAGGGCTGGCGGCCGGATATTGGCATCGCCGCGGTCCCGCCTTGCCTTGGCGGGTTTGGTCCTATGCGGGAGCGGTGGCGGTGGTCGCTGCCTATTTGATCGAATTCGCGCCCGGCCACTTGCTCGACGCGCAGCTTAAATTTCTGCATCCGGCCTTTGCCGTCGCGTGGCTGGCCGGCGGAGAAGCCATTGCCCGGGCCGGCGCGCGCTGGCGCGGGCGGCAAATGGATGCCGGGTGGAAAGAACTGGCGGCGTGGGCGGGGGTGGTCGCGGGTCTGGCCTGCATTCCGCTGCTCGTGGGGTTGCAGCAGGGAAAAGGCTTCCTGGTTCTGGACCTTCCGGCCATGCAACTCGCGCGGACGCCGGGCGCGCCTTCCGCCGTCAATCTGGCCGCCCTCCTGCGCCACGACGGACTTTCGGCCGATGCCGGTTCCGCGGTGCTCCCTCTGCTGCTGTTCGTCATCGGCGCCGCGGTCCTTCGGGGGCGCATCGGCCCGGACTGGGTTCGGGCGGCCCTGGCCACCATGATGGGGTCGGCTCTGGTGGCGATCCTTTGGGCGTGCTGGGAAATCCGAGCGTGGGATTCGGTGGACATCGCGCTGATCGCCGTGGGAGCCCTGGCTTGCGCCGCTCTCGTCGCCTGGCGCCCAGCGCGCAATCCCGTGGCGATCACCGGGCTCGTGCTTTCGCTCGGCCTGGTTTCGGCGCTTTGGATCCCCGGCGCATTTGTGCTGGAGCCCGACACCAACCGCGTCCGCGGGCCGCTCGACGAGGAGGAGGTGTACCAGCTGATCGAACGGGATTTTGCCTGGTGGCTTTCCGCCCATGCCGGTGCGGGCGGCGCGGTGGCGCTCGCGCCGCAGAACCTTGCGTATACGCTCCAGTATTACGGCGGAGTCCGGGGCCTGGCGACACTGAGCTGGGACAACCGCGCCGGACTGCAGGCCGCCGTTCGAATCGCGAGCGCGACCACCCCCGAGGAGGCGCAGGAACTCGTCGACAAGCGCGGCATCACTCACCTGATCCTGCCCTCGTGGGACTCCTATATGGAGGTCTACGCGCGGATCGGCATGGGAGAGATGGAGGGCACTTTTCTCAGCCGCCTCGAATCCTGGCGATTGCCGCCCTGGCTCCGGCCCGTTTCCTATCCGCTCCCGGCGATCCCGGGATTCGAATCCACCTCGCTGCTCGTGCTCAAGGTGGTCCCGCCGCAAGACGAGCCGACGGCGGTGGCTCGCATCGCGGAGTACTTCATTGACGCCGGGAAATTGGACCAAGCGGAGGAAGTGGCGGCGACGCTCCGGCACTACCCCGCCAACATGGGTGCTTGGGTGGCGCGGGTGGAGGTCGCGCTCGCCCGGGGTGACGAGTCGGAAAAGGAAAGCGCGCTGCGCGTCCTGCTTCCGCGCTTGAACAGCGCCGCCATCCGGAATTTGCCCTGGGAGCGACGGGTTGCCTTGGGAATCGTATTGGCCCAAGCCAAGCGCCTCGACTTGGCGCGCGAACCCCTTCGCCGCTGCATCAGCCAGGCGACCGAAGACCGGCTCAAGGATTTGTCGGTGGGTTCGCTCTATCGGCTGGAGCTGCTTGGACGTGCGATGGACGTGCTGCCCAGGGATTCTGTGGTCTGGTCGAAAGGCCTCTTGCTGCTGCCGCCCGACCTCCAGAAGCACATCGAAACGGTCCCTGCCCGCGGGTAAAATGTGTTAACTCGGGGCAGTAAAGCATCTTAATTTAACGATAAACGTTCTTATTTCCTTTTCACGCCAGCCTGATACGCTCTTCCTCGCAAACCCCCAAGGGCTACCCCCTGGCACCTTGGGTAAACACAACAAACCACCCCACCAGGTGCGGCATGATCGCTTATCCTAACTGCCGAGAACTCGAAAGCACTACATCCGGTCTCAAAAGCGCAATTCCCCGGAGTGAACGACCGGAAGTTTTGCTGATCTTTCAGACGACCTACGAAGAAAGCCGTCAAATGTTGAAAGGGATCGCCCATTTTGAGCGAACCCATGAATTTTGGACTGCTTACCATGATGACGAGGCTCGCGCCCAATCGGAGCCAACTTGGCTGAGAAACAAGCCCTGGTCCGGAATCATCAGCCGGCATACGACCCCGGCTCTGGCCGAGGAATGCGCGGCTCTGAAGATCCCGCTGGTCGACCTCAATGATTCGGCGCCGTTTCCGGGCGTTCCGAAGATCCGCCCGGACAACGTGGCCATCGGCCATATGGGTGCCGAGCACCTCATTGACCGTGGATTTTTCAATCTGGCCTTCAGCGGCTTTGCGAACGAAAGCTGGTCGATCGAACGGCGCGAGGGCTTCCTCGAGGCCGCCCGGCTCGCCGGGCGCAATGTCATCCTGCATGAGGTGGAATATCCCGGCCACCTGAACCCGCTCTGGGAATCGGAACAGGTGACCGAATTGATCCCGTGGCTGGCCACGCTGCCCAAGCCCATCGGCATCATGACCTGCCTGGACATGCGCGCGAGACAGGTGGCGGCGGCCGCGCACGCGGCCGGATTTGTCGTCCCCGAAGATATCGCGATCCTCGGCGTCAACAACGACACGATCCGCTGCGAGTTGTCGCATCCGACGATTTCCAGCGTGGCGCCCAATGCCTTCGAGTCCGGTTTCCGCGCCGCGGAAATGCTCCGTGACATGATTGCCGGCCGCGACCCCAAGGATCTGCACCAACGCGTCGAACCGCTGGGAGTCATCACGCGCCGGTCAACCGAAGTGCTGGCCGTCGACGACCTGATGGTGGCCAAGGCCTTGGCCTTCATCCGCGAGCACGCCTGCTTGGGCATCATCGTCGAAGCGGTGGCCCAGGAAGTGCACATGTGCCGCAGCCAGCTCGAGCGCAAATTCCGCCTGCATATCGGACGCTCGCCCCAGGCGGAAATCCGCCGCGTGCAGATGGACCGCGTGAGGCGCCTGCTGGCCGAGACGGACTATCCTTTGAAGCGCATCGCCGAAATGGCGGGCTTTGAGCACATGGAATACATGTCCGTGATGTTCAAGCGCGTCACCGGTGAGACGCCCGGGGGCTACCGCCTTCGGGTCCGCGGCCGCTTTGAGGCGACCCCGGCGCAGGTGGAAGCGACGGGCACCTGAAGCGACTCCGCCGGCCCCCGACGTTGTCCATGTCGGGGGTATGGAGCCCCGGGTCGCCCTCAGCCATCTCGAAAAGGTCTTTTTCCCGAAGTCGGCCTTCACCAAGGGCGACCTCGTCAAATATTACCTCGGCGCCGCGCCGTGCATTCTGCCGCACCTGCGCGACCGGCCAGTGACGATGCTGCGTTTCCCTGACGGCGTGAAGGGAGGCAGCTTCTATGAGAAAAATGCGCCGCGTTTCACACCGGACTGGGTTGAAACGGCGAGCGTTCCCCGCCGTCACCACGAGGGGGCCATCAATTACATTCTGATCAACGATGCCGACACGCTGGCGTGGTGCGCCAATCTGGCGTCCATCGAGCTGCATCCGTTTTTGCACCGGGCTCCCCGCATCGATTGCCCGACGTCCGTGGTATTCGATCTCGATCCGGGGCCGGCGACGGATCTGCTTGGATGCGCGGAGGTGGCCTTTTTGCTCAAGGAACTGCTGGCGGGGTTGAAATTGGAAGCCTGGCCCAAGGTGTCCGGCTCAAAAGGGCTTCAGCTTTACGTCCCGCTGAACACGCCCACGCACTACGAAACCACGGGCGCGTTTGCCCACGCGGTGGCCGATCTGCTGGAGCGCCAACACCCCGATCGGGTGATCACGACCATGTCCAAGGCGGCGCGGAAAGCCCGCGTCCTGATCGATTGGAGCCAGAACAATCGTTCCAAGACCACCGTGTGCGCTTACTCCGTGCGCGCCAAAAGGGATGAACCATTTGTCTCCGCGCCCGTGACCTGGGACGAATTGAAGCGAGCGCGCCGGATCGATTCGTTGTTTTTCACGCCGCGGGAGACACTGGCCCGCATCAAAAGGAGCGGCGATCTGTTCGCGCCCGTTTTGAAGCGCAAACAGACCCTGCCGGCGGATTTTGTCCGCAAAGTGACGCCCCTCGGAAAGCCGGCGGAGGAGCAGAGCGAGTATCGCCGCAAGCGGGATTTCACGCGGACCCCGGAGCCTCCGCCGGATCGAAACGCAAAACGATCCGGCAAGGCGCGATCGGGGCAGAATCGCTTCGTCATCCAAAAACACGCCGCGACCAACCTGCATTACGATTTCCGTCTCGAAATGGACGGCGCGCTGAAGTCGTGGGCCGTGCCCAAGGGCCTGCCCACGGAACTCGGCGTCAAGCGGTCCGCTTTCGCGGTGGAGGATCACCCCATCGAATACCTCCGCTTCGAGGGCGCCATTCCCAAGGGCCAATATGGCGGCGGCACCGTCATGGTGTGGGATATCGGCACCTATCAACTGCTCAAGGGAAGCTGCGACGAGGGCAGCCTCCACGTGCTCCTCAAGGGCAAGAAGCTCAAGGGCGAATGGCATCTCTTCCGGATTCGCAGTGATCGCGGCAAGGAGGTCTGGCTGGTGGCAAAAGGCGGCCGACCGATGAAGCCGCTCACCGCGCGGCAGGAGGATGCGTCGGCGCTCACCCGGCGTTCCCTGGCGCGGATCGCGCGCGACCACGACGCGGTGTGGAACTCAAAGCGGGCTTAGCCAACCAAGGCAGCATGCGTGCGATCTGGAAGGGAGCCATCAGCTTCGGCCTCGTGAACATCCCCGTCGCGTTGCAAAACGCCACGAGCCGGGAGGAGATCAAGTTCCGCCTGTTGCGCGCGAGCGATCTCAGCCCGGTCAACTACAAGCGGGTGGCCGAAATCGACGGCAAGGAGGTTCCTTGGGACCAGATCGTAAAGGGCTACGAATACGAAAAGGGCAAATTCGTCGTGCTCAAGGAAGAGGATTTTGGCCGCGTGGACTTGGAGGCGACCGACACGATCGACATCATCGATTTCGTCGCCCTGAAGGAAATCGATCCGATGTTTTTCTATCGGCCCTATTACCTGGAGCCGGAAAAGGGCGGGGCGAGCGCGTACACCCTGCTGAAGGAAGTCCTGGAGAAGACGGGCAAGGTGGGAATCGCCAAGATTGTGATCAAAACCCGCCAGCACCTGGCGGCCGTACGGCCAGACGGCCCGCTGATGGTGCTTGAACTGATGCATTTCAGCGAAGAGCTGATCGATCGCAGCCGGTTCAAGGTGCCGGAAAAGAAGCCGGCCGCCCGCGAGATCGCGATGGCGACAACGTTGGTCAACCAGATGTCCGACGCGTGGGATCCCAATAAATATACCGACGATTATGCATCCGCCCTGATGAAGGTGATCGAGAAGAAGGCCGAAGCCGGCGGCAAGGCGCTGCCGACGCACGCGCGGACCCGCCGCTCCGCTTCGAATGTCATCGACCTGGCCACGGCCTTGCAGGAAAGCCTGCACCGCGCCCAGCAGGGCAAGACCGCGAAGAGCGGTTCGGCCAAGTCCAAGCGGTCGCGGGCGGCGTGACGAAGGCGGGATTCATTGCGCCGATGAAGGCCCTTGGCGCCGCCGAGGTGCCGCGGGGCGAATGGCATTGCGAAATCAAATTCGACGGGTATCGGGCCGTGGCGGCGATTTCCGGCCGGGAGATCCAACTGTGGTCGCGCAATCGGAACTCCCTGGCGAATTCCTATCCCGAGGTGATCGATGCGCTGCGCACGCTGAAATGCCGAAACGCCGTCGTCGATGGAGAGATCGTGGCGCTGGATGCCAAAGGGCGATCGAGGTTTCAGCTGCTGCAGCAGCGCGAATCGGCCGAAGCGAGGCCGCCCATTGTCTACTATCTCTTTGATTTGATGCATCGCGACGGCCGGTCGCTCGTCGATGCGCCCATTGAGGAGCGAAAGGCGGAGTTGGCGCGATTGCTCGGCCGCCGCTCCCCCGGAATCCTGCGGCTCTCACCCGTATTCGACGTGCCTGCGGCCAAGCTGTTCGCGCGCGTGCGCAAAGAAGGACTGGAAGGCATCGTGCTGAAAGCGCCGCAATCGATCTATGAACCCGGCCGGCGGTCCGGCGCGTGGTTCAAATGCCGGGTCGCCAGCGAGCAGGAATTCGTGATCGGCGGCTTCACCGCGCCTCGCGGCGGCCGAACTCATTTTGGCGCCATTTTGGTGGGATACTTCCATCGCGGTGAGTTGCTTTACGCGGGCAAAGTGGGGACAGGCTATGATCAGCGGACTTTGCAGGATCTGCATGCCCGCTTCGTTCGCCGCAAAGCCCGGTCCTGTCCCTTTGCCGATCTCCCGCGAGATCGACGGCCGCGCTATGGACTTGGCATGACGGCCGCGGAAATGCAGAGCGTGACCTGGCTCAAACCCCAATTGATCGCCCAAATTCGCTTCGCGGAATGGACCGAGGATGGCCTTCTCCGCCAGCCGGTTTATCTGGGCCTGCGGGCGGACAAGTCCGCCCGGTCGGTCGTGCGGGAAGTGCCGCCCGCGTTGTGAGCAGATGGAGCGCGTGGTACCCACGCGCTTCGGCGTTCGATGCAGAACGCGGGCGGACGTTCGAGCGCATGGGGACCACGCGCTCCAGTGCGTCATCAAATACATGAACTCAGGATGTGAAAGTCAGACCCCGGTATCGGCATGGATATCGGCAGCGGAAGGAAACTGCGCCGCCGCGAGGCGGGGTGGGAAGCAACCGGAAGC